>DYMU01000038.1 GCA_020721445.1 Gemmobacter nectariphilus
CAATGTAACCATCAATGGAAAGCCGCTTGATCCGGCGATGATGGGCGGGAAGTGATCGCTGGGTGTAGCGCCTATTCAGGTTCGGGAAGGCATAAGCATCGAGAGAGGAATAAAAAAACTCACGAATCGAGCAAGACGTATTTGCTTATGTAAAGATCAAACGAGACTGCCCCCAATGCCATTTTGGGACGTTCGTTGTTTTACGCAATACATTGGTTTTAGCCCCCTCCCCCTCGACGGGGGAGGGTTGGGGAGAGGGTGTGGATGTTGGCGTAAGCCTATGCTTTATAGGACACTTCCCCCTCTCTCCCACGAGGGGCGAGGGGGCAAAGCCATCGCCTGCGTAAGTCCTAATAAATCCAAACTGATGTACCGGGTAATTGTTCACCTCGGGAACATAAACGACACCACAAACCGCAGTCCCCAGTCCGGACCGCCCGTTGGTGCATCGAGATACTTGCGATACCCCAGCGCGAGGCTGATGGGCTGCTCGCCGATTTTCAGCACCTGGCTGACCACGAGGTTGAGTGGAACCGTCCATTGCCTAGTTTCCCAGTCGTAGGTGGTTTCGGGCGTCAGCGTGATCGTCGTATACGTTTTCGTGGTGTAGCCGAGGAAGGGTTGCAGGAAGGTGGCGTTGACGTCCGCGCGCTGGTCGTCGCCCGCGACCGACCAGATGTGGTTGAACAGCGCGCCGTAAGTCCAGCCATCCTGCTGCTTGAGCGCCACTGCGGTGGGGCCGATCCCCCATTTTTCAGTCCCCAGCGCATCGTCGCTGGCGGTCGGCAGCAGGAACACCGGCCCCGCGCCCCAGATCCAGCCGCTGGCGGTGGGCATCTTGGGGCCGAGGAACAGGCTTTGCACGATGTCGCCCGTGCCGGAATGACTCTCGCCGCCCGCAACCGGGGCATCGGCATCGATGATCGGCAGAATGGTGCGCGAGATCAGGTTCCAGTCTTCGCTGATCGAAAACGGGATCACCGGCTGGATATTGAGAAGGCTGCGATCCGCATCCGCCGCGCCGATGCCGGTGTCCCAGTTGTACTGAAACGGCACCTGAATCAGTGCCGCAATCGGGTTGGAAAGCTGCTTGGCCAGTTCGGCGGAATCGGCGGCGGCATGGCCGGAGTAGGCAAGCGTTGTCAGCGCGGCCATTGCGGTGATGGAGAAAGTTTTCATGTTCTGTCCTTTTGTGTTTGCAATATTCAGATTGTGTGAAACTCAACCGCCCGAGGTATCAGCCGGATGTTGCGTCTCCAACGGGTCTTTCGCTGGCGGCGCAACCGCCTTGGCGGGTTTGGTTCCCGGCAGCATCTCGAAATCCGGGGTGAACCCCGTCAGCGTGCTGCGCAGCTGGTCAAACGGTTTGCGGTCGCCTTCGAACTTCACCTTGCCCGCAGCCAGCAGTTTGTCGAAGCTGGTTGCACCGCCCATCACGGTTTCGAGGTCGGAACGGTTGATGGTGACGGTCAAATTCGGGTTCTTCGCCTGTTGACCCTTGATGTTGGTGAGCGCTGAATTGCTCATTTCCACCGCGAATTTTTCCTGGTTGTCCGGTGTCACCAGATTGATGGTGAACTTCATGCCCTCGGCTTTTTTGCTGTCAACCGCAATGCCCAGTGCGTTGAGCCAGAGCTCGGTGGACATGCCACGGATCATGTCCGACCCCTTGGTTCCTGCTGATGCGCCTGACGGCATGCCGTTGCGCAACTCGTAGGCTGCGGCAAGGAAGCTGTTGCGCACGCTGGGGCTTTCCTTCTGGTAGCCAATCTGCTCGAACACATCCGCCAACAGTTCCTTGGCCTGCACATTGTCCGGCTCGGCGTAAACCAGCTTGTTCACAATCTCCATCGCCTCGCGGTATTTGCCCTGGGCGTGGAGCTGCTTGCCCTTGGCCATGATCTTGCCTGCGCCGCCCATCATCTCGACGTACAGCGGCGCAGAGTCGCGCGGCGACAACGGCATCAGCGTCGCCGGATTGGCGTCCCAGTAACCCAGGTAGCGGTTGAGCACGGCGCGGCTGTTGTGTTCTTCCGATCCGTGGTAGCTGTGCGCTGCCCACTGGCCTTGCAGGCTCTTGGGCAGTTGGTAAACATTGTGTACTTCGTTGATGGTCACGCCCTGATTCGCCAGATGTAGCACTTCGTTATTGAGGTGGGCATAGGTGTCGCGCTGGGTGCGCATCACCTCCTGGATACGTGCATTGCCGAAACGCGGCCAGCTATGCGCGGAGAACATGGTTTCGGCCTCCGTGCCATAGCGGTAGAGCGCCACGTTGATGTGCTTCGACCACGCCAGCGCATCGCGCACCAGCGCGCCGCGCAGGGTGTAGATGTTGTGGATGGTGCCAGTGATGTTCTCCGCCGCCCAGAAGGCCTTGAACTGCGGGAAATACGTATTCATTTCCGCGGGCGCTTCGGTGCCCGGTGTGTTCTGGAATTCCATCTTCACGCCATCGATGGTGATTTCCTCGAAGTCTTTCGCAACGTAGCGACTCGGCTCGATCAGCCCCAGATTGCCAGCGGCGGTGTTCTTGCCGATCGACTGATCGACATGGCCGAACGGGCTGCGCGGCAACTGCAAGCCGTACTGGAAATACATGCGCCGCGTCATCGCGTTGCCGGCATAGACGTTCTCGGCGACGGCGTGCTCCATGAAACCGACTGGCGCGATCACCGGCACCTTGCCGCTTTTCACGTCCGCCTCGTCCACCACCCCGCGCACGCCGCCAAAGTGGTCTGCATGAGAATGCGAGAACACCACCGCGACCACCGGCCGCTTGCCCAGTTTTTCGTTGATGAATTCCAGCGCCGCCCTAGCGGTTTCCTTGGCGGTCAGCGGGTCGAACACGATCCAGCCAGTATCGCCCTTGACGAAGCTGATGTTGGCGAGGTCGTAGCCGCGCACTTGATAGATTTTGCCCGGCACCACTTCATACAAGCCGTAGGCCATATTGAGGATGGCCTGACGCTGCAAGGACGGATGAATGCTGTCGAAGTCCTTGCCTTCGTCCAGCAGCCACTCGTAGCTGCCCATGTCCCAGGCGACGTGACCCGCATCGGCCATGATTTGCTTGTAGGTCGGCGCGGCGATGAAACCTTTTTTGGCTTCCTCGAAATCGCGCTTGTCCTCGAAGGGCAATGTCTTGCGCAGGCCGTTTTGCAGCTCGACCGTGTATTTCGACGGCGGCTTGCCCTTGGCATCGAAGTGCTTCGACGGATCTGCGGTGACGATCGCGCCACCGCCGGAAGCAAAAGCGGGGATGGCGAATCCTGACATGATGACGATGGCCAGGGTCAGTGAGTGCTTTGTTTTCATAGGGTGATTTCCTTGAAAGGTTAGCTTGTGATTGTTGAGTTCAGGAAGTCTATCACCACCTCGGCCTACTCCTGCGTAGGTCATTAATCGGCTACCGACGAACCGGCTGCGCTTCCGGGAACTTCCAGCTGAGGTCGAGGATTTCCTGGCAGTGCCGGTGCCGCTACACCTAATAGACCCAGCCGACAGCCGCGACCAAGCAGCTGGGCGTGTCCTTTGCGCAGTCGCCAAACTGGATCGTGTACGAGCCGTCCGCGCAACTGTCTGGCGAACTGGAATGCCATCTCTCGCAGGTACGGATTTATTCGCATCTACCTCCCCCTTGCGTGTTCAACATCAGCTGCTGGTATGGATCGCCCCCTGCGCTACGTACTGGTAGTCGTCGCACGGAAATGCGCCGGGACTAGATCAGTATTTTCAAAATCGACTTCAGGACGGTTTTCAGCGGCAGATCAATCGCGGCAAGCACGATCATCGGCAGCAGGGCTGCGCCCACGAGCGGTATCAGCGAACCCATGGTCAACGGCAACGGGCGGATTTTTGCGATCAGTTCGTATGGCGCTGCGGTGTCGGCGATCGGGCCGAGTTCGGGCGCGTCGAGGATCGGATCGTCCACAGCCGGTTTGCCGTCGATCCACTTTTCGCGAACCAGCCGGCCGTGACGGCCGATCAGGTCGCCGTAATCGAGCATGGCCTGCTTTTTCGTGCGGAGCATCAAGCCGAGAAAAGAGACGAACGGCGCGACGCAAAGCAGCGGCAGGATCACGACAAAGGCGATGATCTCGACACGCAGCGAGGCAATGGCGACATCGTGGTACACGGTCTGGTGCGCCCAGCCGGAGGCAAAAACGGCAGAAATCCCCAGCACGAAGGGGACGAACATGAGCGGAATCCTGGCCATGAAGCCCAGCCCGGCGCAGCGATCCGGGTGCGTCGGCACCAGCGACAATTCCAGTCCGGCAATCCGCTTGAACAGGATGAACAGCAGCACCAGCCGCCACAGCCAGGCCAGCAGCAGCGTCAGGAAAATGGTGCGCCCGACGTACAGATACCACCAAGCACCGAAACCCAGTCCGGCGCTGCCCGGCTGCGCCTGGCTGTCCATCTGTGCGTTAGCCCAGGCCAGTTCATGTGGCACCTCGTTTGGTATTGAGAGCAAAAAGTACGAGGCCAGTACGGCGAATATGGCGATCCACGGCAGCACCGAGTCGCGCAGCCGGGCGATGTCGCCCAGCACCGAACGCAAGCGATCCAGTTGCGCAGGCGGAACGATGCCGGAACTGACCAAGCGCGGCAGCAGGGTCGTCAGTGTACTGTGCATCATGCCTTCGCCGATGATGAACAAGGGCACCGCCAGCAGCAATCGGGCATTGATCCCGTAGTGGGCAAGCAGCGGTTCGCCGCCAGCGACCGGCAGAAAACACCCCTGCAGCAGTGCCCAGACTGCGATCGGCAGCCACGCCAGCAGCGACCAGAACAGGGCGCGGCGGACGATGCCCAGCCCCTGTTCAGGAATCAGTCCGATCTTGCGCTGCAGGCGAAACAGCAGATCGCCGCGTATCAGCGATACGCCCCATGGGTTGTCTCCAGTCTGGTTCATCCTTGCATTCTCTCGTTTAGTTTGCTTGCGCTGTCCGGGCTGCAGCCCGGACGTTGCGTATTAAATCGGGAACAGAAACTTCACCGTAAAGTTGAACGTCAACTTGGGCGCGTCATAGTCGTCGGCGAAGTTGTGTTCGTAGGACCCCGTAAACTGCACCGGCAGTTGGCCAAATTTCACCAGCTTGGCCAGCTTCATGCCCAACGGCAGCGCCGTCCAGTCGTCGCGCTCCCAGTCGTACACCAGGTTCATCTCGGAGGTGCCGACCGACCATTTGTCGGGCAGCGAGATATTCAGAATCGGCTGGATGATGCTGACGTTCACATCCTGCCTGCCGCTGCCGGCACCGGCTGCGCTAGCAGCCTGTCGGACTTGAGACCCGCCATCGTGAAAAAGGCTGCCAACGAAAGGGAGGATTTAAACTTCATCTGGCAATCTCCTGTGAGGATTGAATGTTGGCTGGCACCGCACCCAAAGCCCGATTCGATCCGTCGGCGTTGGGTAACGATCACTCCACGCGCTCGATATCCGCGAGTTTCCAACTGCGGTCGAAGTAGGCTTCGGTCGGGGCGTACAGACGGAAGTAGGTGAACCACCCTTTTCCGGGAATCGTCGGGATCCAGTTCTTCTCCTTGCCTGTGGGAGCGGTGGGCCCGAAGTAGATGTCGGCCGAGCCATCCGCGTTCTTCATCAGATCCATGCGCGACGAACGGTCGGCGATCTCCTCCTGGTTGTCGATGAAGCAGCGGGATTCGTTGTCGTAGGCCGTCACCGACCAGAACTGCTTGGCCGGCACATCGGCCCCCACCCGCAGGCGGTAGTTCTTGCCGCCGTCGAGCCAGTTGCCCTCCTTGTCCTTGGTGGCTTCGAGGTAGGTCTGCCCCACGCCGGGCACCTTGGTGGCCATGGCCTTGGCGGCGGTCACGGCCTCATAGAACCAGGACGCATATTCGTCGAGAGGTGCAGAAAACTCGGGCTCCACGCCAGGCTCGAACCCCAGCGAGATCTCCCAGCGCCGGTCCGGCCAGATCGCGGCGTTCGCGAAGCGCTTCTGGTAGGCGTTGGCACGCGCCATCGCCTCGCCGACCAGCGCCGCCTCGGTCAGGAGCCCGGTCTGCCGTGCATCCGGCTTGAAGGCTTTACCTTTCTCGATGCCCAGCGGCTTGAGCATTGCCATCATGAAGCGGTCGCGCTCGCGAACGGGCTCCTGGTCGATGGTTGCGGCGAGTAACTCCCAATAGGCCATGCCGCGTGGCTGGGTCCCGCTCCAGGGCTTGCCGTCAGGGCTGATGTACCGCGTCACAGGCGGGTTGGCGCGCTGGCTGTAGGGATAGATGCGGAACTTGTCGAGCAGCGCCTTGCCGGCCTGCGGATCGGGGGTGAGTACGCGAAAGCCGATGAAGACACCGACTGTCGGTGAGCGCACGACGCGATAGCCCGCAACCTTCGGGTCCTCCTGTCCTGGGCCGAGGATCAGGAGTTTGTCGCCCATTGCCTTGTCAGGTCCGGCCTCGCCGAAATCGCCGCCGCCGACGCCCATTTGCCACATGTCGCTGATGCCGCCCGCTGTCGGCCCGGGGGGGATCTCGATGACCAGCGGCCCGGTGCGCCCGAGATTCGGGAAGCCCAGGATGTACGGCGTGGTGGCATTGGCCGTCAGCAGGCCGAGCTTGTCGCGGTAGCTGTTGTACATGACCAGATCGGTGTCCTCGGCCCCGAACACCTGCTCGTGCTCGTGCTGCCATTGGGCAAATCCCATCAGCGGCAGCGACCAGAGGTAGGCCTGCGTCGCCCGCTGGAAGTCCATCTGGTCGAAAAGCGTCTTGACGGTCGCTTGCGATGGATAGCCGCGCTCGAATTCAAGCCGGCCGATGCGCGTGTCGGTGGTCGCCAGCGCGGCCCCGGTCGCTGCGGCACCTGTCGTCTCACCGGTACCGACCCGAATCAGAGGGGGATGCTTCCAGCGGCCATCGAGCACCTCGGCCTTGGGCAGGTAGATGCGCAGGATGGCGTAGAAGGGGCCCGCCGGCGCGGGCAACCAGTTCGACTCCAGCGCCGCACCCGGCGAGTCCTTTTGCAGGTAGAGCGTCACCGAGCCGTCCCGATCGGCCTTGAACGCATTCGCCATGGGCGAGTTGATCAGGTAGCGCTGGAGCGGGTTCTCGACCAGCAGCTTGGTCTTACCGTCGTACATCGTGAGCGACCAGAAGGCGTTGGCCGGCGGCAGTTGCCCCTTTTCGAAACGCAGTGTGTAGCGGTTGCTCGCGGCATCCAGGGGTCTGCCTTCGCTGTCACTGAAGTAGTTCGGATAGACAGCCTCTTCCTTGGTGTTCCCGTAGATGCCCAGGTCGGCCGCGACGAAGCGGCGCAGGTAGTCGCCATTCATGAACCTGCGGTCGCCGAAGATGTCGCTTTGCGAGAACTCACCGGCAATCATGCGCGCGCGGCGATCCTTCTCATCGTTCCATGCCGACGCGATGGCTTGATCCACGGCCTTGGCGGCATCGGGAGCGAGCTTGGCGGGGTCGAACACCAGCCCCGCACCGATGCCCAGCGTGGCGAAGCGCTCGCGCATCGCCTCTTCCGAGGGATGGGTCGGACAGAACTGGAGCAGGAAATTCAGGTACGGGAACATCGCCGCGGTCTTGGTCATGCCGGCGACCGGCTTGGGCCAGTCAATGGCCGTCGCCGCCGCCGGAGCAGGGGTGTCCAGGTACTGGCTCAGCGTGCGCACTCTGTATTGCGCCTGAACGGCTTGCACGTTCTTCAGGTCGGCGGGGTTGAACATCTGGGTACGAAACAGGGCGTAGGCGATCCGGGTTTCCGAAACAATGATCGCCTTGATGCCACTGGGTATCGCGCCCTTCCAGTCGGGCCCCGCGATGAGGAAGTCGCCACCCGCGTTGCCATGATTGCGTGTGCCGAGGTAACCGAAGTTGTGGGTGTACAGGTCGATCAGCTGCGCGCTGTAGTAGCGGCCCTTTTCAATCCCGGGCATGGTGATGACGAGAGGCTCGGCGCGCAGATCCATCCAGACGTAGGAGTAAGGTGTGTCCGAGTTCGGAGTGACGAACTGCGTGTCCTGCGACGTCGCGACTCGCGACGAGTGACCGATGCTGTCGAACGGCGCCTTGAAGTCAGGCCCCGCACGATCCACCGCCTGCTTGTAGAGCGTCTCGTAGCCAGCCACAATCGGGAAGCCGTAGATGAACGCCTCTTTGGCAACCGCGCCTGCCGACTGCGTCTGTGCGCTTGCATGCGAAACGGCGACAACGGTGGCGATCACCATGATGGCCGACCTCACGAACGGTCCGAGATTCATAAGTGTCTCCTCAAGTATCACCGCCCAGAGGCGCGATTGTTCGAACCGGCTAATGTTTTGAGCTAACTGGCGGGCAAGAGCAGAGCGAAGCGGTGCTCTTGCCCGTCCGGGTTGAGCGATTTGTTAGCCATTCAAGGGGTCAGCGGCTTGATAACCTCCTCGCCCTTCATCGATAGGGTGACGATGTCCTTGGCATCGAGATTCATCTTCATCAGGTCCACCATCCGGATCTGGCTGCTCTCGTAAGTACGAAAGTAGAACCGCTTCGCCCTGAGGTCGCTGGCACTCGTCCAGATCGTATAGTCGGCGAGGATATTGCCGTGCTCATCTTTCTCGCGTTCGCGGGCAGCACCCTTTGGAATATCGAATTGGTTCAGGACGTGGAATGCCTCTAGAACCGCAGCATCCGCATTCTTTGACTTAAACACCGACTGACTGAATGCGACCGCACGAACGAAGCGCGATGGCGGCGTGAAGTCTCCAGGTAGCCCGAGCATCCCCGAACCTTGGCCGAGCGGCTGGAGCGTGACAGTCCCCAGTATTGTCGGAGGTGCGTTGGTCCTTGAGAAGTTGACATAGTTGCGCAGATTGGTCATATGCCAATCGAACGCCGGCGAGTTTGTCAATACGCCCAGCGGGTTGTCATGGACGTTGAGTTTTCCGCCGACATACTCGATCACGATGCTCTTGCCGGCGGCGTCCTGCACGATGAAGTGAGCCTCCGGAGCGAAGCCCCAGGGTCCGAACACGACGGCAGGGACGACGATCTTGCCGATGTTGGCCTTCACCTCTTCAACGCTGGCGAAGTTTTCCAGCATCCAGGAACCCAGTTCCCATGGAGCCATGGTTTTGCCCGCATCGGACGGGGTGTAGGGCATGTATCCAGCGGAGGTCGGGAAGTAGAACAGCCCCATGGACAGACCTTTTTCATTCACGCCGTCGAACATGACCGGCAGACCCACGCCGTTGGCACCGACGCTGGCATACTTCGCCGTCCACTGGATCCCTTCTTTGCCGTCGGGCGTGCTTCCGCTCCGTGCATAGCCGCGCGGGATCATAATCACGTCGGAGTGAATATCGATGGCGAACTCCATCGTTCGAGCGCGAACGACGGTGCCGTCCGCGGCCGTCAGGGTGATGCCGGTGCAGGCCTGTGCCGACTGCATAGAGCCGCTCAGGAGCAACGCGCCGGCGATGGCGGAAGAAACGAGTTTGCGGATTGCTGTGGAGTGAATCATCGGTGTTTTTCCATATCTCTTCAGTTGACGACAAGGGCGACGCTTGGGATGGCTAATGTGTAGCTATTGATCCGGCCAGCTTTATCCGTGATTGTCCGTTTGGCCGTAGGGTGCGCCATGCGCACCGTTGAGCCCTTCGGTGCGCATGGCGCACCCTACGGAATCATGAATAATTCGTGCCGAATCAATAAGGGGCGCGCCGCAGGCGTGTCCCAGCGACCGAAGGGAGCGAACTTGAGCGTAGGGTTAGAAGCCATCTTCTTCCATTGATTTAAGGTGCTGAGCGGCAGCCGAAGCTGCTGGATCAGTTGCGTCAGAGGATATGCACTAAGCATTACAGTTTGCTTACTGAGCAGACGTATGTGCAGTGGGTTAGAAGATACATCCATTTCCATGATCTGCAACACCCTTCCGCCTTGGGCAAGGATGCAGTCGAGGCTTTTCTGACATTGTCGGCGCTGCTGTTTTTGTACAAGGAGGTGTTGGGGGTTAACCTTCCATGGATGGCGGAGGTTACGCGAGCCAAGAAGCCTGCCAGGTTGCCGACGGTGTTGACTCAGGATGAGGTTCGCCGGTTGTTGAAGTAGGTGGATGACCCGCTGATGAATCTGATCGTCAGCTTGCTGTATGGCACGGGGATGCGTTTGTTGGATTGTCTGCGCTTACGTGTGAAGGATGTCGAATTTGAGCACGGTGAGGTTACGGTGCGAGAGGGCATGGGTGGCAAGGGCCGGGTGACGATGCTTCCGCGAAGTGTTGCGCAGGGGTTGAAGACGCATCTTGAGGTGGTGAAGGCGGCTGGATATGCCGGGATTGTGAAGCCTGTCAGCCCGCATACCTTGCGCCATTCCTTTGCCACGCATCTGCTGGAAGGTGGTTATGACATTCGCACGGTGCAGGGGTTGTTGGGTCATGCCGATGTGAGTACGACGATGATTTATACGCATGTTCTGAATAAGGGTGGGCGCGGGGTGGATAGCCCGTTGGATCGTTAAAGATGAGTGTTGCAATGAATGATACTGACTGGATGCGCCGTGCCTTAGCGTTGGCTGCGCGCGCCGAGGCAGAGGGCGAGGTGCCGGTGGGGGCGGTTTTGGTGCGTGATGGCGAGTTGATCGGCGAGGGCTGGAACCGGCCTATCAGTACACATGATCCCAGCGCACACGCGGAGATGCTGGCGCTGCGTGATGCGGCTAGGCGGGTGGGTAATTATCGCC
>DYMU01000039.1 GCA_020721445.1 Gemmobacter nectariphilus
AGAATGCCCGGATCAGATCAGCAATGGCAGGAGGGGGGCGGCGTCGCGCTTACCGTACAAAAGCAGTTCTGCCGACCTAAGGAGGTTCATGAAATCCATTGCAGTCCCCTTCCTGCCTTCCCCAACTTTTCCCGAAACTGACAACAAGACCCAGAAGTAACAACCTAAAGATGGCCGCTGTTGCAGTTGTACAGGTCGCCATGCCGCGTGAGTGAAGCGGCAACTGTGCCGGACGCGATCCTTGCGTCGGCATCGCTTCTGCCAAATCCAACAAGTTCGCACCTGTTTCGCCTAGCGGATAGTCGTTCTGCGCGACCTGACGCACCCTGTCAGCGGGCAGGCCGCGTATCAGCCTGAACCTGCATCCCGCGAACCGAATCCCATGAGGAAAACATGCCAAGCTTTCGCCAACTCGCCGCAACCGCCTCCATACTTCTGCTGGCTGCAGCCGTTCCGGCCTCTGCAAAAATCGTCTCAGAGGCAGCAATGGTGTCCCATTGCGCGGAAGCCGCCGCAACCGAGCTTGGCGTCATGATGAACGATGCCTTGACGCTTCCAGCCGAGCGGACCAGCGGAAAGTATCACGTTTATGGGCAATATCCGGCCTCGGGCCAGAACGTGACGCTGTTTGAATGCCAGTATGACGGCAACAGGAACTTCCTCAGCATCAACGTCAAGGGCCACCACGGCCATCAGACCGAAGCGGCCGGGTCTGCGCCCCGTTCTGCGCAACGCGCCTGCACCGACATGATGGGCGTTGAGGTGCGCATCGAGAAGGTGTCGCAGCTTCGTCCGGGCTTTCACGAGATCATCATGAAAGAGGTCAACAGCAAACGCCGGGTTGCCTGCACTGTTTCGGACAAAGGCTCGATCGAAGACTGGGTCGAGATGAACTGATCCCTTTCCTTCGGCAGCGCAGTCTTGCGTGACGAGTGAACGGTCCGGGTTTTGCGGTGCCCTCTTCTGCAAAACCCGGGCCGGAGTTTGCCTCGAACATATCCTGAAGGAGGCTTTGGATGACCCCGGAACAGATCATTGCTGTTGTCACGGCCCTTTTGTCAGCGGAACCTGATCCCAGCGCCTTTCCCGCCATCCGTGCCGGTGGTGCCGATACGCGCTATCCGGTGACGGTCGAGGCTTGCCCCCCGAACGCCGTCCCACCGACCGAGGTCGAGGGCCGCACAGTGATCTGCGGGCGGGTGAACGTGCCCGAAGATCATGGCAAGCCCGATGGCAACCGCATCGATTTGGCCTTTGCGGTGCTGAAGGCGCGCACGCAAAGCCCGGTATCGGACCCGGTGATCTATCTGCACGGCGGACCGGGCGGCGGCGCCCTGGCGGCGCTGGCGGGCGTGGTGCATCCGTTGTTCGACGGCTATCGCACCCGCCGCGATGTCGTGACCTTTGATCAGCGCGCCGCCGGCATCTCCTCCGACATGGTGACGTGCTTCAACACGCTTGGCGGCGATATTCTTGACCTTCTGGTGCCAAGTGCCGGATCGGATTACATGCAGATCCAGCTTTTCAAGGACTGTGCGGCCGAACTTGCCGCCAAGGGCACCGATCTGACAGCCTACAATACCTACCAGAATGCGCTGGATGTGCGGGCGCTGATGCAGGCGCTGGGATACGCGGACTACAACATTTACGGCGTGTCCTATGGCACCACACTGGGCCTCGAAGTCATGCGCAGCGCGCCCGACGGTGTGCGGTCGGTCGTCCTCGACAGTGTTAGCCCGCCGCAAGCAAAGGTCTACGACGAAAACGCCAAGCCCGAGCAGGAAAGCATTCAGGCCGTCCTAGATCAGTGCGCAGCAGATGATGCCTGCGCCAAGGCTTACCCCGACCTTGAAGCGGTCCTCATGCGGGTGGCGGAACAGTTGCAAAAGGCGCCCATCCCCGCCGCGCGCGGGAAACCCGAAATTACGATCATGACGCTGATTGAGCTGTTCGCCAAGCGCAACCGCTTTGGTGCCATTCCCAATGCCACGCGGTTCATTCCGATGATCCTGACAGAATGGGACCGGGGCGAGACGACGACATGGGATCTTGTGGCGTCAGGCGCCACCAACCTGCCACCAACCACGGCACAGCGGGTGAACCCCTATGCGGGCCAGCTGACACGGGATCAGCAGACGCTGGCCGGACTTCTGTTCGAAATGGCTGCGAATGAGGCCAAGGAAGATCAGGCACAGGCCGCAGCAGCGCAGGCGCTGGCAGAATCGCTGAAAGTCAAGGCGACGGGTGCCACAGATCTTGCGGGCCGCTTCGGCGACCTGATGCAGGCTTCGATTGTCGGAACCCGCTCCAAGGATGACATGCTGGCTTTCTTGCAGGCCGTCGCTGCCCTTGTTCCTGTGACGCCCTCGAAAGACGTGCTACGCGACTTTGTTACCGAGCACATCCCCCCGACGGACCAGCCGCAGATCATCGCGGTGCTAGACCTGATGTCCGACGCTGATGTTTCGGCCTTCTTCGCCGATGTCTCGGGGCAGGCGCGGGCCTCATGGTCAGGGTTCGTGGGCGGGCTCGACCTCTTTGTCGTGGCCTGTCAGGAATCCATGCCCTTCAACTCGCGTGCAGGGTTCGAGGCTTTCAGCGCCACTTTGAAATTCCAGTTCCTGAACCTGAACACCAATGCGCAGGCACAGATGTACGAGATCTGTGAGCTTTTTCCCGGCAGCCGCCGAGAAGGCTATCACGATCCGGTCACAAGCGATATTCCGGCACTGGTGCTTTATGGGCTGAACGACACCCAGACATCCTATGCCGACGCCAAGGATACCGCGGCGAACCTTGGCAACGCGCGTGTCCTTGGCTTCCCCGAGGCAGGCCACGGCGCGCTTATCTTCTCGCAATGTGCGCGGGACATCGGCCTAGCCTTTGTCGAACAGCCCCAGTCTGACCTTGCCATCAGCTGCATCGAGGGACTGCGCCCGCAATGGGTGCTGCCGCCGGGCTGAGCCGGACTCAGGCGCGACGGCGCAACAGCGTTTCACTGGGTTTTTCGCCAAAGGTGCGGGCATAGGCTTGGGAAAAGCGCCCCAGGTGGAAAAAACCGCTGTCCATCGCAACGGTCGTCACCTGCGCGTCCCCACCCGCTGCTAAAAGCCGCGCGCGCGCCTTGTCCAGTCGGATACGGTTCAGCACATCTCGCGGGCTAAGACCGCCGTAAACCTCGGCAAAGGCCAGTTGCAGGCTGCGCAGGCTGACATCAAGAGCTTCGGCGATTTGCAGGATCGATATCGGTTCATCGCTATGGGCATGCATCATATCTTCTGCTTGGCGCACACGATTGAAGGCCGGGAATATCCGCCGCAATGAGGGGTGCTCTGCCGTTCGGCCAATCATCTCGCAAAGCACTTCATCGATCAGGTGTTTGATCCCCTGCGCCACCCGGGGGGGCAAAGGCATGGAGGGGCGCAAGAACAGGTCATCGGCAAGCTGCGGCAGGACGCGCGCAAGGGTCAGACCGGCTTCCCCGGGCAAGGCAACCCCGTCGCGCGAAAAAACCGCATTGGCGGACGTTTCCACGGCCTGCGCAAGCTCGTGCATTCGGTTGACCGGCAACTGAAGGGTCGCCGCAGCGCGTACGCCGCTCTTGCCGGCCCGGACCTGTGTGCGTCGCTCGTTCGGGCGAAAGGCCATCAGACTTCCCGGAGCCATACCATAGTCGCGACCACTTATCTGAACGTCGTAACGCCCAAAGCGCTGCAGAACGAAGGTGAAGTTTGCGTCGTCGCGCATCGCGCCCGTGTACTCTGTCGAGCACACGCGGCTGATGACGGCGTCTCCTTGACCCAGCCTCATCTGTTCAAGTCGCAGGTAGCCGTTGGGATCGCTCAGGGCCAGACCAAGCTGTTCGATGTCCATGACCGGTTCAGTCGCACAATCCCGTCGGTTTGGCGGGGGTTTTACCCTGAAGGTCGTGTTTTCAAACACTGTCAGTCCACTTCGATCCCAAGGATGTCGCAACCCGCCAAGGACACTGACTACGCCAACAGATGACCGCAAAAGTCGCTAATTCTTCGAAAGCGAAAGCCAAGCGGGGCTTCAATAAATATCTTCGCCAGCCGTTCCCACTTTCGCAAATCGGATAGCGCCACACGCTCTTCGCGGTAACCCTGACCCTTGAAAACCGCCACAAATCGAAAAGGCAGCCACGACCTTATACGAAAGAATATGCCAACTTTGCTGCCGGTCAAGGCAAACCGGCATCCTAGTAGTCTTGACGATTGGTATCCGCGATACCGCACTGGTCGTTGTCCGGGCCATCCAGTTTACATCGCGCAAGAACCGAACAAAGCCACCCTGAAAGGACCCACCATGAAAGCAACCTCTGCCGCCCTCTTCGGTCTCGTATCTCTGACCCTTTCCGCCTGTGTCGATACCGGAACGGGTACCACTGCCGTCGCCGTGACGGGCGGCGATCTGACCGGAGCCACGGCCACGAATTGCCGCGCCGCCATTGCGCGGCAGACAAATCTTTCCGTCCGTGACGTGGCGGTCTTTGACGTGGCCACGTCCGAGGCGGGCAACACGGTGCAGGCCACGGTGGCAGGGGCCGATGCACCCTGGATCTGCCGCACCGACAGCGGCAACCGGGTGCTTCAGGTGATGTACAGCGGTTCCGAAGGTAGCCTGTAAACTGGATCGTGCGCGCGGTTCCAGACGCATGTGACCGCCCACTACGAACCAGACACAACTGTCGTGGTTCGGCTCAGTAACCAAAGCTTCGGCAACGGGGACAAAAGACGGAGATGCCCAAATGAAAGCATTGCACAGTCTGTTCGTGAGGCTTTTCCTCGTCTTGGCCGTGCTTGGATCGATCGGGGCCAACGAGTCATTGGCCCAGGATAGGACAGAACGTGTCGCCTTCGCACCCGGCGCGACCGGAACCATCCTCAGCGGCACCATCCGGGGCGACCGGGGGGTGAAATACGTCCTGGGCGCGGCGCCTGGGCAAAAGATGTCCGTGTCGATGACCGCCGACAACGCGAGCGCCTATTTCAACATCCGGCGCAGCGGGTCGGATACGACGACCTACAACGGCTCGGTAAGCGGCAACAGCACCACGGTCACCCTGCCTGCGGGCGGCGACTGGGTGGTGCAGGTCTACCTGATGCGCAACGCCGCACGCCGGGGAGAGGTTGCCAACTACCGGCTGTCGATCAGCATCGAAGGCCGCCCGACGCCAGAAAAGCCGGTCGGCAGTGGAGACGCCGACGCCAGCGGGCCGGACTGGTGGGTGGTATCCGGCGTCAGCGCGGGCGATCTGTTGAACGTCCGCGAGGGTCCGTCAACGAAAGACCGGGTGCTGGCGCGTGTGGGCAACGGCACCATCCTGAGCAACGGTGGTTGTGTCGGGGAAGGGCGCAGCCGCTGGTGCAAGATCTCCGGCCCGGATGGGGGCTACACGGGCTGGGCCTCTGGCGCCTACCTGCGGGAATCCGGCGCTCCGGCCGCAAGTGCCAATCCCGTTCAGGCGCTTTTGCCCGATGCCTGCCGCAGCGCGGTGGCACTGACCTTCGGTCTGCCGATCCGATCGTTGACGGCCTATCCGCCGCAGCCGGCCGGTCGTGGGTTCGAAGTCTTCGTGCAAAGCAACGTCACCACGCGCGAATTCAACTGCCGGTTCGGCGCCAAGGGAAAACTGCTTGGGATCGACTGAGGTTACTCTCCCTTTCGCATTGCGGATAGTGGCGCGAAAAAGCGGACCCTAGGCTTTGGCAATACCTTTGGCTGGACACGTGAAACCGAACAGAAGGAATACGGGATGAAACACGCTTTTCTGCTTTTGGGCACTGCGGCGATGTGCCTGCAACTTGTGGCAACCCCCGTTGCAGCCGAGATGAGCCATGACGAAAAGGTGGCCGCTGCCGCTGCATTGCTTGGCATCGCCACGCTCTTGCACAACAAGCATCATTACAAGGACGGCTATTCCCCGGCGACGGGTTCGCATGCGGCAGATTTCGAAACCTGCTACCGCGACGGCCTGCACGGCTATCCCTACAACGAAAGCTCCAGAGACTGCGCCGAGGGTTGGCAGGCAGGCAACGCCGAACGTGAAAAAAGCGTTGCCCACCGCCAGAACACCGCCGACCAGAAGGCCCCGCCGATGGCGGTGAAGGGCTGTGCAGCCCTGATGGCGACCAATTTCGCGGTCAGCAGCCACCATGTCCACATCCTGAAGGCCCGGTCGCCGTCCAAGCATGAGTGGGAGATCGAAGCCAGCGTGGGGCATGAACACATGGTCTGCGTCATGCGCGACACCGGCGAGGTGATATCGGCCCGCGGTGGGCGCCTGTAGGGCACGCCCTGTCAATGCACCGTGCCGGCCATCGCCTGCTTCGGCGCAGTCAGACCTTGAACTCCTTTTTAACTCTGGAAAGACCACATGATCCGATCTCTCTCTGCCGAAGCTTTCGGCACCTTCTGGCTGGTCCTTGGCGGCTGCGGCAGCGCCGTGCTTGCCGCAGCTTTCCCCGAGGTCGGCATCGGCCTTCTGGGCGTATCCTTGGCCTTTGGCCTGACGGTTCTGACCATGGCCTATGCGGTCGGCGGGATTTCGGGTGGGCATTTCAACCCGGCGGTCAGCCTGGGCCTGGCACTTGCGGGTCGGTTCGAGACGCGCAACCTGATCCCCTACTGGGCGGCGCAGGTTCTGGGCGCGGTGGCGGCAGCGGCGGTGCTGTTCGTCATCGTTTCGGGCAAGGCCGACTTCGCGGGCGTCGGCGGTTTCGCCTCGAACGGCTATGGCGCGGCTTCGCCGGGCGGGTTCAGCCTGACATCGGCATTGGTCACCGAAGCGGTGATGACGGCGTTCTTCCTGATCGTGATCCTTGGGGCTACCGCAAAACAATCGACGCCGGGATTTGCGCCGATTGCGATCGGCCTGTGCCTGACGTTGATCCATCTGGTGTCCATCCCGGTGACCAACACCTCGGTCAATCCGGCCCGGTCTGCCGGCGTGGCCCTTTTTGCCGAAGGCCCCGCCTTGGCGCAGCTTTGGCTGTTCTGGGTCGCACCGCTGGCAGGTGCCGCCCTTGGCGCACTGATCTGGCGGGCGCTTCTGGCGGAAGACTGACCCTTTTTGCAAAGGCTGCACAATGCGGAAGACAAAACCCCTGATGGCCTTGCTTGCACTGCTGGTCATGGCCAGCGCAAATGCGGCACAGGCTGATGACTATACCAGCCGCAACGGCGGACCTTCCGCGTCCCAGATGGTCGGTCGCGGGACTGCGGCGGCCGAGGGGCTGGCCTTCTTCCGGCCCGTCCTTTCGGGGGTGCTATACCGCGCCGGATTCAAGGGCGGTGACAAGGGGCGGACGGGGCTGAACGACGCGCAACGCAAGGCCCTGTGTCAGGCCGGATTCTCGAGCGCGCGCTACATCGACTTTGGCAAGAACACTGCATACGGCACCACCCGCTGCGACACCGGCCAGATCAGCTACGCGCCCGGCAAATCCACCCGGCCAGCTGATGTGATGCGAGAGATCCATGACATCATCAAGACCCCCGGTCGCGGCCCGATGGTGGTGCATTGCATGTGGGGCGTGCATTCCTCGGGCGCGATTTCGGCCATGGCACTGGTGCAGTTCTGCGGCTGGAGCGAGGACCGTGCCAAGGCCTATTGGGACGACGCCCGCAATGGGGCCGACTGCGCCGATGGCTGTGAAGCGTGGATCGACCACCATTTCGACACCTTCGAGTTTGACCCGAACCTGACGCTGACCGCCGCCGAGAAGGCCGCGATCTGCCCGAAGTAGGAAAAGCCCATGTCCTCACCGATCCGCATTGCCCTCTTGTCGTTCCTCTTGGCCACGGCTGCGCAGGCTAACGATTCGGTGACTGGGGTTGAGGCCCTGTTCACCAGCCCGAATGGCGTGACCGAACGTTGCGTGCGCGTCGCACCCATGCCGGGGGCAATCTATTCCGAAACCGATCTCGCGACCGAGGCTGCCTACTGCGCGATCGACCTCTATGATCCCGCCGTTGCCCTGTGCCCCAAGACCTGGAGCACCAGCCCCGGGATGATCGTGCATGATATCTCTTCGGGCCCATACGCGGGCGACCGGCGGGCGTTCGAGACCCGTGCCTGCCCGGAAGGCAAGGACGCCAAATCCCTTGGCGCCGGAGAGTTGGCCAAGTTCAAACCCACGATGAACGCGCGGGGCACCTCGGGCACGTTCTCGGCCTCGCCGCTGCTGTACTATCATCTGTCGCGCTATTTCGGCGGCAATATCGGTGTGCCACCTGCGGTCTGGCGCAGCATGGACCGGCAGATGCACCTGACCGAGGTCGCCCGCCCCGGCGTGGCGGTTTCGGGACACAGCCATTCGTCGGACATGAACCGCACCGGCTGGCAAGTTCTGGTCGAGGCGGATCAGAAACCCGAAGCCTACAGCCCGACCGATGATCTGTTTACCGCAGACCGCGCAGCACTTTACGGCGTGATGCTGCGCAGCACGGGCAGCCGCTACAACTCGGAATTCAACGGCACCCGCGCCTCGGGCTGGGGTGAAGGCCAGAACTACGACTTTCAGGGCACGGCCCCGTTTCTGGCGCTGCGGTCACAAAAGCCGCTGGTTGACGCGGTTGCCGAAGGGCTGGCCGAGGCGCTGAAGGACAACCAGATCCGGCGTGACATGGGCGACGACACCGATCCGCGCCAGATCGTCGTCTGGATGGCTGACCTGACCAATATAGTGCTTCTGGACTTCATCCTCAGCCAGCAGGACCGCGTCGGCAACATCGACCATGTCGAACACTGGTACTGGATCGAAGATGGCGCGCTGGAATCCCGCAAGGCGGTGTCTCATGGTGATGAGACCACCCCTGTTCCCGAAGGTGCAGTAAAGCTGAAACGCACCCACCTCAACGACAACGATGCCGGTGGGCGGGTGGAATACGCCAACTTCGCCAAGTCCACGGGCATGCTGGACGATCTTCACCATTTCCCTGCCGCCACTTACCGGCAACTGATGGCGCTGGAGGCCGATCTGAAAGCCGAAGGCCCGCTGCACGCCTATCTGCAGTCATCCTTCGGCCTTTCGGACCGTCAGTTCGCGCAGTTGGTGAAGAACACCCTGCTTGCGGCGGCAACGTTGCGGATGCAATGTCAGGCGGGCGCAATCCAGTTTGACCTTGATCCAGAGGCGTACATCCTGACCGGCACCGCCAAACCTGAAACGGTTGACTGCGGGGCACCCTGAGGTGCGGCGCCTTGCCGTCGCACTCCTGGTCCTCACCCTCGCCACCGCAGCGCCGGCCGAACCGCTGCGCATCGCGGTAATCTCTGACCTGAATGGCAGCTATGGCTCGACCGAATACGGCCCCGAGGTTTCCAGCGCCTTGGATCGGATCATCGCCCTGCGGCCCGACCTTGTCATCAGCACCGGCGACATGGTGGCGGGCCAACGCCGCAACCCCAAACTCACGACCGCTGAGCTTGCCGCGATGTGGGCGGCCTTCCATGCCACGGTCAGCGATCCGCTGGCCCGGTCCGGGCTTCCGCTTCTGGTGACCCCGGGCAACCACGACGCTTCGGCCTATCCGGGTTTCGAGGCAGAGCGGACGGCTTTCGCCGCCGCATGGGCCGACCGCGCGCCCGCTCTGGTCTCGCTGGATAGTGGCGGCTGGCCCTTCCGGGGGGCGTGGACAGCGCACGATGTCCTATTGGTCGGGATCGACGCCACCCGGTCGGGCCCGCTGGCTGATGATGATATGGCATGGCTGCGCGGCATCCTGCAATCGCAGGCAGGGCGCTACCGGACCGTGATCCTGTTCGGCCATCTGCCCCTGATGCCGATCTCGCGGGGCCGCGAAGGCGACGTGCTGGCCGATCCCGCCCTGTTCGATCTTGCACAAACCGCGGGCGTGGATCTTTGGCTTTCCGGCCACCATCACGCCTTCTACAGCGGTTCTGCGGGCGATATCCTGTTTGTCGCACAAGCCGCCCTTGGCAACGGTCCGCGCAAGCTGATGGGCGAAACCGACGTCAGCGCCCAAAGCTTCACCTGGATCGAGGTCGACGACAATGGCAGAATCACCGTCGCGGCCTACCCGTTCCCCGGTCATGACACAAAGCTTGACGCCGACACCCTGCCGCCCATGCTTGGAACCGGCGCTTTCCGCCTGACGCGGGCGCTCAGCCACCCGGACTGAGGGTCAGATTTCGGGGTTCGTGTGTGTCCGGCTGATGTTGCGCATCAGCCAAAGCCCGTAGATCGCATTTGGCAGCACCAGCAGGATGGGGATGAACGGCGTCAGGCTCGATCCTGCGGCCGGGGTGACCGCCTCGGTCAGCTGCTGGCCTTGAGACGTGACTTGGCCGACGGACGCGCTCAGCACGAAGGTCGCGAAATCCCGTAAGCGCTGTCCTGATCACACCTTGGCGGCATAATTCCACGGCAGGAGATCGT
>DYMU01000040.1 GCA_020721445.1 Gemmobacter nectariphilus
CAGAATGCCCGGATCAGATCAGCAATGGCAGGAGGGGGGCGGCGTCGCGCTTACATCCGATCCGCTTTTTGCAGGGTTGCGCCGTGGCGCTGCGGCCTGGCGGAACGCTGTCCATGGCCATTCCAGACTACCGGGCCTGCTTTGACCGCTACCGGATGCCAACAAGGTTGGCTGACTGGCTGGCATCCTATCACCACGGGGTCCGTCAACCGTCGCCAGAGACGTGCTTCGATTTCAAGTCGAATTTTGACTCGCCGGAGCCGCGGGACGGCGATGACCCCGTCGCTGTCCGGGCGCTGGAGGGGATGCCCGCCAACGCGCTGCGCGTTGCCTATGATCGGTATCTGGCCGACCTGCGTGATCCCGGCCCCTATCGTGACACGCATTGCAGCGTGATGTTTGGCGAGAGTTTTGAGTTGATGGTGCGCGATCTGATCCATCTGGGCTTGGTGGATCTTGAGGTTGTCTCTGTCACTAAGACCCAAGGGATTGAGTTTTTCGTGCATCTGCGCAAGCCGATGCAAACGCCACCCCGCACCGATGACGCCCGTTTCATGGCCGAGCGCAGACAGCTGCTGCGCCGGGTCAGTGCGGGCCTTGGCAAAGTTGAGGCGGGCACGACAGTGGCGCGCCGGGCAGAGATGTTTGCCAAAGACGGTTTGCGCATGATCTTGGGCAAGGACGCCGCAAATGCCTTGCGCAGGTGGAATCGCGCGCGACGAAATCGCCGCCGCACGGGCGTGTCTGACAAGTCATAGACTTGACCCTGTGGCCTGCTGACGCTATGCGGCAACGTCGGGGGCTGTTTAGGCCTCTCACACCCGATTCCTGTTCGCTCTTTCGCCGGGTTTCTTCCCCGGTGCGCAGGCAAGCAGGGCGGCAAGGACAGACAAGCACGCCTGACCTCTGGCGGGCTCATCCATGGATGGGGACCCGGTGAAGACCAAGAGCTCTGAGGCTGCCTCACCTCTGCGGACCTACCGCAGGATTTGAAAGGACCAGGCATGAACCTGATCGCCCAACTCGAAGCCGAGCAAATTGCTGCGCTTGGCAAGACCATCCCGGATTTCAAGGCCGGGGATACCATCCGCGTCGGTTACAAGGTGACCGAAGGCAGCCGGTCGCGCGTGCAGAATTACGAAGGCGTCTGCATCGCCCGCAAGGGGGGTGCCACGATCGCCGCGTCGTTCACTGTGCGCAAGATCTCGTTCGGCGAAGGCGTCGAGCGCGTGTTCCCGCTGTATTCGACCAACATCGACAGCATCGAAGTGGTCCGTCGTGGCCGTGTGCGCCGTGCCAAGCTGTATTACCTGCGCGATCGTCGCGGCAAATCGGCCCGCATTGCGGAAAACACGACGTACAAAGCGAAATCTGAGTAAGGAACGGACCGATGAAAGAAGGTATCCACCCCGACTATCACTTCATCATGGTGAAGATGACCGACGGCACCACCTATCAGACCCGCTCGACCTATGGCAAAGACGGCGAGACTCTGGCGTTGGACATCGACCCGCTGGCCCATCCGGCCTGGACGGGCGGCAACGCCAAGCTGATGGACACCGGCGGCCGTGTGTCGAAGTTCAAGAACAAATACGCCGGTCTGGGCTTCTGATCTCATCCCGCCGCGTTCTGAAAAGCCCCGCTTTGGCGGGGCTTTTTCATTTGGCGGGCATGCCTTGCGCACGGCCAGCGGAACGACAGAGTTTTGCCATGATGCGCCTGCACCAATCAGGTCTGCAATGGATCGGGCTGCCAGACCGCCCGGGGTGCTGCTGGCCCGACGCAAAACGGCCAGCAGCGCCATGATTGCCCGCCCGTCAAGTTCGCGATTGCGGCACAACTTTCCCTACCTTCCCGCTTCCCCTTGCGCGGCAACCCGCCTAAAAGGGCGGCCAGACCAAGGCAAAGGGGCAGGGCGTGGCGCATATCATCGTCGTGGGCAATGAAAAGGGTGGCTCGGGAAAATCCACCACTTGCATGCACGTGGCAACCGCCCTTGCCCGGCAGGGGCTTCGGGTGGGCGCGCTTGACCTTGACCTTCGGCAGAAAAGCTTTGGCCGCTATGTCGAAAACCGCCGCGCCTATCTGGCCCGCGCCGGGCTGACATTGGCGACACCCGATTACCGCGACCTGCCCGATCAGGATGACGCGACGCTGCAACCCGGTGAAAACCCCTATGACGCGCGCCTGTCGGCTGCCGTGGCTTCGCTTGATCCGGTATCGGATTTCATCGTGATCGATTGCCCCGGCAGCCACACAAGGCTGAGCCAGGTGGCGCACAGTCTGGCCGATACGCTGATCACGCCCCTGAACGACAGTTTTGTCGATTTCGATCTGCTGGCGCGCACCGACCCGGAAACCGGCAAGGTCAAGGGGCCGTCGATCTATGCCGAAATGGTGTGGAATGCGCGGCAGTTGCGGGCGCAGGCGGGCCTCAGGCCGATCGACTGGATCGTGTTGCGCAACCGGCTGGGCGCCCAGCAGATGCACAACAAGAAAAAGGTCGGTGCCGCCCTGGAGGAATTGTCAAAGCGGATCGGCTTTCGCGTGATCCCGGGCTTTTCCGAGCGGGTGATCTTTCGCGAGTTGTTCCCGCGCGGCATAACCTTGCTGGACCTGAAGGATACCGGCGTCGACCATCTGAACATCTCGAACATCGCCGCCCGGCAAGAGGTGCGCGACCTGATGCGAGAATTGCGACTGCCCGGTGTTACACCGGAGTTCTGACGAATACGGCCGCCCGAACATCGCGCCGGGCCTCGCGGGTGCCAATGCGGGTCAGACGCAGGGCAAAGGCTTCGCTGGTATCGGTCTTGGGGGCGAACAGCCCGAACTTTTGCAACAGGGTCAATGCATAAGCCATTTTGGCCTCCTCGGTCTGTTTATGTCTCCCGACAGCTTTGGTATCGCCGCGGCTTGCGGCGAAAACGCGGCGCAGGCGGGCCGTGCCCAAGGCAGGGCGGAAACGGTTTGTCGCCGATGCGTTGCCAATTGCGCAGGCGCGCCCATGTTGATCTGATTTTACCCGATGGGTGGGGCGTCCGGGGCGTCGGCCAACTCGCCAGCCAGAAACCGTTCGAAGGCGTCCAGATCGACGGGCTCGAATTGGCCAAAGCCCTGCATCCAGACGCTGGCGGCCCGCATCGCGTCGGGTTCCAGCTTGCACCAGATCACCCGGCCCCGCTTTTCGCGGCTGATCAGCCCGGCATCGGCCAGCACGGCAAGGTGCTTTGAAATCGCGGCAAGGCTCATCCTGAACGGCTCGGCCACGTCGGTCACCGCCATGTCGTCCTCCAGCAGCATCGACAGGATCGCGCGCCGCGTCGGGTCGGCAAGGGCTGAAAACGTGGTGGACAGCAGGTCTGACATGGGGGGCAGTGTGGCCATGAAGGGGCAAAAAGGTCAACCAGCGGGTTAAGCGTTTCGGGCGCGGTTTTGCGAAAAACCGAAAATCAACCGATCAGTTGAATATGCAGATGCAGCGAAGGCGGGTGTGGCAGACCGGTTCCGGGCTGTCGAAAACAGCTCAACTATATGATCTTGCGTCATTATATTGAATCCCAAGGATGCTTGACTTGGGCAGGAGCAGGCTTTAGCACGAACGCAACCATGTTCATGGGGGCAAGGTCCGTGTCTGACCCGCAGTCCACATCCGATGACGCCCGGTTGAAGGCGTTGGAGGCGCGGATTGCAGCGGCAAAGGCCGCGGTCGAACCGGCAGCCCATATGAAGAAAGACTATTCACAGGCACAACTGGCCTGGCGGATGGTGATAGAGCTTGTGGCCGGTCTCGCGATCGGTTTCGGCATTGGATACGGGCTGGATACGCTGCTGGGCACCATGCCGCTGTTTTTGGTGCTGTTCATCGGGTTCGGTCTGGCCGCAGGGGTGAAAACCATGATGCGGTCGGCAAACGAAGTGCAGGAACGCCGGTTGGCCCAAGAGGCTGCCGAAAAAGGGATAGACTGACGTGGCGCAAGAAGCACATGGCGAAGGCTCGGCACTGGTTTTCCATCCGCTGGACCAGTTCATCGTAAAGCCACTGTTCGGTGACGGGCCGGTGATGTGGTATACCCCCACCAACGTGACGTTGTGGATGGCAATTGCCGTTCTGGGGATTGTCGCGCTGTTCGTCTATGGCACCCGCGGCCGCGCCATCATTCCGACGCGCGCGCAGTCGGTGGCCGAGGTTTTTTACGGCTTTGTCTACAAGATGATCGAAGACGTCACCGGCCATGACGGGGTGAAATACTTCCCCTACATCATGACGCTGTTCCTGTTCATCCTGTTCTCTAACTACTTCGGGCTGTTGCCGATGGCGTTCACGCCCACCTCGCACATCGCGGTTACCGCTATTCTGGGTTTTGGCGTGTTCATCGCTGTCACGCTGTTGGGTTTCGTCAAGAATGGCCCGGCCTTCCTGGGCCTGTTCTGGATGAAAGATGCGCCTGCCGTGCTGCGTCCGGTGATCGCGATCATTGAGGTGATTTCCTACTTCGTGCGCCCGGTCAGCCACTCCATTCGTCTTGCCGGCAACATCATGGCGGGCCACGCCGTGATCAAGGTCTTCGCCGGCTTTGCCGCCATTGCCGCGATTGCGCCGGTGTCGATCGCCGCCATCGTCGCGATCTACGGGCTTGAGGTGCTGGTTGCCTTCATCCAAGCTTACGTCTTCACCATTCTGACCTGCGTCTACCTGAAGGATGCGTTGCATCCGCACCATTGACGCACGGCAGTTGACCCTTTCCCCTTATTCCATCCCAAGGAGCTACAATATGGAACTCGCAGCAGCAGCAGCAATGGGCAAGTTCATCGGTGCCGGCCTTGCCGCCATCGGTTCGGGCGCAGCCGCCATCGGTGTCGGCAATGTCGCCGGCAACTTCCTCGCGGGTGCCTTGCGCAACCCGTCGGCAGCCGGTGGCCAGACAGCCACGCTGTTCATCGGTCTGGCCTTCGCAGAAGCCTTGGGGATCTTCGCGTTCCTCGTCGCCCTGCTGTTGATGTTCGCCGTCTGATCTGACACCTCATCCTTACGCAGGAAGGGCGCGCCGCAACCACGGCGCCCCTTCGAGGTTCACAGGGTCCGACGGAGAACAAGATGGCCACTGAAACAACCGCAGCAGACGCCGCGAACGGGGCTGCCCATGGGGCGGTCGAGGCTGGCACCTGTGTCGGTGCCAATGGCAGCGCCATCGGCATGCCGCAGCTTTGCGCCGACTGGATCCCGAACCAGATCTTCTGGCTTGTGGTCACGCTTGGCGTGATCTTCTTCGTGCTGTCCCGCATCGCGCTGCCGCGGATCGGGGCGGTGTTGGCTGAACGTCAGGGCACCATCAGCAATGATATCGCAACTGCGGAAGAGCTGAAATTGAAGGCCGTCGCCGCCGAGCGGGCCTATGACGAGGCGCTTGCCAAGGCCCGGGCGGATGCCAACAAGATCGTGGCCGAGGCCAAGGCCGATATCCAGAAGGAACTGGATGCCGCTCTGGCCAAGGCCGACGCGGAAATCGCCGTCAAGGCAGCGGAGTCCGAAAAGCGCATAGCCGAGATTAGCGCCGGCGCGATGGAAGCTGTGGCGCAGGTGGCCAAAGACACGGCCGGCGAACTGGTTCTGGCTTTGGGTGGCAATGCGGATGCAACGGCGGTGGCCGAGGCGGTTTCTGCTCGGTTGAAGGGGTGATATGATGACCAGACTTGCAGCCCTTGTTCTGGCCCTTGCCGCATCGCCCGCCTTTGCCGCATCTGGGCCGTTCTTTAGCCTGACCAACACCGATTTCATCGTGACGATCTCGTTTCTGGTGTTTGTCGGGGTGCTGATCTACTACAAGGTTCCCGCGATGGTGACCAAACTTCTGGATGCCCGCGCCAATCAGATCAAGGCCGATCTGGAAGAAGCCCGCGCCCTGCGCGAAGAAGCCCGTTCCTTGCTGGCCTCGTATGAGCGCAAGCAAAAAGAGGTCAAGGAACTGTCGGATCGCATCGTGTCATCCGCCAAGGCCGAGGCAGAAGCGGTGGCAACCCAGGCGCAAGCTGATCTGAAAGCTTCGATCGCCCGCCGTCTGGCTGCCGCAGAAGAGCAGATCCATGCCGCCGAAGCATCGGCCGTGCGGGCGGTGCGCGAAGAGGCGATTTCGGTCGCCGTTGCGGCCGCCGGTTCGGTTCTGTCGCGGCAGATGACGACAGAAAGTGCGAAAGCCTCGATTGATGCCGCACTGAAGCAGGTTGACGCCAAGCTGCACTAAGACGACGTTTCATCAGACCCGAAAACCGGCCTCTGGGCCGGTTTTTTCATGCGCTGTCAGCGCGATTGTTCGTGGTCGAACCGTTGGCGGGCAACCGCTTCATGGCGGTCAGCCTTGATCTGATCGGACAGCGACTGTTCGACATAGTTCAGATGCGCCTCGACGGCAGAGCGGGCCGCGGCCGGGTCGCGGGCCTGCAAGCCGTCGTTGATGGCGCGGTGCTGGTTCAGCAGCATGTCGCGCGTCACACGGTTCTTGAACATCATCTGCCGATTGTAGAACACACCCTGACGCAACAGGTCATACATTGACCGCATCATGTGCAGCATCACCACGTTGTGGCTTGCCTCGATGATCGACAGGTGAAACGCGGCGTCCAGCGAGGCTTCATCCGTCGGGTCGCGCTTGACATGCGCGGCCTCCATCTTGCGGAAGATCACCTCCACCACCTTGAGGTCGGTGTCCGACCCCATGCGCGCGGCACGTTCTGCGGCCAGACCCTCCATGTCGCGTCGAAAGGCGAGGTAGTCAAAAACCGCCTCGTCATGGGTTGCGAACAACTGCACCAGCGCTTCGGAAAAGGCGGACCCAAGGACATCGGCCACGTAAATGCCCGCACCTGCCCGGCTGACCAGCAGGCCACGGTCCTGCAATTCGGCAACTGCATCGCGCAGGCTGGGGCGTGACACACCCAGACGGTCCGACAATTCGCGTTCCGACGGCAACCGTTCACCAGGGCGCAGAATGCCACGCAAGATCAGCAACTCAATCTGCCGCACCACCGATTGCGACAGCTTCTCGGTCTGGATCTTCGTGAACGGCATGACACTGCACCTGCATGGATTGGTCAAAATCTATGACCACTCAGGCGTGTTCTCAAGGATAAACTGCGCCGGTGCCCTCGGCGCAGGCAAAAGGGGCTGACCCGATGGGCCAGCCCCCTGATTTGCAGCCGCTGTCGGTCAGGCAGTCGGGCGGATGATGATCTCGACCCGGCGGTTCTGCGCCCGCCCGGCAGGGGTGGCGTTCGATGTCACCGGCTGGTCGAAGCCGCGACCGATGGTGGTGATGCGGCCCACCGGAACCCCGTTTTGCGTCAATACATTGGCCACAGAATTGGCGCGGCGCTGCGACAGGTCATAGTTGTAGGCGGCGGCGCCGGTGTTGTCGGTGTGGCCGATCACCTCGATCCGGCTGTTGGGATAGCGCAACAGGCTGGAGGCAACGCTGCGCAGGTCGGATTGCAGATCGCCGCGCAGCGACGCGCTGTCGGTGGCAAACAGCAAATCCTGCGGCATGTTCACGGTCAGATACTGGCCGTTGTTGGTGACGGTCACGTTCGGGTTGTTGATCGACCCGCGCAGTTCGGCCGCCTGTCTGTCGAGCGTCGCCCCGATCGCACCACCTGCCGCCGCGCCAATCGCGCCGCCGATCACGGCCTTGGCCAGCCGGTCATCGCCACTTGAACTGCCGCCTGCCAGTGCCCCGGCCAGGCCGCCGATGATGGCGCCCGATTGCGCGCGGGCATTCGGGTTGTCGGGATAGGCGTTGGGGTCAACGCAGGCGGTCAGCGCCAAAAGCGACGCTGCCGAGAAAATAAGTGGGGTCTTGAAGGTCATGTCTGCTGCCTTTTTCATCTGTCGTTCCGCTGGGGTTTCCCCGCGTATGCGCGCGATCATAGCAATGCTGGTGGCGGCCTGACAGGTCCGTTCCGACGTGCGCAACTTTCCGCGCATCACCTTGCGGTGTCCCGGGCATCGGCCCTTGCGGATTCAAAGGCAAGGATCGCGCGTTTGACCGGAAGGCCGAAGTGATAGCCACCCAAGCCGCCGCCCTTGCGCAGCGCGCGGTGGCAAGGGATCAGCAGGCTGATCGGGTTGCGCCCCACGGCGGTTCCCACGGCGCGCACCGCCTTGGGGTGGCCGATAAAGCGGGCGATGTCGCCATAGGTGGTGACATGGCCCGAGGGGATGCGCAGCAGCGCCTCCCACACCTTGATCTGGAACGGCGCGCCGATCAGGAACAGCGGGGTGTCGCCATTCTGACCGGCCCGCTGGCCAAAGGCTGCCGCAACCCATGGGCGCAAGGCTTGCGCATCTTCGGTAAAGGTGGCCGCCGGCCAGCGGCGGGCAAGGTCGTCGAACGCAGCTTCGCGCCCCATCTCGGCGGCAAAGCCAAGGCCGCACAGCCCGCGATCCGTGCCCATCACGATGGCGGGGCCAAACGGGCTGTCGAACCAGCCGTGGCGGATGGTCAGCCCCGCCCCGGCGCGGGCATAGTCGCCGGGCGTCATCGCCTCCCATGTCAGGAACAGGTCATGCAGCCGCCCGCCCCCCGACAGGCCCGCCGCATCGGCCGCCTCCAGCACCGTGGCGCGGTTGGCCAGCAGATGGCGGGCGTGATCAAGGCCAAGATATTGCTGATAGCGCTTTGGGCTGACGCCGACCCATTGGCTGAAGGTGCGCTGAAAATGCGCCGGGCTCAGTCCCATCCGGGCCGCCAGATCGTCGAGCGTCAGGCCGGGCCCTGCGGCATCAATCTCGCGGATGGCGCGGCCGATGACGTGGTAGTGGTATTCGGGCGAGAGGTCGGTCATGGCGGTCTCCTTGGTGCCAGCGTAACCCGCGGCCTGCGGCCATGCGACCCGTTTCGTGCGGCTTTCCCGGCTTGTGGTCGGCGTTTGGCTGTGGTGCAAAAGGCCATGGCACAGCAACTTGACTATCACACCATGCGCGCGATCTTCACCCGGTTTCAGGCCGCCCTGCCGGAACCGAAGGGGGAATTGGAGCATACCAACGCCTATACGCTGCTGGTTGCGGTGGCGCTGTCGGCGCAGTCCACCGATGTGGGCGTGAACAAGGCCACGCGCGGGCTGTTTGCGGTGGCCGACACGCCCGCCAAGATGCTGGCCTTGGGCGAAGACGG
>DYMU01000041.1 GCA_020721445.1 Gemmobacter nectariphilus
GAGCAGCGGATTGAAAATCCGCGTGTCGCTGGTTCGATTCCGGCTCTGGGCACCATTAAATCAACACCTTAGCGGAAGGTCAGTCTTCGGCGGTGCCAGTGTTTTGCAAGTCGTTTTGCAAATCCGTTCTGGGAATGTGCCGCTTCGCTACGGTCAACGCCTCAAAAATGCTGTCAGATTCGTCAGGTGACAGTCGGGCGTAATGCTCGATGACGTTCTGCGCATGGCGCAGGCCCCAGCCCATGAAAGACGCGATCTGCGCCAGACTTAGGCCCGCATTCAGAAGCCGCGTGGCGGCCGTGCCGCGCGCGTCCTGAAGGCGCAGCGTGTTGGATAGCCCGGCCTTATCGCGCCACTGGCGCACGGCAACCGATGCGCGGTTTTCGGTCAGGGCTTGGCCGCTGGCATTGGTCAGGATCAACAGCCGGTCCTTGGGCGTGGCATCGAGGACCTTTGCCATCAGGGGCAGCACCGGGATATGCGCGACCCGGCCGCGCTTGTTCGTCTTGATGCGGATGCGCCGCCCGCCGGGCGTGTCTTCGATATGGGCGCGCGACAGGCGGATCAGATCGCCGGGGCGCAGGCCGGTTTCGCAAGCGGCAATGAGGATGCGGGCTGCCCATTCCGGGGCGCGGGCGGTGAAGGTGGACACGTCTTCGGCCGTCCAGACCACCTCGGCCCGGTCGGCCCGGTATGCCTTGGGCAGTCGGTCGCAATGGTGTTCTGCGATCTTTCCCGCGTCCCGCGCCCAATTCAGCAACAGCGTCACCACCGTTCCGGCATAGTCGAATTGCTTTGCCGAATGCGCCCACTGTTGCCGCCACTCGCCCACCTCGGCCCGTGAAGCCGGTTCTTCAAACATGGCAACAGGGTCGTCCTTAAATTCTTCGGCAAAGCGAAGCGCCCATTTTCGATAGTCGATCTTGGTGCGCGGGCTTTTCGCCTTAAACTCGGCCGAAGACAGGTAGTCGTCCACCATGCCGGGAACGAGGTTCTTCCCCTTCGGCAAGCATAGCTTCTGGGCTTCGACATAGGCGGCGAAGAAGGCAGGATCGGTCGGGTTGGGGTGCGTGTCCGTCCAGAACCGCGCATCCTTTCGGCCGCGCAGGTAGAAGTAATACTTCACCGATCCGTCCGCCAGCTTGGCGCGGACCCGGTTAATCTCGGCCGGAAGGCGCTGGCGCTTAGGCTGCACCACGACGCGCCCTTCGCTGGGCTACCAGACCCGCGCCCATGGCCGAGGCCGCACCCTCGCCCGGCAACAGCCCCTGCGCCTCATCCAGCCTGCGCCGCACAAGCGCCGGGTCATAGACACCGCGCCGTCCAGGCACCGGGTGAATGCGCATCAGGGCGCACCAATCGCGGAAAGCGCCATTCACCCCAGAAAACAGCATCTGGCGCGCAAGGTCTTCGGCAGAAATCAATTCAGGCATGTTCTTTCACCTCCGACGCAGGGGTGGCAGCCGATAGTGCAGCATCGTGCAAAAGAAATGTCGATTGCCGTTGTGCCGCCTTCCGCATGTCACCTACCTGCCTGCAAACGTCTTGATGCCCCTAAAATGCGAGGCAAGGCGGCAAGGTGCGGTTAAGGAAATCGCTTCAGATTGGCAGCGCGCGGCGGGTTTTCGTTAGGGTGGTGTTAGGGAAAGGCTGCTATGCGCCAGCGCCGCCGGGCTTTGCCAAGCGCACCCCGGCTCCCCCGCCATTCTCGGCTATAAACTCCACCCCAGCCGCCTCAAGCGCCGCGCGGATCGCTGCGATTGAATGGCCCGGCCCGGTTGCTTCGGTTTCAACCCGCGTCACCGTGTTGCGGTGAACGCCCGACCTGTCGGCAAGATCGCGAACGGTCCAGTTGAGAAGACCCCTAGCGGCCCTAACTTGTGCGCTTGTCACCACGAAAACGTCCTGTATAGTGCATTTGTCACCACTGTGGTGATGATAGCCCATATTCGGCTAGACGGCTAGGCTTCTAGACGCAAAGGAAAGGTGACACATGGAGACGCTTCAGTTTGACCGCAGCGCCTATACGGCGATGCAGGCCCGCCTAGCCGGTTCGGACGGCGGCCGGATCAGCTTGAACGAATACACGGCCGCCGGGCTTTTCGCCCTGTCGGTGGACTTCTCGGACGCGATGGACAGCCTTTGCGCCCGTGAACATATCGAAGACCTGCAACAGCTTTCCGCATGGATCGACCTTGCCTCGGCCGGGGAAGAATACAACCTCACCCCGGCGGGCATCTGGGCCGGGCTTCAGGAATGCGCGGCGCGGGGTATGGTGACGGTGGCGGTCAATATCGAAGACCCGGAACAGGTCTTCGTCCAGCTTGCCGCCGATCCGGCCACCACCCGCAACGGCGGGGCCATGTCGCGCCTGCGCACGGCCGTGACCTTGCTGCGCCTCGGCCGGGCCGAGGTGATGCCAATGAAGGACGCCCGCACCCACCGGGAACGCATCTGGCGCTTGACGGCATGGGGCGGCGTGATCCCCGGACCCGGCGAAGAGGCAGAGAAGGCGCAGATGGCGGGCTTGGCCGATGCGTGACCGCGCCTTCAGGAACCGCAACCTTCTGGACTTCCTGTGCGCCGTGGCAGCCGTGCAGGACGCACCGGAAATGCCCTTGGGCCGCGCCGCCGGTCTTGACCCCTTCGGGCTGGACATGGCTGTGGGCATGGCCCTGCGGCTGGGCTTCATACACCCGGTCGGCAAGGGCCGCTACATCGTGACCCGGCAGGGCATGGTCTGGGCATCGGGTCAGCTTGACCATGCCCGCGCCCTGCTTGCGCTGCAAGACCGCGCGCACCGGGATGAAGGCCCGGCCATATGGTCGAAAGGGGGCGGCGTGATGCGGGTTGCGGCCCGCCCCCTGCACTCACTTAACCCCGCGCCCGTGTGAAGGCATCCGCGCCCCCCTTTCGCCCCGGCCTGCCCCGATCAGCGAAGGGGCGGTGAAGCGACGGGGCGGCCGTCAGGCGGCGGTGGCCGAGGCCAGCGCGCCCTTGCCGGTGAAGTTGAAGGTGACGGACACCCACCCGTCCTTGGCCCCCGACAGGGGCACCCCGGACACCACCGCGTTGCCGCTGAAGTAGCGCGCGCCGGTCGCATCGCCGCCGGGATAGAGGTTCAGCGCCACCACGTCGCCCACATCGAGGCCGGTTTGCGTTGTGTCCGCCGGATCATAGTAGCATTCCAGCGACCCGGACCAGCCTTTGACGCCAACCCCGGCGTCCTTCCAGTCGTCGCCCATGCTGTAGGCTTCGGCCACATCGGCCGTCACGTCCAGATTCCAGCTTTGGACGTGGGCAAAGTCGGCCGTGCCGATCTTCACCACCCCGTCCTTTCCGTGAATGATTGCCATTTTCGGTCCCTTGCGAGTGTGAGAAAGGCCCGCCCCCAGGTGGGGCGGGCCGGTGCCGCAGGATCAGCCTGCGGTGGTCACGGCATCGGTGATGACGGCGAAGGATTGCGGGTGCCGCACGGCGATATCAAACTCACTGTGGGCGATGATCCGCACGTTGCCCTTGGCCGCCTCGGTCACGTCATCGACAACCAGGTCAATTCCTCCGAATTGGCCAATCAGCAGATCAGACCAGTTGCCGAAGATCAGGGTCGAAAGGGTGCCGGTGCTGGTTCCCTTGGTGCCGTTCGCAGGCACAAGGTTGCTGAAGGCCGCCTTGTAGCCCGCGATGGTCCAGTCGGTGCCGATCCTCTGAAGGATCATCTGTTGCGCGCCGTCCGCCGTCTGGGTGGAAAGCAGGGTTCCCTTCACCAGGTGATTCGTAATCCACCCGTAGGACGTGCCCGCCACGTTCTCGCCTTCCACCTTGGCCATAAGCTGGGTCAGGAAGGGGAAATGCGGGACCCCGCCGTTCGCACCGATGGCAACGGACCCGATGCCAGCGACGTTGAGGATTCCGCGCGGAACCGTCGCGCTACCCGCGCCCGAGATTGCCGCCCGGTCCAGTTCGATACCGATGGACCGGCGCAGATCATTGCGCAACAGCACGTCCAGCCCCGGCAGGGACTGCTTCAGTTGCCGCCGGGAAAGCTGGCTGCGGGCCGACAGTTGCTTCAGGGTCAGCGAAACGCTGTCGAATACGGGCGAGGATTCGGACGCGGCGGCATCTTCCCCGATCCACTCGGCGGCGGTGCCACTCGTCATTCGCGGAATCGAAACATTTTCGACCAGGCCCGGCAGAACCGTGGCCCCGAGGCCCATCACGGCCACCTCCGGGCGCAGGGCGTCGATGAAGGCCGAGTCCATGTGCTGTGTTCCAATCAGCGCCGGGGCGGTGGCCGTGGTGATGACTGCACGGCCAAGGACCGCAGACGGGACGTGAAATCCTGAAGCGGATTTGCCCATCGCGCGGGAGGTTGCCTGCGCAAGTTCCCGTTCAAAGCCCGCTGCCGACCAATTTCCGCTGATTTCTGCGGCGATAGCGCGGGTCAGGCTGTATTCCCGTTCCCCGCCGCGCCGGATCGCCGGGGCAAACATGCGCTGGCGCGTGGCGGTGCCGGTGTCGGACCCGATGTGTTCCAGCACCTGACGCTGGAAAGCGGCTACGGTGGTGCCGTCTTCGATGGCCGCCGAAAGCATCTCGCCGGGCAGGTTGAATTCGCGGGTTGCCGCCTCCAACTCACGAACGCGGGTGCGCTCGGAACGAGTCGCCTCCAAAACGGCCGTGGCAGAAGCGGGGGCCGGATTGACCGGCGTGGGGGTGGTCTGGGGGGTGGTCATGGAGTTTCCTTGGGCTGGGGTGAAGGAACGCCCGACCCCGACCGACATATCGGCAGGAACGGACACAAGAGAGACTTCAAGAAGCTGCCAACGGGCGCGAACGATTGGCAGACCATCGGGCGCGGTATCCACAACCTCAAACGAGGTGGGCAGATAGCCAGCCGAGGTGGCAGAGACTTCGCCAGCCATGACGCGGGCCAGCATGGCCTCGCCTTCAGGGGTGGCGGCGAAGGTAACGAGGGCCTTCCCGCGCCCCTCTTCGGTCCAGGCGCGCGCCACGGTGCCCACCTTGGCGGACACCTCGCGGCGATGGTCCAGAAGCAATGGAACCACGCCAGCCGTGACGCGCGACAGGTCGCATTCCCCCGGCGCGTGGCCCAACACCTCATAGGCAAGGCCAACGCCGGGAAACTCGCGCAAGACGGCGACCTCGGACGAAAACGACAGGGCCACGGTGCGGGCATCCCCGGCTTCAGGGCGAAACTCGGCCGTGACCGAAGGGGCAAAGCGGGTCATGACCCCCACGCCCCCGGAGGCACCCGCGCCCGCGTCAGTGAAGGACGGCGCGGTCATGGGTATGCCCTCCGATCTTCGCAGGCTTCAGGTCCAGACCCGCGCCCGAGGTTGCGGCCAGGGCCGCCGCGATGCGCGACGGGTTGAGGCCGATCAGGCCCGCGCCCACGTCATCGGCGCGGGCGACAAACCGTTGCAGCCGCCCCTCGTCATCTGTCACCAATCCGACAGGTGCCAGCTTGTCCAAGCGATAGACCACCAGCGCGCCCGGCCCCTTCGACAGGGCTTCGGTGATCTTGGCCGGGGCTTCGCTGAGAAGGCGAAGGGCAAGATCACGGCGCAGACCGAGGCGACGGGTTTCCACCAGAAGTGCCGCGATGCACCCGGCTACGATGTCAGCATGTTCGGCCATGAGGCCCCCCTTTTCTTCAAGAAAAACAACCCCAATGCAAACACCCACCCTGCAAAATCGTCAGACTGCCCAGAGTCACACGACGCGAATAACCCCGCGTGTCATCTGCCGGGAAGGACCCAAAACGGTGCTGACAGGCAGACGCGACACGCCCTGACTCAAGCGCGGCCCTTTCGCGCCTGCCCGCCACCACCGCGCCAACGCCGGTCACCACCCCCGCGCTGGCCGATCCGGGCGGGAAGCCTTCCAAACCCGCCCGAAAGGAATTTAATGCGGCCAGCATCACGCGGCCGTCCGCGCTGCCGGGCGCATGAAGGTATCGACCGGCTCACCCAGCCGCGCCGCAATCCTGGCGCACATGGCGCTAAGGTTCAGCAGGAGCACCGGCTGGGCTTCATCGCCCCGCGCCTTCAGGGCTTCGTCCCGCAGGCTGGAGGTGGCCGTGTCGGACACAATGGCGAAACCATCGGCACAGGGCGCGGTCATGTCCGCTTCGCATGGGGTGCGGGTCGTTACGAGGAGCAGCGTCTCACCATCTTCATACAGCGGCGCGCGGGCGGGCTGACCATCGGGCACGGCATAGCTGAAAACAAAGGTCAGCCCGATCTTGAACGCATCGGCGGGCCGGATGCCCCAACGGACCAACTCGGACGACAGCATCATCGCCACCACCGCCTCGGCCGAGAACATGCGGCCACCGCCGCGCCCCGATCCCTCGCCACCCATCGGAACGTGGACGGCAAGGTCCATGCCCGCCTCGGCCCACGCGCGATGCAGCGCGCCGTTGCCTTCATCCATGTAATAGCGCAGGCCAGACCGGGACAGCGGCAACAGGCTGTAAACCGTGTGGGCTTGGTAGAACTTCGGGGCTTCATCGGTCATGGTCTGCACCTCGGAAATCGGCGGCAATCGCTTGGCTTGAACAAGACCAACTCCACCGAATTAAGAAGTTGTGTCAGGCGCGTTCGTTGCGGTGCAGCCGATCGGCCGATACAGGGCGGGGGCCGCGCGGGGACGGGGGGACGGGTCCCATACTCGGCTACGGTTTTACACCGATCTGCGCAATTTTTAGGTTTGGCCGTAGATACGTCCCCCTATCCCCATACACGACAACATCATCATAAAGAGTAATAGATACAGTAGCTTAAGGTGGTTTTTACCGCCCCCCGAGGCGGCACCCGAGGGGGATGCACCCCCCCCCTCGCAGCCGACTTTTGTTCAACCTTGCACATCAATGTGGTTTCTGTGCCTTTTCGCACAAATCGGATTGGCCGCCAAAGATTGCGCGCGCCGTTGTGCCCACCAGGACATGAGGCGGCCCACCGCGCCACGTGATCGGACGCGCGCCGTCAGGCAAGATTTGTCAGGGCAAGGCACAGGGCAGGCGAAATCGGCGCTAATCGTTGCGATTTCAGAAGGTTGACCGCTTCAGGGCAGCAGGGCAGGTCGAGCCTTACCCAAACCGTAATTTTGGTCCATTCGGCCCATTTTCTAGGTCCGACTATAGGATACCTGCCCTAATGCCTTCTATTCTTGAATTATACAACAAAGTCAGAGTGTTATAAGCGTTTCTTCTGCCCCAAACCCCCATCTTTTCGGGGCAGCACCTGCCCCAAGGATTTTTTCCTGACACAACATGTAGATATACTGCGCCTCACAATCTATATATTGATTGTCGGAGTCTTCAGTCTTCGCTAACAGCCCCTTCGGCTTGCTGCCGTCTTCGCATCCGTTGACACGGGGCAATCGCTTGTGACTGGGCAGAGAAGGGGGCGCGGGGTGCCATGGTGGCGTGTGGGCGAAAGGACGGGTGCCCGGAAACGACAGCGGCCCACCTGCGGCCGGATTTGGGCGCGCGGGCGGGCCGCAGGGTAGCGGTGAAAGGGTGCGGGGGTCAGTCCAGTGTTTCGCGGATTTGGTCCTTGAACCATGACCCGTTGCGCTGCCGGTTCCGATTGTAGAGGTGGTAAAGCAACATCGCTCGGCTTCCCTTCACGCCCAGCTTCCTCATGTGACGGAAGGCGGCCGCAACCCTGCGAAGGGTGGAGTCGTCATCATCGCTCAAATGATCGGGTATCATCAACAGGGCGTAAAGCTGCGCAAGGTGCCCTTCCGGCATGTTTTCCAGCAGCTTATAGAGACTCCATTCCTCTGGACGCTTGCACAGCCGGTTGGCCTCCACATCGGTAAGACCGGCCAGAACAAGAAACGATTGATGCCCAACACCATGGGAAGGCTTGTCTCGCAGTATCGGAAAGGTCACGCTGACGCCGCTCGGGTGGTGGAGCGTGCAGCGGGGCGGCAGTGCCGTGTCTTTGGCCTTGCTCATTGCACTGCCCCTTCCATCACCTGATCGGCGGGAACGCCATTCCACGACAGGCCGACGAAAACCGAATTCCCGTTGCTCTTGCGCTTGGGATAGCCGGTGATTGCGAGGATCGCCTTCAACTCGGCAAAGGTGGCGCACTGGCGAACGCCGGTATCCCGCGCCCAGGCGGTGAAGCGTTGCATGAAGTCGGCCGTCCTGATCCTGCCCCGGTAGTCGGGGTAGGTGTGGCTGGCAAGGAAGCTGGTGACGGCAAGGGACTTCGGTTCGGGCTTCAGCGCGGCCGCAATCATCGCAGGCGGGTTGCCGCGACGGGCCGGGTGCGCGCTGTAGTGTTGGCGAAGGATGCCATCCAATAGCGCAACCTCCTCTTCTGTCATGGTCTGGATCAGCGCGGCCGCCTTCAGCCCGACCTGAAGGACGGTCGGTCGCGGCGGGATGTTGTCGGGTTCGGGGGTCATGTCTATCTCCGGTTTGAAGTGATGCCTTGGGCATCCAGCCTGCCGGGGATAACGGGGGCAGATCATCGCAGGCGGGTGCCTCTATAGGGGTGCCGGGGAATTACTAACGCTTTTCATAGGGGGCGGGCGGCCACGTCATTGGCGCGGCAACACCCCGGAAATGAAGCGGCCCGCGCGACCTTTTGCCAAGGATCACGCGGGCCGCAAGCTGCAATCTGCCTTCCGGGGCAGGACGTGAAATCAACATGGGGGTGGAAGGGTTAAGGCTTCCGACACGTCGCGCGCGGGCCGGGACAGCCCCACGGGCGTTTTTCCTGCACCTTGTAACCCATTGATACTTGGTAGGGGTGAAACTGGCCCTTTTGAAGAATTGTCGTGTGAAATCAACGAAAGCCGTGGGATTGAAAATCCGCGTGTCGCTGGTTCGATTCCGGCTCTGGGCACCACTAACAT
>DYMU01000025.1 GCA_020721445.1 Gemmobacter nectariphilus
GCGCAATCGCAGCTTACAGATTCAGCAGGAAGGTGGGGCCAGAACAGCGCTTACTCTGCTCTACGCCAAGCCGACGTTATCGCCGGTCCTGACCAACGACCGGATCAAGATCGTTGATCGCAAAGAAATCCTATGGCAGGTCAACCGGTGCGGCACCGTTGCCGGGGCCGTTCCTGCGGCATCCCGGGCGCGACGCGACCAACGCCCCAGCCCGGTCAATGCCGCAGCGACAACACCTCAAGCGCCGACTTGTTCGGGCAGAACACCGGCGGACAGGGGCTGTTGACAGCGGTGGCAAGCCAGGCGGTGCAGGCCGATTTCTGGGTGCAGGCCTCGCACCGATCCACAAGCGCCCCAAGTTCCTTGCGGCTCAGCCAGCCCTCCACCACGGCCGAAGGCAGGTTGACCCCCAGAACCCGCGCCATGCCGCGCGTCAGACCCCAAGCCAGCGGGGTTTCCGAATACCCGATCATCCGTTCCGCCTTTCCTGCCCTTGGGTCATCCCGACCCTGGTCAAAGGGTGATCCATGACATCGCTTTGCGCCTTGACGCAGATCAACCACACAAAGGGCGAAAGCGCTACAGCCCGCGGGGGCCATGCTGCCGGTCTTGTGCCGCGACATACACCGCGTCGACCACATCGCGGATGCGGTCCAGATCGCTGGCATGGGTCAGCCCCCGGGTTGCATCCTGCAAGGCCCGCTTCGACATGGCCACGGCCGCTGCGCCAAAGCACTGCGGCGCGATCTGCACCAGCGCAAGCAGCAGTTCTTGCAGGCGCAACTGCACCGAAAACATCCCCGCCCCATCGCGCGAGATGGCGGCAAAGGCATCTTGGAACAGATCATCCGTCTCCAGCCCCGGCACCGCCACCAAGGGGCAGGACGGCGCGACCGTCGCGCGGTCTGCCCAAGTCTCGATCACCCGTATCATGCGGCTTAGCACGTCAAGCGCCGTGCCCGGATCGTTCACCGCAGGCGACAGCGCGCGCTCGGCGATTTCGGACAGCACCGACAGACCAAAGCGCGGATCCTGCTCGAAGGTCCGGGCGCTGCCGATGGAAAAGGCCCTGCGCAGCGCCTTGGCAAGGGGCTTGGCCGCATCGCCCTGCATCGCAGCGGCGGGCACATAGAGCAGCGGGGCCTTTCGATGCACAAAGGCACCGGGCAGACAGTCGACATGCAGCACCGGGCCGCCGTCCGCCCCGGTGATACCCGCTGCCAGCTTTTGCAGGCCCGGCACGTCGATATGGCACAGATAGCCGGTCTGATCGGCGCAGATCGCCACCAGACCCGGCGGGTGGCGCACCGCAGCCACCCCCCCCAGATGCGGTTCGGCCACGCGGGCGCACATGGCCTGAAGCGCCGCATCCTCGACGCGGCTGATGGTGTCGGACACCCGGCCGAAGTTGGACAGATGCGAAATCCAGCGCAACAGCGCCAGCACCACCGCACCGATGACCCACAGCGTCGCCCCGAACAACACCACCTGCCCCGAGGCCGCGAACACCCCGGCCCGCACGCCGATCAGCCCGACAAGGGCAAACAGGAACGACCCCAGAAAGGTCGACAGCACCAGATGGGATGTTGTGTCCTCTTTCAGCAACGCGACCGCGCGCGGTGTGACCGATGTTGTGGCGGCAGAGTAGGCCCCGACCATGATCGACAGCGAAAACGTCGTCACCGCCAGCATCGACGAGGCAAGGATGTTCAGGATGCCTTCTACCGACTCGGCGGCCTTCAGATCGGCCAGCCAATCCGGCAGAAACGGCCCCAGCACCGGGGCCAACCCTGCCACCGCCATGGCCGCCAAGGCAAAGAACGACACCCGCACCCAAAGCTTGCGCGACAGCTTGCGCCACAAAAAGCCGATCCGCGTATCTGCCATCCCCCCTGTCGCCCCCTTGCAAAGTCCTGTCGCACTGAACCACAGCGACGAGTGACAGGGAAGCGCGACGGAAGACGGTGGCCGGAAACGGCAGCCGGCGCTAACGCAGGCTGGCGGTCACGCGCTGCACCGTAGCCTTGCGCTGCGCATTGGGGGGGTGGGTGCCCAGAAACTGGTCGCCGGGGTCGGGCAGGCGGTCAAAGAACGCAGCCCCCCGCACCGGGTCATAGCCCGCGCGCAGGGCGATTTCCGCGCCAAGCGCATCGGCCTCCAGCTCAAAGTTGCGGGCATCGGTCCGCGCCCCCATCGCGGCCCCCATGTCCTGCGCCGCCCGCACCGCTTCGGGCGGGGCACCGGATGCCTGCGCCAGAACCCCCGCCAGCACGGCCCCGGTCAGGGCGGTGCGTTGGGTCAAGGGGATATGCCCGGCGATGTGGTGGGCGGCTTCGTGGCCCAGAACAAAGGCCATCTCGTCGGCGTTGCGCGCATCGGCAATCAGCGACAGCGTAAAGCCCAAGAGCGGGCGGCCGCTGCGGTCCAGCGTCTGATAGGCGTTGGGCGGTTGGTTGGCGCGGTCATCGACGAAAATCAGCAGATCGCAATTGCTGCGCGGATCGCGGGCACGGCAATAGCCTTCGGCCACGGGTTCGACATCCGCCACCACCTGCAGGAAATTGCGCGCAGCCACATCGGGCGGCAGCCGTCCATCGGGCATCGGTTGCGCCACCACCGTCATCGGCGCAGGCGGCAATGGCGCGGGCACGGGGTAGCCCACCGGTTGGCACGCCGCCAGACCAAGCGCCACCACGATCATCTGTGCTGCCCATGAAAGCATGCGCTGCCACCCCTTAATCGCCGTGGTCGGCAACCTAGCAGACCACGCGCGCGGGGAAAGGCCTGCTCACGCCAAGTTGCATCCGGGCAGCGATTCGCGGTTGAAGATTGGTGGCGGCGGCGTAAGCTGAAGGCATGTTTACCATCGAGCATGAATTTGACGCGACCGTGATCACCCTGATCGACGAAGGGGCTGGGTCGCTGGAAGAGGATGTCACCATCCTTGCGTTCGAGGAATGCGTGGTGCTGGAACAGCTTGACCCGTTAAGCGGTGAGCCTGTGCGTGTGACCCTGTCGATGGGGCAATTGGCCGATCTGGCGGCGGCACTGGACCTGCCCGAGGGCAGCTATCGGCTGGAACGCCCTGCAAAAGCCTGACCGGGAATAAAGGCCTGACCGGGACCAAAAGCCTGACCGGGCCTTACAACCGCGACAGCACCACCCCGCCCGCCACCAGTGCCACCGCCAGAACCCGGGTCAGGCTGATCTGCTGCACCGGCAGCCCAAAGGCCCCCAGCGCATCCAGCAGCAAGGCCCCGGTCATCTGGCCCAGAATCAGCGCAGCCATCGCGGTCACCACGCCGATCGACGACACCCCCCAGACCACCGACCAGACGTAATAGGCCCCAACCACCCCGCCCAGCCATTGCCACCACGGCACGTTTGCCAGACGCCCATAGGCACTGCCATTGCCCACAAGGCTGAGCGCAAACAAAAGCACAAAGCCGACACCAAACGACACCGCCGCCGCAGGCAGGACCGCGCCCAGACTGCGCCCCAAGGCACCGTTGACCGGGGCCTGAACCGCAATGGCAACACCGCCCAGAAGGATGGCCAGAATGGCGGGAAGCTGGGTCATGAAGGCTCCTGTCAGCGGTGGGTCAAAGTTGGTACAAGCACAGGCCGGGTCAGTCGGGTACGGATCAGTCGGGTACGGATCAGTCGAGGCGAAAGGTCTTGTCGCGGGCCGTTGCGCCGCGGATCAGCGTCAGCCGGGTCTTGGCCACGCCAAGCGCATGGGCCAGGGCCTCGGCCACCGCCGCATTGGCGCGGCCCTCATCGGCAGGTGCCGTCACGCCGATGCGAAACACCCCCGCATCGCGGCTGACCCCCGGCTTTTTGGCGCGCGGCGTGGCCCGCACCGCAAACTCGGCCCCCGGGACGGCAAGCTCTGCCCATGCGCCTTTTGTCATCACGCTGTTCCTTGTGCCGTGGCACCTTGGCGCAAGCTGTGGGGTGATGCAACGGGGCGGCTGGCAATCTGCCGGCACAAGCCCTAGCCTTGGCGCCAAAGCCGTTCGGAGATGCCGATGCCTGACCCAAACCCTGCCGTGCTGGACCACCTTGCCAACCGCCGATCCCCCAATGCCAAGACCTTCACCGGCCCGGTGCCCGACCGCGATGCGGTGATGCAAATCCTGACGCTTGCCGCCCGCGTGCCTGATCATGGCAAGCTGGAGCCGTGGCGGATGGTGGTGCTGGACCGTGCCGCCATGGCCCGACTGGCCGATCTGGCCGAGGCGCGGGCACGCGAACTGGGCGCTGATGCCGAAAAGATCGACAAGGGCCGTGGCCAGTTTGACCGCGGGCAACTGGCCGTGGTGGTGATCGCCTCGCCCAAGCCCGCGCCCAAGGTGCCGGTGGCCGAACAACTGCTGTCGGCGGGGGCACTGTGCATGAACATATTGCACGCGGCATCGGCCCTTGGCTGGGGCGCGTGCTGGCTGACCGGCTGGACCTCGCATGATGCGCCGTTCTGTGCGCAGGCCTATGGCTGCACGGGTGACGAGACCGTGGCCGGCATCATCCACATCGCCACCCCCGGACCGCTGGCCGCGGACCGCCCGCGCCCCGATGTGGCCAAATTGACAAGCTGGGCCTGACGCATGATTTTTGCCGATTTCCTCAGGGCTCTGCGACAAATGACGGACCGGCCGTTTCGCCGGGTGCTGCTGATCGGCGTGCTGCTGTCGGTGACCTTGCTGGTGGCGGTCTATGCAGGCTTTCTGGCGCTGATCCAGATGGTCACGCCCGAGACGATCGACATTCCCTTTGTCGGCCCGGTCGGGGGCCTTGATACGCTGCTGTCCTGGGGATCAGCCGTGTTGATGATCGGGCTGTCGGTGTTTTTGATGATGCCGGTGGCATCAGCCTTTACCGGGCTGTTTCTGGAAGACGTGGCGCAAGCGGTGGAAGACAAGCACTACCCCGCCCTGCCGGCAGTGCCGCGCATTCCGCTGATGGACGGGATCATCGACAGCGCCAATTTCTTTGCGCTGCTGATTGCGGTCAACGCCTTGGCGCTGATCCTTTACGCCTTTGCCGGGCCGTTCGTGCCGGTGGTGTTCTGGCTGGTCAACGGCTTCTTGCTGGGGCGCGAGTATTTCACGCTGGTCGCCATGCGCCGCCTTGGCCGGGCGGGGGCACGGGCGCTGCGGGCCCGGCATTGGGGCCAGATCTGGCTGGCGGGCACCCTGATGGCGGCGCCCCTGTCGGTGCCGCTGGTCAACCTGCTGATCCCGGTGCTGGGGGCGGCCACATTCACCCACCTGTTCCACCGGTTGAACGGCCCCGGCCGCTGACCGCGCCTGTGGGCCAAACGCGGACCGGGGGCCAGCCCCCGGACCCCCGGGGTATTTCTGCCAAGAGGAAAGGTGCCGGCGCTTTTGCTTTCAGGCCGCCCAGTCCCATGGATTGGTAAAGCTGCCCAGCACATGCGCCACGCGGCCATCATCAACCTCGCCCGACTTTTTAAGCTTGGCCACCAGCCCGCGCTTTTTGTCCTCAGCCACCGACTCGACCGTGGCTGGCACCCCGGCCTCGGCCAGGGCCGCATCAAACACGCGGGCAATCGCCATCCGGCGCAGATCAGGCTTGAACACCTTGCCCACGGCGGTTTTCGGCAGTTCCGGCAACACTATGATATGCTTGGGCAGCGCCGCGCGTTCGTGGATGTGCTTGGCGGCATAGGCCATCAGATCGGCCGCCGTGGCGGTGGCACCCTTGACCAGTTCGACATAGGCCACCGGCAGTTCGCCGGAATGCACATCGGGCTGGCCGATGGCGCCGACCACCGCCACCGCCTCGTGGCCCATCAAGGCCTCTTCGATGATGGCGGGGTCGATGTTGTGGCCGCCGCGAATGATCAGATCCTTGGCGCGCCCGGTGATGAACAGATAGCCGTCAGGGTCGATCCGGCCCAGATCGCCGGTGCGCAAAAAGCGGTCTTCGGCGAACAGATTGTGGTTCTTGTCTTCCTCGGTATAGGTCGACCCCTCATAGACGCCGGGGTTGGCGACACAGATCTCGCCCACCTCGTCCACGCCACAGGTCCGAAACCCGTCGTGCGTCTGCACCAGAATGCGCACATGGGTATAGGGGAACGGCATCCCGACCGAGCCGATCTTCTTGATGCCCTCGGGCGGGTTGATCGACACGAGGCAAGTGCATTCGGTCAGGCCATAGCCTTCGACAATGTCGATCCCGGTCAGCTTCTTGAACCGGTTGAACAACTCGACCGGCAGCGGCGACGAGCCGGAAAACGCGCTGCGCAGGCTGCTGATATCGGCATCGACCGCGCGCTGCATCAGCGCCGACAGCGCGGTCGGCACCGTGATCATGTAGGTTGCCTTGTAGCGTTCGATCAGCTTCCAGAAATTGTCGAACACCCCTTCCCCGCGATAGCCCTGCGGCGTGGGAAACACCACATGCGCGCCCGAGGCGATCATGCCCATCAGAATGGGATAGGCGGCAAAGACGTGGAACAGCGGCAGGGGGCACATCACCACATCGTCGGGCTTGAACAGCAACTGCTGGCCCAGCCAGCCGTTGTAGACCATGCCCGACACCTTGTGCTGCGCCACCTTGGGCATGCCAGTGGTGCCGCCGGTGTGGAAATAGGCCGCCACCCGGTCATCCGGCACATCGGCAAAGGTCAGCCGGTCGGCGGGCTGGCGGGCCAGTTCTGCGGCAAAGGATTTCACATTGGCGGCGTGGTGGATCGGGTTTTTCGGCCGGATCAGCGGCGCGATATACTTCTTGGCCCCCGACAGATAGCGCACCAGATCGACCTCCAGCACGGTCTTGACCGATGGCGCGTGGCGCACGGCCTCGGCCACCTTCTGCGCCATATCACTTTTCGGCAGTGCCTTCAGCGTGACCACGACATGCGCCTTGGTTTCGCGCAGGATGGCGCTGATCTGTTCGGGTTCCAGCAGCGGGTTGATCGGGTTGACGATCCCCGCCACCGCGCCGCCAATCAGCGTGACCACGGTTTCAGGGGCATTGGGCAGCACGTAGGCCACCACATCCTTGTCCCCCACACCAAGGCTGCGAAACAGATTGGCGGCCTGGGTGACCTGAGCGTGCAATTCGGCCCAGGTCAGCATGACGCGCTTGGTGTCTGGGCCTGACAGCAACTGATAGCTGACCGCCGGACGCGATCCATGGGCGGCGCGGGTTGCCGACACGAACTCATACATGGTGCGCGCAACCGGGCGCTGCGCCCACGGCATTTCCGCTTCAATACTGGCGATATCCGCCTTTGTGACGAATTTTCCCATGGTTTCCTCCCCTGATGGCCCCGTTGATGGGGGGCCTGTTCTTCCCTGTCCGAAACCATGGTGGCAAATGCAGGCTTTGCCAAGCACCCCTGCGTCACGAAAACGCAACGTCAAAGTCACGCATGGGCGGCGGCAGGCATAAAAAAAGGCGGCCACCGGGGCCGCCTTTTGAAGCACAAAAGCGCCAGCCTTATTCAGGGATGCGCAGCATCTGGCCCGGATAGATCTTGTCCGGGTGGGTCAGCATCGGCTTGTTGGCCTCATAGATTTCCATGTAGCGATTGGCATTGCCCAAGGTGGCCTTGGCGATGCCTGACAGCGTGTCGCCCTTTTCGACCGTGTGAAACCGCGGCGCGGGACCATCTTCATCGTCTTCGGCCTCGACCTCGGCCACGCCGGCCACGTTGCCTACGGCCAGAATGATCTTTTCCTTCATCTCGGGCGACACAGCCTTGCCCTCGACCTTGACCTTGTCGCCGTCAACCGAGATCTCGACGCCGGTCGTGTCCAGCCCCAGATCCTTGATTTCGGCCTTCAGTGCATCGGCTTCCGGCAGCGTCGCGGCCTCGGCCTTGCCCCCGAACAGCGATTTTCCAGCGTCCTTGACGAAACTCCACACACCCATGGCATACTCCTTTTCCACGTTTCCCAGGGTCTGGCCCCAGGCCAGGCCGCAAGGGAGCAAAAGTCTATGCCCATCTGGTGCGACAACGCAATGACAGGTTGACCCGGATCACCGGGAGAAACGGCCGGCGTTTCGCCAAGCTGACGCCGCTAAAGCGCACCGTCAGTGAATTGCAGGCGCGCCAGACGGGCATAAAGCCCGCCCTCGGCCACCAGATCATCATGCTTGCCCTGTGCCACGATCTTGCCCTGATCGAACACCACGATCCGGTCGGCCCGTTTGACCGTGGCCAGACGGTGCGCCACCACCAGCGTGGTGCGGCCCTTGGCCAGCTTTTCGACCGCCATCTGCACCAGCCGTTCCGATTCGGCATCCAGCGCGCTGGTGGCCTCATCCAGCAGCAGCACCGGCGCGTCGCGCAAAATCGCGCGGGCAATCGCCACCCGCTGTTTCTGCCCGCCCGACAGCATCACCCCACGCTCGCCCAGATAGCTGTCATAGCCCTGCGGCAGCGCGCTGATGAACTCATGCGCGGCGGCGGCACGGGCGGCGGCCTCGACCTCGGCATCACTCGCCTCGGGGCGGCCAAAGCGGATGTTGTCGCGCGCCGACATGGCAAAGATCACCGGGTCTTGCGGCACCAGTGACAGGCTGCGACGGAAATCGTCGCGCGCCAGATCGCGCAGGTCGATGCCATCCAGCCGCACAGCGCCACCTTGCGGGTCATAGAACCGCATCAGAAGTTGCAAAATCGTGGTCTTGCCCGCACCTGACGGGCCAACCAGCGCCACCGTCTCGCCCGGGGCCAGATGCAGCGTCACCCCGTCCAGCGCCGAGGTTTCGGGCCGCGCCGGATAGCGGAACGTGACCGCGTCAAACACGATCTCGCCGCGCACCGGGCGCGGCAGCGCCTTGGGCTGGGCAGGGTCATTGACCGGGTCTTTGGCATGCAGCAATTCGATCAGCCGCTCGGTCGCGCCCGAGGCCCGCTGCAACTCGCCCCAGATTTCCGAAAGTGCCCCAACCGACCCTGCCACCATGATCGCGTAGATCACGAACTGGATCAACTCGCCCGGGGTCATCGCGCCGGCCCGCACATCGCGCGCGCCCATCCAAAGCACCCCGACAATCCCGGTAAACACCAGAAAGATCACGATGATTGTCATGACGGCACGGGTGCCGATGCGGGTCTTGGCGGATTGAAAACTTTTCTCGGTCACTTCGGCAAAGGCGGCGCGGGTCTGGCCTTCGTGGGTAAAGGCCTGCACCGTCTGCACCGATGACAACGCCTCGGACGCCGAGCCCGACGAGGACGCGATCCAGTCCTGGTTTTCGCGGCTGAGGCGGCGCAGCTTGCGCCCCAGAAACACGATCGGCAGCACCACCGTCGGCACGATCAGCAAGACCAGCGCCGCCAGCTTGGCCGAGGTCAGGAACATCAGCACCAGCCCGCCCAGCAGGATCAGGAAGTTGCGCAAGGCGATGGAAATCGACGAGCCGATCAGCGACAGGATCAGCGTGGTGTCGGTGGTGATCCGGCTGAGCACCTCGCCGGTCAGGATGCGTTCAAAGAAGGCGGGCGACAGGCCAAGCACACGGTCAAACAGCGCGCGGCGAATGTCGGCCACCACCCGTTCCCCCAACCGGGTAACAAGGTAATAGCGCAGGCCCGAGCCAAAGGCGAACAACCCGGCCACCACGATGGCCGCGCCGAAATACAGGTCAAGGATGCCGGCACTGGCGTTGAAATTGTCCACCACCCGGCGCACCGCAAGCGGCAGGATCAGACTGACCGCCGCTGTCAGCACAAGGGCCAGCAGCGCCAGTGCAACCAGACCGCGATAGGGGGCCATGAACGGCACCAGCCCGCCCAACGCGCTGACCCGCTTCGAGGTCGCCCGCTCTTCAAGGATCGTTGTCGGTTTTGCCATCTGGTCCTGCCTCATTCCCCGGCCACGGGTTTAGGCAACCAAAGCGGCAGGGGCAAGCATCTCTGCACCTGCCCCCCCTTTTCGTTACCGCCGCCCTGTGCGACGGTTCGCGCAGAGGACCGCTTGGGGGGGGGCCAGATGCGACCACGCGCCTTTGTCTTTGATGCTTATGGCACACTGTTTGACGTGACTTCCGCTGCGCGCGACGCCGGGGCCGGGCCGCATTGGCCGCGGCTGGCCGAGGACTGGCGACGCAAGCAGCTGGAATACACCTGGTTGCGCGCGATCATGGGGGCGCATGCCGATTTCGCCACCGTCACCGCCGATGCGCTGGACTGGGCGCTGGAGGCGCAGGGCCTTGGCACCGACCGCACCCTGCGCGCCCGCCTGCTTGCGCTTTATGACCGGCTGTCGCCCTTCCCCGAGGTCTTGTCCACGCTGACTGCGCTGAGGGCCAAGGGCGCGCGCATGGCGATCTTGTCGAACGGATCGCCCGCCATGCTGGACAGCGCGGTGCAGGCTGCGGGCATCGGCGGGCTGGTCGAGGCGGTCTTGTCGGTCGAAGCGGTCGGCATCTACAAGCCGCACCCGTCGGTCTATGCGCTGGTCGAGGCCCGGATGGGCGTGCCGCCGTCGCAGGTGATGTTCATTTCGGCCAATGGCTGGGATGTGGCGGGGGCGGCGCGGTTCGGCTTTGCCACCGCCTGGGTCAACCGTCTGGGTGCCCCGATCGACCGGCTGCCGCATCTGCCCGCCCGCATTCTGCCCGACCTGACGCCCTTGCCCGACTACGCCTGAAAGACCCCACGCCTGAAAGACCCGCCATGCCCCCATTCTTCACGGCCCCGGATTCTACGGCCCCGGAATTCTTCACCGCCCCCGACGGCGCACGCCTTGCCTTTCGCGATCAGGGCGCAGGGTTGCCGGTGCTGTGCCTGCCCGGCCTGACCCGCACCATGGGCGATTTCGACTATGCGGCCCCGCACCTGCCACCCTGCCGCCTGATCCGGATGGATTATCGCGGCCGTGGCCAAAGCCAATGGACCGGCGAGGCAACCTACACCGTGCCGCAAGAAGGCCGCGATGCGCTGGCCCTGCTGGATCACCTGGGGGTAGACCGCGCCGCCATCATCGGCACCTCGCGCGGCGGGCTGATCGGCATGTATCTGGCCGCCACTGCCCGCACCCGCCTGCGTGGGCTGCTGTTGAACGACGTAGGCCCGGTGATCCATGCGCCGGGGCTGGACCGTATCCTTGCCTATCTGGGCCGCAACCCTGCTGCCCGCAGCCATGCGGCCCTGGCCAAGACCCTGCCCGGCCTGATGCCCGGCTTTGCCAATGTGCCCGACAGCCGTTGGCTGGACGAGGCACGGTTGCACTACGCGCAAACGCCGGACGGGTTGCGCATCACCTATGACCCAGCCCTGCGCCCGGCCTTTCTGACCGCCTTCCAAGGCGCGACGCAAGACCTGTGGCCGTTGTTCGATGCCTGCGCCGGCCTGCCGCTGGCGCTTTTGCGCGGCGCAAACTCGGACCTGTTGTCGGGGGATGTTGCCGCGCAGATGCGCCGCCGCCGCCCCGACATGCTGTTTGCCGAAATCCCCGACCGCGCGCATATCCCGTTTCTGGATGAACCTGCCTCGCTGGCGGTGATCCACGCCTTCCTGAAAGCCTGCGCATGACCCCGGCCCAGATCGACGCCGCCGCCCAGCGCCTGAAGGGTCATGCCCGTGTCACGCCCTTGCTGAATGCGCCGTTGCTGGACGCGGCCTTTGGCAAGCGCATCTTCCTCAAGGCCGAATGTCTGCAATTGACCGGATCGTTCAAGTTTCGTGGCGCATGGTCAGCCGTTTCGGCCCTGCCGCCCGGCACAAGGGGCGTGCTGGCGATGTCGTCTGGCAACCACGGTCAAGGCGTGGCGCTTGCCGCCAGCCGGCACGGCCTGACTGCGGTGGTGGTGATGCCCGCTGACGCGCCGCAGGTAAAGATCGCCAACACCCGCGCCTATGGGGCCGAGGTGGTGCTTTACGACCGCGCCACCGATGACCGCGACACGCTTGCCGCCAGCCTGTGCGCTGACCGGGGGCTGACCCTGATCAAACCGTTTGACGATGCGCAGGTGATCGCCGGGCAAGGCAGCGTCGGGCTGGAAATCGCAACGCAAGCCCGCGACGCCGGAATAGATGCGGCGCAGGTTCTGGTCTGCTGTGGCGGCGGCGGGTTGTCGTCGGGCATCGCGCTGGCGCTGGAAGCCCGCGCCCCGGGCCTGCGCGTCCACACGGTGGAACCTGTGGGGTTTGACGACATGGCGCGCTCGCTGGCAAGCGGAACAGACCAGCGCAATGCCACCACCACCGGCTCGATCTGCGACGCGACCCTGACCCCCACCCCCGGCACCCTGACCCTGCCGATCCTGCACCGCCTTGCCGGGCCGGGCATGACGGTAACTGACGATCAGGCCCTGCACGCCATGGCCCTTGCCTTCACCCACTTCCGCCTTGTGCTGGAACCGGGCGGGGCGGTCGGCCTTGCTGCCGCGCTGTTTCACCCCACCTCTGATCCGGTGATCTGTGTGGCCAGTGGCGGCAACACCGACCCCGCCAGCTTTGCCCTTGCCCTGTCACGGTTTGCCTGAGCCATGCCCCTGATCTTCTTTCCCGACCTGCGGCTGAATGCCGAACTCTCTGGCCCGGCCTCGGCGCCGCCCGTGGTGCTGCTGCATGCTCTGGGCACCAACCTGCGGCTGTGGGATGGGGTTGTGTCGCTGATGCCGCGCCACCGCATCCTGCGGGCCGACATGCGCGGCCATGGGCTGTCGGACGTGCCACCCGGCCCCTATGCCATGGGCGCGCTGATCCATGATGTCGAACGCCTGATGGCGCATTTCGCCCTGAGTGACGCCGTGGTGGTCGGCCTGTCGATCGGCGGCATGGTGGCGCAAGGGTTGGCCACCAAGCGGCTGGATCTGGTCCGCGCCATGGTGCTGTCAAACACCGCCGCCCGCATCGGCACGCCCGCGCAATGGCAGACCCGGATCGCTGCGGTGCAGGCGGACGGGCTGGAGGTGGTGGCCGACGCAACGCTGGAGCGGTGGTTTGGCCGCCGCTGGCGCGATCTGCCCCAGATGCCCGCCTGTCGCGCCATGCTGCTGGCCACCCCGGTTCAGGGCTGGATCGGCGCCGCCGCTGCAATTGCCGGCACCGATTTCTACACCCCCACCGCCGCGCTGACCCTGCCGACGCTGGCCATCGCCGGGGCCAATGACGGATCAACCCCGCCCGATCTGGTCAAGGAAACCGCCGATCTGATCCGGGGCAGCCGATTTGCGCTGCTTCGCGGCGCGGGCCATCTTCCGATGGTGGAAAAGCCCGCCGACTATGCCACCCTTCTGACAGAGTTTCTGGAGAGCATCGGCCATGTCTGATTTCCTGCTGATCCATGGCTCATGCCATGGCGCCTGGTGCTGGCACCGTGTCATTCCGGCGCTGGCCGACCTTGGCCATACCGCCCGCGCCATCGACCTGCCCGGCCATGGCCGCGATCATACCCCCGCGGGTCAGGTGACGCTCTACAGCTATGCCAAGGCGATCTGCGCAGCCCTTGACCGCCCGACCATCGTCGTCGGCCACTCGATGGCCGGCTTTCCGATCACCGCCGCGGCCGAGCATGACCCGACCCACATTGCCGCGCTGGTCTATGTCTGCGCCTATGCGCCGGTGTCGGGCCTGTCGCTGGCCGACATGCGCCGGGCAAGCCCCCGGCAACCGCTGGTCCCGGCGATCCGCGTCGATGCCGACCGCACCACCTTCAGCTTCGACCCTGCCCAGATCAATGCCCTGTTCTACCACGATTGCGATCCGCAGGCCCAGACCCTTGCCGCGCTGTGCCTGACGCCCGAACCGATCGCGCCGCAGGAAACCCCGCTGACCCTGACCGAACGATCACAATCCCTGCCGCGCCACTACATTCGCTGCACCGATGACCGCGCCATCCCGCCCGAGTATCAACAGACCATTGCGCAAGATTGCGCCGCCGGCTACCACAGCACCCTGCCGACCTCACACTCCCCATTCTTCGCCTGCCCAGACGCGCTTGCCACCCGCCTGCACGCGATTGCACAGACCCTGTCCAGCCCCTAAGCTGTGCCCAACACCCCGCATCGGGGCCGGATCACACCATGCCTCAGCCTGCCCCACCCCAGACGCCCAGACTCGCGCTGACCTTCATTCTGGCCACCGTCACGCTGGATGCGATTGGCATCGGCCTGATCTTTCCGGTGATGCCCGACCTGATCCGCGAGGTGACCGGCCGCGACCTTGCCGATGCCGCCCTGTGGGGGGGCGTGCTGGCCACATCGTTTGCCGTCATGCAGTTCCTGTTCGGCCCGGTGCTGGGCTCGCTGTCTGATCGCTATGGCCGCCGCCCGGTGCTTTTGCTGTCGCTCTTGATCATGGCCGCCGATTATCTGGTGATGGCCACCGCCAGCACGATCTGGGTGCTGCTGGCCGCCCGCGTGGTCGCAGGCATCACCGCCGCCACCTATGCCACCGCCACCGCCTATATCGCCGACATCACCCCGCCTGACCAGCGCGGTGCGCGCTTTGGCCTGATCGGCGCGGGCTTTGGCGTGGGATTCGTGCTGGGCCCGCTGATCGGCGGCTTGCTCGCGGGCGTTGACACCCGCGCGCCGTTTTATGCCGCCTCGGCGCTTGCCATCGCCAACATGATCTTCGGCGCGCTGGTGCTGCCCGAAACCGTGACCGACGCCACCCGCCGCGCCTTCTCGCTCAAACGCGCCAACCCGCTGGGGGCCCTGCGCGCGGTTGTCAAACTGCCCGGCGTCCGGCTGACGCTGGCCTGCTTTTTGATCCTCGGCATCGCGATGAACGTCTATCCCAGCGTCTGGGCCTATTACGGTCAGGCCCGCTTTGGCTGGGACAGCGCCATGGTCGGCATCTCGCTCGCGATCTACGGCATCAGCTTTGCCTTCGGTCAGGCGCTGCTGGTCGGGCCGATGATCCGGCGCTGGGGCGAACACCGCGCCGCACATTACGGCATGTGGGTCGATGTCGTCACCCTGACCGCGCTTGGGTTTGTCACCTCTCCCACGCTCGCGCTGATCATCACCCCGCTCACCGCGCTTGGCGGTGCCGTCACCCCCTCGCTGCAGGCGCTGGCCAGCCGCTCGGCCCCCGCCGATGCGCAGGGTGAACTTCAGGGCGTGCTGGCCAGCCTCAACGCCATCGCCATGATCACCTCACCGCTGATCATGACCACCACTTTCAGCCTGTTCACCAAAGCCGGCGCCCCGGTCTTCGCCCCCGGCGCGCCGTTCCTGCTTGCCGCGCTGATGATGCTGGCCTGCATTGCCCTGCACGTGCTGGGCCCCCGGATCAGGTCCGGAAAGCGACCCCCACAGGTCGCAAATCAGCGCACCCAAGCCTGAAACGCCGCCCAGATTTCCTCTTGGCCCAAATACCCCGCGGGGGGTCCGGGGGGCGCAAAGCCCCCCGGTGCCGGCCCCAAGACAGGCCCCAAGACAGGAGCGTTGGCATGAAGCTGCAAGACCTTGAGATCTTCATCGTCGCCCCGCCGTTTCCGGGCTGGGGCGGGCGCTACTGGATCTTTCCCAAGCTGACCACCGCCTGCGGCATCACCGGCTATGGCGAATGCTATGCCTCCAGCGTCGGCCCCAAGGCCATGGTTGCGGTGATCGAAGACGTCTTCGCGCGCCACATGCAGGGTGACAGCCCCGAAAACATCGAGATGATGTTCCGCCGCGCCTATTCGTCAGGCTTCACCCAGCGCCCCGACCTGACCGTGATGGGCGCGTTTTCCGGGCTGGAGATCGCCTGCTGGGACATTCTGGGCAAGGCCCGCAACCGCCCGGTCTGGGCGCTGCTGGGCGGGCGGATGAACGACCGCATCCGCAGCTATACCTACCTTTACCCCGAACCGGGCAATGAAAGCCCCGACTTCTGGGTCGACCCCGATGCCGCCGCCAGTGCCGCCGTGCGATTCATGGATCTTGGCTTCACGGCGGTGAAGTTCGATCCCGCCGGTCCCTACACCATCCGCGGCGGGCATCAGCCGGCGCTTTCCGACATCGCCCGCTCGGTCGCCTTTTGCCGCGCCATCCGTGCGGCTGTGGGCGATCGGGTCGATCTTTTGTTCGGCACCCATGGCCAGTTCACCACCGCAGGCGCCATCCGTCTGGGCCGCGCGTTGGAATCCTACAACCCGCTGTGGTATGAAGAACCGATCCCGCCCGACAATCTGGCCGAGTTTGCCGAGGTCGCGCGGCAGGTTCGCGTGCCCTTTGCCACGGGCGAGCGGCTGACCACCAAGGCCGAGTTTGGCGCGCTGTTGCGGCATGGCGGCGTCAAGATCCTGCAACCCGCACTCGGCCGCGTCGGCGGCATCTGGGAGGCCAGGAAGATCAGCGCCATGGCCGAGGTGTTCAACGCCGAAATCGCGCCGCATCTTTATGCAGGGCCCGTGGAATGGGCGGCCAACATCCACCTTGCCACCTCAATCCCCAACCTGCTGATGGCCGAGACCATTGAAACCGGCGGGGCGTTTCACCAAAAGCTGATCCGCAACACGATCACCTGGGACGCAGGCTATATCCTGCCGCCCGAAAGCCCCGGTCTGGGCATCGACTTTGACGAAGAACTTGCCCGCGCCCACCCCTACACCGGCACCGCGCTGCATTTGCAGATGCAAGAGGGCCCGTGCGATTATTCCAACGGCAACCGGTTTGAGGGCGGCGCGCCCTCGGCCTTGCCGCACAAGACCTGATTTGCGCTTTGCCATGGCACAGGCTATCCTTGAACAAAGTTCACCGAGGCAAGCGATGGCCAAGACACCGACCAAGACCGAAGCGCGCCGCGAAGACCTGCGTGCGCGCCTGACCGACATTGCCGAGCGGGTGATTGCCGAACAGGGTCTGCCCGCGCTGAAAGCCCGCGATCTGGCGGCCGAGGCTGGCTGTTCGGTGGGGGCGATCTACAACGCCTTTGCCGATCTCAATGATCTGGTGATGGCGGTAAACGGGCGCACCTTTCAGCAGCTTGGCGCAGCGGTCACCGCATCGCTTGACGGCCGCGCCCTGCCACCGCGCGATGCGCTGATCACCATGTCACACGCCTATCTGCACTTTGCCGCGACCCATACCCGGTCATGGCGGGCGCTGTTCGATCTGGAAATGTCAACCGATGCCGCCGTGCCGGACTGGTATCTTGCCGAACTGGCCAAGCTGTTTGCCATCATCGCAGCCCCCTTGCGCCAGATCTTTCCTGATTGGCCGGCGGCCCAGATCGACCTAATGACGCGGGCGCTGTTTTCATCGGTGCATGGCATCGTACTGCTGGGTCTGGAAAGGCGCATCTCGGGCGTACCGACCGACCAGATCGAACGCATGATCGCCGTGGTGCTGTCGAACCTTACGTCAGCACCGGAGGCCGCGACCTAACGCGCCAGCGCCCAGCCTTCGCCATTCGGCCTTCGACCTTAATCAACCTGCTGCGGAACGGCACCAAGCCTTGACGTCAGCGCGTCAAGGTCAAGATCAAGCCGCCGGATATCAAGCTCGTCGAGGAACCTTGCCTCCATCCGGCTGATCGGTCCGGGCAACAGCGCGATATGGCCGGTGCTTGATCGTTTGGCAATCTGGCGGGCATAGATGCGCAACAACTGGTCATCAAACCGGCAGCCCAGAAACAGGAACGGCCGGCCGGTGCGGCGGTTTTGCACCTCGGCCGGGATCGGGGTCTGGATGTCGATCTCGGTCAGCACCTCGACATAGTCGCTGTCCGACATCAGGAAGGATGACCCGGGCCGCGCCAGACCATAGGGCTTGTAGATCAGCGTCGTCCACGCCGGATCGGGGGCCACCACCTCGGTGCCCCGTGCATCATAGGCGCGGGTAAAGGCATCGACCAGCCCGCCCGCCCGGCTGACGCCCTGCACCAGCCCCCAATCGCCGCCCCGCCGGCCAAAGGCGGTCAGCAGCGTGTCGTCATACCAGGTGTCCACCACCATCGGCGGGCGGATATCTGACCTGCGATGACCACCTGATGCGCGAGAACGCCGAAGAACTGGTCGATGGCGCGGGCATCATGGGCCGAGCCCTGGGCGTGCACCGCATCATCATCGCCATCGAGGCGAACAAGCCCGACGCGATCAGCGCGCTGCGCCGCTTCAAGCAGGCTCTGGGCATCCCGGTGAGCATTTCCGTGGTGCCGACGCAATAACAGATGGGGTCGGCCAAGCATCTGGTGCTGGCGGTGACCGGCAAGGAAACCCCGGCGCGGGCCCGCATCGCCGAAATCGGCGTGCTGGTCTACAACGTCGGCACCGCCCATGCGGTGCATCTGGCGGTGCGCTACGGCGAGCCGCTGATTTCGCGCATCGTCACCGTGTCCGGCAGCGCGGTGGCGCGCCAGGCCAATGTGCCGGTGCTGATCGGAACCCCGGTTGCCGATGTGCTGAACTTTTGTGGCGGCCTTGTGGGCGACCCGGACCGGGTGCTGCTGGGCGGGCCGATGATGGGCCTGCCGGTGCAGAACCTGCGGGTGCCGGTGGTCATCCTTGCTGCTGGGGCCGCAGTTCGGCTTTCTGGAACAGACCATTTTCCCCGATTATCCGGGCTTTCTGATCCTGATCCTGCCACCGGGCGGGTTCATCGTGCTGGGGCTGATCCTGGCTACGAAAGCGGCATTTGACGCCCGCAAACCCGGCACTGAGCAGGAAATCGCCGCGCGCAGGACCGAACGGGTGTTCACGGCGGCAGGCAGCCTTGACGCAGTATCTGACACAAGCGAGGCATCATGATCGTCGGCGTCGCCTATGCCAAACCCACCGTGCAGGTCTGGAAACACGTCGATGTGCCGGAAACCGCAACCGCGCGCGACGCCATCGACCGCTCGGGCCTGCTGGCGCAATTTCCTGAAATCGACCTTGCGGTGATGAAGATCGGCATCTTCGGGCAGATCTGCACGCTGGACCGGCCGCTGAAGGCAGGCGACCGGGTCGAGATCTACCGCCCCATCCACCCCGAGGCCGAACTGCTTGAAAAAAAGCGCTGACCTGCCCCCCTTCGCCCCAAAGGAGACCGTCCGATGTTCACGCCCAGCCGCCGCCACTTTGCCCTTGGTCTGATGGCCGCCACCATGACGGCCGGCACCGGCCTTGCGATCTTGCCAAAGGACCGGCTGGCCGTTGTCGGCGGTGGCCCGGCGGGCGCCCATGCCGCCCTGGCCTTGCGGGCTGCCCATCCCAAGGCGACGGTTCTGTTGCTGGAACGCGACCCCACACGCCTTGGCCGCGGCCTTGATGCGGCGCCGGCGCGCTTTGACCGGCCGGGGGCAGGTGTCAGCCTTGACACGCTGCGCCGCGCCGGGGTCGAGGTGGTGCTGGATGACGTGACACAAATCGACTGGACCGCCGCCCGCCTGGCGCTGTTCTCGGGCCGGCGGCTTGCCTTTGACCGGCTGTTTGTGGCCCCCGGCACCGCGCCGCGCCCCGAATCGATCGCCGGGCTGGATGCCATGGCCCGCCACGCCTCGCCCGCCGCCTGGGGCACCCCGCATGAGGCGCGCCGGCTGACAGCGCAACTGGCTGCGCTGCGCGACAACGGCCATGTGGTGCTGCGCCTGCCGCCAAGGGGCCAAAGCCATCCGCAAGCAGCACTTGACCGCGCGCTGACCCTGGCGCGCCTGCTTGCCATCCGGCGGACCGCAGCCCGGCTGACCGTGCTGGACGAAAGCACCGACAACCGCCTTGCCACCATTTTTGCACAACAGGCGGCGGATCAGCGCCTTGCGGGCCAGACCGCATGGCTGACCGCGCAGGACGGCGCGTTGGTGCGCGCGGTCGACGTCCGCCGGGGCTGGATCGAGACCGACGCCGGACGGCTGACCGCCGATGTGGTGAACTTCATCCCGCCACTGCAAGCCGGGGCCATCGCCCGCAGCGCCGACCTGACCGACGCCAGCGGTTGGTGCCCCTGCACGGCCACCGGCCATTCCACACACTGCACCGAGGCCGTCATCCTGGGCGACGCCCGCAAGGGCGCGGTGCGGACACTCGCGGCTGCGCTGGAGTCGGCACGGGTGTAAAGGGGCGGGGCTTCGGGCGGCGCCCCCCACCGGGGGCGTGGCAGATTGGTCATCGGAGTGCGGGGTGCGGCCTGTTGGCAACGGGCTGGCTGTTCAAAGTCCCTGAAAACCGTTGCCCCTCGCCGGCCAACCCACGCCATACTGATCGCTGTCAACGACCTTTCCCAGACTTTGGAAAATCAGGAATCCATCTTCAGCGCCGAAATAAACGCCTCTTGCGGGATCTCGACCTTGCCGAACTGGCGCATCTTCTTCTTGCCGGCCTTTTGCTTGTCCAGCAGCTTGCGCTTTCGCGTGGCGTCGCCACCATAGCATTTCGCGGTCACGTCCTTGCGCATGGCACTCAACGTCTCACGCGCGATCACCCGGGCGCCAATCGCGGCCTGGATCGGGATCTTGAACATATGCCGGGGGATCAGTTCTTTCAGCTTTTCCACCATCGCCCGGCCCCGGGCCTCGGCACGGTCGCGGTGGACCATCATCGACAGGGCATCCACCGGTTCCTCGTTCACCAGGATCGACATCTTGACCAGAAAATCCTCACGGTATTCGCTGATCACATAGTCAAAGCTGGCATAGCCCTTGGTGACCGATTTCAGCCGGTCGTAGAAATCGAACACCACCTCGGCCAACGGCAGGTCATAGACCACCATGGCGCGGTTGCCGGCATAGGACAGGTCCATCTGGATGCCGCGGCGGTCCTGGCACAGCTTGAGGATATCGCCGAGGTATTCGTCGGGCACCATGATGGTGGCCTTGATCCGCGGTTCGGTGATGTGGTCGATATAGGTCAGGTCGGGCATGTCGGCGGGGTTGTGCAGATCGCGCACCTCGCCGTCCTTCATGTGCAGCTTGAACACCACCGAAGGGGCTGTGGTTATCAGGTCAAGGTCATACTCACGCTCCAGCCGGTCGCGGATCACCTCAAGGTGCAACAGGCCCAGAAAGCCGCAGCGAAAGCCAAAGCCAAGGGCGGCACTGGTTTCCATTTCGGAACTGAACGACGCATCATTCAGTTGCAGCTTTTCGATGGCGTCGCGCAGGTCTTCGAAATCATTGGCATCGACCGGAAACAGCCCGCAGAACACCACCGGTTGCGCCGGCTTGAAGCCGGGCAGCGGGGTTTCGCAACCCTTGCGCTCGGTGGTGATGGTGTCGCCCACCCGGGTGTCGCGCACCTGCTTGATCGAGCCGGTCCAGATGCCGATCTCGCCCGGCCCCAGCTCGTCAATATCCACCATCTGCGGCTTCAGCACCGCCAGCTTGTCAACGCCGTAGACCGCGTTGGTCTGCATCATCTTGATGCGGTCGCCCTTGCGGATCACCCCGTCGATGACGCGGATCATCACGACCACGCCCAGATAGCTGTCATACCACGAATCAACCAGCATCGCCTTCAACGGCGCATCGCGGTCGCCCTTGGGCGCGGGCAGGCGGGTAACGATTGCCTCCAGCACGTCAGGGATACCAAGGCCGGATTTGGCCGAGATGTTGATGGCTTGCGACGCATCCAGCCCGATCACATCCTCGATCTGCTGCTTGACCCGTTCGGGCTCGGCTGCCGGCAAGTCGATCTTGTTCAGGACCGGCACAATCTCGTGCCCCGCATCCAGCGCCTGATAGACGTTGGCCAGTGTCTGCGCCTCAACCCCCTGCGACGCATCCACCACCAGCAGGCTGCCTTCAACGGCCCGCATGCTGCGTGACACTTCATAGGCAAAGTCAACGTGGCCGGGGGTGTCGATCAGGTTCAGGATATAGGTCTTGCCATCCTTGGCCGGGTATTCGATCCGCACCGTGTTGGCCTTGATGGTGATGCCACGTTCGCGTTCGATATCCATGCTGTCCAGCATCTGCGCCTTCATATCGCGCGCAGCCACCGTTCCGGTCAACTGAATGAGCCGGTCGGCAAGGGTGGATTTGCCGTGGTCGATATGGGCCACGATCGAGAAATTGCGGATGAGATCAAGCTGGGTCATGGGCCGCATATAGCTTGGAAATATGGGGGCGGGAAGGGGTTTGCGCGCAGCGTTTCGGATTGCGCGTGATGGTCTGTTGCACGGCCTGCCAGCGACCGGCCCTTGTGGGTGATTCTGCGCGGCGTGACGCAGGCCCGCCGTGCGAGGGCAAGCCGCGCGTTGGCAGGCAAGTCCCTTGTTTTGCGATTCCACCCCTGATCTTGTAGCGTTTGCGACGCAGACCACGAACCATGGCCTGTCTGGCCGATACGCCAGCCAATCGCGCGGTGGCATTGTAAGAACGGCTACGATTTGGCATGCTGCCATGGCAAAACAAGGATCGAAGCGGTGGGTTTCCCCCCCGTATCCGGCAAAGAGGCAGTGAACCATGAAACCAGTTGTGCAGGCGGCCTGTGTCGGCCTTTTGCTTTCCCTGACCGCAACCACCGCCGTGGCCGGCCCGATCGAGCGGGCCTGCCTGCAATCAGACCGGCAGGCCGCCAACCGCCAGGTCTGCGCCTGTATTCAGCAGGTGGCCGATATGACGCTGCGCGGCACCGATCAGCGCAAGGCGGCGGTGTTCTTCAGGGACCCTGAACGGGCGCAAAGCGTGCGCATGTCAAAATCCAACGCCGACAATGACTTCTGGGCGCGCTACAAAAGCTTTGGCGAACAGGCCGAGGCCTATTGCGCGCAGTGATCCGCGCGTAATGCCCGGATCAGACCGGCCGCGGCGGCCTCGACCAGATCCAGCGTCTGGTCGAAATCGCCGGTAAAATACGGATCGGGCAGATCGGTCAGCCCGGTTTGGGCTGCATGGCTCAGGAACAATTCGGGCGCGGTGCCCTGACCTTGGCGCAGGTGCAAGACATCGCGCAAATTGGTGCTGTCCATCACCACGATCCGGTCAAACCGCGTGAAATCGGGCCGGTTCACCTGCCGCGCCCGCAGCGGGCGCAGGTCATAGCCACGTCGGGCGGCGGCAGCAATCATCGGCGGATGCGGTGGCGCGCCCACATGCCAGCCGCCGGTGCCCGCGCTGTCCACCACAACCTCCAGCCCGGCCTGATGCGCCAACTGCCGAAACACCACATCGGCGGTGGGGGATCGGCAGATGTTGCCAAGGCAGACAAACAGGATACGATGCGTCATGTCACACAGGATGCCACATGCGCAGGGCGCGGCAAAGCCCCCTGCCCCGTGGAATGGCAAGCCAGCCTAGCCGCCGGTCTTCTGGCCCGGCATGCCGTTACCCATGGCGCCGCCCATATTGCCGCCCATATTGCCCATGCCAGCGCCCATCGCCGCGGGTTTGCGGTCATTGTCCAGCGGCACCTCGACGATGACCTCGCCCGCCTGTTCAAACACCAAGGTCAGCGGGAACACCTCACCGGGTGCCAGGTCACGGGTCAGCCCCATCAGCATGACGTGGTCGCCGCCCCGGGCCAGGGCGTGGCTCTCACCACTGGCAATGGCAAAGCCTTCGGGCACATGCAACATCTGCATGATGCCCTGACCATCGTCCTTGTGGGTGTGCAGTTCCACCTTTTTCGCCACATCGGCACGGGCGTCGATCAGGCGGTCATCGCTGCCGGTATTGTTCTGGATGACAAAAAACACGGCACCCGATTTTCCCATGCCGCCCATGGCGCGGGCATAGGGGTCTTGGATTTGAATACCCTCGGGCAGATCCTCGGCGGCAAGCGGAAACGACAACGCAACAACAGCCGCCGCAGCGGCCAACAGGGTGCGATAAGCAGACATGGCAGATTTCCTTGAATGGGGGGGATGTAAGGCCGAACCGCGATTACAGCGCCGTCGGCGGCCCCCGCGCCTGTGGCGGCAGCGAAACCTGCGGCGCGGCCCGCGCATCCGTTGGCGGCAGCAGCACGGATCTGCGCGCTACTTGGCCCCGCCCGACCGGCAGCACCGGCACCACCGCCAGACCAAACCCCGCCAGACAATCCGGGCAGGGATGCATCGGACCGGTCGGGTTGCCATCGGCGTCCAGCGCCACGGTCACAACACCAGCGCCCGAACAGAGCGTCACCTCGGTCACGCCGATGGCACCGACCCGGGCAACCGCCATCGTCCCCGACACCAGGCCAAGGACCATCGACAGCATCAGCGCAAGGAACAGCCGTATCTGCATCGGCTGAACTTAAGGGTGCCCAACCGCAAAGGAAAGGCCCCGCGTCACCACAACGAAAAACCCCGCCAACGCGACAGCGCAGGCGGGGCAAGCATCAACATCAGCAAACACTCAGACGGCGGTCTGCGCCTTTGCAATGTCTTTCTTGATCTTCAGCGCCGTGCTGGACAGTTCCACATCCTTGGCCTTGGCAAGGAAAGCGTCCAGTCCACCCCGGTGATCCACAGTCCGCAAGGCCGCAGCCGAAACCCGCAGCTTGAACGACTGGCCCAGAACGTCCGACATCATGGTAACGTCATTCAGATTGGGCAAGAACCGGCGACGCGACTTGTTGTTCGCGTGGCTGATCGTGTTGCCGGTCATCGGGCCCTTGCCCGTCAGTTCGCAAACGCGCGACATGGTCGTGATCCTTCGAGTCAACGCCCTCACGGCGTGGGTGACAAAACAACAGGGCCCACGCAAGCGCGGCCCCAATTCGATGCCCGCTGTTACGCGCGATTGCCGCCCTCGTCAAGCGATTCACCCAAATCCCACGGCAGAAAGGGGCGCTGCCCCTCGGCGCGTGCCGCGCCTCACCCCGGAGTATTTTCAAAGCAGCAAATCAGGGGCGCGGCCTGCGCTTGCTGCTTGGACAAATACTCCCGCCGGAGGCAAACGGCCTCGGCGGTTGGCCGCAGGCCAGAGCCGAGAGAAAAAACAATGCGGCGCAGCCGCACCTTTGCCTTCAGGTTCCGCGCGGCTTGGCGCGCAGGGTGGGGTCGGCGGTGGTGGGGTCTTCGGGCCAGGGGTGGCGCGGGTATTGGCCGCGCATGTCGCGGCGCACCTCGGCATAGCTGTTGGCCCAGAACCCCGGCAGGTCCAGCGTCACCTGCACCGGGCGCTGCGCCGGCGACAAAAGGGTGATGCGCAGCGGCAGGTGCTGCGCGCCCACGGTGGGGTGGCGGGTGACACCGAACATCTCTTGCAGGCGCACCTCGATGGCCGGGTGGTCACCGTCATAGTCGATGGCGATCTTGCGGCCCAGCGGCGTTTCATAGCTGGCCGGCACGCGGGCGTCGGTCTGCGCCATGCGGTCCCAGCCGATCAGGGTTTTCAACGGCTCGGTCAGGTCCAGTGCGCGCAGGTCGACTTCGGTCTTGCGCCCGGCAAGATGCGGCAAAAGCCAGTCTTCGGCCTGCGCCAGAAGGGCGTCGTCCTCGACCCCGGGCCAATCGTCGCCCCGCGCAAGGCGCAGGCGGGCGCGCAGGCGGCGGGCAGAGGCGCTCCACGGCAGGCCGATCTGGCGCAGGCCGTCAAGGGCGGCGCGGGCCATCGCCTCGGGCGGGGCGTCAGGCCAGGGGCGTTCGGCCAGGGTCAGGGCGCCCAGGCGCTCTTCACGCCGGGCGATCACCCGTCCATCGCGGCGCGACCAGTCGCAGACCTCGCGCCAGGTGATCTGATCGGCGAACAGTGCGCGCACCTCGGCCTCGGTCAGGCTGGCGGCTTGCCGGATCTGCGCCTCACGCGGGTCACCGTCCAGATCGGTCGCCACGATCAGCCGCGCCTGCGCCAGCGGCGGGCCAGCGGCCATCGCCGCGCCCTTGCCACCCGACAGCACCCAGCGCGGCGCATCGCCCTTGCGGCGTAGGCCGATGCGGTCGGGATAGGCCAGCGCCGCCATCTGGGCCGGCGACAGGCCGGGGATTTGCGCCTGTGTCACCACGCGGGCCAGACGGCGGGCCTCGTCGCGGATACGGTCAATCGTGGGGCGGTGGGCGTCGGCGGGCGGTATGTCGATCGCCTTCAGCCGCGCCAGCAGATCGGGGCCTGCACCACGCAACGGGTCGCGTTCGGCCAGCAAAGCCGCCAAGGGCGCGGCCTTGGGCCCGGCGATCACCAGCATATGCGCCAGACGCGGGTGCAGCGGCAGCGCGGCCAGCGCGCGGCCATGGGCGGTGATGTGGCCTTTGTCATCCAACGCCCCAAGGCCGTGCAGCAGGCTTCTCGCCTCGGCCAGCATCCCCGGATGCGGCGGGGTCAGGAACGGCAGGTCGGCCGCGCCCCACAGCGCCAGATCCAGCGCCAAGAGCGTCAGGTCGGCGGCCTCGATCTCGGCGGGCGGAAAGGTGGCCAGCCCCCCCTCTTCGCCGCGCGTCCACAGCCGGTAGCACACCCCCGGGGCCACCCGCCCTGCCCTGCCGCGGCGCTGTTCGGCCTCGGCCTTGGTCACCCGATCGGTCACCAGCCGCGACATGCCCGAGGCCGCATCGAACCGGGCGCGCCGTGCCCGCCCGCCATCGACCACCACCCGCACGCCCGGAATGGTCAGCGAGGTTTCGGCAATCGACGTGGCCAGCACCAGCTTGCGCCCCGGCGCGGGGGCAAGGGCGGCTGCTTGGGCGGCAAAATCCATCGCGCCGAACAGCGGGCGAATGGTCACGCCGGGCAGGCCCGACAGCAACCCCTCGACACGCCGGATCTCGCCCTCGCCGGGCAGAAAGGCCAGCACATCGCCCTCGGGCACCTCGTCCAGCGCTTGGCGGATCAGCGCGGCCACCGCGGCCTCATGGCGCTGTGACGCATCGGGCGGGCGGGCCAGCCAGCGGGTTTCCACCGCAAAGGCGCGGCCTTGCGAGGTGATCAGCGGCGCATCCCCCATCAGAGCGGCCACCGGACCTGCATCCAGCGTGGCCGACATCACCAGCAGTTGCAGGTCGGGCCGCAGGGCGCCGCGGATTTCCAGCGCCAGGGCAAGGCCAAGGTCGGCCTGCAATGAGCGTTCGTGAAACTCGTCAAAGATCACCAGCCCGACGCCGGGCAGATCGGCATCCGACTGGATCATCCGGGTCAGGATGCCTTCGGTCACCACCTCGATCCGTGTGAGGGCGCTGACCTTCGCCTCGCCCCGGATGCGGTAGCCAACGGTCTGGCCAAGGCTTTCGCCCAGCGTGTCGGCCATGCGGGCGGCGGCGGCGCGGGCGGCAAGGCGGCGCGGTTCCAGCATCAGGATGCGGCCGGTGACCTGCGACAACAACGCCAGCGGCACGCGGGTGGTCTTGCCCGCGCCGGGCGGCGCTTGCAGCACCGCCTGACCCTGTGCCGCAAGGGCAGCGCACAGGGCGGGCAGACTGTCGTCTATGGGAAGCGGATCGGCCATGCCGCCCGGGTTAGGGCCAAGGCAACCGTCGTGCAAGGGGGCCGCCGTGGTGCAACAGGGCCACGCCGGGCGCGGCCCCTTGCGCCACAGGGATGGCGCCCCTTAGTCTCGGGTCATGCGCGCGGGGCCAAACGGGCTGTCCATCGTCAACTCGCGTGGGCGCAGGGTGGTGGCGTCCACCGCATCATAGATCACGGTGAACGGGAATTTCCGGCGCTTTTTCACCTCTTTCGGCGGATAGCCCGCCACCCGGTGATAGACCCCATCGCAGGTCACGGCCCCATCGCCACCGCGACCGGGAGTCAGCGTGACGTGGCTGAGGCGGTGACCATCAAACAACCGCAGTTTCAGGTCACAGATCTGATCGACGGGTGTGTCGCGCAGCAAGGCATAAAGGCCGGTCAAGGTGTCCACGGTGCCGATCATATCGTCGGGCGCAATGCTGGGGGCCTCGGGGTCTGGCATGCCGAAAAACTGCACGACCCGGGGCGTCGCCCCGTCATAGGCGATTTCGGCCCCGCGTCCTTCGTGCTCACCCTGCCCTTTCGACACATAGCTTCTGGGTTGCAAGGCACGGCCTTTTGCAACCCCCTCAACCTTGCTGTCCATGGTAAACGACTTCAGCACGGCACCCAGCCCGGCGGTGGCGGCTTGCGAGGTCACGCTGTAGCGTTTGCCGTTCAGGCTGGCCTTGAAGCGGAAGGTGCCCGCCTTTATGCCGGCAACGGTGACCGTAAAACTTCCCGCATCCGTGGCGCTTTGGGCCCGGGCCATCGGGGCCGCGGCAAGCAGGGGCAAAACAACAAGACTCAGAACTGTCAACGCGCGGCGCATCGGGCATCCTGTCAGACTTGGACTGGCGAAGCTTGCCGGGATCGGGCAAGAAACACCACAATAATGCAGACAGGTGACGCGATGGTGACGGCGATGAATGTGCAAGAGCTGGCAACAGCGGTGATCGCGGGCGACCGCCGGGCGCTGGCGCGGGCCATCACGCGGGTGGAAAGCGGGCGCGCCGATCACAGGGCGCAGGCGGTCGAGTTGGTGGCACTGGCGCGGGCCTCCGGGCGGCAGGCGTTGCGCATCGGGCTTTCGGGCACGCCGGGGGTGGGCAAATCCACCTTCATCGAAGCGTTTGGCATGATGCTGGTGGCGCAGGGCCTGCGGGTGGCGGTGCTGGCGGTGGACCCATCCTCGGCGCGGTCGGGGGGGTCAATTCTGGGCGACAAGACCCGGATGGAACGGCTGAGCCGAGAGCCGGAGGCCTTCATCCGCCCCTCGCCCAGCCAGGCGCAGATGGGTGGTGTCGCCCGCCGCACGCGCGAAGCCGTGGCGCTGTGCGAGGCGGCAGGATTTGACATCGTGCTGGTCGAAACCGTGGGCGTGGGCCAGTCCGAAACCGTGGTGGCCGAGATTTGCGATCTGTTCATCCTGCTCTTGGCCCCGGCGGGCGGCGATGAATTGCAAGGCGTCAAGCGCGGCATCATGGAAATGGCCGACCTGATCTTGGTGAACAAGGCCGATGGCGATCTGAAACCCGCCGCGCTGCGCACCATGGCCGATTATAGCGGTGCCCTGCGCCTGCTGCGCCGCCGCCCGCAAGACCCCGAGGGCTTTCCCAAGACGACCTGTGTCTCGGCCGTGCAGGAAACCGGGTTGCAAAGCGCATGGGAGGAAATGCAGTCGCTTGCCGCATGGCGTCGCAACCATGGCCATTGGGACAGTCGCCGGGCACAGCAGGCCCGCCACTGGTTTGGCGAAGAGGTGCGCCAAGGCCTGCTGTCGGTGCTGGACCGTGAACCTGCCCGCGGCTTGATGGCCGCCCTTGGCGCGCGGGTCGCGGCGGGCGAGGTGTCGCCCGAGGCGGCAGCTTTGCAGATGCTGTCGCTTTTGGGCCGGGACTGATACGGCGCGAATGGCAGGGCTGACGCAACTGCCCCTGATGGCCCACGCCCCAGAGCGGCCAAAACAAGGCACTTTTTCAGGGCTTCGCCCGTGCGCCCGAAACTGCCATGCACAAAACGCATATCAGCAATGGCCACCTGTCCATTGTGCAGGTGCAGCAATTGACCCATGTTAGCGATAACGAAAAGGGTGGATCCGCTGCCCCGACCTGTTCGATGACAAGAAAGAAGAGACGATCATGACACTTTCGAACACGCAAACGATTGCTGGCCTGCCGGTCAGCGGCTGGCTGGGCGGTGTTCTGGCCCGCTGGACCTTGGCCCGCGAACGTCGCGCGGTCTATCTGAAAACCCGGAACGAATTGTCGGCCATGTCCGACCGCGATCTGGCCGACATCAACCTGTGCCGGTTGCAGATCGAAGATATCGCGCGCCAAGCGGCTTACGGCAAATGACACAGGCTTGCCTTGCGGCGCTTTCTCCTCCCTGCGCTGACAGGTTCTGCGGCGATCCGGTCCTCCCCCGGGTCGCCGTTTTCATGCCCGCTGTTTAGGCTGGCACACCGCGTGAAGCCGGGGGCGTTTCGCCCGGTCCGGCCCGCCTTACCGAAGCCGCAACAGATGAAGCCACGCCGGGCCTGCTGATCCCGGGGCTGGGTGGCGGATGGGGTGCACACGGCGCCTTTGCCGACGACCAAGGTCGCAAACACAGGCCAAAGCGAGAGACGAAGGCTTATTTGCCCAGACACCAGCGCATGATCGCCTTTTGCGCGTGCAGGCGGTTTTCGGCCTCGTCAAAGATCACCGAATGCGGGCCGTCCATCACGGCACTGGTGGCCTCGTCGTTGCGATGCGCGGGCAGGCAATGCATGAACAGGCTGTCGGGCTTGGCCCGCGCCATCAGCGCCTCGTTCACCTGATAGCCGCGCAACTGGTTGTGGCGGCGTTCCTTGGCGGACTCGGGATCATGCATGCTGACCCAGGTGTCGGTCACCACCAGATCGGCCCCGACCACGGCAAGGTTCGGGTCACGCTCGATCTGCACGTCCGAGCCTTTGGACCGCGCGAACTGCACGAACTTTTCTTCCGGGTCCAGCGTTTCGGGCCCGGTGAAGGTAAAGTCGAAACCGAACTGCCCGGCGGCGTGCAGGAACGAGCCGCAGACATTGTTGCCATCGCCCGCCCAAACCACCTTGCGGCCCGCGATCGGACCGCGGTGTTCTTCATAGGTCATCACATCGGCCATGATCTGGCACGGATGGGTGCGGTTGGTCAGCCCGTTGATCACCGGCACCGTGGCATGCTCGGCCATTTCCAGCAGCGTCGCCTCTTCGAATGTGCGGATCATGATCAGATCGACATAGCGCGACAGCACGCGGGCAGTGTCGGCGATGGTCTCGCCATGGCCCAACTGCATCTCCTTGCCCGACAGCACCATGGTCTGCCCGCCCATCTGCCGCACGCCGACGTCAAACGACACCCGGGTGCGGGTCGAGGGTTTTTCGAAGATCAGCGCCACCATATGGCCCGCCAGCGGCTGGTCATCATCGGGCGCGCCCTTGGGGCGGCCGCCCCGGGCAGATTTCATCGCATGGGCCGAGTTGATCATCACCCGCAGGTCGGTAGCGTTGGTCTTGTGGATATCGAGGAAGTGTTTCATTTCATATCATCGGTTTGGCGGAGATCCCGGGGGCGCTGCCCCCGGACCCCCGGGATATTTGGAGAAAGAGAAAGCCGGCTGTCAGGGTCGGAGGGCGGCCTGCGCGCCCTCGAGATCGCTGGCGACGGCATCGAGGCGGGACAGGGCCTCGGTGATGTCGTCATCGGGGATGTTGAGCGCGGGCAGCAGCCGCAACACGTTGTCGGCGGCGGCGACGGTCAGGACGTGGCGGCTGTAGCCGGCCTTGACCACATCGGTATTCGGGACCACGCATTTCAGGCCCAGCATCAGGCCGGTGCCACGCACGGCCTGAAACACCGACGGGTGGCTGGCGACCAGACCTTCAAGGCCCTGACGAAAGCGCGCGGCCTTGGCCGACACCGCGTCAAGAAAGTCGGGGTCTGCGATCAGTTCGGTAACCTTTGCGCCGACCGCACATGCCAAGGGGTTGCCGCCGTAGGTGGACCCATGCGTGCCTGCCGTCATGCCCGACGCCGCATCTTCGGTGGCCAGCACCGCGCCCAGCGGAAAGCCGCCGCCAATGCCTTTGGCGACCATCATGATATCGGGCGTGACGCCGGCCCATTCATGTGCAAACAGCTTGCCGCTGCGCCCCATGCCGCACTGCACCTCGTCAAAAATCAGCAGGGTGCCGGTCGCGGAACACAGGTCGCGCAGGCCCTTGAGGCATTGGTCGGGCACCTGCCGAATGCCGCCTTCGCCCTGAATTGGCTCGATGATCACGGCGCAGGTCTGGTCGGTGATGGCGGCGCGGATCGCGTCATGGTCGGCCCAGGCCAGATGGGTGAAGCCGGGCATCAGCGGGCCGAAGCCCTTGACCATCTTTTCCGAACCGGCGGCGGCGATGGCCCCGGTCGAGCGGCCGTGGAACGCGCCTTCAAAGGTGATGATCTGGGTGCGGTGCGGGGCACCTTTGTCATTGTGGTATTTGCGCGCCATCTTGATCGCCAGCTCGGCCGCCTCGGTGCCCGAATTGGTGAAGAACACCGTGTCGGCAAAGGTGAGGTCCACCAGCATTTCGGCCAGCCGGTCCTGTTCGGGGATGCGGTAGATGTTGGACACGTGCCACAGTTTTTGCGCCTGATCGGTTAGGGTTTGCACCAGCGCCGGATGGGCATGGCCCAGCGCATTGACCGCGATGCCGGCGCCCAGATCAAGGTATCGGCTGCCATCTTCGGCGACAAGCCAACTGCCTTCGCCACGAACGAAGGCCAAGGGTGCGCGGTTGTAGGTCGGCAGAACGGCGGAAATCATGGTCGATGCCCTTTCGGATCAAGGCGGGTCAGATCAAGGCGGGTCGGATCAAGGCGGGGACGGGACGGAAAACGAAGCCGAAACCGGGCGCTTTGCAAGCCCAAGCCGTAGCGGTTGGCCGCGGGATGTGTCAATGCGGGGAATGGACCTGTGCGCCGGGCCAAGCGAAAGCTGTCGCCTTAGCGGCGTCGGCTACGTCGGTTCTGGGCTAGAAAATTGCTCATTGGCAGGGCATAGGCGACATTGCGGCGGCTGTAAACCGGAAACCGCAAGCCAGTTATCGCGCAAGCGCGGCTTGATCTTCCGGCCTGCGCCCTGTATCCCATGCCGTCGCGGGTCAAATCCGCTCATCAGCCGATTTTGCGGAGAACGCCATGTCCTGGACCGACGAGCGGGTTGAAACGCTCAAGAAGATGTGGGCCGAAGGTCAGTCGGCCAGCCAGATCGCCAAGGAACTGGGCGGCGTCACGCGCAATGCCGTGATCGGCAAGGTGCATCGGCTGGGGCTGTCGAATCGGGTCGGCAATGGCAAGGACGAGG
>DYMU01000026.1 GCA_020721445.1 Gemmobacter nectariphilus
TCCGACGCGATCTCGTCCATCGAAGAGATCATCGACGACGCCCGCAATGGCCGGATGTTCATTCTGGTGGACCATGAGGACCGCGAGAACGAAGGCGATCTGGTGATCCCGGCGCAGATGTGCACGCCGCAGGCGGTGAACTTCATGGCAACGCATGGCCGCGGGCTGATCTGCCTTGCGCTGCCCGGCAGTCGGGTTGATGCGCTGGGTCTGGCGCTGATGAGCCCGAAGAACTCATCCCGGCACGAAACCGCCTTCACCATGTCGATCGAGGCGCGCGAAGGTGTCTCCACCGGCATTTCGGCGGCTGACCGGGCGCGCACGATTTCTGTGGCGATTGATCCGACCAAGGGCGCGCAGGACATTGCCACGCCGGGTCACGTCTTCCCGCTGCGGGCGCGCGATGGCGGCGTGCTGGTGCGCGCGGGCCATACCGAGGCGGCGGTGGATGTGTCGCGTCTGGCGGGGCTGAATCCGTCGGGCGTGATCTGCGAGATCATGAATGACGATGGCAGCATGGCGCGCTTGCCCGACCTGATTGCCTTTGCGCAACGCCACGGGCTGAAGATCGGCACGATTTCCGACCTGATCGGCTATCGCCGCCGCAACGACAACCTTGTGAAGGTCAGCGCCGAGCGCCGCGTGACATCCGAGTTTGGCGGTGATTGGACGATGCGGATCTACACCGACCAGACCGAAGGCGCGGAACACGTGGTGCTGATCAAGGGCGACATCACCAGCCCCGGCCCGGTGCTGACGCGGATGCACACCATGGACCCGCTCTTGGATGTGGTCGGTCTTGGCGGGGCAGGGCGCACGGGCGAGTTTGGCGAGGCGATGCGCCTGATCGACCGCGAAGGCCGCGGTGTGCTGGTCTTGTTGCGCGATCTGCACATGAAACTGGCGATGGCCAATGAGGTGTCGCCGCAGACCTTGCGGCAATACGGGTTGGGCGCGCAGATCCTTGTGTCACTTGGCCTGCACGACATTGTGCTGCTGACCAATTCGCCGCAGCCCAAGGTCGTGGGGCTGGATGCTTACGGCCTGACCATCACCGGCACACGCAAGATCACGGAGTAAGCCATGGCCACCGCCGAGACGCATTATACCTTGCCGCTGCCCGGCTTTGACAAGCCGGTGAAACTGCTGATCGTGGTGGCGCCCTATTACAAGGACATTGCCGACAATCTGGTGGCGGGCGCGCAAGCGATGGCCGCTGTCTGCGGGGCGGAGTGCGACCTGATCGAGGTGCCCGGCGCGTTGGAGGTGCCCACCGCGATTGCCTTGGCCGAGCGTCAGGCGCAATACGATGGCTATGTGGCGCTGGGCTGCGTGATCCGGGGCGAGACCACGCATTACGACACCGTTTGCAACGACAGCAGCCGCGCGCTCAGCCTGCTTGGGCTGCAAGGCGCCTGCATCGGCAATGGCATCCTGACGGTGGAAAACCGCGCCCAGGCCGAGGTGCGGGCCAACCCTGACGGGCAGAATAAAGGCGGCGGAGCGGCAGCGGCGGCCTTGCACCTGATCGCGCTTTCGCGCAAATGGGCGGGCCAGACCAAAGGGATCGGGTTTCGCCCATGACATCTTCTGAACCGGGGCCGAAACCGGCGCCAAAGCCGAACAACGCCGAAAAAAAGCAGATGCGCTCTGCCGCGCGGCTTTATGCGGTGCAGGCGCTGTTTCAGATGGAAAGCACCGGCCAGACCATCGCCGCGATCTGCCGCGAGTTCGAGGTGCACCGCTTTGGCGCAACCTATGACGAGGGCGAGTTTGTCGAAGGTGACGTGACCCATTTCCGCGCGCTGGTGGACCATGCGGTGAACTATCAGGCGCTGATCGACCAGATGACCGACCGCGCCCTGGTGGCAAGCTGGCCGATTGACCGGATCGACCCGGTGATCCGGGCGCTGTTTCGCGCCGCAGGGGCCGAGTTGACGCAGATGGCGACTCCGCCCAAAGTGACCATCACCGAGTTTGTCGATGTGGCGAAGGCGTTCTTCCCCGAAGGAAAAGAGTCCAAGTTTGTGAATGCGGTGCTGGACCATATGGCGCGCGAGGCCAAGCCCGAGGCGTTCTGATCGGTTCACCTGTCTGCGCCGCCTGAAAAAGGATGTGTGTGATGACCCGACTGCCCCTTACCCCTGTGTTGCTGTCTGTCCTGCTGTCCGCCGCCTGCACCGCCACGGTGGCGCAAGACAGCGTGCCGTCCGAGTATCTGGCGATCGAATGGAAACTGATCGCGATTGACGACAAGCCCTTTCCTGCCCATGCGACGCTTGACCTGAGCATGCCGGGAAAGATTGCCGGCAAAGGCCCGTGCAACCGGTTCTTCGGCGGCTATCAGGGGCCGCTGCCGGCGTTCAAGCCCGGTGCGATCGGCGCAACCCGGATGGCTTGCCCCGATATGGCGGCCGAATCGCAGATGTTTTCGGCCCTTGCGGTGATGACGCAGGCCAATGTGACCGGCCCGGTAACCCTGATGCTGACCGGGCCAGACGGGCGCAGCATGCAATTTGTGCGTCCCGTAAACTAAGAACTGTCAGATTTCGGCGGTTTGCGGGCCTGCGGCGAATTGGGGCTTTCCCTTTGCCACAAACGCGATACTTTAGAATGATGATAAGGAGTGGTCGCATGCCCAAACTGATCCGCCTGTATATCGTCAATGTCGCCATCGGTTTCGCCATTGCGGTGGCCTTTGTGGCGGGTCTGGTCTGGATGGATGTCGCGCATCTTCGCCATCTGGTGCTGGAAACCGAAACCGGCTGGATTGCTGCCTTGATGATGGTCATGTTCAACGGCGTGGTGTTCGCCGGGGTGCAGTTCGCGATAGCGATCATGCGGATGGCAGAGCCGGAAGACACGCCGCCCGGTGGCAAGCGCGAATATCTGGTGCCTGCCCCGGTGCGCGTCACTGCCCCGGCACGGCCCACTGCGCACCGCAACCTGCCACGCCGCTGAACGGCCTTATCTGCTGAAACGGCGCGGTGCCAAGCCGCGCCTTTTTCATGTCAGCACCCATCTGTTGAGTGCCGCAGTCGGCCGATAGCGAACGATTGACGTGGCGACACTTCACGCCGGGTCTTTTCTGCGTGATCGGTGGGAACGGTGCCTGATCTGACGGGTTTCTTTCATGTCCGGCCTCTCGCCGGTGAAAAATGAAGGAAATCTCTCATGACCGTCAAACTCCGCACCCTTGGCGCAGGCGTGCTGGCGCTTGCCGCCGCGCAAGCCCTGTTTGTTCCCGCCGCGATGGCACAGGTCGCGCTGACCGGCATCGAAACGCTTGATGACCGCATCGACGACATCAACGAAGATGTGGCCGACGATATGGAACGTGCCGAAGATGCGTCGCGCTTTGGCAACCCCGAGTTCCGCCCCGGCATGTCGGGCAGCGCCTCGCTGGGCTATTCGGGCAAGACTGGCAACAACGAATCGCAAGACCTGACCGCCGGTGTGCGCTTGCGCTATGCCCAAGGCAGTTTTGTGCAAACCATTGGGGCGGCGCTGGACTTTTCAGAAGCGAACAACGTGTCGACCAAGGAAGACGTGTTCGCAGTCTATGACGCGAACTATTACTTCGACGACCGGTTCTATGGCTTTGTCCTTGCCCGTCTGCAAACCAATGGTCTGGCGACCGACTGGGATGGCATCGATCCCGCCCTTGACCCCCGCGCAGACACAATCCGCCGTGATGCCTTCATCGGCTTTGGTCCGGGCTACCGTGTCATCAACACGCCTGACCTGTCGTGGCGCGTGCAGGCCGGTATCGGCATCAGCTATCTGGAGGATGGTCTGAAAAACTCCGAGACCGAAACCGGCTATCTTGCGGCGTCGCGCCTGTTCTACAAGATCAATGACAACTTCTTTGTCACCAACGACACCGACGTGCTGAAATCGGACTCGGCGCTGCGGGTGAACAACGACCTTGGCCTGAACGTCAAGATGACCGAGGCGTTTTCGACCCGCGTCAGCTATCTGACCGAATACAACGACAAGCGCGCGATCCGTTCCGACAACAAGTTGGGCGTGTCGCTTGTCTATGGCTTCTAGGCTTGGGTAACGCGTGACGACAAGGGGCGGAGCAATCCGCCCCTTTTTAATCCCCTGCCGGACAGCCGGGGTATCAGTGCGGAAAAGGTGGCGGGCCCGCAGCAGCCGTGGGTGGCATGGTTTCCCGAGAGCCAGAGGTCTCAGGTGGGCACCAGGTAGCAAGACCAGGATCTTGCCAGAGCCAGCATCCATTCGTTTGCTTATCGGCCACTGGAAAAAAGCCCCAACACGCGAAGAGCAGCACCCGCCACCTGAATAGATAGGGCGGCAGGGCGGTGACTGCAAGGCTTGCCAGATGTTCACCTTTGGTTCATCATTTGGCGCGTCACCACCTTCACGGACCCGCAGATGCCAACCCTGCCGACCCCCGACCCGATCCCTGCGATGCCCGGCCAGCGGCTTGCCCGTGGCGTCGCGCGGGCGCTGCGCGATCTGGGCTTTGTAACGGTGGAAGAACTGGTACCCGCCCCCGGCCTGCGCGTTGACCTGATGGCTTTGGGTGCCAAGGGCGAGGTCTGGGTGATCGAGTGCAAGTCCTGCCGCGCCGATTTTCAGGCCGACCGCAAATGGCAGGGCTATCTGGAGTGGTGCGACCGGTTCTTCTGGGCGGTGGATGCCGATTTTCCGACCCAGCTTTTGCCTGCGGCGTCGGGCCTGATTCTGGCCGATGCCTATGGGGCCGAGATCATCCGCATGGGCCCGGCGTCGCCGCTGGCCCCGGCGCGGCGCAAGGCGGTGGTGCAGGGCTTTGCCCGCCATGCCGCCCTGCGGTTGCAGGCGCTGCGCGACCCCGGCGGGGTTATTTCCGCTTGGGCTTAGGCTTGCCGCCGTCTGACATCGCACGCACGGCCTCGGCGGCGGCGCGCAGCTCTTCGGCGATCTCTTCGGCCTCTTCCGGCTCGAAATCCAGCGGCAGTTCGATGCCGCCATCGGCTTCGATGTAAATCCGCACCATCCCGGCCGAAGTCGGTCCGATCTGAAGATTTGCGGCGATGTCGCTTTGCTTGTCGATGCTCATCCATGCCCCCTGTTGCGCCCGCACTCTGGCCTAGCGCCGAATTGGTGCCCTTGCAAGACGCCCGACACCGGCTTGATCCGGTCCAAAGCCGCTTGCAATCCGGGGGAAGGGGGGCTAAATGGCGGCCACGTGCCGGCTTAGCTCAGTTGGTTAGAGCACCAGATTGTGGATCTGGGGGTCCCCCGTTCGAGCCGGGGAGTCGGTACCATCTCACCCCAATCGCGTCGCGCGCATTCCGGGCTTGCAAGCGGCGAGCGCCAAGGCTTGATCGGGCGTGGCCCGTGGCAACCCTTTCCCTTTGGCGTCCGCGTGGCTATGGTCTGCATTCCCTTCATTCGGACCGGACCCATGACGTCAGACACCACCCGCCGTATCGCGCAAACCATCGCCACCGACATCGCCGCCCAACCCGCGCAGGTGGCTGCCGCTGTGGCCTTGCTGGATGATGGCGCAACCGTGCCCTTCATCGCGCGCTATCGCAAAGAGGCGACCGGGGGCCTTGACGACACCCAACTGCGCCTGCTGGCCGAACGGCTGGTTTATTTGCGCGAGATGGAGGCGCGGCGGGCGGCGATTGCGGCCTCGATCACCGAACAGGGCAAGATGACCGACTCGCTGGCGCTGTCGATCGCCCGCGCGGTGACCAAGGCCGAGCTGGAAGACATCTACCTGCCCTACAAGCCCAAACGCCGCACCAAGGCGATGATCGCCCGCGAAAACGGCCTGCAACCGCTGGTCGATTCGATTCTGGCTGACCGGAACGCTGATCCGGCCAAGGTGGCGGCAGGATTTGTCACCGAACAGGTGCCGGATGTGAAAGCCGCACTGGAAGGCGCGCGCGACATCATCGCCGAGGGTCTGTCGGAAAACGCCAGCCTGCTGGGCCGGTTGCGCGATCACATGAAGCGCGTGGGGCGGCTTTCGGCCAAGGGGGTTGCGGGCAAAGAGACCGAGGGTGCCAAGTTCTCGGATTATTTCGCCCACAATGAACCCATGGCCACCGCGCCCAGCCACCGGGTGCTGGCGATGCTGCGCGGCCGCAATGAGGGCTTCCTGACGCTGGACCTTGAGGTCGACCCCGACGCGCCGCGAGGGGCAAGCCCGGCCGAACAGGCCTGTGGCGCGGCCCTGAATGCCGCCAGCAAGGGCCCGGGCGATGCGTGGCTGCGCGAGGCGGCAAGCTGGGCGTGGCGGATCAAGCTGAAAACCTCGTTGACGCTGGACCTGATGGGCGATCTGCGCGACCGGGCCGAGGCCGAGGCGATCAACGTCTTTGCCCGCAACCTCAAGGACTTGCTGTTGGCGGCCCCGGCGGGTGGCAAGGCAACCATGGGGCTGGACCCCGGCATCCGCACCGGGGTGAAGGTGGCGGTGGTCGATGCCACCGGCAAGGTGCTGGCGACCGATACCGTCTATCCGTTCCAGCCCAAGAACGATCTGCGCGGGGCGCAGGTGGCGCTGGCGCAACTGATCGGCAAGCACAAGGTGCAGCTGATCGCCATCGGCAATGGCACTGCCAGCCGCGAGACCGAAAAGCTGGTGGCCGATCTGCTGGCCGTGCTGCCGGGGTCGGAAAAGCCCGTCAAGGTGATCGTGTCCGAGGCCGGGGCTTCGGTCTATTCCGCGTCGGAACTGGCGGCGCGCGAGTTTCCCGATCTGGACGTATCCTTGCGCGGCGCGGTTTCCATTGCGCGCCGCCTGCAAGACCCGCTGGCCGAGTTGGTGAAAATCGAACCCAAAAGCATCGGTGTCGGCCAGTATCAGCATGACGTCGATCAGCACCGGCTTGGCCGGTCCCTGGAAGCGGTGGTCGAAGATGCAGTTAACGCGGTTGGCGTTGACCTCAACACCGCCTCCGCCCCCTTGTTGGCCCGCGTGTCGGGGGTGGGGCCGGGGCTGGCCGAGGCGATTGTCGCACACCGCGATGCCAACGGCCCGTTTGCCACCCGGCGCGAGTTGCTCAAGGTGCCACGTCTGGGGCCAAAGGCGTTTGAACAGGCGGCGGGGTTCTTGCGCATCGCGGGCGGCAAGGAACCGCTGGATGCCTCATCCGTCCACCCCGAAGCCTATGATGTGGCGCGCCGCATCGTGGCCGCCTGCGGGCGCGACATTCGCAGCCTGATGGGCGATGCAACTGCCCTGCAAAAGCTGGACCCGCGCGCGTTCATCGACGCCCGCTTTGGCCTGCCCACGGTCGAGGATATTCTGGCCGAGCTGGAAAAGCCCGGCCGCGACCCGCGCCCCAGTTTCCGCACCGCGACCTTTGCCGAGGGCGTCAATGAAATCCGCGATCTGAAACCCGGCATGCTGCTGGAAGGCACCGTCACCAACGTTGCGGCCTTTGGCGCGTTCGTTGACATCGGCGTGCATCAGGACGGGCTGGTGCATGTCAGCCAGTTGGCCGACCGTTTTGTCAAAGACCCGCATGAGGTGGTCAAGGCGGGCGATGTGGTGCAAGTGCGGGTGGTCGAGGTCGATGCGCCCCGCAAGCGCATTGCCCTGACCATGCGCAAGGACAGTTCTGACGCGCGCGAAACTGCCCGCGACCGCGCCGCTGACCGCACCGCCAAACCCGTGCCAAAGGGCAAGGCACAGCCGATGCAGGCGGCTGCGCCAGAGGCCGCTTCCGCAAACGCCTTTGCCGATGCGCTGCGCGGCAAGTTCGCGAAATAACCTGCCCGGACGTTCCGCCTTGCCGCAACCGCACTGGTGGTGTGGCAACGCAAAAGGGCGGGGCTTGTGCCCCGCCCTTTGCCACTGCTGTTGCCGATCAGTTCCCGGCTTGCACCGCACGCGATTCTTGCGTGATGGTCTTGCCAGCGGCTTGCAGGTCGCGACCGGCCCCGGCCACGGTTCCGCAGGCGGGAAGCACCAGAATGACAAGCAGCGGCAGCAGGGAAAGGCGGCGAAGCATGGGAGTTCCTCTCGGTTGTTCGCCTAGCCAACGCGCGAAGGGCGGATTGGTTCCGCTGCCGAAATGGATTTTCTGGGGGCCGCTGCGCCTTGCATAGCGCTGGTTTTCATTCGGACCCTGCCTTGGTGTCTTGGGTTCCCCAAGCCATGCCCGGCGGTCAAACAATTGGCGTGACCTTTCTGCCCGCTGCCCTAGCTGTGACCAAACGGAGGTTTTCGAATGCAACTTGTCGTGCTTTACCTGTCCACGGCGGCGGTCTTTCTGATCGTGGATGCTATCATGCTGACCTTTGTGATGAAGCCATTGTTCGACCGCCATATCGGCCCGCTGATGGCGGACCCGATCCGCATGGCTCCGGCGGCCTTGTTCTACTTGGCCTATGTTGCGGGGCTGCTGTTTCTGGTGTCCTGGCCTGCGCTGAAATCTGGCGCGCCGCTGCTGATCCCGGCGGCGGTGATCGGGGCCATGGCTTACGGCACCTATGAATTCACCAGCTATGCCATCATGCGCGATTGGCATTGGACAATGGCCGCGACCGATACCGTCTGGGGCACGGTTCTGACCGCCTTTTCGGCCTGGGCCGGGGTGGCGATCACCCGCTCGGTGGTGGGCTAGGGCGGGGCGCGCACGGATCGCGCCCAGCGGCCCGGAACACCGCCGCTTTGCAATGGCGCACCTTCGTGTCCACCCGGCAGTCAGGGGTATCAGTCCGCTTCCTGCCCGCCTCAATCGGCGGACACGGCCTGCGTGGCAAGATAATCCAGGATCGGCTGGTAATCCGGCGAGTCGGTGATTTCGGTGGCCGCAACACCGATGCCCCAGGTCAGGCTGGTGCGGTCTTGGTCGATCGGGCGGTCGACCACGATTTCGCCCATGGCATAGGGGCGGCCGTCCTGATGGGCAAAGGCGGTCTCTGGCCCGCGGAAATACCGGAAGGTCACCGGCGTTTCGCCAAACACGTCCTTGCCCAGATCATAACGCTGGGTGGCGACCACCATGCGATAGCGCTGCGCGGCCTCAAGCGCCGCCTGCTGCGGCGGGAACAGCAGCGCGCCCGCCACGTGGCCCTTGGCATCCAGATGCTGGCCCTTGGCGGTCAGTTCGCGCAACAGTTGCGACCGCAACCGCTGTGTGGCGACATAGCCATCGGCTGTGGTGGTTTCCAGCCCTGGCCAGTCGGCGGAATAGCCATTCTGGGTGCGAACGATGTCGGCAAGGAAGGCTTCGACGCTGGCGGGCATGTCGCCATACAGGCTGACGCCCACCACATGCTCCAGAAAATGCGCGAATTCGCCCTTGGCCATGGCGCGGTTGATCGGGTCGGTATAGGCGGCCTGACCGATGCCCTGCGCCTGCGCGGGGGCCTGATAGCCCATGGCGGTATTTTCGCCCCAGCCAAGTGCCCCGGGCAGATGGCGCGGCAGGGCCCAGGTGCTGTCGATGGTGACGCCAACGCCCGACTGGAACGTGCCCCAGCCGCCGGTTTCGCGCTTTGGCTCATGCCCCGAGTGGCAGCCCACGCATTGCGTCAACTCGGACGGCGTCTGCGCCCGCAGCGCGCCTTGTGCATCCTCGATCCAGCCCGCCAGTATCCAGCCCGCGCCATTGTCGATCCAGCCCTCGGTGCGGCTGGCATAGGCGGGGGCGGCTTCTTCCTTGATCTCGGGTCCGGCATATTCGGGGTCAAAGCGCCGGACCTTGTACATGTAGCGGATTTCCTTGACCCGGTCGGCGCGGGCACCGGGAAAGCGGCCCGGCGCACCGTCGCGGCCATCGGCCTGCACGTCCACGTAATGCAGCGGATGCGCGAATTCGGTGCCCAGCGGGTAAAGCCCGGGCTGAACCGGCGCATCGGCCGCCGCACCCAGATAGGTGGCCGGGGCATCCTTTGGGAGATGGTCGGATACCGCCGCCGCGACCAGATCAAGGTTGGCGGCATAGGTCGCCAGATCGAATTGCCCGGCAGCGTTGCGCATGAACCGGTCAGGCAGGCGGATATAGATGCCCGAAACCGACCCGGTCAGCGGCGTGAAAATACCGTGCGGCACGAAGTTCACCGCGCGCCAGCCGGTGATCCAGCCCGTGCCGTCGTGAAAGAACCCCGCCTCATCGCGGTCGCTGCGCACAAAGCCATCGGCATCGGCAGGCAGATCGGCGGGGCTCAGCGCCGGGAACAGGCGGAACGGATCATCCTTTGCGCCGCTGTCCCAGTCGGTTGCGGCACCCGGGCGGCGTGCGGCGGCGGCTGACCAGTTGTCTTGCCGCACCCATTCGGTCATGTCCCAATCGGCGGGGGTCTGGCCGGTTGCGGCCACTGCGGCGCGCAGTTTTTCAGGGAACAGGGTATTTTCCCAAGGGTTGATCGAGCCATTGGCCTGAAACGGATGTCGCAGCGCGGCAAAGGCATAGTCGGCGGTCAGATCGCCGATATAGGGCGAGGCCCCGCCCTGCGGCGCGTTGTTGCCAAAGCGGCGATTGGCCAGCCCATCGGTGTGGCAGACCTGACAGGGGTTCTGCGTGCCCCCCGCGGTCTCGATATAGCATTGCGCCGGAATATGGGCGTAAGGGTTGGGGAACTGCGCGCGCGACAGATAAGACCCGATCAGCGGCGCGGTGTCCTGCTCGGCCAGTGCCGCGGTCGTCAGGGCGATCATCGCGGTTGCTGCCAGAAGACCGGAACGGTTCGGATTGCGATGCATGGTGCCACCCCTTGTCGTGATTGGACGTAGTTGCGAAAAAGAATGGGTCGGGCCCTGTAACAGGCCCGACCCCGGTGTCAGAAACTCAGATCACATGCCCGGCAGGCCGGACAGGTAGCCAACGTGGGCCTCCAGCTTGTAGTTCGGGGTGCCCTTGTCGTTGGCACCGTAAAGCTCCAGCGCCTTGGCTTCCAGCGTGGCGATCAGATCCGCCGGCATCGAGTCAAGCCAGTCGCCCTGATGCTGGTTGTTGCCCATGATGTAGGCATGACCGCCGATGTTGTCGGCAACCGTCAGGCCGGTGGCTTCAGCCCCGGCAGCCTGGCTGATGATCCGGGTCAGCTTGCCGGTATCGACGTTGTAGGCCCAGACAAAGTTGTTGACGTGGGTGCCCGAGTCTTCACCGATGAACAGTGTCCGCATCGCGGGCGAGAAGAACAGGTTGTCGGGGTTTGCCACCTTGTCGGGATGGGCGGTGTTGCCCAAGGCGTCGGTTTCGATGTCCTGACCCAGCAGCGGGGCGGGCACGTGCATTGCGGTGCCAACCCAGTCGGACGGGATTGCGTCACCGTTCGTGTCGACGCGGCCGCCAGCCAAAGCCACTTCATAGGTTGCGCCGGCCACGACCTTTTCGGTCTGCATGTGGTCTTGCGCAGCACCCTCTTCGGCCTGCATGCCCTTTTCATTGTAGGACATCGCGACGTAAAGGTTTTTCTTCTGCGGGTCGGCAGCGACGCCTTCCATCTTGTTGAATTCGGTCGTGGCGCCCAGCCAGGCGGCATAGCGACGCGATTCGAGGAAGGCAGCGGCTTTTTCCATGCCGGGCTTCAGGCGCAGGATCTCGTCGCCCGAGTGGCCGGCACGGATCATCTTGTAGCCTTGGGCGGCCCAATCGGCCGTCGCCTCGGCGGTGGTCGCCTCGAAGATGTCGTCGAAGGTCACGCCGCTGTCGATGATCGCCTTGACCTCGGCATCGGTGGCCGCGCCCAGCTTGATCCAGTCCAGCGTTGCAGACCCGCCGCCAACGCCCGAAACCTGGTTCCAGCGTGCGGCATACAGCGCGCCGGATGACAGATCTTCGGCCTTGTCGGCGACATACATGAACAGCGCGACATGGTCGCCGTCATCGCCGAAATAGGCGGTGCGGCTGTCGGGCATGATCCGGGCAAGTTCCCAGGTGGCGCGGCCCATCGAATAGTGCTTGGCAACCGATGTCGTGCCGTCTTCGTTCACGGTCACTTCGGGAATGAAGCCATAGTGATAGGGGTTGGCGGCTTCGCCCCCCTTGTAAAGCTCGGTCAGCGCCCGCACGCCTTCGGTGGTCTTTTTAAGGTTCTTCTCGCCCGACACAGCCTGGAAATACAGGTCATAGTCTTCTTCCGACCCAAGGTGGGTGTTCCACGGGGTCGGGCCACCGGCGCAAGGGATCCACAGCCCGTCAACCGACGAAAAGTCGATCGGCTTGACCGATTTGGCGGTCAGCGTGCCATCGCCGGCCTGCTCAACCTCGGTCAGCGACATCGACATCGGCATGCGGGTATACCAGCCCTCGGCGCGGCGCGCCTCGGTGCCGTTGCCCAGAATCCAGTCGTATTCGTAATGCGTGACCATGAACAGCTTGTCGGCGATTGCCAGCAGGCTGTTGGCATCCGGCGTCTCGGCGATCACGGCATCACCGTTCGCGTCCATCAGCGGCTCGCCCTTGGCGTTGAACAGCTGTGCCGCGGCGTGATCGCCCAGCTTGTCGGTGGTCTTGAACATCGAGGTATAGGCCAGCGGGAATTCCTTGGTGGTGCCGTCGCTGTAGCGCACAATGGCGGATGATTTCGAATGGGTGGTCACCATTTCGGCGGCATCGGTCGGGGCTGGGGTGTCGGTGAATTCAACAGCGACAACCTCGGCGGCAAAGGCGGCGCTTGCAGTCAGCGCCAGGGCGGCAGTGCCACACAAAAGCGAGAATTTGGTCATGTCTTCGATTCCTTTCAACATGGACGTGCCTCTGATGAAACACACGGCGTTAACACAATTGTGACACAGTTCGATTGAATGGTATGAGAGGCCGTCAGCCTGCGATAGGGATCGGCCGGGGCGGTGCCTGTCGGTGGCGGGCATCGACAGGTCTTGAACGGCAGGGGCTGTGACAGCCCGGTTTCGCGCGGGTGTGGTGCAACCCCGCCCGCAGTTCTGCCCGCCCGCATCCCCTGTGCTGCTTCTTGCGGCGCAATAGGACCGATACCCCTGCATCTTGGCCGCAAGCATCGAAATTGTGACAAGCAGGTTGCAATGACGGGCCGCATTGGCTTTAGTTGCCCAAAGCGAGTGCAGGACACCTGCCGGACCACAAGGGGAGATCAGCGCAGTGAGCGTAAGCCACGCCGACGCCTTCGTTGCTTTCGAGCATGTCCAGAAAAGCTATGACGGGGTCAGCCTTGTTGTCAAAGACCTGAACCTGTCCATCGCCAAGGGCGAGTTTCTGACCATGCTTGGCCCGTCAGGGTCGGGCAAGACCACCTGCCTGATGATGCTGGCCGGGTTCGAGACCGCCACCAATGGCGAGATCAAGCTGGATGGCACCAACATCAACATGGTGCCACCGCACAAGCGCGGCATCGGCATGGTGTTTCAGAATTACGCGCTGTTTCCGCACATGACGGTGGGCGAAAACCTGTCGTTCCCGCTGGAAGTGCGCGGCATGGGCAAGGCGGACCGCGAGGCCAAGGTCAAGCGCGCGCTGGACATGGTGCAGATGGGGGCCTTTGCCAACCGCCGCCCGGCGCAACTGTCTGGCGGCCAGCAGCAGCGCATCGCGCTGGCCCGCGCTTTGGTGTTCGACCCAAAGCTGGTGTTGATGGACGAACCCCTGGGCGCGCTGGACAAGCAGTTGCGCGAACACATGCAGTTTGAAATCAAGCATCTGCACGAAAGTCTTGGCATCACGGTGGTTTACGTCACCCACGATCAGGGTGAGGCGCTGACGATGAGCGACCGTATTGCCGTGTTCAACGATGGCCGCATCCAGCAACTTGCCCCGCCCGCCGAACTTTATGAACGCCCCGACAACAGCTTTGTCGCCGGGTTCATCGGTGAAAACAACAAGCTGCCCGGCACGATCGAAGAGCTTTCCGGCGACAAGGCGCTGGTGCGTCTCGCGACGGGCGAGCGGATCGAGGCCACCCCGGTGAACGTGACACAAAAGGGCCAGAAGACGCTGGTCTCGATCCGCCCGGAACGGGTGGAGTTCAAGCCCGAGATGATGCCCGATGATGCCCACATGATCGGCGCCGAGGTGCTGGAGGTGATCTATATGGGCGATATCCTGCGCACCGTGCTGCGGGTGGCGGGATCGGATGACTTCGTGATGAAGATGCGCAATACTCTGGGCCAGACCAAGCTGGTGCCGGGGCAGAAAATCCGCGTCGGCTGGGATCCGTTGGATGCCCGCGCGCTTGACCCGATCTGACGAAACCCCCGAAACAACGGGGCGGCCGCCCGGCGCGGCCCATAAAAACGCCGAACCTCAACATGGGAGCCTGCCAATGAAAAAACTGCTTGTCCTGACCACAGCCCTTTCGGGCCTAGCCTTCGCCGCATCGGCGGAAGAAATCGCCGTCATGTCCTGGGGTGGCGCCTATGCCACCAGCCAGATCGAAGCCTACCACAAGCCATTCACTGCCAAGACCGGCATCACGGTCGTCGATGTGGTGGCAGACAATCCGGCCGCCCCGATCAAGGCGCAGGTCGAGGCGGGCAATGTCACGGTCGATGTGGTTGACCTTGAATATGCCGATGCCGTGCGTCTGTGTGACGAGGGCCTGCTGGAGCCGATTGATCCGGCAATCCTTGAACCCGGTGCAGACGGCACGGCTGCGCTGGACGATTTCCTGCCCGGTGCGGTGACCGAATGCTATGTGGCGACCATCGTCTTCTCGACGCTGTATGCGTTTGACGAAAGCAAGTTCCCCGAAAACCCGCCGTCCACGATTGCCGATTTCTTTGACGCCGCAAAGTATCCGGGCAAGCGCGGCATGCGCAAGGGTGCCAAGGTGAACCTTGAAATGGCGCTGATGGCCGATGGCGTGCCCGCGGCCGATGTCTATGCCACGCTGGAAACCCCGGAAGGCGTGGATCGCGCCTTTGCCAAGCTGGGCACCATCAAGGGCGATGTCGTCTGGTGGGAAGCCGGCGCCCAGCCGCCGCAACTGCTTGCCGATGGCGAGGTGGTGATGTCCACCGGCTATAACGGTCGCTTCTTTGCGGCAGCGGTCACCGAAGGCAAGCCGTTCAAGCAGGTGTTTGACGGTCAGGTCTATGAATACGACGGCTACGCCATTCCGAAGGGCGCGCCGAACCTGGAACTGGCCAAGCAGTTCCTGACGTTCTCGACCACGACGCAGGCGCTGGCCGATCAGGCCAAATGGATCTCTTACGGTCCGGCGCGCAAATCCTCGGGTCCGCTGGTCGGGCTGTTCATGGATGGCAAGACCGAGATGGGTGCCTACATGCCGACATCGGCGGCCAACCTGACCAATGCGCTGCCATCGTCCTATGAATTCTGGGTCGATCGCGACACCGAATTGAACGAGCGTTTCAACGCCTGGCTGGCGTCGAACTAAGATCACACGGGGCGGCGGGGTCATCCTGCCGCCCCATTTTTGACCAAGGGGGCACCGATGGCCGAAGTTTCCGCAGCCGCAGTCGGGCTGACCACCGCCGATGGCCGGCCGCTGAGAACCGCCCTTGCCACGGCGCAGCAACGCGCCAAGCGGCGGGCCTTTCTGCTGGTGCTGCCGCTGTTGGCCTTTATCGTCATCACCTTCATCGTGCCGATCGGCCAGATGATGCATCAGGCTGTCTACAATGACGGGTTTTCCGCCAACATGCCGCGTCTGTCGGCATGGTTTGCCGAACACCCCGTGGGCACCGACCCGGATGAGCCCGCGTGGCAGGCGCTTGCGCTGGACCTGCAAGATGCCGCGACCGCCAAGACGGCGGGTGTGGTCGGCACCCGGGTGAATTACCAGATGTCGGGCACGCGGTCGCTGTTCACCTCGACCGCGCGCAAGGCCAAGGACTTTGCGCCGCCGTATCGTGATGCCGTGATCGCGGCGGATAAAAAGTGGGACGATCCCGAATTGTGGGGCACGATGCGGCAGGTGTCGCGGGCCTATAGCCTGAACTTCTTTCTGGCCGCGCTGGACATGACGCAAGACAGGCAGGGCATGATCGTGGCGATGCCCGAAGACCGGCAGATTTACGTCGATCTGTTCGTCAAGACCTTCCTTCTGGCCGGGCTGATCACGTTGACCTGTTTCCTTCTGGGCTTTCCGATTGCGCATCTGCTGGCCACCTTGCCGCTGCGCTGGTCGAACCTTTTGATGATCCTGGTACTGCTGCCATTCTGGACCTCGCTTCTGGTGCGCACGACAAGCTGGATCGTGCTGTTGCAACAACAGGGCGTGGTCAACAGTGCGCTGGTGGCCACCGGGGTGATCACCGAAGAGGGCCGGTTGCAGATGATCTACAACCAGATGGGCACGATCATTGCGATGACGCATATCCTGCTGCCCTTCATGATCTTGCCGCTCTATTCGGTGATGCGCCCGATCCCGCCGTCCTATGTGCGCGCGGCGCGGTCTTTGGGGGCCACAAGCTGGACAGCGTTTCGCCGCATCTACCTGCCGCAAACCCTGCCCGGCATTGGCGCGGGGTCGCTACTGGTGTTCATCCTTGCGGTTGGCTATTACATCACGCCTGCGCTGGTGGGCGGGGCGTCTGGCCAGTTGATTTCCAACCTGATCGCGTTTCACATGCAAGACAGCCTGAACTGGTCGCTGGCCTCGGCGCTGGCGGCGCTTTTGCTGGGCGCGGTGCTGGTGCTGTATTGGCTGTATGACCGGCTTGTTGGCATCGACAATCTGAAACTGGGTTGAAGGGGCACGTCGCATGGCACTTCCGGTTTACGCATCGCCTCTGGAACGCATCTGGCATTACACCTATCTGGTGATCTGCGCGCTGATCTTCCTGTTCCTGATCGCGCCGATCCTGATCGTTATCCCGTTGTCGTTCAACGCCGAGCCGTATTTCACCTTTACCGAAAAGATGCTGTCGCTGGACCCTGCGGGGTATTCCTTGCGCTGGTATGATCTGCTGCTGACACAGCCCTCGATGCCGACGGACGTGCCGCGCGACGCGGCATGGTGGGCGCAGGTCTGGCAGGAAAGCATCTGGATCAGGGCGGCCAAGAACTCGGTCATCATCGGGGTGTTTTCCACCATCGTGGCAACCGTTCTGGGCACGATTGCCGCCTTGGGCCTTAGCCGGCCGGAAATGCCCTATCGGCGAGTGGTGATGGCGATCCTGATTTCCCCGATGATCGTGCCGATCATCATCACCGCGACGGGGCTGTTCTTTTTCTACTCAAACCCTTGCGCGCTGTTGAACTGGACCGGGCTTGCCGACCAATGCGGGCGGCTGACCGGCAGCTATCTGGGCGTGGTGCTGGCGCATGCGACGCTGGGCATCCCGTTTGTCATCATCACCGTGACGGCCACCCTGATCGGCTTTGACCAGTCGCTGAACCGGGCGGCGGCCAGCCTTGGCGCACCGCCCACAACCACATTCTTCAAGGTCACCATGCCGCTGATCCTGCCGGGCGTGATCTCGGGCGCGCTGTTTGCCTTTGTCACCAGCTTTGACGAGGTGGTGGTGGTGCTGTTCGTGGCAGCCCATGACCAGCAAACCATTCCGCGCCAGATGTGGAACGGCATCCGCGAACAGATCAGCCCGGCCATCCTTGCGGTGGCGACCATTCTGGTGATCATCTCGGTCGGGATGTTGGCCACGCTGGAATTGCTGCGCCGCCGGTCGGAACGCTTGCGCGGCGTGACGCCGGCCTAAGGCAATATCGCCAGCCACATCCAGATGGTTCCGATCGACAGCGCAGTGGCAATCAGCACCGCCGAGGCGTTTACCCGTTTGGCCACGCCATACAGATGCGCAAACAGATAGGCGTTGATCCCCGGCGCCATTGCAGATGTCAGCACGGCGGATCGCAGCGCGTCAGTGTCCAGCGCAAACACCCGGCTGGCCAGCAGCCACGTCACCCCCGGATGCAGGATCAACGAGGCGAAACAGACCATGGCAATGGTGGCGCGGTCGCCCTCGGGCCGATAGCGCAGCAGCACCCCGCCCAGCCCGAACAGGGCCGCCGGAATCGCCGCGCGGGTCATCAGGTCCACCCCCGCCCACACCGCCCCCGGCAAGGGCAGGCCCGACAGGTTGACGATGAACCCCAGCGTGATGCCAATCACCAGGGGCTGCGAAAAGATGGCCCGCACCACCTGACGCGTCAGGGCGGGCGCCGACAGCCCTTGGCCCCGGGTCCGCGCCCATTCCATCAGGCTGATGCCAAAGCCATAGAGCAGCGGCGAATGGATCGAGATGATGGCAAAGTTGCCCGACAGCGCATCGGCCCCATAGGCGCGCTCGGTGATCGGGATGCCCAAGAGCAGCGAGTTTGAAAACAATCCGGCAAAGCCGATGGCGACGCTGTCGGTCAACGGGCGATGAAACACAAGGCGCGCGCCCAGAAAGCAGAAGGCAAATCCAGAGAACGCCCCGGCATAGAACGACAGCAAAAGCCCCGCGTCATAGGCACCCGACAGATCCAGCGTGGCGATGGATTTGAACAACAGGCAGGGCACGGCAAAGTTCTGCGCAAAGCGCATCAGCCCGTCCACGGCACTGTCGGCAAACAGCCCCAGGCGGGCGGCGGCATAGCCAAAGCCGATCACCAGAAACACCGGCAGGATCACGTCCAGCAGCGCAGTCATGGGGCAAGCGTCAGGGTCATGCCATCATGGGCCGGGCGGATATGGGCGGGCAATTCGCCCAGCAGCGTGGCGTGGTCCAGATCGTTGTGCATGTTGGTCAGCACCGCGAGGGCCGGTTTGGCGCGGGCGATCCACTCCAGCGTCAGGGCCAGATGGGCATGGGTCGGGTGCGGCTTGCGGCGCAGGGCATCGACGATCCAGACATCCAACCCCTGCAACAGCGGCCAATGCGCCTCGGGGATGCCAACCGCATCGGGCAGATAGGCCAGATTGCCGATGCGAAAGCCAAGCGCATCCATGCTGCCATGTTCGCACAGGAACGGCGTCAGGGTCACGTCACCACCGGGGCCGGAAACGGTGACCGGCCCGTCAATGCTATGCAGGTCAAGGATCGGCGGATAAGGGCTGCCATGCGGCTGCACGAAGGCATAGGCAAAGCGCGACAAGAGCGCGTCCTGCGTCGGGCCATCGGCCCAGACGGCCAGGCGGCGCCCGATGTTGAAGACGATCTGGCGCAAGTCATCAATGCCATGGGTGTGGTCGGCATGGGCATGGGTATAGACCACGGCGTCCAGCATCCCCACGCCTGCCGCCAAAAGCTGTGCGTGCATGTCGGGCGTGGTGTCGATCAGCACGCGGGTGGTGCCTGTCGAACGGATCCGTTCCACCAGCAGCGAACAGCGGGTGCGGCGGTTTTTCGGGTTTGCCGGGTCGCAGGCCCCCCAGTCGGGACCGTCAGACCCCAGTCGCGGCACCCCACCCGAGGTTCCGCAGCCAAGGATGGTGAAGCGCAATTCCGACATCAGGCACCTTTTGCCGCACGGGTGAACAGGCGGTCGAAATTGGCGGTGGTCTGGGCGGCAAATTCGGCTTCGGTCAGGCCGTAAAACTGCGCGCCAACCGCGGCGGTAAAGGCGGTATAGGCCGGTTCATTGCGCCGCCCGCGATGGGGTGGCGGGGCCAGATAGGGGCTGTCGGTTTCCAGCAGGATGCGGTCCACCGGGGCTGCGGCAAAGATATCGCGCACCTCTTGCGACTTGGGGAATGTCGCGATGCCGGACATCGACAGATAGAACCCCAGATCCAGCGCCGCGCGGGCCAGCCCCGCACCACTGGAAAAGCAATGCATGACGCAGGTATAGGGGCGTTCGTTAAAGCACTCTGTCAAGATCGCGGCCATGTCTTCATCGGCGGCGCGGGCGTGGATGATCAGGGGCAGGCCGGTTTCCTGTGCGGCCTGAACATGCACCCGCAGGCTGGTTTGCTGAATGGCCTTGCTGTCGGCTGTGTAATGGTAATCAAGGCCGGTTTCGCCGATGCCGACAAACTTGGGGTGCGCGGCAAGCGCCACAAGCTGATCGACCGTCACCAGCGGGTCTTCGTGCGCCCGCATCGGGTGGGTGCCGGCGGCATAGAACACGCCCGGATGGGCCTCGGCCAGTGCCCGCACCTTGGGTTCATTTTCCATCCGTGTGCAGATCGTCACCATCCGGCGCACACCTGCGGCATGGGCGCGGGCGATGATCTGATCAATCTCGCCCGCAAAATCGGGAAAGTCGAGGTGACAATGCGAGTCGACGATCTCGGGCGGGCTGGCGGCTGTTTCGGGGGGCATCATCGGCTTACCTTAAGGCGAGCTGTGCCGCCGTCTCGTCAATTTTCAGCAAGCTATCCATCAGAAGGGCGGCAGGGTCAAGGTTGACCGCCTTGCCGCGCCGCGCCCGCAGCGACAGCGTCTGTGCCAGATCGGCCCAGGCGCGGGCCGCTGCCTCATTCGGGGCAAGTCGGGCAAACAACTCGCCCTCGCCCTTGGCGGCTTCGGGCCGAAGCTGGCGGGAGACGCCGGCACGGGCCAGCCGGGCCAGAAACAGATCAAGCAGCGTCACAATCAGGTCAAAGCGGTCTTCGGCCCCCTTGCCCGCGCCCATTTCCGCCAGCGCAAGCGCGCGCATGCGGTCCAGCCGGGGCAGGGTGCTGAACAACCCGATCAGCGCCCCATAGGTTTGCAGCCCGTCCAGATTGCTCAGCCGGAACGCCTCACCGACCGAGCCGCCCGCCAACTCGCCAAGTGCTTGCACCTGATCCGGCTCTACCCCGCCGCCCGCCTGTTCCAGCGCGCGCGCCAGCGGGTCCGGCGGCAGGGTGGCCAGTCGCAATTCGCGGCAGCGCGACCGGATGGTGGGCAAAAGCCGGTGCGGTTGATGCGCAATGACCAGAAAGGTCACATTGGCGGGCGGTTCTTCCAGCAGTTTCAGCAGGGCATTGGCGGCGCCGGTGTTCATGTCATCCGCCGCGTCGATGATCGCCACGCGCCGCCCGCCATCGGCGGCCGACAGGGCGAAAAACGATTTCATCTTGCGCACCTCATCCACACGGATGTCGGCCGACAGCGCGGTTTCCTTTTCATTCGGGCCGCGCCGCAGCAGAAACAGGCGCGGTTCGGCCAGTTGCAGCATCCGCCGCGCCACCGGCACATCGGGGGCGATGTCCAGCGAGGTGGGCGGCGGCGGGCTGAACATGCCGCCGTCATCGGGCGGGGTGGCCAGCAAGAACCGCGCGATGCGCCAGGCAAGGGTGGCCTTGCCGACGCCCTTTTGTCCGGTGATCAGCCAGCCATGGTGCTGCCGCCCCGAGGTATAGGCCTGCAAGAAGGCGCTTTCAGCCGCATCATGGCCAAACAGACGCAGCGTCTGGCGCGGGTGCGGCGCGCCCTCGACGCGGTCAGCTTCGGGCAGATCAACGCTGGCCATCAGCGGGCCTGCAAGGCGGCCAGCGTGGCGCGCAGCACATCGGCTGCCACCGCATCGGGGGCTTGCGCGCCGTCGATCACCCGAAAGCGGGCATGGCGGGCGGCAAGCGCCAGAAACCCGGTGCGGGCGCGGGTCTGAAACACCAGCCCCATGTCCTCGAACCGCATTTCGGCCCCGGCGCGGGCGGCCGCGCGCGCCAGCCCCGCGGCAGGGTCAAGGTCGATCAGCAGTGTCAGGTCAGGCTCGACCCCGATCATCAGGGCGTGCAGGGTATCGACCATCTCGGTCAGATCCCCACGGGTGATGCCCTGAAAGATGCGGGTGCTGTCGGCAAACCGGTCGGTGATCACCACATCGCCGCGGGCCAGTGCCGGCTGGATGGTCTTTTCCAGATGGTCGCGGCGGGCGGCGGTGAACAGCAAGATCTCGGTCTCGGCCGACCAGCGATCGGTGGTGCCTTGCAGCACCAGACGGCGGATATCTTCGGCCCCGGCGCTGCCACCGGGTTCGCGCGTCAGGGTGACGCCGTGGCCCAACCCCCGCAAGGCATCGGCCAAGTGCCGGGCTTGGGTGGATTTCCCCGACCCGTCAATGCCTTCGAAACTGATGAACACGCCCGCCATCGCCCCGGCCTATCAGGAGGCGGCGTCCCCGTCGAGATAGCGCGCGCGCAGCGCGTTGACCGCAGCACCAAGGCGCTTGCCAAAGCCACCGGCGGCCACATCCGCCTCAACCACCAAAGGCACGCGGGCATCGGGCAGGTCGGGGATATGGATCACCAGCGCCCCCACCTCGGTGCCCGCCGTCAGCGGCGCGCGCAGCGGGCCGGTGTAGATCGCCTCGGCGCTGGTGCCCTCTTGCACAAGGGCCGGGACCAGCAGTTTCACATCCTGCGCCGTCACCAGACCCACCGCGTCGGCGGCCCCCAGCCAGACAGGCGCCTCGGCAATGCGTTGCCCGGCCCTGACCAGCGTCTTTTCGGCAAATTGGCGAAACGCCCAGGACACGATGCGTTCGGCTTCTTCGGCGCGGTCCTTTTCGCTGGCCAGCCCGGTGATGACGAAAATCACCCGGCGGTTGCCCTGCGCCGCCGATCCGACCAGACCATAGCCCGCCTCGGACGTGTGGCCGGTTTTCAACCCGTCAGCCCCAACCCCAAGCGCCAGCAGCGGATTGCGGTTGTTGGCGTTGGCAGGCGCGCGGTCCTTGTAGTTGAAGGTGGTTTCGGCAAAAATCGGATAATATTCGGGGAATTCGGTGATCAGCCGGTTTGCCAGAATGCCAAGATCGCGCATCGACATTTCATGCCCCGGCGCGGGCCAGCCAGAGGCGTTCTTGTAGGTCGAATGCTGCATGCCAAGCGCCTTGGCGCGCTGGGTCATCTGCTGGGCAAAGGCCTCTTCGGTGCCGGCCAGACCTTCGGCCACCACCACACAGGCATCATTGCCCGAGTTGACGATCATGCCGTGGATCAGATCATTCACCGTGGGCCGGTCGGATTCTTGCAAGAACATCGTCGATCCGCCCATTTCCCGCGCCCGGCTGGAGACGGGAAATTCGGTGTCCATCGTCACCCGGCCATCGCGCAACGCCTCGAACAGCATGTTGATGGTCATCAGCTTTGACATGCTGGCCGGGGGCAGGGGGGTATCGGCGTTCTTGTCCATCAGCACGGTCTTGGTGGTGACATCATAGACCCAGGCGGCACTGGCGCGCGTGTCAAAGGCCTGTGCCACAGAGGCGACCAACAGCAGGATCAGGGTCAGGATGGAACGAAACATCGGGCCTCCGGTCAATCAGCGTTTTGGGGATCAGCGTTTCAGAACATAAGCATCGGGAAAGCCAAGGCCCTTGACCTTGGTCAGGGCGGCTGCGTCGCCACGGCTGGTGACGGACCAAAGCGCCTTGCCCTTGGCCTCTTCGCGCCGCACATCGGCGGTCAGCCCCGCCTTCTTCAGCGTTTCTGCGGCACGGGTGGCATTGGCCTCGACCGAGAAAATGCCGATCTGGATGGTCTGACCGCTGCCGGTGGGCGCGGGCGCCTTTGGTGCCGGCGTGGCTGGCGGGCTGGCCACCGGGGCGGGCGGGGTGCCGACCGTGGGGGCGATGGTCGTGGGCGACACCGGCTTGCCCTCGACACGGTCAATCGCGGCGGCTGCCCCGGCGATCGGGTCCAGCGTTTGGGTTTCCACCGCTTCGGAACTGTCAAGAATCGGCTTGGTCGCGTCGGGTGCGACCTTTTCCTCATCGCGGCGCAGCGCGATCACGCTGACATCGGCGGGCGCGCCCGCAAGGATGCCAAGCGCTGCCGCCGCGTCAGACGAGATTTGCAGCTTTGGTCCCGGGTTCGCGATTTCGCGCCGGAACAGCGCACCGATCACGAACTTGCCGTTGGCGGTGTTGCGGATGATCACCCGCTCGGGGTCTTTCGCGTCGGGTGACGCCACCCAGACGCCGCCCAGCGACGGGCGACCATCCCACAGCGCCTTGTCCGTGGTCTGGAACACTTCGGGCGCCTCGACATCGCGATCGACCAACCGCGTCGACGTTGCCGCCAGAGGGGCAGCCGCATCCGGGCTTGCCTTGCCCTTGCCCTTGAACAGACCCTCGCCTGCGACGCAGCCACCAAGGGCCACACCCGCCACCGTCATCAGGAGAAACGCCCTGATCCTTGCCTTTGCCATTCCCAGCCCCCGATATGCACAGGTTGGTCCCGCGCCTTATGTTTTGGGTTTGCGCCACCGGACGGCGGCGAAAGCCCGATACAAACGTTGCTTATAGTCACATCATACAGATGCGCATGCGCTGTGGGAAGGCCACCTGCAATGATCGGCAAGGATCGACACGCAGAGTTGACGCCAAAGCCTGTTTTTGTCCTGCGCGTTGCGTCCGGTGCCTGCGCCGCCGTGATGCCCCGATCTGTCAATCGCCACATCGGTGTGATGCTGGCAGAGGTCATGAGCCGTGCCAAGACCTTGGTGGACGCAGCGCCTTGCAGGGGGGTGCGCGCCGACAGCCCGCCCATCGCCTCGGCCCACACGCCCAGTCTTCGGCGTCAGGAAGTCGGCCCACACGGCCGCGGCTGCATAATTCATTTCGTTCGTATCTTCGGATCAAGACATGACGCACACAGCCATAGTTTGCGGAAGCTGCAAGAAACCTGTCTGGATCGGCCCAGCGCTTCCGCGCAAAACCCGTCGGCCACCGTATCGTTGATGACCCATGATCTGTTTCAAAGGTTGGCGGAGGGAACGCGACTGCGGTCGGACCTTCTCTGGCCTCTCGCTGACTTTGGGCGCGTCACATGGAAAGCTGATCGTGATGGGAGCTGTCCTTTTGGGGGCGGCTGAAACGTCTGTTCGGTAGGGAATTGGACCCAACTCTGCGAAGGTCCGAAACGTCGTCGCAGTCGCGGGCCTGAGTTCTATTCTCAACCACGACATCCACGTGCTGAATTGCAATGGAGCCGGGCGCGGCTTGCGTGCCGTTGCTCTTGGCAAGGTGCGAGCGGGCGGCGATGCGCGCAAACCGCTCAGGCCGAAAACTGCGCGCGGATGGATCGGGCGGCGGGCATCAGTTCGGTTTCGCTGAACCCGCCGCCCACGCCGTAGGCGGTCCCATCCCGGACCCAGGTGATGACGCCGGAATCGTCGAACCGCCTGAAGGCCATGGGGCTGTCGTCATCCGGGTCACTGCTGCCCGCGACGTAAAGCACCACGCGGCGGCCCGAGGCGTTCTCATACATCAACATCGCGGCCGGCGCGCCGTCGGCGACCATCAGCCTGCCGCCGACAAAGGCAAAGCCGATGTCCGTCAGGTTGGGGATCGGAATCGGGCGGCCAAGGCGCTTGCCCAGCCAATCCGACAGGTGGTCGGCCTGGTCCGCGCCAAGCTCGACCGGATGCAGGGTTTCGGGCGAATAGACGGCATAGGCACCCTGCGTTTCCTCGGCCACACGCATTGCGAAATCTGGACGCTGCACCAGATGCTGGCCGAAAAAGCCGGCACCGATGCCGATGCCAAGCCAGACAACCGACGCGGCGATGGCCTGCCGACGCCCTTCGCCACGCCGCGCAAGCACGCCGATCATCGTGGCCGGAACCGGTTCCATCGCAGCAGAGTCAGCACGGTGCCGCAGGGCGGTGTTGAACATGCGCCAGTCGGCGACACGTCGCGCATCGGCGGGATGGTCCCGGAGATGCGCTTCGACGGCCGCGATCCGGTCATCGGGAAGCTGATCGTCGGCATGGGCGTGCAACTCGTCCTGCGTGACGGGGCCGGTCTGGGGCGTCTGGATACCTGTCATGTCATTTCACCTGTCTTAAGGCCGGACGCGGTTTTTCCATCCCGAGGGCCGTGCGCAATCGCTCGCGCGCCCGGTTGAGGCGCGACATCAAGGTCCCCTCCGGGATGCCGAGCGTCTGCGCCGCCTCGGCGTAGCTCAGTTCCCGGATGGCGACCAGAACCAGCACATCGCGCAGGTCATGCGGCAACCGATCGACCGCCGCCAGCACGGTTGACACGTCGGCGCGATCCTCCTGGTTTGCCATCTGGGATGGCTCTGCAACATCATCCAGCGACTGCGCAGGACGGCTGTTGGCAAGAGTGCGGATTCCATCAATATGTAGGTTGTGCATGATCGAAAACAGCCAGGAGCGCAGCTTGCCCTCGGATTGCCAGAGGTGGATCTTGCGCAGCGCGCGTTCAAGACAAGCCTGCACCAGATCGTCAGCTTCCTGTTCGCCGCGCGCCAGCACGCGCGCATAGCGCCGCAGATGCGGAATCTCGGCGATCAGCCGGTCGCGGCTGCGGAACATGCCGGTTTCCTTTCACGCGTCTGCCCTCGCATTCAAAACCTCTGGCTGTCACCGGCGCGTCTGCGACCATGCCACGCCGCCCGTCGGATGCTTTCGAAAGGCATTTGCCTGTCGCTGATGGCATGGACGGGTCGCCAGTCAAGTTTATTCCCACCCAGAAGACAAAATGTGCCTGGCAGGCTGAAAGCCCGCCCGCGCGCCGCGAACCCTGACCCGGAGAGCCGTCCGAAGTCCAGCGTCACGCAGCCGTGACGCATAGTAATCCGCTGCGATGAAATGATGGCAGATCGGATTTCGTCTAGTAGCGGGCCGGGAGTGATGCCGGTCAACAAGACAAGGGAAACACCTACATGATGACCCGACGTGACGTATTGATGGGAACCGCGTCTGCCATTGGCACGCTGGCCCTTGCGACGACGCAAGGCGCGGCCCAGGGCCAAACCGGCCCGCGCCCCGGCGACCGGGTTCTGGTCTGCAACGAAAGCAGCCAGACCTTTTCCGTCATCGACCCGGTGACCGACACGGTGATGCGCACGGTCAACCTGACCAGCTTTGACGAAGACAAGCGCCCGCCCTTCCGCTTTGTCACCGGCGGGGTGATGCCCACGCACGAGGCGATGCTGGAAAAGCCGCTCTATCACGGCGCGATCCATGTGCATGGCGGCGCGCCTTCGCCCGACCAGATGCTGTCGGCGATCACCGGGCGGGGGTCGTCCAACATCTATCTCTTCGACCATGGGACAATGTCCCTGATCGGCAACCGGGCGAACCCGCAGGCCTCGGATGAAACCGTCGCCGAGCGGCTGACCAGCGGCGTGCTGGTCGGGCGCGAACCGCACGAGCCGACGTTCTCGCGCAGCGGCAAGGAGATCTGGGTCACGCTGCGGGGCGAGGACCGGATTGCCATCGTCGATGTGGGTCTCGCCCGGCAGGAAAGCGCCGGCGCCCCGGTGCGGTCGGTGCGGGCCTATCTGCCCACGATCAACGGCCCGGCGCAGGTCTGGTTTTCCAAGGACGGGGCCTTGGCCTATGTGATCTCGCAGAAGACCTCGGAAATCGACGTGATCACGACCAATGTCGGGGCGGATGGCTATAGCGATCCGCGCCGGCTCAAGGTCATCGACATCAAGGATCAGGACAAGTTCGGCTTCACCCCGTTCCAGAAGATCGCGCCGGACGGGGACGAGATGTGGATGTCGCACAAGCTGGCCGACCGGCTTTCCGCGCGCCACATCACGGGGGGTCACGAAGTGCTGGACGCCGTCGATCTGGGCGAGAAGGCGCGGCCGAACCATGTGGAATTCGCCGAGAACGCCAAGGGCAAGGTGATCTTCGCCAGCCTTGCGCGGGTGGATGACAATGGCCCCGGCGGTGTTGCCTCCAGCCAGATCGCGGTGATCGACCGGGACGCGCCGCGCGGGCAGCGCAAGGTGGTCACCACCTTTCCTTCGCACGGGCGCGAGGCGCATGGCATGTGGACCGACCCCGATGCGACCAAACTTTACATCGCGCATGAACAGGACCAACTGCCCGGCACGCCGAACGAAGGCCAGGCGGTGACGACGGTGTTCGACATCACCGACCCGCTCAAACCGGCGTTCCTGACCCAGATCCCGCTGGGCTGGCTGGACCTGCCCTCAGGCAAGTTGCGCAACCGCAAAAGCATCAACCTGATCTATGTCCGGCCGGGTTCGGCCCTGCATACCGGCTAGGAGGACGCCATGACCGACACGGTAAGACAGGACCCCGCCGCGATTGCCGCGTTCCAACAGCAGATGGATGCCGACATGGGCCGGATGATGGCCGACATGCATGGCCCCGGCTACACCGGCGACCCGGACATCGACTTTCTGGTGATGATGGTGCCGCATCATCAGGGGGCGGTGGACATGGCGCGGCTGGTGCTGATCTACGGCCAGGATCCGCTGACCCGCAGCATCGCCGAAGGCATCATCGCGGCGCAGCGCACCGAGATCGAGGCCATGTCGGCGCGGCTGGCGGTTCTGCGGTCGGGTGCCACAAGCGACTTCCCCGACCTGAACGGGCTGCGCGGCACCTCCGGGAACTGACCCGCGACCGAAGCAAAGATCGGCCCCGTCTGCAAGGACGGGGCCGATCCGTTTTGGGGTCCGGAGCGGTTTTTTGACCTGGGGGACGTTACCGCCCCGGACCATCGGGCTCCGGACACGTCGTGCCGAAACCCGAACCCGCGCTTCAAGGGTAGGGGCGGATCAGCGCACCCAACCCTCGGTCGCCATCAGCGCCCGGGCTGCCTCGGTTATCAGGAAATCGGCAAACTCCTGCGCCTCGGGGTCGGCCTCGGGCGAGATCACCACATTCACGTCGCGCCAGATCCTGCGCTCGGGGGCAAGGTTGACCTGCTCCAGCACATCGGGGTTGGTTGCCGGCCAATCGGGCCAGGTGATCCAGGCATCGGCGTCCATCGCCTTGAATGCCTTGAGGCTCGCGCCCGAGCCTTTGGCATAAGAGACGATGTTGCGGCGGAAACGGGCGATGTCGTCCAACCGGCCAAGACGGCCCGCCACATCCTCCCAGGTGCCGGTGCCCGAGGTATTGGCAACGCCCGCGCCTTCGGTGACGACGATCTTGATGCCGTCCTTCAGCAGGTCGTCAAATCCCGTGATCCCCTTGGGATTGCCCTTCTTCACCGCGATGATCGTCGGGCGGACATAGATCGGCTCGACCCCGTCCGAGGCGAAGGTCTTGTAGGTTTCCAGAAACGCCGTCATCGACTGTTCCGAGGTGCCCCACAGCATGTCGGCATCGGCCTGCGCCCTGGCCGACCAGGTGGTTTCCGGTCCGAAGATGATCTCGACGGTCTTGCCGGTCCTGGCCTTCCAGGCCTCGGCGACCTTGAGAAAGGCGGTGTGCGGCCCGCCGGCACCGTAGAAGGTCACCTTGCCATCCTTTGGCATATGCCGGATCGCGGGATCGAAAAGCTTGCTGTCTTGCGCAAAGGCCGCCGGGGCAAGCGCCAGCAGCAGGGTTGTTGTCAGGGCCGTCCGTCGCATGGTCAGTCTCCGTTTATCGGGGTCCGGTGCGGCGCGAGCCCGACCGCCGGACCCGTGCGCTGCCTGAACAGACGCGAGGAAGGCAGTCCGCAGTCCATCACGGCGGATGAACTGATGGTGATCGCCCGGCGCAGCTTGCCGGGTCGGCCGACGGGCCACACCGCCCCGGATCACGAATTCGTAATACTTCTGAAACCGGCGAATGGCGGCGGTCCCGGCCCCGTCTGTCTTGCAGGTGTTGCCGATCCGGCCCCTGCCGTCGGTCCGCTGACCGGCGAGACCAACCCGAACCCCGACCAAAAGGAACCGACACATGATCCTGAACCGCATCCTGCCGGGCGCTGCCCTGGCAATCAGCCTGCTGGCCGCCGGCGCGGCTGTTGCCGCCACCGTCATCACCACCGCCGAGACCGACAAGGGCAAGGCGCTGGTCGATGGCAAGGGCATGACGCTCTATGTCTTCGACAAGGACATGCCCGGCGTTTCGAACTGCTACAAGGAATGCGAGGCGCTCTGGCCGATCATGAAGGCCCGTTCCGGCGATGAGCCGCAGGCCGACTTCACCATCATCACCCGCACCAACGGCGACATGCAGTGGGCCTATATGGGCAAGCCGCTCTATCATTGGGCCAAGGACGCCAAGCCGGGCGATACCACCGGCGACGGCGTGAAAGGTGTCTGGCACGTCGCCCTGCCGTGAACCCTTTGGCCCGCAGCAGCCAGTGACCGGCGCTGCGGGCCGCCTCACCGCGACGTCTTGACCGGACCGAACATCACGCAATCTTCAGGAGACCATCATGGCCCGAGCCTTCAACCTGCCGACGACGACAAATGAATCTGCATTCCTGAAAGACCGGTCCATTCTTCCCGGCACATCGACCGGTGCAGGCACCGCGACGAACCGGGCCGACTTTCTGTTCGGCTCTGCGTCGGACGATGCGATCCTTTCGCTCTCAGGGCGGGATATCGTGCTTGCGGGCGATGGCAATGACACGGTATCGGGCGGAAACGACGACGACAAGTTGTTCGGCGAAGCCGGCAATGACAGCCTTTCGGGGGATGCGGGGCATGACATCCTGACCGGCGGAGCGGGGCTCGACACCTTGTCCGGCGGGACCGGGCGCGACATCCTGACCGGCGGCCTTGGCATCGACCAATTGACCGGGGGTCAAGATGCCGATGTCTTCGTCTTTACCGCCGATGCGCTGACCGATCCCTCGACACCCGTCGCAATCAACCTTGCCGGCAGCGGTATCGACGTCAAGAACAGCGCCGACAGACTGACCGATTTCACCCAGGGATCCGACAAGATCCTGCTTGACCTCGAAGCCTACGGCGTCAAGGCGCCGATCACCTATGCGGCCGGCATCACGGCCGAGCTGGACGAAAGCGCCAATTTCATCGTCCAGACCGACGCCTTCGCCAATGCCGGACTCGCCGCCGCGGCCATCGCCGCAAACGATGCGATCATTGCGGACGAAGGCTTTTTCGTCTATTTCAACACCACGCTCGGCTTCTCGCGGCTGGTCTATTCCTCCGATCTTGGCGATGGCGGTCAAAGCACCGTTCTCGCCAACTTCACCGACCAGACCGGAACCGAGGGCCTGGCCAACATCAGCCAGTTCGGGCTCGAGGATTTCCTCTTTGCCTGACGAACGCACCTTTGCCGGCCTCCCGGCACAGAGCCTTCCGAACCGCGATGCGCAGGGGATGATCAAGGTCAACACCCACCGCCCAAACGTAGCCGCTCGATCGCTTGACTCCGACTAACATGCTGGCTGAAAACGGAAAAGTGAAGCTAGGCGCCCGGAATAATCGCATCTGAGACGGACGCCCATTCATCGGTCGCATCCCCACGGACACGACCACGAACGCATCTTACAAAGCAGGGGTGACAAAATGGCGAGATTCAGAATAGCACCCAAGCCCGCTCCAACGCCCGCGCCGACGTCGATCGACATCACCGGAACCAACGGCGATGATGATCTGAAGGCCAGCAACCTGGGCAGCATCCAGACCAACAGGATTTTCGGGCTTGGCGGCAATGACAAGTTGACCGGCGGGATAAACTCTGCGGATACGCTCGACGGTGGCGCCGGAAACGACCTGATCAGGGACACGGCCAGCGGCGATGTGTCCAACGATCTTCTCACCGGTGGCGACGGCAATGACTCGATCTACTCGTCCGGCGGTGCCGACAAGCTCGACGGCGGCGACGGAAGCGACGGAAGCGACTATCTGCATGCCCTCGCGAAATGCTGGTAGCAATCCGAAAGGCATCAAGGGTTTTGACGATTTCTTGGCGGACGGCATCAAGATCGTCGTGACCGAAGGCGCGGGCGTGGCCAACACCTCGGGCACCGGCACCTGGGAGGATGTGGCGGGCCGTCTTGGCCGGTTGGACGACATCGCCCGCTTCCGCCGCAACATCGTCTCTTATGCCAAGGGATCGGGCGCCAGCCTGAAGGCGTTCAAGGCGATGGACGCCGATGCCTGGATCACCTGGCCCGACTGGCCGGTGACCAACCCGGATGTGCTGGAGCAGGTCAACCTCGCCCCCGAGCGGACGATCTGGCGCGACGTGAACGTGGTGATCTCGCCCGAGGCCGACCCCGAGGCGCAGGAATTCCTCGACTTCCTGATCACCGAGCAAGCCCAGGCCCTGATGGCCACCGAAGGCTGGGTGCGCTGATCGGCCATTCCGCAACTTTGCCAGGGGGCGCGGGTTCCACCGCGCCCTCTGGCCGCCGTTCTGGCGCAGAGCCCAGGCGGCGGGCGCGCCAGCCGATTGCCGTCAGGGAAGACCAACCTGGTTGCCAGAACGATGGCACCTTGCGCGTCCGCCAGCATCCGCCCGGAACACCGCCGGGCCGTCTGGATCACCTCGGGTGGGAAGGGCTCCGGTCTTTGCGGTCATCGTGAAGGCAAAGAGGAGTATATGCGTTTTCAATGGATTGGATGAATCTAGGGCCTGTTGACGTTTGAGGATTCACAAATCGGTTGCGGGGTGATTCAAG
>DYMU01000042.1 GCA_020721445.1 Gemmobacter nectariphilus
CAATCGGCGGCAACCTCGCGCCAGAACCGTGTTCTGGTCGGTTTGCGGCGGGTGGCATAGAAATCCCTGAACAGACGGGACACGATCGCCTCCACCGCCGGATCCAGCGGCTGCATGCCCGGTTTGGGACCGCGCGCGTTCGGCATCAGCGCACTGGTTCGCCCATCTTCGCGAAACTGCCTCATCAACCGGAAGAGTGTTGCGCGGCTGACATCCAGCTGGCGCATGGACCATTCAACGTCGCCCTGGGTGAGTTGTTCCGGCAGTTCCGCAAGCACCTTGGCGCGGTGCTCGGCCTCTTCCCAATCCTTGTCAGCTACAGGATTATCGGACATAACTCACCCAGTGCGCAGATGCTGGATAGTCTCACCAATGGTGGCTCAATCGACGTCCAGTCTCACATACCCTGAATCGGTCTCAGAAATGCGACATAGGCAAGCTGTTGAAAACAAATGGACCCCAGTCTCAGAAACCTCGGCCATCCGACAAGAGCCACCAGAAGGCCCTGATCCATATGAAGGAGACGAGAGCAGTGTGCCCGACGGCGACCTTCTCGCTCTGCCCGCCCATGTTGCAGGCTCTGGCACGCTGGACCGGCTGGTGGAAACCGCGCGCGACTATGCCCGTGCCGCGGCATCCGACAACACGCTCAAAGCCTATGCCAAGGACTGGGCCCATTTCGCGCGCTGGTGCCGGATGCGCGGGGTGGACCCACTGCCCGCTTCCCCCCAGATGATCGGCCTCTACATCGCCGATCTGGCAGCCCCACAAGGCAAGGCCCCTGCCCTTTCGGTGTCCTCGATCGAACGCCGCCTGTCGGGTCTGGCCTGGGGCTATGCGCAGCGCGGCGACCGGCTGGACCGGAAGGATCGCCACATCGCCACCGTTCTTGCCGGCATCCGCCGCAAACACGCCCGCCCGCCGGTGCAGAAAGAGGCGATCCTGCCGCAAGATCTGCGCGACATGCTGGCCACCTTGCCGCATGACCTGCGCGGGCTTCGTGACCGCGCCATCCTGCTGATCGGCTTTGCCGGCGGCCTGCGCCGGGCCGAGATCGTGTCGCTTGACCACGGCCGCGACGACACCCCCGACAGTGGCGGCTGGGTGCAGATCATGGACGAGGGCGCCCTGATTACCCTGCGCGGCAAGACCGGCTGGCGGGAGGTGGAGATCGGCCGCGGCTCCAGCGACCAGACCTGCCCGGTCCATGCCCTGACGCAATGGCTGCACTTTGCCCGCATCGGTTTCGGCCCGATCTTCGTGGCGGTCAGCCGCAACGGGCTGAAGGCCACCCCGGAACGGCTGTCCGACAAGCATGTTGCCCGGCTGATCAAGACCTGCGCCCAAGCCGCCGGCCTGCGCCCCGAGCTTTCCGTGGCCGAGCGAAACCGGCTCTATTCGGGCCATTCCTTGCGCGCAGGCCTTGCCAGCAGCGCCGAGGTCGACGAGCGCTATGTGCAAAAGCAACTGGGCCACGCCAGCGCCGAGATGACCCGCCGCTACCAACGCCGCCGCGACAGGTTCCGCGTCAACCTGACCAAGGCGGCAGGGCTGTAACCCCTGCCCTGCTGGCGATGCCCACCCTGGAACAGGCTTGCAAAAGCAGCTCCCCTGGGCGCGCGCGGGGGTGCCGCGCTATGGTGCCGCCTGCCCTGCGGGGGTCGGTCCGGTCTCGGGCACGCCAAGCCCCAGGGCCACGTAAAGCCCGATCGCGTTCAGCGCATAGTCGCGGCGGCTTTGCGACAGGGTGCTGCGGGCCTGCGACAGGTTGCGCTCGCGGTCCAGCAGGTCCAGCACGGTGATGTCGCCCGACCCGTCCAGCAACTGGCGCGACAGGTCCAGCGCCTCGGTGTTCAGCGCCACCACCCGCGCAGCCCCGGCCACCGCCTGACGCGACCCGGCGATGGCGGCCAGCGCCGTTTCAACCTCTTCCACCGCCGACAGCACGCTGCCGCGCCATTGCAGATAGGCCTGATCGGCCCGCGCCTGCGCCGCATCCACCCCGGCCGCCAGCCCCGGCTGGTTGAACAGCGGCAGCACCAGACCCGCCGTCAGCCCATTGGCCGTTCCGCCGCCCCCCGAAAGCGGCGTCACGATCTGACCCGACAGGCTGAGGCTGGGATAGCGCGCGGCCTCGGCGGCCGAAACCTCGGACACCGCGGCGGCAAACAGCCGTTCGGCCTGGGCGATGTCAGGACGACGGCGCACCAGATCGGCCGGAATACCGACGGTATGCAGCGCGGGCGGCACCGGCTGACGCCCGGTCGCGCGCAGATCGATCCCCAGCGCCCCGGCCGGCGTGCCCAGAAGCGTGGCGATGCGATAGCCCGCCTGCGCGATGCGCGCCTCCAGATCGGGGATACGCGCCCGGGTCTCGGCCACCAGCGCCTCGGCCTCGATCCGGTCAAGCTGGGTCGCACTGCCCTGCGCCAAAAGCGTGCCGACATCCGTCAGCGTGCGGCGGCGCGATGCCAGATCGCGGCGCTGCTCGGCAAGGCTGGCCTGGAAAAAGCGCAGATCGACATAGGCGCGCGTCAGTTCCGACAACAGCGCCAGCCGCGCGTCCTGTACCCCGTAACGGGCCGCCTGCGCCCGCGCCTGCGCCGCCTCGGCCGCGCGCCTGCGCCCGCCAAACGGGTCAAGCAGCAGCGACAGCCCCGCCGTCGCGCTGTCGGTGCCCTCGCCGCCATCGACCGACAGCGTGGCATTGCCCGCGGTCAGATTGCCCGCGCGGCGCGACAGCGCCTCGGCCTCGCGCAGCCGTGCCCGGGCCTCGGCCAGCGACACACTGCCGGTCAGGCCCTGGGCTACCAATTGGTTCAGCACCGGGTCCTGCAACCCGCGCCACCACTGCGCCATCGCAGGCGGGGCCTCGGGTCGTGCGGCCAGCAGGGAATAGCGATCGGGCAGGCTGATGGGCGGGCGGTCCTGCACAGGCGCCACGGCGCAACCCGCCAAGGCCAGCGCCAGCGCCGCCCCCCCCAATATCCGGGCCCCGCCAACCCAAAGGGGCCGACCCGGCCTGTGCCGTTCGTGCATGACTGCCACTGTTCCTGCCTCAAGCCGCCGCGTTCCGGGATCGGGTCACCCCCCCCGTCGCGATCTGTTTAAGTTTCCAAAATACCACCCCACGCCCCGATCCCCCCCGCCAAACCGCAACGGAACCGTGATTTTTCCCGGCCTGTGATGCTGATGCACCAGCAAGCCCCCCCCCGCTAGCCGCGGAAGGCCCGGTTGAAATAGATCAGGAACGGTTCCAGCAGATAGGCGATCGGGCTGCGGTCAGAGGTGCGGATGAAGGCCTCGACCGGCATGCCGGGCAACAGCGACCGGTTGCCAAGGGCTGCCAGTGCCTCGGGGTCGGGGGCCACGGTCGCGGCGTAGTAATTCTGGCGCGTCACTTCATCGGTCAGCACATCGGCCGAGATCGCGACCAGCTTGCCCGTCACCTCGGGGGTGTCGCGCGCATCAAAGGCCGAGATCCGCAGCGACACGTCCTGGCCCAGATAGATGTCATCGATATGGATGCCATCGACCCGCGCGGCCACCACCAGCGGCTGGTCTTGCGGGATCACATACATCAGAGGTTCAGCCCGCTGCACCACCGCGTTCACCGCGAACACCGCCGTGTCATAGATGATGCCATCGACCGGCGCGCGCACATCCAGCCGTGACAGGGTCTCGGCCAGCGCAATGCGCTGTTCGGCCAGCTCGACCAGCCGGAACTGGATGTCGCGCAATTGCGTCACCGCCTCTTCGCGCCGTTTGGTGACCAGTTGCAGCCGCGCGATGTCGTTGCTGGTCATCTGCCCGCGCAGGGCCGCGATCTCGGCCGCAAGCTGGCCGATCTGGCCTTGCAGACCCGCTTCCTCGCGCTGCAGATCGCGCACCCGCGTGGCCTGGGTCAGCCCCTGGCGCAGCAGCGCCTGCTGGTCGGCCAGACCCTGGGCCAGCAGCTGGGCCTGGGTCTTGACCGCGGCCAATTGCGCCTCGACACCGGCGATGCGGTTGCCGATCTGGGCATTCTGTTCGGCCAGAAGCGCGGTTTCCTGCGCCAGCGCCTCGGCCCGGGCCAGAAACAGCGTGCGCTCACTGTCGATCTGGCTGGCGAATTCGGCATCGCCCTGCGCCCAGTCCAGCTCTTCGCCGGCAAAGGTGATGTCATCTGCGCCATCGCGTTCCGCCTCCAGCCGGGCACGGCGCGCGGCAAGTTCGCGCAACTGCCCCTCGACGATGGCCAGTTCCGACCGCATCCGGCTGCCGTCAAGCCGCAACAGCACGTCGCCGGCCTGCACCTTGTCGCCATCCTTGACCCGGATCTCAGCCACCACCCCGCCTTCGGGGTGTTGCACGACCTGACGGTTCGACTGCACCTGGATCGTGCCCGAGGCAACGACGGCCCCTGCCAGACGCGCCATGACCGACCAGACCCCGAAGCCGCCGATCAGCACCAGCGATGCGATCAAGCCGATCGCCATCGGCAGGCGCGCGCCCCAAAGCCGCGCGGGCGCTGCCGGCGTCAGGGGCACGGATATGGCGGGTGCAGAGCCTGATACAGCGGGCGCAGGTTGTGCTGCGGCCGCAGGTTTCACGGCGGCCGCGGGTTGCGCTGCGGGGGTGGCTGTGGGGGGGCGTGTCATGCTGTCTCTCGTCCCTGCAGGGTTTCGCGCACCGGGGCTGCGTTGGACAGCACCTTGCCAAGAACCTGATCGCGCGGGCCTGCCGCCGTGATCGTGCCGCCCTCCATCACCACCAGCACGTCACATTCGGCGATGGCGATGGGGCGATGGGTCATGATGATCACCGATTTGCGCGCCGCCTTGAACTGCCGCACCGCAAGGTTCAGCGCCTCGGAGCCTTCGGCATCCAGTGCCGAATTCGGCTCGTCCAGGATCAAGAGCACCGGATCACCATAAAGCGCCCGGGCCAGGGCAATGCGCTGCCGCTGGCCGCCGGACAGCTGGCTGTCGTTGCCTTCCAGCCGGGTGTCATAGCCGTCGGGCAGGCGCAGGATCATCTCATGCGCGTTCGAGCGTTTCGCCGCAGCCACCACCGCCGCGGCATCGGGGCGTTCGGCCATGCGGGCGATGTTTTCCGCCACCGTGCCGGCAAACAGCGTCACCGACTGCGGCAGATAGCCGATATGGCGGCCCAGATCCTCGGGGTCGTATTGATCCAGCGTGGCACCGCCCAGCCGGATCTCACCCGCGGCCAGTGGCCAATAGCCCAGAAGGGCGCGGGCGAGGGTCGATTTCCCCGATCCGCTCAGGCCGATCACCCCCAGCGCTTGCCCCGGTTCAAGCGTCAGGCTGATGTTGCGGATGGTGGGGGTGCGGGTGCCCGGCGCCATCACCGTCACGCCGCGCACCACAAGCCGCGCCTCGGGCACCGGCAGGCGCGTCACCTCGGCGTTGATCGGGGTGGCCGCCAGATACTGCGACAGCGCCCGCCAACCGGCTTGTGCGCGCTGCACCAGCGGCCATTGCCCCAAGGCCTGTTCGATCGGCGCCAGCCCCCGGCCCAAAAGGATCGAGGCGGCGATCATCGCCCCGGCCGAGGTTTCGCCGCGCAACACGTAATAGGCCCCGACCGCCAGCATCGCCGATTGCAAATACATGCGGAACGCCTTGGTGAAGGCCGAAAAGCTGCCGGTCCAGTCATTGGCGATCATGCTTTCGGCCAGGCCTTCGTTGCGCCGCGCCACCCAGCGGCGGCTCATGGCGCCGCGCATGCCCTGGGTCAGCACCACCTCGGCCCCCGTGCGCACCTGTTCGGCAAAGAAATAGGCCCCCTGCGACGCGCCTTGCGCCTTGCGCACCCGCCCCGCGGTCAGCACCTGGTTGGCAATCGCCAGCACGATCAGGATTGCCCCGCCCGCAAGCCCGGTCCAGCCCAGCATCGGATGGAACAGGAACAGCGCCGCCATGAAGAACGGCGCCCAGGGCATGTCCATCAGCGCCAGCAGCACCGGCGAGGCGAACAGCTGCTGCACCGCATCCAGATCGCGCAAGGCCGAGGCCGGCACCGCGCGTTCGGCCGGGTTCGACGACCGCCGCAGCGTTGCCTCGAACACCCGGCGGTCCAGTGCCGACTGGAACCGCGCACCGACCCGCGCCATCACCCGGCCCCGGGCGTAATCCAACAGCGCCATCAGCAGGAACAGACCCGATATCAGCAAAAACAGCGCCACCAGCGTTTCCACCGACCGCGAGGCCAGCACCCGGTCATAGACCTGCAACATGAACAGCGACCCGGTCAGCGCCAGCATGTTGACGAAGATCGAAAAGATGAAGGCGGCCCAAAGCAGCCCACGCCCCAGCGCCCGCGCGGCGCGCAACTCCTCGATCCCTGCGGTAGGGGTTGGTTTCATGATCTTCGCTGCCTGCTCTCTTTTTTCCCGAGATGGCCTGAACTAACCGCAAAAGGGAAACAATTCTTTTCCCAAGCGGTTATTTTCTGCCCAACTGCAGCGAAACCACCACGATGGGGGGATGGGGGGGGTTGCGGGAAATCTCAGTTGAAACCGTCCAGATGGTCTGTTGAATTGTCTTCGTTGGAATGCACGAATGTGTCTCAGTTTTCAGGATATTGTTTGGATGAACAAGAAGCCAAAAGTCCTTGTAATCGCCGAAGCCGCCAATCCCGAATGGGTCAGCGTTCCCTTGGTTGGCTGGTCCCTGGCTCAGGCCTTGCGCACCGTCGCGGATGTGCATCTGGTAACGCAGATCCGCAACCGCGAGGCCATCTTGCGGGCTGGTCTGGTGGAAGGCCGGGATTTCACCGCCATCGACTCTGAGGCCGTAGCACGCCCAATGTGGAATCTGGCCAAGGCACTGCGTATGGGCTGGACCATGGGAACGGCGATCAGCGCAGTTTCCTATGGGTATTTCGAGCATTTGGTCTGGCAACGATTTGGCGCAGCGATCAGGGGCGGAGCCTATGATGTGGTGCACCGGATCACACCACTGACGCCAACGACCAATAGCTCAATCGCTGCAAAGTGCGCCCGCGCGGGCGTGCCCTTTGTTGCGGGCCCGTTGAACGGCGGTGTTCCCTGGCCACGCGGGTTCGATTCGGAACGGCGGCGCGAGCGGGAATGGCTGTCCTATGTGCGCAGCGCCTACAAACTGTTGCCCGGGCGGGACAGGATGCTGCGGGCCAGTGCCGCGATCATCGTAGGGTCGCGCCATACCGAAAGCGAAATCCCGGCGCACTACCGTGACAAATGCCTCTATCTTCCCGAGAACGCCATTGACTCCACACGCTTCAATCTGGTCGCCGCACAGGATGGCACGCTGCCGCTGCGCGGGTGCTTCATCGGGCGGCTTGTGCCCTACAAAGGCCCTGACATGCTGATCGAGGCGGCCGCCCCCTTACTGCGCGACGGCAGGCTGCATCTCGACATCATCGGCGACGGACCATTGATGCCAGACCTTGTGGCACTGGCCGCGCGCGAGGGGGTTGCGGGTGCCGTGACATTCCATGGCTGGCTTGCGCATTCAGCCGTGCAGTCCGTCGCGGCTCAGGCCCATCTGCTGACCTTTCCATCGATCCGTGAATTCGGCGGTGGTGTGGTGCTGGAAGCAATGGCCCTGGGGGTCGTTCCGGTCATCGTCGATTATGCCGGTCCGGGTGAACTTGTGTCGGATGACATCGGATACAAGATACCGATCGGGTCACGGTCCGAAATCATAGGCCACTTGCGTAACACGCTCGAAAGCATCGCGGAAAATCCGACCGGGCTTGCCGCCATGGCGGAGCGGGCACGTGCGACGGTCAACAGGCAATTTACCTGGGAGGCCAAAGCCCGTCAGGTTTTGCGGGTCTACGACTGGGTGACTGGCAAGACACCGAACCGGCCGGATATTTTTGATACTGTTGAATAGAGACGTTAAGGCCACGTTGGGCTGTAAGCGCCACACCACTCCCCTATGCGGCGAGGGTTGACGGTTGCTTGAAGC
>DYMU01000027.1 GCA_020721445.1 Gemmobacter nectariphilus
TCGCGCCCGGCAACCGCGCCACCCTCCAAGGCATTGCTGCTTGCCAAATACTCCGGGGGGGCCGCAGGCGGGGGCAGCGCCCCCATCGCCGTCAGCCGCGCAGCACAGCACCTGGGTTCATGATGCCGCGCGGGTCAAGGGCTGCCTTGATCGCCCGCATCGCCGCCAGCTTGGCCGGGTCGCCATAGCGTTCCAGATCGCCCACCTTCAACCGCCCGATGCCATGTTCGGCGCTGACCGACCCGCCCATGGCATCGACCATGTCATGCACACAGGTCTTCACCGCCTCGCGTTGGTTTTCGTGGTCAGCGCGGCTGCGCCCCGGCATCGGGAACACGTTATAGTGCAAGTTACCGTCGCCCAGATGGCCAAAGCAGTTGATCCGCCAGTCGCCCAAAGCCGCCAGCGCCGCCCCGGCGCGCGGGATGAACGCAGGGATCGCCGACAAGGGCAGGCTGATATCATGGCTTGATACCGCCCCGATCCGACGGTTGGCCTCGGGAATGCTTTCGCGGATGCGCCACAGCGCCGCCCGCTGCGCGCCTGATGCCGCAATCACCCCATCGCGCACCAGCCCGCGATCCTCGGCCTCGGCATAAAGGCTGGCCATCGCCTCTTCGGCGGCGATCTCGCGCGGCAGGCCAAGCTCGATCAGCACCGACCAGTCGGGCAAGGGGTGCAGCGGCACCTGCACCTCGGGCATGGTCTCGGCCAGAAAGTCATAGCCTTGCCGGTGGATCAGCTCGAACGCCGAGATCATCCCGGCCAAGCGCCCTTCGGCCAGTGCCAGCAGGTCCAGGGCGGCACGCGGTGACGGCACCGCCAGCAGCGCCACCACCTCGGACGCCGGGCGCGGGAACAAGCGCAAGGCCGCCGCCGTGATGATGCCAAGCGTGCCTTCCGACCCGATCAGCAGGTGGCGCAGGTCATAGCCGGTGTTGTCCTTGCGCAGCCGTTTCAACCCATGCAGCACCGACCCGTCGGGCAGCACCGCTTCCAGCCCCAGACACAGATCGCGGCTGTTGCCATAGCGCAGCACATTCAGCCCGCCGGCATTGGCCGCCAGATTGCCGCCGATCCGGGCCGAGCCTTCGGATGCCAGCGACAGCGGAAACAGCCGGTCGATCCGTGCCGCCTGCGCCTGAACCTCGGCCAGAACCATCCCCGCCTCGACCACCAGCACGTTTTCGGCAGGGTAAGCGCCGCGCAGCGCGGTCATCCGCTCCAGCGACAGCAGCAGCGGCGCGGGGCCGTCCAGCAGCAATTGCCCGCCGACAAGGCCGGTGCCGCCGCCCAGAGGCACGATGCCAACGCCCGCGCCCGCACAGGCGCGCACCACCGCCGCCACCTGTTCGGTGTCGCGCGGGCAGGCCACCGCTGTGCCCAGACCCCGCCAGCGGCCGCGTGGTTCTTCCACATCGCGCGGGGCCGCATCGCGCAGCACTCCGGGAAGGGCCAGATCAAGGGCGGCAAGAAACTCGGGCGTGCAAGGGTTCAGCATCTGGGCCTCCATCCCCTGCCTGTCTATTCCAACTGGCGGGCCAAGGGAACCGCCCCTTGGAACATCAGGCAGCACCCTCCCCCCTTGTGGGGGAGGGAGGGGGTGGGGGGGCACCGGCGAACGCCGTCAATCGATCATCGCCGGTTCCAGCACCATGATCGTCGGCCTGCCGGGAAGGTTTTTCTGCGACAGGTCCAGCGACGACAGGCCGGTTTCCACCACCTCGAACTCGGCCCCCATCACGCCGAGGAACGTGGCCAGCGACGACCCGGAAAACCAGTGCATCGGGATCACCACCGAAGATCGCAGCCGCCGCACCACCGTGGCCATTTCCGACACCGCCATGGTATATTCGCCGTCCACCGGCACCATCACCACATCCAGCCGCCCGATGCTGGCATATTGCGCATCATCTGGCGCGTGGTGCAAATGACCCAGATGGCCGATGCACAGGCCCCCGGCCTCGAACACGAAGATCGAGTTGCCATCCTTGCGCGCCTCGCCGCCAAAGCGCGACCGCACGTCGGTGGGCACGTTGCGCACCAGCATCGGGCCAAGGTCCACCTCGTGCAATGCGGGCACGCCATCCGCGCCCCAGCCGTTCAGCACATGCGGGATGCGCGTATCCGGGTAGGGCGTCCAATGCGTCATGTGGGCGTTGTTCATCGTCACCACATCGGGCACCCAGTCGCGCCGCCCGGTATAGCCGGTGTAATCGGTCACCGCCGTCTTGTCGCCGGCCTCGATCGCAAAGGTGGCGTGGTCGATATAGTGGATGCGGACATGATCTGCCTCCAGCGCGCTGCCAAAGCTGGCGGGCATCACCCGGGCAATGCCTTGCGCCACGGCAAAACAATGCGAGGGCAAGCGGTCTTGCGCCATAGCAGGCAAGGCAATCGGCAGGGCCGCAAAGGCCAACAGCAGGGCAGGCAGGATCGTCAGACGCATCGGGCACCTCCGGTCCGGCAAAAGGATAGCACGCACGGCCCCTCTGTCAGCCGCAAGCGCCGATCACGCTTTCGTCAGCCGTTACCCAACATCGGTGCGGCCGCGCCGGTCGGCGCGCAAGGCGGAATACAGCACATGGTTGCGCCAGCGGCCGTTGATCTGCAAATAGCTTTGCGCCACGCCCTCATACTTGAAGCCGGTCTTTTCCAGCACCCCGCGCGAGGCCGCGTTTTCAGGCAGGCAGGCGGCTTCGATCCGGCTCAGGTCCATCGCGGTAAAGGCGTGATGCACCACCGCCAGGATCGCCTCACGCATATAGCCGCGGCGGGTGAAGGGTTCGGCCACCCAATAGCCGATGGTGCCGCATTGCGCCGGGCCGCGACGGATGTTGTCCAGCGTGATCGCCCCCAGCACCTGCTGGTCCTGACGGCGGATCAAGAGGAACGGCAGCGCAGTGCCCTGGGCTTCGGCCCGCTGCGCCCAATAGACCCGGTTGGTAAAGGCGCGGCGGGTCAGGTGGTCGGCGGCCCAGTTCGGTTCCCACGGGGTCAGAAACGCGGCACTTGTCTGGCGCGCCTCGGCCCAGGGTCGCCAGTCGCCATGCACGGGCAAGCGCAGGGTCATGCGCTCGGTTTCCAGCTTGGGCCGGCGACGGAACGGCAGCGTCATGCCGCCAGCCTGTCGCGGATCGCCTCCAGACCGGGGGCGCGTGCCACGGGGCCATACATCGCAAGCGCGGTTCGCGCGGTGGAAAGCTCTCCGGCAAAGCGGCGCACGTCTTGCATGCTGACGGCGTCGATCTTGGCCACCGCCTCATCGGCGCCCGGCACCCTGCCCCAGACAGCCAGCAGCCGCGCGTTGCGCTCGGCGCGGTTTGACGGGCTTTCCAGCCCCATAAGCAAGCCTGCCTTCAGTTGCGCCCGCGCGCGGGCCACCTCGGCCTCGGTCATGTCGTCGGCCGCGCGCTTCAACTCGTCCACGGTCAGTTGTGCCAAGGCCGCGATCTCTTCCTTGGAGGTGCCGGCATAGATGGTGATCGACCCGGTGTCTTCATAGGCACCGGACTGGGCAAAGATCGAATAGCACAACCCGCGCTCTTCGCGGATCTTCTGGAACAGGCGGCTTGACATGCCGCCCCCCATCGCCATCGCGTAAACCTGGGCTGCATAGACATCGGGGTGACGATAGCCCGGCGCCTCCAGCGACAGGGCGAAATGCACCTGTTCCAGCTTTTTCACCTCGCGCCGTTCGCCGCCGATGAACGCGGCGGGTTCCATCTGGCTGATGCCACGCGCCGAGAGATGACCAAAGATCGCCCGCGCCTGATGCACGATCGTCTCATGCTCGACCCCGCCCGAGGCCGACAGGATCATCTGATCGGGGGCATAGTGCTGGCCGACAAAGGTGCGCAGATCATCTGCGGTAAAGCTGCTGACCCGTTCCGCCGGGCCAAGAATGGTGCGGCCAAACGGCTGGTCGGGATAGCTGACTTCCTGCAACCAGTCGAAGATGATGTCATCGGGCGTGTCCAGCGCCTGCCCGATTTCTTGCAAGATCACATGGCGTTCGGTTTCGATCTCTTTCGGGTCAAACACCGGGTTCAGCACGATGTCGGAAATCACATCCAGCGCCAGCGGCACATCGGCCACCAGACAACGGGCGTAATAGGCGGTCATTTCCTTTGAGGTATAGGCGTTGATATAGCCGCCGACATCCTCGATCTCTTCGGCAATCTGCAACGGCGTGCGGCGGGTGGTGCCCTTGAACGCCATGTGTTCCAGAAAATGCGCGATGCCGTTCTGTTCGGGGCGTTCGTGCCGCCCGCCCGCCATGACCCAGACCCCGACCGAGGCCGATTGCAGCCCCGGCATATGTTCGGTCACGATGCGCAAGCCGTTCGGCAGGGTCGAGATTTGCAGGCTCACTGGGCGATCCTTTCGCGGATCAGGGATTGAAGCTGGGCAAGGTCATTGGGCACGCGGGTCAGGCGTTCGCTGCGGTCATAAAGGTCGGCCATGCGCGGCGGCAATTCCGGGTGAAGACCGATGGCATCGCGCACCGCATCGGGGAACTTGGCCGGGTGCGCGGTGGCAAGGGTGATCATCGGGACAGCACCCAGATGGTCGCCCGCCACCTTCACCCCAACCGCCGAATGCGGGCACAGGATTTCACCGGTGCGGCCATATTCGCGGATGATGGTGGCGGTGGTTTCCGCCTCCGAGCAACGGCCCGAGGCGAATGTCGCGCGCAAGGCTTGCAGCGCGCCCTGCGAGATGTGGAAACCGCCCGCTTTCATCTCGTCCATCAACTGGGTCACGGCGGCCCCGTCGCGGTCATAGGCATAAAACAGCGCGCGTTCAAAATTGGAACTGACCTGAATGTCCATCGACGGGCTGATCGACGGCTTGACGCCATGGGTCTTGTAGTCGCCGCTGGTCAGCGCGCGGTGCAGGATGTCATTCTGGTTGGTGGCGATCACCAGACGCTCGATCGGCAGGCCCATCTGGCGCGCGATGTAGCCTGCGAAAATATCCCCGAAATTGCCGGTGGGCACGGTAAAGCTGACCGCGCGGTGCGGTGCCCCCAAGGACACGGCGGACGAGAAGTAATAGACCACCTGCGCCAGAACCCGCGCCCAGTTGATGCTGTTGACACCCGCCAGCCGCACCCCATCGCGGAAGGCAAAGTCGTTGAACATGTCCTTCACCCGGGCCTGACAATCGTCAAAGTCGCCGTCCATTGCCAGCGCATGCACATTCGCCTCGACCGGGGTTGTCATCTGGCGGCGCTGCACCTCGGACACCCGGCCATGCGGGTAAAGGATGAACAGATCGACGTTCGACAGGCCCCGGAACGCCTCCATCGCGGCCGACCCGGTATCGCCAGACGTGGCCCCGACAATGGTGATCCGCGCGCCGGTCTTGGCCAAGGCGGCCTGCATCATGTGGCCGATCAACTGCATGGCAAAATCCTTGAATGCCAAGGTCGGGCCGTGGAACAGCTCCAGCAGGAAATGGTTTGGCCCAAGCTGCACCAGCGGCGCGCGGGCGGCATGACCAAAGGGTTCATAGGCGGCGGCAATCAGGCCACGAAACTCATCCTCGGCAAAGGTATCGCCCAGAAACGGATACATCACCCGAAAGGCGATGTCCTCGTAAGACAGACCCGCCAGCGCGGCAATGTCGGCATGGGTCATCTGCGGCACGGTCTGGGGCACATAAAGGCCGCCATCACGGGCAAGGCCGGTCATCATCGCCTCGCCAAAGGTCAGAACCGGGGCCGTGCCACGGGTAGAAACGTATTTCATCAGACCGAACCCTTCAAACCGTTCTGCGCCTGATACGCCACAGAACAATCGCTGTCATCCCCCACCACATCGCCTGCGCGCAATGCCCTGAACGGCGCGGCCCGGCGTCCCCCGGATGCCACAGCCGCGGGGCCGCACGCCTCCCGCGGCGGACGCATTGCCGGGACAGTGCGCAGAATCCCGTTGTATCGCGATATCTCGAACCCATATTAGACCCTTGGCCGCAAGTCCCGTCTTGTGACACAATCGTCTTTTCCGATCCAGATCAAGGACAGCATTCATGACCGATCAGCCCTTCCGCCCGTTCGAGACCCACCTTGACCCGGCGGTGGCACTGTCTGTGCTGCGCGCGGCGACGATGGGCGCAGATGACGGAGAGCTGTTTTTGGAACGTCGCCGCTCTGAGGCAATCGTGCTGGACGATGGCCGGATCAAGACCGCGTCCTATGATGCGTCCGAAGGCTTTGGCCTGCGCGCCGTGCGCGGCGAGGTGGCGGGTTATGCCCATGCCACCGAGATCAGCGAAGCCGCCCTGCGCCGCGCATCCGAAACCGCGCGGCTGGCGGTGGGGGCTGGTGGCGGCGTGCTGGCCGACGCACCCAAGGGCACCAATGCCCGGCTTTATGGCGACACCGACCCGATGGCGGACGCGACCTTTGCCGTCAAGATCGACATGCTGCGCGAGATTGATGCCTTTGCCCGCGACCTTGACCGCCGGGTGATTCAGGTCTCGGCCACGGTATCGGCCTCGTATCAAGAGGTTGAGATCCTGCGCCCCGAAGGTCTGCGTTTCACCGACATCCGCCCGATGGCCCGGCTGAACGTGTCGGTCATTGTCGAGGATCAGGGCCGCCGCGAACAGGGTGGCATGGGCAGCGGCGGGCGCTTTGGTCTGGCCACGCTGATGCAGCCCGACCGCTGGCAGGCGATGGTGCGCGAAGCGTTGCGGATCGCACTGGTCAACCTTGACGCCATCCCTGCCCCGGCGGGCGTGATGGATGTGGTGCTTGGCCCCGGCTGGCCCGGCATCTTGCTGCACGAAGCCATTGGTCACGGGCTGGAAGGCGATTTCAACCGCAAGAAAACATCCGCCTTTGCCGGGCTTATGGGCCAGCAGATCGCCGCCCGTGGCGTGACCGTGCTGGACGATGGCACCATTCCCGACCGGCGCGGCAGCATCAGCATTGATGACGAAGGCACGGCATCGGGGCGCAACGTGCTGATTGACGACGGCGTGCTGGTCGGCTTCATGCAAGACCGCCAGAACGCCCGGCTGATGGGGGTTGCGGCCACCGGCAACGGGCGGCGCGAAAGCCATGCCCACATCCCGATGCCGCGGATGACCAACACATATATGCTGGCCGGGCCGGACGACCCCAAGGATATTCTGGCCGGGCTGAAGGATGGCATCTATGCCGTCGGCTTTGGCGGCGGTCAGGTTGACATCACCAACGGCAAGTTCGTGTTTTCCTGCACCGAGGCCTACCGCGTGCAGAACGGCCGCGTCGGTGCCCCGGTCAAGGGGGCCACGCTGATCGGCGATGGGGCCACCGCGCTGAGGCAAATCCGCGCCATTGGCAACGATCTGGCACTTGACCCCGGCATCGGCAACTGCGGCAAGGCCGGGCAATGGGTGCCGGTGGGCGTGGGCCAGCCAACGCTGATGATCGGCGGGCTGACGGTGGGTGGATCGGCTGCGTGAGCCTGATCCAGTCGCCCCCACAACTGGATACCCCGTGGCGGCACCTGCTGACCGCCGCCGGGGTGGCGGTGGCTTTACCTTGCGGCTTGGGCTTGGTGGTGCTGGGTCTGTTCAACCTGCTGCACACCACGCTGCCTACCGATGCGGGAATCCTGCTCTGGGCCGGTGGCATGACGCTGATGCTGTCGCCCTTCGTCAGTGCGGCCGCGATGTTGCTGGTGGTTCCGGTCGCATCCTTGCTGATCCGGCTGGGCTGGTTCGGCTGGCTGCCTGCCGGCGCGCTTGGGCTGGCGTTGGGCGGCGTCATCGGCCAGATGATGCAAACCGCGCTTGCCGCCCCGTTTGGCGTGGCATCGCTGCTGATCTTGCGCGCGGCCCTTGGGCTGCTGCGCCCTATGGGCCGGGCTGCAGCGCCATGACAGCCGTGATCGGTGCCAAGGCCACGGTCGAGGCCCGCCCTTCGACCGCCCATTCCAGAATGCCGGCGATGGTTTGCGGGCGCAGATCGCCCAGCACCACCACCCGGCCCTCTTGCGCCGCCTTGAACGCCGCCCGATCCAGATAGCGGCGGATCACCGGCTCGGCCTCGCCCTCGGCATCCAGGGTGCGAAATACCCGCGCCGAGGCCACGTTTTCGCGCCGGGCCACCTGATCGGCCGCATTCAGCCCCCGGTCCAGCGTCACCACCCCGCGGCCCTGTGCGGCCAGAATGGCCATCAGTTGCGTGGCCAGCGGGCGATTGTTCTGAAATGACCCGCCGTCGGTGTCGATCACCGCAACCGCCTCGGGCAGGCGGCTGGCAAGCACCTGAAAGCTCTGCTCCAGATCGCCCGGCGTGGCACCTTGCGGTATCCCGCGCCCAGCCATGATCACCTCTTGCCCGCCCGCACGCCAGATCGCGGCCCGGTCTGCGGCACCTTCAGACAAGGGGTCGATGACGATCGACAGCGGCATCTCCAGCGCCGCCAGTTCTTGCCGGTTCACGCCGTCTTGGCCGTTGTCTTGCAGCACGATGGCGAACAGCGGTTTCTGGGCCGGGTTGTCAAAGGCCCGGGCATAGCGTTGCAGCGGCGGCAGGTCTTGCGTCGCCACCGGGTCGGGCACCTCCTCGGCCTCGGCCTGCGTCGCAGGCTCGGTTTCCGCTGGTTGCGCCCCGCCGATCTGCGGCAAGCGGCCGGTGACCACGCCGGGGGTGGGCTCGGGGCGGCCCGGCCTTGGTGTGGCGGTGACGGTTTGCGGCTTTGGCTCAGGTTCGGATGCAGGCTCTGGCGGCGCGACGGGTTCGGGCGTCGGGTCGGCAGGCAAGGCCGCGGCGGGGTCTTGCGATGCGGGCGGTTGCGCATCGCCGCTGTCGGGCAGCGGCATCAGCAAGGCCTCTTCCCGGGGCGTCAGCGGTGGTGGCGGCGGCAGATCGACCAACGGCGGCGCGACTTCGCCCTCGCTCAGGGCAAGCGTTCCGGGCGCGACTGCCACAGGCGCCGTTTCGGGGGCTGCGATCGGCGCGGGCGTCGCTTGCGGCGGCATCGGCGGGCTGTCCGCCCCTGCCGATGCAACCTGCGTCGCCGGGGCCTCCGACGGCGGCGCGACCGGTGGCTCTGCCGGTGCAGCGGCGTCTGCGGCCACGGGGTCATCGGCCGGTGCGACAGGTGCGGGCTGCGCGACCAGCGGCCCCCGAACCGCTTCGGCCGCATCGGGCATTTGGGGCATGGTCTGCGCCACACCTGCGACCGGGGCCTCGGGTGGCGGATCAAAGGCAACCGGCGGGGCCTTGCCCCCGGGCACCGGCTCTGGCGCAACGGCGGGCGCTGTCAGCCCCGGCCTTGCCTGCCCGACACGCCCCTCATCGGTGCGGCCCGGCGGTCCGGCCAGTTGCGACACCACAACCAAGCCACCCGCCGCCGTCGCCCCGCCCCACAACACCCCCCTGACAAATCCGCGCACTGACTGCCCCTTTTTCGGTTTCCGGCATCCTGCCAGCCAGAGAATGTGGCTTCAAGCGGTCTTGACGCCCCTTCGCCGGTCTGACCATCTATAGCGCGACCCGACGCGGGCTTCATCCCTTATCCGACAGGCCCAGGCAACATGCTGCTTCTGATCGACAACTACGACAGCTTTACCTACAACCTCGTGCATTATCTGGGCGAGCTTGGCGCAGATGTTGTCGTCAAACGCAACGATGCGCTGACGGTGCAAGACGTGATGGCGCTGAAACCGCAGGCCATTGTGCTTTCGCCCGGCCCCTGCGATCCGGCGCAGGCGGGCATTTGCCTGCCGCTGACCCTCGCCGCCCATGAGGCCGACATTCCGCTGCTGGGCGTCTGCCTTGGCCATCAGACCATTGGCCAGGCCTTTGGTGGCCGGGTGATCCGCTGCCATGAAATCGTGCATGGCAAGATGGGCGCGATGCATCATGCGGGCAAGGGCGTGTTTCGTGGCCTGCCCTCGCCGTTTCAGGCCACCCGCTACCATTCGCTGATCGTCGAACGCGACACCCTGCCCGACTGTCTGGAGGTTACGGCCTGGCTGGAGGATGGCACCATCATGGGCCTGCGCCACAAGACCCGGCTGATCGAGGGTGTGCAGTTCCACCCCGAATCCATCGCCAGCGAGCATGGCCACCAGCTGTTGCGCAACTTCCTTGATGCAGCCCGCGCGCAGGTGCCGGCATGAGCGAGGTTCTCAGACCGCTGATCGGTGTCGCCGCCACGCGCCCCCTGACCCGGACCGAGGCCGAGGCCGCCTTTGGCGCGCTGTTTGACGGCCAGGGCACGCCGGCGCAGATGGGTGGTTTCCTGATGGCGCTGCGCACCCGCGGCGAAACGGTCGACGAATACGCCGCAGCCGCCACGGTGATGCGCGCCAAATGCAACAAGGTGCGTGCCCCCGAGGGGGCGATGGATATCGTCGGCACCGGCGGCGATGGCAAGGGCACGCTGAACATCTCGACCGCGACCGCCTTTGTGGTGGCCGGGGCGGGCGTCGTGGTGGCCAAGCATGGCAACCGCAACCTGTCGTCGAAATCGGGCGCGGCAGATGCGCTGACCGAAATGGGCCTGAACGTCATGGTCGGCCCCGAGGTGGTTGAACGCTGCCTCGAGCAGGCCGGGATCGGCTTCATGATGGCGCCGATGCACCACCCGGCCATTCGCCATGTCATGCCGGTGCGCGCCGAATTGGGCACCCGCACGATCTTCAACATCCTTGGGCCCCTGACCAACCCTGCGGGCGTCAAGCGCCAGTTGACCGGGGCGTTTTCCGACGCGTTGATCCGCCCGATGGCCGAAACCCTGCTGGCACTGGGCACCATCAAGGCCTGGCTGGTGCATGGCGGCGATGGCACCGACGAGATCTCGATTGCCGCCCCCACCAGGGTGGCCGCCGTCGAACATGGCGCGGTGCATGAATTCACCTTGCACCCCGAAGACGCGGGCCTGCCCTACCACCCGTTTGAAAACATCATGGGCGGCACCCCGGCCGAAAACGCGATTGCGTTCCGCGCGCTCTTGGATGGCGCGCCGGGGGCTTACCGCGACGCGGTGCTGTTCAACGCCGCCGCGGCCCTTGTGGTGGCCGACAAGGCCGTCAACCTGCCCCAAGGGGTTGAAATGGCCCGCACCTCGATCGACTCGGGCGCCGCCAAGGCCAAGGTGGCAGCACTTGCCCGGCTGACCCATGCGTAAGGTGCGGTGTCACGCCCCGCATCCTTGAGCCTTTCCATCACCCGTCCGGCAGGGTAAACACATCAGATGACCCCTGCGGGCTTGCTGCTTGCAAAAATACTCCACGGGGGTCCGGGGGTGTGAAACCCCCGGTCCGACGCCTGACAGCAGGAACCGCCGATGCCCACGATCCTCGACCGTATCAAGGCCTACAAACTGCAAGAGATCGCGGCACGCAAGGCCGCGCGCCCGCTGCCGGTGGTTGAAGAGGCCGCCCGCGCCGCGCCGCCGCCGCGAAAATTTGCCAAGGCGCTGTCCACGGCGGCGGCAAGCGGCTATGGCCTGATCGCCGAGATCAAGAAGGCCAGCCCTTCCAAAGGTCTGATCCGGGCCGATTTTGATCCGCCCGCACTGGCCCGCGCCTATGAAGAAGGCGGTGCAACCTGCCTTTCGGTGCTGACCGACGGGCCGTCGTTTCAGGGTGATGACGCGTTCCTGACCCAGGCGGCCCAAGCCACCAGACTGCCCTGCCTGCGCAAGGATTTTCTCTATGATCCCTATCAGGTCGCCGAGGCGCGCGCCCTGCATGCCGATTGCATCCTGATCATCATGGCGTCGCTGTCCGACGACCAGGCGGCAGAACTGGAGGCTGCTGCAGGCCAGTGGGGCATGGATGTCCTGATCGAAGTGCATGACCGGGCGGAACTTGAGCGCGCCACCTTGCTGAAATCGCCGCTGATCGGCATCAACAACCGCAATCTGCACAGCTTCGAGGTGTCGCTGGACACCACCCGCGATCTGGCCCGGCGGGTGCCCGAGGACCGGTTGATCATCTCTGAATCCGGGCTTTACACCCCTGCCGACCTGGCCGATCTGGCGCAATACGGCGCGCGGTGCTTTCTGATCGGCGAAAGCCTGATGCGACAGGACGATGTGGCCGCCGCCACCCGCGCCATTCTGACCCGCCCCCTGACCGCGCAGGGTGGCGTATGACCGGCAGCGCGCCCTCGGGCCTGAGCCATTTTGACGGCAACGGCCATGCCCATATGGTCGATGTCTCGGCCAAGCCGGTGACCGCCCGTGTGGCCGTTGCCCGCGGCCAGGTGGTGATGTCGGCGCAAACGCTGGCGCTGATCAGCGCCGGGCAGGCGAAAAAGGGCGATGTGCTGGGGGTTGCGCGTCTGGCCGGGATCATGGCCGCCAAAAAGACCGCCGATCTGATCCCTCTGTGCCATCCCTTGCCGATCACCAAGGTGTCGCTGGACCTGACGCCTGATCCGGCCCTGCCCGGTATCGTGGTCGTAGCCACCGTCAAGACAGGCGGCCAGACCGGGGTCGAGATGGAGGCGCTGACCGCCGTATCGGTCGCTTGCCTGACGATCTACGACATGGTGAAGGCCGTCGAAAAATCCATGCGGATCGAGGGAATACATCTGGTTCTTAAAGATGGTGGCGCATCGGGCCTGTATCAGGCCGGTGCCGCACAGCAGCCATGATTTCGGTGGATGAGGCGCTGGCGCGCTGCCTTGCGCTGGTTGCGCCCCTGCCTGTCGAGGATGTGCCCTTGACGCAAGCGCTTGGCCGCTACATGCCCGCACCGGCGCTGGCGGGCCGCGACCAGCCGCCCTTTGCCGCCTCGGCCATGGATGGCTATGCCGTGCAGGGCGACCCCGCCGCAGGCGACCGCTTGACCGTGGTGGGTGAGGCAGGCGCAGGCCACGCGTGGTCTGGCACCATTGGCCCGCATCAGGCGGTGCGGATCTTTACCGGCGCGCCGCTGCCCCCGGGGGCGACCCGCGTGATCGCACAGGAAGATGTCACCCGCGACAGCGACGGGATCATCCTTCGGACCGCGGCCGATGCCGCGCGCCATATCCGCCCGGCAGGTCAGGATTTTCGCCGCGGTGACGCCCTGTCGCCGCGCCGGTTGCGACCCAATGATCTGGCGCTTCTGGCCGCGATGAACCGCCCCACGGCGCGCGTCACCCGCCGCCCGATTGTGGCCCTGATTGCCACCGGCGATGAATTGGTGATGCCCGGAGAGATGCCGGGGCCAGACCAGATCATTGCCTCGAATTCATTTGCCATCAAGGCCTTGGCCGAAGAGGCCGGGGCCTGCGTCCGGCTGTTGCCGATCGCGCGGGACAGGCTGCCCGCGCTGACCACCGTGCTGGGCCTTGCCGCCGGGGCCGATCTGATCCTGACCACGGGCGGCGCTTCGGTGGGCGACCATGATCTGGTGGCGCAGGCCGCCGAAAGCATGGGCCTTGTGCGCAGTTTCTGGACCATCGCCATGCGACCGGGCAAACCGTTGATGGCCGGGCGTCTGGGGCCTGCCGCGATGCTGGGTCTGCCGGGAAACCCTGTGTCTGCAATAGTTTGCACGCATCTGTTCGTGTTGCCAATGATCCGCGCCCTGCTGGGCCAGCCGCCGGAAAGCCTGGCCCCGCAACCGCTTGCGGCCCGTCTTGGCTGTGATGTGGCGGCCAACGGCGCGCGCGCGCATTACATGCGTGCCCGGCTGACGCAGGGCGATGGCCTGCCGCTGATCACCCCGTTCGACCGGCAAGACAGCTCGCTCCTGACGGTGCTGGCACAGGCCGATGCCCTGTTGATCCGTCCGCTGGGCGACGGCCCGCGTGCGGCGGGCGAGCCGGTGACTTTCCTGTCGCTGTAAGGCCAACTCGGTTTGATCTTGACACAAACCGGGAACACGGGCAGAACATTGCATTAACGAATGGTCATCGGGGTGCCCCATGCTGACGCGCAAACAACTGGAACTGCTGGACTTCATCAAAACCCGGATGGATGTGGACGGTGTTCCGCCTTCCTTCGACGAAATGAAGGATGCGCTGGACCTGCGGTCAAAATCCGGCATCCACCGCCTGATCACGGCGCTGGAGGAGCGGGGTTTCATCCGCCGCCTTGCCCACCGGGCGCGCGCGCTGGAAATCATCAAACTGCCCGATGCGATGGAAAAACCCGGATTCTCGCCGCGGGTCATCGAAGGTGACCGTCCCGCCGCGCCGCAACCGCGTGGCGCGATGAGCGTGGAGGCCCTGCATGCGGTGGACCTGCCGGTAATGGGCCGGATCGCCGCCGGTGTGCCGATTGAGGCGATTTCCGAGATCAGCCATCACATTGCGGTTCCCGGCTCGATGCTGGCCGGTCGCGGCAACCACTATGCGCTTGAGGTCAAGGGCGACTCGATGATCGAGGCCGGGATCAACGATGGCGATATCGTGGTGATCCGCGAACAGAATACCGCCGAGAATGGCGATATCGTCGTGGCCCTGGTCGAAGACCTTGAGGCCACGCTGAAGCGGTTTCGCCGCAAGGGCAGCATGATCGCGCTGGAGGCGGCCAACCCGGCCTATGAAACCCGCGTCTACCCCGACCATCTGGTCAAGGTGCAGGGCCGCCTTGTCGGGCTGATCCGCAGCTACTGACGCAGCGGCGGGGGCGGCTGGCGGTTTTGCCCCCCAGTTCGGGGCGCAGAGCCTGTGCTTGCGCAGCACGGCGGCCTTATCGCCCCGCGACAACCGTCAGACCCTTTGCCCGGATCGCGGCCGGCAGGTCAACATCGGCTTTTGGCGCTGACCAGACGCGCTGCACCTGACGGCTGAAGCGCAGACGCACACCATCCGCCGCCGGATAAAGGGCCAGCGCCCCGGTCTTTTTCAACACAGCCGCATCCAGCAGCAGGCAGCCTTGCGGCGGGTCCGGCACCACGACCGAGGCCACCACCAGATCGGCCGCCGCACAGGCCCCGGCCACCTTGTCGGTCGCGGCCTTTCCCTTCAGCGCGATGCCTGTCAGCCCCCCGACCGCAAAGCTGCGTTCCCCCGGCGGGCCATCAAAGCCCGGGCGATTGGCCGCGTCTTGCTGCGCGGCAAGGTCGCCATCATTTTCCAGCCAGCTTAGCGCCGCAAATCCGGCGCCGCGCGGCGCCGACAGCGCGCGTCCATCCGCCGTCAGCAGCCCCACCAGCGCGCCATCCGGCGAAATCAGCACGGCCGAACGTTCGGTCATGACCCAAAGCCCCACCGCCAGCAGCGCCGGCACAAGGGTCGTTGCGCGCAGCCAGCCACGGGTCAGAACAGCCAAGGCACCGGCAAAGGTGACCAGCGGCAGCACCAGCGGCCCCGGTTCGGCAATGGCCGTCACCGACCCGTGCCAGCCCGCCACCCAATGCGCCACCCACAAGATCCAGGCCGACCCCTGCTGCATGGCCCAAAGCGGCAGGCTGGCCAGACCGAAGGGCGCAAGCAGCGCCGCCACCGCCCCGGCGGGCATCACCACCGCCCCCATTACCGGCACCGTCAGCAGGTTCGCAATCAGGCCAAAATCGGTGAAGCGGTTGAAATGCGCCGCGGCATAGGGTGCGGTGGCAAATCCGCCGATCACACTGGACAGCACCAGCGTGAACACCGGCATCGCCCAGCGGGGCATGGCACCTTTGGCTATGCGGCGGTCCACCTCTCGAAAGCCTGCAATCAGCGCGACGGTGGCCGCGAAAGACATCTGGAACCCCGGCCCCAGCAGGCTGTCAGGCTTCCACAGCAGCAAGATCACCCCGGCAATCGCCACCGATCGCAGGGTCAGCGCCTTGCGGTCCAGAAGCACCGCCCCCAACATCACCGAGACCATGATGAAGGCACGTTCCGTCGCCACATTCGCCCCCGACAGCGCCAGATAAAAAGCCGCCACACCCAGCGAGATGACCGCCGCCACCTTTTTGCTGTTCACCCGCAGCGCCACGACCGGGATCAGCGCCAGACCATAGCGGATCAGGGCAAAGACAAAGGCGATCAGGAAGGCAAGGTTCATTCCCGAAATCGCCAGAAGATGCGCCAGTGAACTGTCGCGCAGCGCCTGCACGGTCTGCTGGTCGATGCCTGAGCGGTCGCCGGTCATGGCCCCCGCCGCGAAGGCCCCCGCCTGCCCCGGCATGGCCGCGCGCATGGCCTGTGACAGGTGGCCGCGCAACCGGTCGATCGGGCGGGCACCGGCGGCCGCATCGTGCCACAGCATCAGCGGCGCGGTGCTGTAGCCGACAGCGCCAAGCCGGTCAAAGAACGCCATGCGGCGGAAATCGAAACTGCCCGGCTCAACTGGGCCTTCCGGCGCGCTGAGATGCGCGGTGATCATCACCACCTCGCCGGGAAAGGGCGGGTGGCCGGGCAGTTTTGCGCGCAGCGCCACCCGCACGCGGGCGGGGGTTCGGGCGGGCGACACCCGGTCCAGCACCACCTGATCCAGCGTGATGCGCAAGGCATCGGTCTGGCTGCGGTCGATCCCGACAATGCGCCCGGTGACCGGGCCGTAATAGCGAAACTCCAGCATCGGGGCGGCCACCATCTGCACCCGAACCCCGCAGGCCAGCGGGCCCAGCGCCAGGCAGGCCACGGCGACCCACAGCGGATGCGCGGCCTCTGGCCCCCACAGCCACAGCCCGATGCAGGCGGCAACCACCGCCAGCAATGCAGCGTAAACCCCCGGTCCCGGTTCCCACGGCAGGGTGAACCACAGCGCGACACCGCTGCCGATCAACAGCGGCACCCAGGGGAACAGGGTGCCACGCGCCGCACTGAGTGCGCCAAGCAGCCCGACCCAATGCCCCGAACGGACCGCCACCTTGTTTCCTGCCCCTTCACGGCCTAGAATCGCAGCCAGACTAGCGCACAGATGGTTTCCGAAAGGTTAATTCGACCCATGTCCCAGATCGTGACCCGATTCGCCCCTTCGCCCACCGGATACCTGCACATCGGCGGGGCCCGGACGGCGCTGTTCAACTGGCTGTTCGCCCGCGGCCGGGGCGGCAAGTTCCTGTTGCGCATCGAAGATACCGACCGCGAACGGTCTACCCCCGAGGCGACGGCGGCGATCTTGCAAGGCCTGCGCTGGCTGGGGCTGGACTGGGACGGCGAGGCGGTCAGCCAGTTCGACCGCCGCGACCGTCATGCCGAGGTGGCGCATCAGATGCTGGAGCGCGGCGCGGCCTACAAGTGCTTCAGCACCCAAGAGGAAATCGCGGCCTTTCGGGACACGGCGAACACCAGCTATGCCGTGTTCCGCAGCCCATGGCGCGATGCCGACCCCGCCACTTACCCCGACGCGCCCTATGTGATCCGAATGAAGGCCCCAAGCAGCGGACAGACCGTGATCCATGATCAGGTGCAGGGCGATGTGACGATCCAGAATGACACCCTGGACGACATGATCGTGCTGCGCTCGGATGGCACGCCGACCTATATGCTGGCGGTGGTGGTTGATGATCATGACATGGGCGTGACCCATGTCATTCGCGGCGATGACCATCTGAACAACGCCGCCCGGCAGCAGATGGTTTACGACGCCATGGGCTGGGCGGTTCCGGTCTGGGCGCATATTCCGCTGATCCACGGACCGGATGGCAAGAAGCTGTCGAAACGCCATGGCGCGACGGCGGTCGGCGACTATCAGGCGCAGGGCTATCCGGCGGCGGGGATGCGCAACTATCTGACACGGCTGGGCTGGGCGCATGGCGATGCGGAATTGTTCACCAGTGACGAGGCCATGACGATGTTCGGGCTGGAGGGAATCGGTCGCAGTCCGGCGCGACTGGATTTCAAGAAGCTGGAATCAACCTGCGGCTGGCACATTGCGCGCACGCCCGATGCTGCGCTGCTGCATGAAATTGAGGCGTATCTCGCCGCCGCAGGGCAGCCGCAACTGACCGACCCCCAGCGTGAGCTGCTGCTGCGGGCGCTTTACTGCGTCAAGGATCGCGCGAAGACCTTTCCGGAACTTATTGAAAAGGCACAGTTTACCCTGATCTCGCGGCCGATTGTGCCCGAGCCTGCGGCGGCCGCTGCGCTGGACCCCGTATCCCGTGGTATACTGAAAGAATTGACGCCGCGCCTGCCAAATGTTAGCTGGACGAAAGCGGCGTTGGAAAGCATCCTGACCGAAGTTGCTGCGGCCCACGGGATCGGTTTTGGAAAACTTGCGGCGCCTTTGCGCGCAGCCCTTGCCGGCCGCAGTGCCACGCCAAGTGTTTATGACATGATGCTGGTCATCGGTCAGGACGAAACGATTGCGCGGTTGCAGGACGCCGCTGGTTGACCAGCCTCTCCTGTCCCGCATGCAAGCCAAACTGCCCGGATGACCGGGCAGAGCAAACACGAGGGATGTAAGAGACAATGGACACCAAAACAAAAGCGACCTTGACCCTGGACGGCAAGTCCTATGATCTGCCGGTGCACGCGCCAACGCTTGGCCCCAATGTTCTGGATATCCGGAAACTCTACGCCGATGCCGGTGTCTTCACCTATGATCCCGGCTTCACCTCGACTGCGTCTTGCGAAAGCTCGATCACCTTCATTGATGGCGACAAGGGCGAGTTGCTGCATCGCGGCTATTCGATTGACGAGCTGGCCGAACATTCGCACTTTCTTGAGGTCTGCTATCTGCTGCTTTACGGCGAACTGCCGACTGCTGCCCAGCTTTCCGATTTCGAAGGCCGTGTGACGCGGCACACCATGGTGCATGAACAGATGCACTATTTCTTCCGCGGCTTCCGCCGAGACAGCCACCCGATGGCCACCCTTGTGGGCGTGGTGGGCGCGATGTCGGCCTTCTATCACGACAGTCTGGACATCAACGATCCCTGGCAGCGCGAGGTGGCAGCAATCCGGATGATCGCCAAACTGCCGACGATTGCGGCGATGGCGTTCAAATACTCGGTCGGCCAGCCATTCGTCTATCCCAAGAACAGCCTCGATTACGCCGGCAACTTCCTGCACATGTGCTTTGCCATTCCGGCCGAGGATTATGTGGTGAACCCGATCCTGTCGAAAGCGCTGGACCGGATCATGATGCTGCACGCCGACCATGAACAGAACGCATCCACCAGCACGGTGCGTCTGGCGGGGTCTTCGGGCGCCAACCCGTTTGCCTGCATTGCGGCGGGCATTGCCTGCCTGTGGGGGCCGGCGCATGGCGGGGCCAATCAGGCCTGCCTTGAAATGCTGCGCGAAATCGGCACGGTGGACCGGATTCCCGAGTTCATCGCCCGCGCCAAGAACAAGGATGATCCGTTCCGCCTGATGGGCTTTGGCCACCGGGTCTACAAGAACTTTGACCCGCGCGCCAAGGTGATGAAGGAATCGGCGGACGAGGTTCTGGGGCTGCTGGGCATCGAGAACAACCCGACCCTGCAAGTCGCCAAAGAGATGGAGCGGATTGCGCTGGAGGATGATTATTTCGTCTCGAAGAAGCTGTATCCGAACGTTGATTTCTACTCGGGCATCATTCTGGATGCGATGGGCTTCCCGACCTCGATGTTCACGCCGATCTTTGCGCTGTCGCGCACCGTGGGCTGGATCTCGCAGTGGAAAGAGATGATCGCCGACAAGGACCAGAAGATCGGCCGCCCGCGCCAGCTGTATGTCGGGGAAAAGCACCGCAAATATGTGGATGTGCGTCACCGCTGACAGCGAGGCCACAAAGTGACAAAAGCCGCAGCAGACTGCGGCTTTTTTTTCATTGCGCAGGCTGGGGTGTTCTTTCGAAAGGCGTCAGCGCATCCTTGACCGAAGGGTGCAGGCTCTCGGATGGATCGCGCCCTGTCACGCGCGGTTTGCGCAGCAAGAACACCTTGCTCCAACTGCGCCACGTGCCCACCATCGGGGCCGTCGGATCGCAGGGAAAGTCTGACCGCCAGTCGGCAGGCAGTGCCAGGCCACAGGCCTCGGCCCGGTCAAGCATCCAGACCAGCGGAATATTGGAAAGCGGCCTCGCTTCGGTCAGATCGCCGATCTGGCCGCCAATGTCGGCATGCGCCCCCCGAAACCAGACCTGTTCCACATTCCCGGTCCAGCCCGGCGGACAGTCCCACAAGACAGGTTCGAACACCACGCGGGTCTCGTTCAACGCCAGCGCATGAAAGCCGTGCCGGATTGAACTGCCAAGGTGATGGCTGTGAAAGGCGTGCTGCCGATCGGTCAGCATCCAGACCAAGGGCAATCGCACCCCCAGCGCCTTGACCGTATCCCAGACGCCGACCATTTCGATGGGGGCTTCGGGGTGACAATGCGCCTGTGCGAAGGCCCGTGCCGTTGGTCGCCCGGGTGCGGCCTGATAGTGACGATACGCCAGTGTCACCATGCGTTCGGTTGCACAGGTGTGCCGCAACAGACCCACCCGGTCGATCACCCCGGCCAGTGACCGCACCGCATAGGCGCCGCGCGAATATCCCAGCAGGAAAATGCGGTCGCCGGGGCGATAGTGGTTGGCAAGCCAGCCATAGGCCCGGCGGATCTGCCGGTTGATCCCACGCCCCTGCGCCACCGAAGACAGGTTGCGCCAGCCTTCCCATTGCAGACCGGGTTCATAGTAGACCCGCCGACGTTGCCCCGGCGTCGGCTGACCCAACAATTGAAAAGCCAGCCCCGCGTTGGTCTGCCGGCCCGGCGCAAGGCTGGACATCGTGCCATCGAGGATCACGATATGATCGACGACCCCGCGCTGTGGGCCAAGCGGTGGCTCGGCCCCTTCGGTCTGCACCACAGGGTGGCGGCGCATCCATCTGCGCAGACTGTCGAACAGCATCGCGCCCCGCCCTTCCCACATGCCTGGCCCCAAACTGCGCCACAGTGTCACAGCCTAGGCCTTTGGCCAACTTCGGCCAATCAAAGACTTCGTGAAGCAAAAGCAGGGCGTTGGATCAGACCCGCAGCGACAACACCGTGGCAAGACCCAATTCACCAAAGCCGTTGAAGCGCGAGTTGGTGACGACCGAATAGGCCCCCATGCCATGCACGATCACGAAATCGCCCTCGGCAATATCGGCGGGCAGCGCAATGTCACCCGGCAGACGATCGACCGAGTCGCAGGTGGGGCCAAAGACGATGCGCGGATGCGCGTCGCCCACGCGGCGGTCCCCGTTCGGGGCCAGCACGTCCATCCGGTCGATCACACCGATCAGCGGCAGTTCGTTCAGTGACCCATAGACACCGTCGTTCAGGAACACATGGGTATCGTCGCGCAGCGCCTTGACCCGGGCGGCCAGCGTGAAGGCATCGCCGCACAGCGCCCGGCCCGGTTCACAGACCAGCAGCGGACGGTCGGCGCCAAAGGCCTCGGTCGCGACGCGATCGATCAGCGCGAAGGTTTCTTCCAACTGCGGCGCCACCCCCTGCAGGCGGTGGTTCGGAAAGCCGCCACCGACGTTCAGCCGGGCGATGGTGACGCCGGCCTTGCGGGCAATCTCGGCGGCCTCGCGGATGTAGGATTCCCAGGCATGCGGGTCGGTGCATTGCGTGCCGGGATGGAAGGTCAGCGACGGAATGAACCCGGCCTCGGCCACGGTTGCCAGCAATTCAACCGCCACCTCTTCGGTCGCGCCGAACTTGGCCCCGAAGTTATAGGCGGCACCCGCCACCGGCAGCTTGAAGCGGACCGAGATTTCCGTACCTTCGGGCGGGACCATCTCGATCAGCTTGGCCAGTTCCGATTTGGAATCAACGCTGTAGGATTTCACTCCGCGCTCGACCGCATGGGCGATCTCGTGGCGGGCGCGCACCGGGTTGTTGTAATGAATGGCGGCATCGGGGGCCAGGCGGCGGATCAGGTCAATCTCGAAGGCCGAGGCGCAATCATAGCCGCGCACACCGGCGGCGGCGAGGTTGTCAATCACCTCTTCGGTCGGGTTCGATTTGACCGCATAGGTGACCATGCCGGGAAAGCCGTCGATGAAACGACGTGCGGCGGCCTGCACCACGGTGGGCGCAAAGAACAGCACCGGATTTTCCGGTTGCTGCACGCGCAGATATTCGGTTGGATTGGTCCAGATCGTTTTCGAGAGTCCCATCGGCGTTTCCCTTCCTGCCAACAAGACGCATAGCCCGTAGCCGTTGCATGAACGGGGCCGGGCACCAGCGTGGTTACTTAAAACCAGGCCAGGTGCGTATGAACCGCCCTTTTCCTGCAAACGAGAGTAGCGGATATGAGGCACAATCGCACCGAACAAAACTATATAAATGGAGTGTAGGATCGTTATAATGACCAAAACATCGGTCAAATCGCATGGATGATCTGGATCGCAACATCATTGCCCTTCTGCGCGCCGATGCCCGCCTATCGTTGGCGGTGCTGGCGCGACGACTAAAGGTTGCGCGGTCCACCATTCAGGCCCGGCTGGAACGGCTGGAAGTGACCGGAACCATCGCCGGCTATACCGTGCGACTGGGCGAAGGGGCCGATCCGAACCGCCTGCGCGCCACCGTTATGCTGACCATCGAGCCGCGCGCGCAGGCCGCCGTGCTGACAAGGTTGAAGTCGATTGCCGAGATCGAGCGGGTTTACACCACCAGCGGCCGGGTGGACCTGTTGTTGCAGATCGGCTGCCCGAACACGCAGGTGCTGGATCAGGTGCTGGACCAGATCGGCGCGATGGCGGGGGTGCGGTCATCCGAAAGCCTGATCCACCTGAGCACCAAGATCGACCGCGCGGTCTAGCCACACATCTGCCGCTTCCCCTTGCCGCCCCGTCACGTTAAAACCCGCGCAACACACAGACGGAATGCCCGAAATGCCGATGGAAAAGACCTTCTCCCCCGCCGAGGCCGAGGCCCGGATTTCCAAGCTTTGGCTTGACGCCAAGGCCTTTGCCGCCGGGGCCAATGCCAAGCCGGGGCATCCTGCCTTTTCCGTCATGATCCCGCCGCCGAACGTCACCGGCAGCCTGCACATGGGCCATGCCTTCAACAACACGTTGCAAGATATTCTGACCCGCTGGCACCGGATGAAGGGCGACGATACGCTCTGGCAGCCCGGCACCGATCACGCCGGGATTGCCACGCAAATGGTGACCGAGCGGGAAATGGCCCTGCGGCAGGAACCCAGCCGCCGCGACATGGGGCGCGAGGCGTTTCTGGCCCGCGTCTGGCAGCAAAAGGCGCAGTCGCGCGGCACCATCATCGGCCAGTTGCAGCGCCTTGGCGCAAGCTGTGACTGGGACCGTGAGGCATTCACCATGTCCGGCGCGCCGGGTGCGCCCGCGGGTGAGGACGGCAATTTCCACGACGCGGTGATCAAGGTGTTCGTGGACATGTATGCCAAGGGCCTGATCTATCGCGGCAAGCGGCTGGTGAACTGGGACCCGCATTTCGAGACCGCGATTTCCGACCTTGAGGTGGAAAACACCGAAGTCGCGGGCCACATGTGGCACTTCAAATACCGTCTGGCGGGCGGCGAAACCTATGAATACATTGAAAAAGACGCCGAAGGCCGCGTGACCCTGCGCGAGGTGCGGGATTATATCAGCATTGCCACCACCCGGCCCGAAACCATGCTGGGCGATGGTGCCGTGGCGGTGAACCCGTCTGACGCCCGCTATGCCCCCATCGTCGGAAAGATGGTGCACCTGCCGCTGTGCGACCGTCTGATCCCGATCATCACCGATGACTACCCCGACCCCAACTTTGGCTCGGGCGCGGTCAAGATCACGGGCGCGCATGACTTCAACGATTACGCCGTGGCCAAGCGCGCGGGCCTGCCCTGCTATCGGCTGATGGACACCAAGGGCGCGATGCGCTCGGACGGTGCGCCCTATGCGCAGGCCGTCGCCCGTGCGCGTGAGATTGCGGCAGGGTCGCCCACGACGGAAACGGAAGTGGACAGCCTGAACCTTGTGCCGGAAAAGTATCGGGGCCTTGACCGGTTTGAGGCCCGCAAAGCGGTGGTCGCCGACATCAATGCCATCGGTTTGGCCGTGACCACGCTGGTCAAGGAAATCGACCCCGAGACGGGTTCAGAACACCTGACGCGCGAGCCGGTGGTCGAGGCGAAAAAGATCATGCAGCCGTTCGGGGATCGGTCCAAGGTGGTGATCGAGCCGATGCTGACCGACCAGTGGTTCGTCGACACCGCCAAGATCGTGGGGCCGGCGCTGGACGCGGTGCGCACGGGCAAGACCAAGATCATCCCCGAGTCGGGCGAGAAGACCTATTACCACTGGCTGGAGAATATCGAGCCGTGGTGCATTTCCCGCCAACTGTGGTGGGGGCACCAGATTCCGGTGTGGTATGGCCTTGCCCTCGACGCCGCCGATTTCACCGACGACGAAGGCGACAACGCGCTGGATGAGGTCGAGATCCTGACCATCCTTGGCGATGGCGGCTATATCGACCGCGAGGCGCGTTTCCATTGCGCAGCACAGCTTGACGCGGTTGCCGAAAGATTCCGCGACGATCTTGCCAGCCTGCCGCACCCTTTGAATGCCGCGCGCATCATCGAAGTGGCGGATCGCGCCGCAGCCGTTGAGGCCCTTGCCGCGGCCTTGGCAGACTACACCCTAAGCCAGGACCCGACGCATCTGGTCTATCCGGTGTGGCGCGACCCCGATGTGCTTGACACCTGGTTCTCCTCTGGCCTCTGGCCGATCGGCACCCTTGGCTGGCCCGAGCAGACCCCGGAACTGGCCAAGTATTTCCCGACCTCGGTGCTGATCACCGGCCAGGACATCCTGTTCTTCTGGGTCGCCCGGATGATGATGATGCAGCTTGCGGTGGTGAACGACGTGCCGTTCCACACCGTCTACCTGCACGGCCTTGTGCGGGATGCCAAGGGCAAGAAGATGTCGAAATCCCTAGGCAACGTCATCGACCCGTTGGAGATCATCGACGAATACGGCGCCGATGCGCTGCGCTTTGCCAATGCCGCGATGGCCAGCCTTGGCGGTGTGCTGAAGCTGGATACAGCGCGCATCGCGGGCTATCGCAACTTTGGCACCAAGCTGTGGAACGCCTGCCGCTTTGCCGAAATGAACGGCGTCTGGGAAGGCCACGCGACGCAATCTGCCCCGCCGCAAGCGCAGGCCACGGTGAACAGATGGATCATCGGCGAGACCGCCAAGGCCGTGGCGGACGTGACCGAGGCGCTTGAAAACTACCGCTTCGATCAGGCCGCCGACGCGCTTTACAAATTCGTCTGGGGCCGCGTCTGCGACTGGTATGTCGAGTTTGCCAAACCGCTGTTCGATGGCGAACAGGCGGCCGAGACCCGCGCCACCATGGCGTGGGTGCTGGACCAAAGCATGATCTTGCTGCACCCGATGATGCCCTTCATCACCGAAGAGCTGTGGTCCACCACCGGCAGCCGCGCCAAACTGCTGGTGCATACCGACTGGTCAGAGGTTCCCGCCGCCCTGATCGACGCGCCCTCGATGGCCGAAATGACATGGGTGACAACCCTGATCGACGACATCCGGTCGGCCCGCGCGCAGGTGCACGTGCCCGCCGGGCTGAAGCTTGCTCTGGTCGCAACCGCGATGGATGACGCGGCACGCGCCGCCTGGGCCAGCAACGAAGTGCTGATCAAGCGCATCGCCCGCATCGACAGCCTGACGATGGCGACCCATGCCCCCAAAGGCGCGATCACCGTCGCCGCCGAAGGTGCCACCTTCGCCATTCCGCTGGAAGGCGTCATCGACATTGCCGAAGAAAAGGCGCGGCTGACCAAGACGCTCGACAAACTTGGCAAGGAAATCGGTGGCCTCAAGGGGCGGCTTAACAATCCCGCTTTCATAGCCTCGGCCCCGGAAGAGGTGGTGGAGGAAGCCCAAGCCAACCTTGCCGCCCGCGAAGACGAAGCCGCCAAACTTGGCGCCGCGCTGGCCCGACTGTCTGAGATCGACTGACAGCGGAGTGTAACGACGGGCAAGACCGAAAGCCGGGGTGTTGCACCTGTTGGAAAAGCTGGCGCAGCGTCACACGGTGGTGGACAACGACCATAAATCCGGCTGCTGCGGTGGCAACCGGCATCAAATGGCCCGATGTCCGATAAAACTGGAACATCCACTGGTTGATCCCGACCAAGACTGTTGTAAGCTGTGGTTGGGCGGAGTGGGTGTTATGGCAATAAACAGTATGAACAGTGTCGACTCTTTCATCGGGCGCCGCATTCGGCAGTTTCGCTGGGTGCATGGCATAAGCCAGGCTGATCTTGCGCGACGATTGTCGATTGAGTTGGGACAGATCGTGGCGCATGAGAGTGGCAGCTTGCGGATATCCGCGGCGCTGCTTTTTCAGATCTCGGAGGTCATGAATGTTCCGGTCACCGAGTTTTTCGAAGGCATCGGCGTTGCCGCAGACCCTGGGCAGACCGTTCCGCGCAAGATCCTCAGCACGCGCGAAAGCCAGCTGCTGTTCCAGTTCAGCCTGATGTCGGACCAACAGCAAGAGGAAATCCTGAACGTTGCCCGGACCATGGAGCAAGACCGCAGCCAAGCCGGGAAACCCCTGCTCGACAGGGGTGTGTTCTGGCCTGATACGGCAAGAGAGGGTTAAGTGCGTGAAGACCTGATTGATCTTGGCAGTGAAATCCGCTCGGCGGAGAGCTTTGTCACGTTCCTCAATCAGATCTGTGACCGCTTTGAACTGGATCATGCGGCCTATGCCGGAACCAATCCGGTTTCAGGCACGGTGCATGGCTATGTGAACTACCCTGATGCCTGGAAGCGCCACTATGCTGAAAACAGCTTGCACCGAATAGACCCGACGCTGCATGTTGCCCGCAGGTCCATTGCCCCTGTAGACTGGGGCAGGCTGGACCGCACCTCTGGCTTTGACAAGACCTTTTGCGACGCGCGCGATTTTGGCATTACCAATCGCGGGCTGACCATTCCGGTGCGCGGGCCATACGGCGATATCGGCATGCTGAGCGTGACCCGCGATTGCAGCGACAAAGAATGGGAGGTCCTTGCCGCGCATATCCTGCCAGACCTGCAATCGGTGGCGGTGCATATGCATGATACGGTCATGCGGTCTGATGTGCTGTCTCGCGTGCTGCGCTATCCGGCCCTTTCCAAGCGCGAGATCGAGATCCTGCAATGGATCGCAGCAGGCAAATCGCAGCAGGATATCGGTGACATTCTTGGCATTTCGCATCGCACAGTCGAGGTGCATCTGAGGTCGGGGCGAGAAAAGCTGTATTCGCTGACCACCCCGCAGGCTGTCGGTCGCGCCATCATGCTGGGGCTGATCTATCCGCTTTGATCGCGGCCAGCACAGCTTTTACGGGATTCCCCGCATAGCATTTCCCCCACAGGTCAGGGTAGTTCTCTTGACAGAAGGCCACTCATGTCAGGGGAAAGATATGATCATCGTTGTCGATGCACTGAACAAGGATCGTTTTGGCGATCTGCTGGACGAAATGTTTCAACTGCGTGCAAGGGTATTTGGCGACCGCCTTGGGTGGGAAGTCGAAATCGTGAATGGGCGAGAGATCGACCAGTTCGATCGGCTGGATCCGGCCTATGTCATCGGGCTGGATGACGACGGTCACGTCGTTTCGTGCGTGCGCGCGTTGCAGACCACCGGGCCGCATATGCTGTCGGATGTGTTTCAGGTGTTGCTGGACGGCGAGCCACCGTTGCGCAGTGCGACCTTGTGGGAGTCGACCCGCTTTTGCGTTGATACAGAGCGGCTCTGCCGCGATGGAAACACGATGAAGGCCGTGTCGATGGCAACTTGTGAATTGATGATCGGCTCGCTGGAATATGCGCGTCGCTCGGGCATATCCGACATCATCACAGTGATCGATCCGGTGGTGAACCGTGTGCTGAAACGGTCCGACAATGCGCCCTATGACTATGTTGGCTCGACCAAGCAAATGGGCAAGGTACCTGCAATGGCGGCGCTTCTTGACTGCACCGAGGAACGCATCAACCGCGTCCGCGCCTTTGCAGGGATCAGCCATGACGTTTTTGTCGACGATGACGTGGTGCGCGTCATGCTGGATGTGCGCTGTGCACGGTCGGTGGCCGAAGCGCTGAGCGCGACGGAATGGCTTGCCACCGTGTGCGAACTGGAACGGCCGATGCCGTCGGTTCTGCCCAAGGACATTCAGGCCTATTGCCGCGCACAGATCGAAAACGCCCGGACCGAAGACGAACGCGCCGCGGCCTTGCGTCTTGTCGATGTTCTGGTTCGCCAACGCATCCACCCTGCTGTGCACCAACTGGTGTCGCAGAACCAGGATCTCTAGCGTTTCTTGTCGGTCGAAAAACGCCCCTCCGCGGCAAAGCGCGTCACGCGGACGCAAGCCCGCGGTGGGGATGATCTGCAAGTGTTCTTGCATCCAGCCATAACCAAGGCAGTCGGGTCATTTGTGCCCTTCGGCGCAGGCTGAGCTGTCGCCCGGCATACCGACCTGCTGTCGGGTACAGCGGGTCGGGCGGTTGTCACGGTCCGGTGCAGGGCGAAACCTACAGGCATCTGGGGGCCAAGGGCCAAGTGGGGCCTTGAGGTCTTGGCGTCAGTGACCCAGACGGCGATTCAGGCTTTATGATCCCGCTGCATGGGTTTTGCACCGGGGGAGCGACGATGCTACAGACCCTGCCAAGGCGCGTGACGGCTGTGCCGGCAGCTTCGCATCAGGCGGGTTGGGGGGCGTGTTGCGCAGCCTGAGTCCATTTCCCACTGGTGGCGCGGCGTCACGCTGATTGCCAGCCAACCAGCCGTGCGAAACAGTGGCGCCTCTGCATTGGTCAACGGGAACGGGAACTTGGCCCAGACCAGTCCCGGCCTCGGTGACGGAAACTGTCCGTCGCGGCGGAACATTTGACAGGTCAGACGATACCCCGGGTGCGTAACAGCAATCTGCCGGGCTTTCCCCATATCGGTCGCCCCGCCGCCGGCCTCGCGCACACATTGCGCATGACGTGAGCGCGATGGCAGGGCGCGGCCACGCTGGGCAAAAAAACCAGAACAATCCTGTCTGCCAGGCGATCCGGGCGGATGCGTTGCAATCAGGGCCCTGATCAGGTTCCCCCGCGACGAATGCCGTCACCAGACCCCGGCTGCGCGCAGTTCTTCCCCCTGTTCGTGCCTGAAATCCAGAGTGCCCGGCAGCGGGCGGGTCAGCAGGCTGACAACCACGAAAGCAGCCGTGCTGACCCCTGCGACGGTCAGCGCAAGAATTGGGTTGAACACGCTGGTGCCTTGCACCATGGCCATCCAAACCGCGACCCCTGCCCCAAGGATCAGGCAGGCAAGCGCCCCCGCGGCCGTCCCGCGCCGCCAGAAGAACGCGCCGATGATCGGTGGCACCGTCACCAGAAGGCCCGCCGCCGAAAGGGCCGCCAACTGATCGACAATGCCCGCCTTGCGCAGAGCAAAGGCCGAGGCAAACAGGATCACCGCCACAACCACAATCCTTCCGGCAAAGATCTGCCGCCGGTCGCTGCGCCCATCGTCCGCAGGCATCAGATCGCGCGCGACCATCGCCCCCACGGTCAGCGCGATCGAATCGAGTGTAGACACTGCAGCTGCCAGAATCCCCAGGATCAACAGCACCGCAACTGGCACCGGAATAGCCCCGGATGTCAGCAGGGCCGGTGTCGCCAGCGCCGGGTTTTCAAGGCCCGGCTGAAGTTGCAGCGCGGCTAAGCCCCAGATCACCGCAACCAGCGTAAAGATGAAGCCAAAGCCAAGCACCCACAGGATCATCGACCGCATGGCGGCCAGATCGCGCAGGATGAACAATCGCTGGCTGACTTGCGGGTTCGAGATCGCGAAGAAAAACCACGGCAAGGACAATGCGAAGAAGGTGGGAAAGCCCCACAATCCGGGTCCGGGCACGCTGAGCCAGGCGCCATGCGTGCTGCGGGTTGCGTCCAGAAAGGCAGTCCAGCCGCCGATGGCCGCGATGGCAAAGCCAATGGCCAGAAGGCCCGAGGCCAACATGATCACGGCTTGCACCGCGTCTGTCCAGGCCACCGACCGAAGGCCTGCAAACAGTGTCCAGACCACCGCCAGCACGGCGCCGGTTGCGACGGCCTGAAACAGACTGATACCGCCGCCGGTCACGCCCGACAGCAGCAGCCCGATCCCGGCCATCTGCGTCGTGCAATAGGGTAAAAGGAAAACCAGCGAAATCAGTGCCATGACCCGACCGACGTTTCGCGAGCCATAGCGTGCGCCCACCATCTCGGCGGGCGAGATGAAATTGTGCCGTCGCGCCGCCAGCCAGAAACGTGGCCCAAAGATGACCAGCAGCGAAAGGCCCGCAAAATAGACCAACTCAAAGCCCAGTGCGCCGATCCCGCCGCGATAGGTCAGGCCGGTCAGCACCACCAGCATGAAGGCCGAATAGGTCGTTGCCGCATAGGACAATCCCGAGACGATCCCCCCGATCCGGCGGCCGCCCAGATAATAATCTTGCGCCGTGCCGGTGTTCATCTGCCCGGCCTTCCAGGCCAGGGCCGCCCCGATCAGGGCAAAAGCCGCAATCGCCGTCCAGACAAGAGCGGGAGACAACAGGACTTGCGCGGTCATCGAACCACCTTCCAGCCCGACACGCCCCACACGATCAGCCCGATCACCGTCGCCCCGAACAAGGTCCAGAACCCGGCTACGATCAGCGATCCATCGCGCCCGGCAAGCGGACCATAGGGCACGAACACACCGGACAGAATGACCCCCACCATCAGCCCCAGCCAAAGCCGGAACCCTTTTCGAACAGCCATCCGTCTTCCCCCCATGGTCATGGCACCAGCGTGTAACGCCGGTCTTTTGTGATCTGATTGCAGAATGCGCCGATAACGGGGCGGCAAGCTGCACTCGCCTTGGGTCGGGACGGAATGTTTCGATGCCATCATCTCTCCGTCAGCGGTGGACCGAAACGTGGCTCGCTTTTGGCATCAGATCAAGCGCTTCCTCCGCATTTGCCGGTGCATCAACCTATTGCGTGCGCGACCTGTGGACGCATCAAGGTAGAGCGTCCGAAATGCGGACGGGGTTGCACGCTGTTGCATGGGCAAAATTGCACTGACGTCTTGCGCCAATGCTGTGGCATGCGCAGGCGGGCCATTGGCTGCAATGCCGGCGCGCAGGTGTTGCACGTCAGTCCGACAAAAAACGCCAGGGTCTGAAAGCCGGCGGGTCATTTGGCCAGACCTGCGCGACAGGCGTGAAAATGATGCGTCGGACCATGGCCGGCACCCACGCCAAGCGCATCGGCCGCAGCGATGGCCGCTGCAGCGTAAGCCTTGGCCCGGGCGGCCGCATCAACCATTGTCAGACCATGGCCAAGAAAGGTTGCCAGCGCCGATGACAAGGTGCAGCCGGTGCCATGCGTGTTGCGCGTGGCATGGCGCGGGCCGGGCAGCCTTGTCAGATCCGTGCCAGCGGCCAGCAGATCGGGACACTCGCCATCCGGCAGATGCCCCCTTCAGCAGCACTGCTCCGGGGCCAAGCGCCAGCAAGGCCATGGCCTGTGATGCCATTTGCGCGCGCGTTGCGGCCTCGGGCTGGTTCAGCAGATCGGCGGCTTCGGGCAGGTTGGGGGTGATGACCGTGGCACAAGGCAACAGATCACGCAGCGCCGTCACAGCGCGCGCCTGCAACAGCGGGTCGCCGCTTTTGGCAACCATCACCGGATCAAGCACGATGGGACATTCAAGTTTCTGTCTTGACCTTGCTGTGACCCCCGATAACTCGTCCATCTGATGCTAGGGTCTGTTGACGTTCATTTCAATCTTATGACGGTGGCGGTAAGGGCGATG
>DYMU01000010.1 GCA_020721445.1 Gemmobacter nectariphilus
ATCGCCCTTACCGCCACCGTCATAAGATTGAAATGAACGTCAACAGACCCTAGTCACGCGCGCGGCGCTGATCTGCCTGTGTCCTGCTGCTTTGGAAATACTCCCGCCGGAGGCACCCGGCAGATCGACAGGACGCGGGCTTACCTGTGCTGCCCGAACAGTTCGGCCGCCAGATCGTAAAACCGGTTGCGATGGGCGGGCAGCTCCATCATCGTCTCATGCTCGGCGTTGTCGAATATCTCCAGTCGCGCGCCGGGCCAATCTGCCATGCGCTGGCGAACGGCTGCGGTGTCCACCAGTTTTTCCGCCGTCCCAAGCGCCGTCAGCACCGGATAGGCCGGGGCGGGCAGCAGGCTAAGGGCGTGACGTTCGGTCAGCGCGGTATTCAGCCAGGCAAGGCTGGGTCCGGCAAGTTGCAAGCCCGGCTGTTCGGTCACCTGCCGCTTCATATAGGCCCACATCTCGGGGTCTTTGGTCAGAACGTTGCCGACAAAGTCATTTGCCAGAACATAGCAGTCCTTCGTTGTGCCGGGGGTGCGGCGCTGGTCCTGGCCCAGTCCCTTGGCGATCTGGGTGATGACGCTTGCAAACGGCCGCAGCACGGCCGCCATCGCAATGCCCCACATCGGCGCGGAAAACACGGCGGCCTTGACCGCAATGCCATTGGCAAGTGCGCGTAGTGCAATGGCGCCGCCCATCGAATGCGACAGCAGATACAAGGGCCGGGGCAGGTCCAACCGGTCCACCATGGCCAGCACGGCCTGAATGTCGCGCTGATACTCCTGAAACTGGCCGACATGTCCGATCAGCGGATCGGGCAACAGCCGGTCTGCCAACCCCTGACCGCGCCAGTCGAAGACCACGGTGGCATAGCCGCGCGCCCGAAGATCGCCAGCGGCCATGCCATATTTTTCGACATATTCGGTGCGGCCGGAAAACAGCAGCACCGTGCCGCTGTCGCCCGCAGGCCAGACCGCCGCGCGGATGCGGACGCCGTCACTTGTGGTCAACCAATACGCAATGCCGCCCTCCGGCCCAAGCGCCAGATCGGTGAACAACGGGGCCGGGGGGAAGGGGGACAGGCTCACCCCAGAACCGAGCCAAGTTTCATTGCCAGCCCCATGCTGCCATCGACCGCAAGTTTGCCCTGCATGAACGCCATCGTCGGGTTGGTGTTGCCATCAAGGATCGACTTGAACACCTCGGCACTGGCGGTCAGGGTCACATCGGCGGGTTCGTCGCCAGCGCGCACGCCACCTTGGTCAAGCATGATCGCGCCTTCGCCTTCGATCACGAACTTGGCCAGCCCGTCAAATCCATCGGTCAGCCGGGCCGACAGTCGCCGGACTGCCTCATTCACAACATCGCTCATCTTGAAGTCCTCTCTGTGATGTGACGGCTTTGATATGGTCTTTTCGCGCCGCCACGCTATCCTGACCAATATGAAAAGACGGTGGCATTTTCTCAATCCTGTCGTTGCGGCACTTGCGGCATTTTTTCTGGCTGCGGGTCTGGCGGCGGCGCAGACCGGGCTGGATGATCTGTTCACCCGGTTGAAAACCGCCGACCCAAAGGCAGCCTCACGGATCGAGCGGGAAATCTGGAACGAATGGTCGAAGAGTGGCTCTCCGGCGATGGACCTTCTGTTGCAGCGCGGTCGTGACGCCATGGCCGCCGGCAATACCGCCGAGGCGGTCGAGCATCTGACCGCGCTGACAGATCACGCCCCCGATTTCGCCGAGGGCTGGAACACCCGGGCGACCGCGTTCTTTCAGGCCCGACAGTTTGGCCCGTCGATTTCCGATATCGGTCGCACCCTGACCCTGAACCCGCGCCATTTCGGGGCGCTGGCGGGGCTTGGCGCGATTTATGAAGAACTGGACAACCCGAAGAAGGCGCTTGAGGTCTACCGTGCCGCATTGGCTATACATCCGCATTTGACCGGCGTATCTGACGCGGTAAAGCGGCTGGAAACAAAGGTTGCCGGAACCGACCTTTAGGGGCACATCAAGGGCAGGGCGATGGGCGCGATCACGGGCCGGGTCATGGCGGTCCTCGGGCCGACCAATACCGGCAAGACGCATTATGCGATTGACCGTATGCTGGGCCACCGCACCGGGGTAATCGGCCTGCCGCTGCGTCTGCTGGCGCGTGAGGTTTATGACCGCATCGTTGCCCTGCGTGGCCCGTCGGTGGTGGCGCTTGTGACGGGCGAAGAACGCATCGTGCCAGAACGCACCCAGTATTGGGTCTGCACGGTCGAGGCGATGCCACTGGAGATCGGCGCCGATTTCGTGGCGATTGACGAGATCCAGCTTTGCGCCGACCCTGACCGGGGCCATGTCTTCACCGACCGGCTGTTGCGGGCGCGCGGCCTGCTTGAAACGCTGTTTCTGGGGGCCGAAACCATGCGTCCGGCAATTGCCGGGCTGGTGCAGGGCGTCAGCTTTCTGAAGCGTGAACGATTCAGCGAATTGACCTATACAGGTTCGAAAAAGATCAGCCGCATGCCACCGCGCAGCGCGATTGTGGGGTTTTCGGTTGAAAACGTCTATGCCATTGCCGAATTGATCCGCCGCCAGAAGGGCGGTTGCGCGGTGGTGATGGGGGCACTTTCGCCGCGCACCCGCAACGCGCAGGTGGCGTTGTATCAGAACGGCGATGTTGACTATCTGGTGGCCACCGACGCCATCGGCATGGGCCTGAACCTTGATATCAAGCACATCGCCTTTTCGGCGACAGCCAAGTTTGATGGCCGCCGGATGCGCGGGTTGTTCCCGCAGGAGCTGGCGCAGATTGCCGGCCGGGCCGGGCGGCACACCGAAAACGGCACCTTTGGGGTGACGGGCGAGGCGCGTCCGTTTGATGAAGATGTGATCGAAGCGATTCAGGAACACCGCTTTGATCCGGTGCGCAAGCTGATGTGGCGCAATCATGCGCTTGATTTTGGCACCGCAGACCGGCTGATCCGCAGTCTGGAGGCCCCCACCTCTGACATCTGGCTTACCCGCGGGCGTGATGCCGATGACGTTCTGGCCCTGAAGGCGCTGGTGGAAATGCCGCAGGTGCGCGACCGCCTGACCGGGCCAAAGCGGGTGCAATTGTTGTGGGATGTCTGCCGCATCCCTGATTTTCGCGGGTCATCCGACAGTGACCATGCCGCGTTGCTGGCGCGGATATTTGAACATCTTTGCGGCCGGGGTCTGGGTGGCGGGCGGGTGCCGTCGGACTGGATCGCCACGGCGGTTGCGCGCATTGACCGGACCGATGGTGATATTGATGCCATTTCCAAGCGTTTGGCGTATATTCGCACCTGGACTTACATTGCGCAGCGCAAAGGCTGGCTTGATGACGAAAGCCATTGGCGCGACGAGACGCGCGCTGTAGAAGACCGCCTGTCGGATGCGTTGCATGACCGGCTGACCCAAAGATTCGTAGACCGGCGGACAAGTGTGCTGCTTCGCCGGTTGAAGCAAAAGGAGACCCTCGTGGCCGAGGTGAATGACAAAGGCGAAGTGACGGTTGAAGGCGAGTTCGTCGGCCGTCTTGAAGGGTTCCGGTTCCGGCAGGACGCCAGCACATCGCCCGATGAGGCGAAGGTGATGGCGCAAGCCGCGGTGCAGGCCTTGCGGCCCGAGTTCCACCTGAGGGCGGATCGCTTCTACAATGCGCCCGACACCGAGATGGATTTCACCGAGCAGGGGGGCCTGATGTGGGGCACCACGGCGGTGGGCAAACTGGTCAAGGGCGCCGAGGCGCTGCGCCCATCGGTCGAGGCGTTTGTCGATGACGAAGCCGGCGACGAGGTCGCCGAAAAGGTGCGCCGTCGCTTGCAGCATTTCATTGACCGCAAGATCGCCGCGCTGTTTGAACCCCTGCACGCCATGAGCCGGGATGAAACCCTGACCGGCCTTGCCCGCGGCTTTGCTTTCCGCCTGTCGGAAGGTCTGGGCGTGTTGCCGCGTGATCAGGTGGCAAATGAGGTGAAAGAGCTGGATCAGGACGCCCGCGGCGCCTTGCGCAAGCATGGCGTGCGGTTTGGCCAGTTCACCATCTTTTTGCCGCTGCTGCTGAAACCCGCGCCCACGCGGTTGCGCCTTGTGTTGTGGTCGCTGTGGAACGGTCTGGACGAGTTTCCCGAAAGCCCGCCGCCGGGCCTTGTGACCATTCCCAACATGGCCGAGGTGCCGAAACAGCATTATACGCTGGCGGGCTATCACCCGGCGGGCAGCCGCGCGATCCGCATCGACATGCTGGAACGTCTGGCCGATATCCTGCGCCAGAAAGACAGCCGCGCCGGGTTTGAAGCCACGCCCGACATGCTGTCGATCACCGGCATGACGCTGGACCAGTTCGCCGATCTGATGGCGGGTCTGGGCTACAAGGGCGAAAAGGCCGAGCGGGCAAAGGTCAAGGCCGCCGAGCCGGTTTTGGTGGTTCCGGTTGACCCGGACGTGCCGTTGAACCCGATCCCGGAAGAAGTGTCCTTGCTGGCGCCCGTGCCATCAGAGCCTGCCGCCGAAGAAGCGCCGCCCGAGATGGAAGCGTTCTATACCTTTGTCTGGGCGCCAAAACCCCGCAACGCCCGCCCCGACCGTGGCGCGCGTCCTCAGGGTGGCCATGCGCAGGGGGACCGGCGCGACCGGCCGCAGGGCGACCGGGGTCAGGCCGCGCGCGTGCAAGGCGACCGGCCGCAAGGCGACCGGCCGCAGGTCGACGCTGCGCCCGCGGATGCGCCGCAAGCCGATGCCCCGCACGCTGCGCGTCCGCAACAGGACCGCCCCAAGCACGACCGCCCAAGGGGGGACCGTCCAAAGGGCGACCGCCCGCAAGGCGAGGCCAAGCCGAACCATGGCAAGGGCGATCGCAAGGGCAAGGGGGGGGATCGTTCTGACCGCCCGGATCGCCCGGATCGCAACGCCGACAAGCCGCGCCAGTTTGAGGCCCGTGCCCCGCGCGTTGAAAAGCCGATTGATCCCGACAACCCCTTTGCCGCGTTGCTGGCCTTGAAGGGCAAGGTCTGAGGCTTGGCAGGCCCGGGCCGCCCGCGCCCGCCCCCCAGCCGCGTCTGCGGCTGGACAAATGGTTGTGGCAGGCGCGGTTCTTTAAATCGCGCGGGCTGGCGGCAGAGCTGGTTGATCGTGGGCATTGCCGGGTCAATGGTCAGAAGATCAAGAAGCCCGGCCATGGCATCCTGTCGGGCGACGTGTTGACCTTTCCGCAGGGCGACACGGTTCGGGTGATCCGGGTGCTTGCGCTGGGCGAAAGGCGTGGCCCGGCGTCCGAGGCGCAGGAACTTTATGCCGATCTGGCCCCGCCCGCGGCGCCAAGTCCGCTTGAATGATCCTGCCCGTTGCTCTAGCTAGGGGTGCAAGGAAACTTAAGGGCTTGATCCGATGACGTATGTGGTGACTGACAACTGCATAGCCTGCAAATACACCGACTGTGTCGAGGTGTGTCCGGTGGACTGCTTCTACGAAGGTGAAAACATGCTGGTCATTCACCCGGACGAATGCATCGACTGCGGCGTGTGCGAACCGGAATGTCCCGCCGACGCCATCCGCCCCGATACCGAACCGGATATGGATGAGTGGGTGGCATTCAACCGCAAATACGCAGAGCTTTGGCCGGTGATCACCGTGCGCAAGGATGCCCTGCCCGAGGCCGAAGCGCGTGACGGCGAAAAAGACAAGCGCACCAGGTATTTTTCCGAAGGCCCCGGCGAAGGCAACTGATACGCCATATGGTCCGATTCGGCGTAATTGCGCCGACGGATCGCGAAGGTTTGGAAAATATCAAATCATTTCAAGGGCCGATATTCCGGGTGCCTGCTTTCGTGGCGGTTGGAATCGGTCAGATATTGTGATATACAATCGTTACAAATAACCATGGAAGCCTGGTGCCACGCGCAGAGCTGCTTGCCTGAGGTGGGGTATATCTTGTGACAATTGCTGCCGCATCGCCGATCCCGCAGGGGTTCGGGCGGTTTCTTTGTCGCCGGACGGGTTTCGCTGTTAGGAAGCGAACTGAATGACCAAGTCGAAGAAGCCTGAGTTCCGTCCGAATGAATTCGTCGTCTACCCCGCGCATGGCGTGGGAAAGATCATGTCGATCGAAGAGCAAGAGATTGCCGGCTTCACGCTGGAATTGTTCGTCATCACCTTTGAAAAGGACAAGATGACGCTGCGGGTGCCGACACACAAGGCCACCGAAATCGGCATGCGGGCCCTGTCGGCACCGGACGTGGTGTCAAAGGCTCTGGATACCCTGAAGGGCAAGGCCAAGGTCAAGCGGGCGATGTGGTCGCGCCGCGCGCAAGAGTATGAGCAAAAGATCAACTCGGGTGATCTGATGGCCATTGCCGAGGTCGTGCGCGATCTGCACCGCAGTGATGACCAGCGGGAACAATCCTATTCCGAGCGTCAGCTTTACGAAGCCGCGCTGGAGCGGCTGACCCGTGAAGTGGCCGCTGTTGGTGGCGTCGATGCCGGGGCTGCGGCGAAAAAGGTTGATGACGTTCTGGTCAGCCGCGCGGCCTGATATCTGGCGCGATGGATGGAAAACGGCGGTCCATTGGGGGCCGCCGTTTTGCTTTGCAACGGGTTTCAACCCAGCAGGGCGGTTGCCACGGCCAAGGCGGCCAGTTCTGCCAATTGCTGACTGGCCCCAAGAATGTCGCCGGTTTGTCCGCCGATCCGTGCAAGGGACAGCCGGGCGACCAGATATCCCGTCGCGATGACCGCCGCTGCCATCGGCAACGCGCCCAGACCCAACGGCGCCGCGATCATCAGGCCAAGGGCCGCTGCCACCAGCGCCACGCGGACCGAAGGCCGCCCCACGCTTTGCGACAGGCCCGAGGTGCGGGCATTGGGCAGTAGCGCCATGATCATCGCCATCGGGGCCCGGCTGATCGCGGCGGCGGCAATGATCGCGGCATAAGCCCCGGCATCAAGCAAGACGCCAAGGCTTGCCCATTTTGCCAGCGTGACCAGCAGCAGCGCCAGGGTGCCATAGCTGCCGATGTGGCTGTCTTTCATGATCTCCAGCCGCCGCTCGGGCGTCCAGCCGCCGAACAGCCCGTCGGCGGTATCGGCCAGGCCATCCTCGTGCAGCGCACCCGTGGCCAGCGCACTGCTGGCCAGCATCAGGGCGGCGGCCAGGCCGGCAGGCAGGCCAAGGGACAGGGCGACCCACCCCACCGCTACCGACAGCCCGCCCACAACGGCGCCAACCAGCGGCCAGGCCCAGGCGGCGTCGGGGCGGTGGCGGTCGGTGCGCGGGGCAGGCAGGCGGGTCAGCAGGCCGAACGCGGACTTTACATCGTCGGTTAGCCGCGTCGTGGTGTCGCGTGGGGCGGTCATCTGCTGCGCTCCCGGCTGGTCAATTCCCTGCGCAGTCTGTAGCCAAGGCGGCAAAGCCTTGCAACGCAGGATATGCCCGATGACCGCCGCTTTCCAGACCGCCAACTTCCAAACCCTGGACCAGTTCCGTGCCGCCCTCGCCGATCTGCCCGGCCCCGACGCCACGGCCCTTGCCGCCGCATCCGCCCGCAACGGCCAGTTGACCAAACCGCCGGGCGCTTTGGGTCGGCTGGAGGATCTGGCAATATGGATCGGCGGCTGGCAGGGCCGCGAGCGCCCCAAGGCCGATGCGCCGCAAGTGGTGATTTTCGCGGGAAATCATGGGATTGCGGCGCGCGGCGTTTCGGCCTTTCCGCCCGAGGTGACGGTGCAGATGGTGGCCAACTTTCAACACGGCGGCGCGGCGATCAACCAGCTTTCGCGCGCCTTCGGGGCCAGCATGACCGTGCATGCGCTGGACCTTGACCACCCGACCGCCGATTTCACCACCGAACCCGCAATGACCGAGGCCGAGGTCTGCGCCGCCCTGACCGCCGGCTGGAACGCGGTCAACCCGCAGGCCGATGTTCTGGTGACGGGCGAGATGGGGATCGGCAACACCACCGCCGCCGCTGCCATCGCCTGCGCGATCCTGGGCGGTGCGCCCGCAGATTGGGTGGGGCGCGGCACCGGGGTCGATGACCACGGTTTGCAGCGCAAGGCCAGCGCGGTGCGTGACGGGCTGGCGTGCCACGCAGGCACCTTGGCCGACCCGTTGCAAGTGCTGCGCCGCCTTGGCGGGCGCGAGATTGCAGCGATTGCCGGGGCGATTGCCCGCGCGCGGGTGGCCCGGGTGCCGGTGGTGCTGGATGGCTTCATCTGCTGTGCTGCGGCGCTTGTGCTGCACCGCGCGGCACCGGGGGCGCTGGACCATTGCGTTGCGGGCCATGTCAGCGCCGAGGCCGGCCATGGCAACCTTCTGGCCGCCCTTGGCAAAGACCCGCTGCTAAGCCTGGGCCTGCGTCTGGGCGAAGGTTCGGGTGCGGCCCTTGCACTGGGCGTGGTGCAGGGCGCGGTGGCCTGCCTGTCGGGCATGGCCACCTTTGCCGAGGCCGGGGTCAGCGGGGCCTGATCCCGGGGGCCTAATCCTTTTCGTCGCGCACCTGATCCAGCGCGTCCATCAGGGCGGCTTCCAGATCGGCCTCCATCTGTTTGGTCCGCGCCACATAGGCGTCGTTCAGGTGGATCGGCTGTCCCGGCACCCACAGGGCCGCCAGATCGCGCAGGGCGGCGCGGTCCAGCTTGAAATAGGTCTTGCTGATCTGCGCCGCCTCGTAATCGGTAAACCCCATGTTTTCCAAGACATAACGCCCGGCGCGGATCGAGCTGTCAAAGGTTTCGCGCACGATTTCATCTGCCCCCGCCTGATACAGTTCATAGACATGCACCCGGTCTCGGGCGCGGGCGACGATGTGCAGATCGGGCCGGGCATTGCGGGCGTGGCGCACGATGCGCAAGGCACTGTCACGGTTATCCACCGCCACCACCAGAACCGCCGCCTCGTCCAGCCCTGCCGCCTCCAGCAGTTCCGGGCGCGATGGATCACCATAGAACCCCTTGATGCCAAAGCGGCGCAGGGTGTCGATGGTGGCCATGTCTGAATCCAGCACCACGGTGGAAAGCCCCGACATCCGCACCAGCCGGTTGACCACCTGACCAAATCGCCCGATGCCTGCAATGATGACGCGGCCTTTTTCATCAATCTGGTCAGGGGCCGCATTGGCCGGAACGGTCAGCCGCTTGGCAATGGCTGCGGCCAGCAGGAACAGCAGGGGCGTCAGCAGCATCGACAGCGAGATGACCATCAAGGTCAACTGTCCCAGATCCTCGGCCAATATCCCCTGCTGACGCGCAAAGCTGACCAGCACAAAGCCGAACTCGCCGGCCTGCGCCAGCCCCAGCGTGAACAAAAGCCGGTCATGCCCGCGCAGCCCGAAGGCCAGCGCAAGACCGAACAGCACCATGGCCTTGACCGCAATCAGCGCCAGTGTCAGCACGGCCACCTGCACCGGTTGGGCCATCAGGATCTGGGTGTTGATCCCGATGCCCACGGTCATGAAGAACAGGCCCAGCAGCAGGCTTTTGAACGGTTTCAGGTCGGCCTCAAGCTGGTGGCGAAATTCGGACCCTGCCAGCACCACCCCAGCCACAAAGGTGCCAAGCGCCGGTGACAGGCCGACCAGCATCATCAGAAAGGCGATGCCCAGCACCATCAGCAGCGACACGAAGGTCGACATTTCCGGCAGGCGCGAGGCGTGGACAAAGCGAAACACCGGGCGGGTCAGGAAATGCCCGACAAGGATGATCGCGGCCACGACGGCCAGTGTCAGCCCGGCCCCCGCCCAGCCGGGCAAACTGTCCACCAGCGTCAGCAAGGGCGCCGCAGCCCCGGTATCGGCATCGGTCTGGTCCGGGTTCGCACGGCCCGACACCGCCAGAAGCGGGATCAGCGCCAGCATCGGCACCACGGCGATATCTTGCATCAGCAACACGGCAAACGACGCCCGACCACCGCCCCCTCGCAACAGGCCCTGTTCGGTCAGGGTTTGCAACACGATGGCGGTGGATGACAGCGACAGCAGCAGTCCCAGCACCAAGGCGACGCGCCAGTCGTGGCCCAAGGCCATCACCAGCCCCGCCAAGGCCACGGTGGTTGCCGCCACCTGCACCCCGCCCATGCCGATCAGCCGGTGGCGCATGTCCCACAGCGCGCGCGGCTCAAGCTCCAGCCCGATCAGGAACAGCATCAGCACCACGCCGAATTCGGCATAATGTTGCAGATCAGCAGTTTCCGCCCCTGCAAGCCCGATCACCGGCCCCATCAGGATGCCAGCGGCCAGATAGCCCAGCACCGACCCCAGCCCCAGCCGCACCGACAAGGGCACGACAAAAACAGCAGCGGCCAGATAGAGGCTGGCTTGAAGAAGAATGCTTTCCATGGGGGTGGCGGCCTGTTGCTTGCACAGCCCTGACCCTAGGCGTGCGTGCCGGCCAAGTCTATTGGCCCGACCGTCGCAGCCTTAGCCTTTCGGCATCGCCAGCGTCAGCATCTTGCCGCTTTTCTGATAGCGGACTTCGGATTTGGTGATCGCCTGCACACGGCCACCGTCGACGCTGTCGCCGATCTTGACCTTCTTGTATTTGCCGTTCGACTGCCGGATCAGCGCATAGCGTTTGGAGTCGGTGCCGTAGACCCCGATCAGGTTGGTTTTTGACAGGTTGATTGCGTTGACGAAGGTGGCCTGCTTGGCCACGCTGGCCTTGGTCGGAATCCGCGGCGCGGCAGATTTTGCGCGGACTTCGGGTTCGTCATCGGCCTCTTCATCGGTCTTCGCCGGTTGCTTGGTCCTTGGCGCGGGGGCGGCGGCGGCAATCACTTCGGGTTCGGCCTGCTGGCGCGCTTCGGGTTGGCGGGTGGCGGCGGCCACGGCCTCTTCCACGGCCCGGCTCAGGTCGCGGGGCCGGGGGGCGGGTTTGCGCGAAACGGCAATTGCCATCGGGCTGGCACTGGCCTGCACCACCACGGCGGCCTCGGCAGTCGCATCGGCCACGGCGGACTGAACCGCAAGCGACGCCGCCTGCGATGCGCGCCGCGACGCCTCGCCGGCGGCAAGCACGCTGGGCGCACGCGGGCGGGGACGCAGGCTGGCAAAGCGGGTTTCGATGGCGGGGACAAGTGCGGCGTCGTCCTCGGCTGCCACCGGTGCAAGGCCTTCGGGTCTGGCACGGGGCCGTGCGGCAGACAGGGCGGGATCGACGGCAGGGGGGGGCTCTGCCGCCGCCCGGGCTTCGGTCGCAAGGGCCGGGTCAGCCGGCGCCACCGCCTCAGTCGGGGCTGCGCTTGCAGCCGGGCGCAGTGGCGGCACGCGCGGCGGTTTGCCCGCCACCAACATGACGCCTTCCGGTGTCATGATGCCCTCTGGCGTCGGCTTGATCCGCCCGTTTTCGTCAAACTGATACACCGTGCCAAACGGCGGCGGCGGCATTTGCGCGGTGGGCGGGCTGTCGCCCGATCCGGCCGGTTGCGGCAACACGAACGGGTCGCTCAGGGCAGGCGGTGCATCCATTCCTGCCAGAAAAATCTCATCCTGCACGGTCGGGCTGGGCTGGGTGACAGCGGCCGCTTCCGTCTGAAGCGGGGTTTCGGGCGCAGGCTCGGGCGCGCTTTGCCCGGCGTCAACCTCGGCCTGTGCCGGTGCCGTGGCATCGGGCAAGTCCGGCTCGGGTGCGGGCAGCTCTTTATCCACCACAGCGGTCTGAAGGTCGCCATCGGCACTGGCCTGTGCATCGGCGGGCAGAATGCCATCGGCCAGCATTTCATCATCGGGGGCAGGCACATCGCCGGCTGTCACCACTGGCGCGGTCACTGTCCCGGCATCTACCTCGACGTCTGTCTCTGCGGCGGACACTTGGACCGCTGCCGACTCTGGTTCGGCGCGGGTCAGCACAAACGACGACCATGCCGCAACCAAAGCCAGCAGCAGCAACAGCACGCCGGTCAGGATCAACCCCAGGTAACGCGGCTTGCCGCGCTGCGGCACCGGGCGTGACCCAAGGCCCTTGCCAAACGCGCTTGTGCTGCTTGGCACCGGTGCCGACGGACGCGATGGGCGCGCCGTGGCAGGGCTGGTCGGGCTGAGGGTGGCCCCCGTGGCGGTGACGGTGGCTGGTGCCGCAGCCAGTGGCGCTGAGGTTGGCGCGGGGCGTTCGGCGGCGGCCGGCAAGGCACCGGACGGTGCCTTTTTCTTGCGGCTTCCGGGTATCGTTGGTGACGTGACCAGATTGCCGATCGTGCGCAGCCCCTTGCCGGCCTTGCCCATCATCGACACCGCAGCCGCCGGAGGGTCGCCCGGCAACCGGGGCGGTGGGGGCACCGGGTCATCATAGCTGAACTTCGGGGCCGGTCGTGCGGCGGCAGGGCGATCAACGGGTGGTTTGGCTGCGGCCGGGCGCGCGGCGAGGGAAGGCGAAGGCTCCGCCGATACAGCAGACCTTGGCCGGGCGCTTCCCAGTCCGGGGGCCGGATTGGTGGCCTTTGGCGGCACGGCACTGCCCAGTGGGCGCGCGCCATCTGCGGCTGCGCGGCGGCTGGCAAAGGCCACGAAAGCCGCGGTCGACAGTGGTGGTGGCAGGTCGTCCAAGGTCGGTGGCTGCACCGCCAGAACCGAGGCAGGGTTCGCGGCGGGCGCTGCATTTTCCGACCCATCGTCAAGCGGCACATCCACCGCCATCGGGGCTTCGGCAGCCTCTTCCAGCCGCGCCATCGTCATCGGCGGCTCTGCCGGGTCATAGGCGGGCAGATCATTGTCCGGCAGATCAGGCGCGGGCGGGTCCGGTTCCCAGAACGGCTCTGGCGCAGGAACCTCGGGCGGGGATGGGGTCGGGGTCGGCAGGTCCGGCTGCTGCCACGGCTCTGGCTCGGGCTGCGGTTCAGGCTGCGGCGATGGGACCGGCTCTGGCAGGGGCGGCGGCGTGGGGTTGGGGTCCGGAACCGGACCGGGCAAGGGTTCTGGATGCGGATCAACCTCGGGCGGCTGCGGTTCTGGCTGGGGCAGATCGGGCTGGGGCAGCTCAGGTTCTGGCAGGTCGGGTTCTGGCAGGTCGGGCGCGGGCAGTTCTGGACCGGGCACCTCAGCGTCAACCATATCTGGCGCGGGGGTGACGCCGCCTGCCGCCTGCGCGTCAAGGTCTGCCTCGGCGCGGATCAGGTCGCGGGTGACAACGCGGATCGGCTCGGCATCAGGCTCGATCCGGGTGCCTGCGGGCACCAGACTGGTGGCCCCAAAGAACGGCTCGCCGTCAAACCCGTCGGCGGGACCCGCCACGAAAGACACCGGGTTGAACCGGTGTTCTGCGGCAAAGGCCTCGGCCTCGGCCAGGGTTTCCCGCGCCACCACGGCGACAGTCACCTGCGGGCCGTTGCCAGACCAGTCAAAGGCCAACTCTGGCACATCATAGGGCGTCAGCCCTTCAAGCGCCGCCGCGATCTGCGCCCGCTGGCTGTCGGCATCCGGGCCGGGGGCGTCAATCTGGAAGTACCGGATTTGCGAATTCGGGATCACCAGCTTGGTCGAGACCTCGGTAGGTGACAGCCCCAATGCCGTGGCGCGCAAATAATCCAGCGCCGCCGCAAGGTCGGGTTCCGAAAAGCTGACCGATCCCACGTCCATCCAGCCACGCGCCGTGCGATGCAAGAGGGTGATGCCGTCATCCGTCAGATCAAGCGCAAAACTGGGTTTCATATCCGGCGTGTAGCATAAGGGACCAAGGGCCGAAAACCGCCCCTTGCAGACAGGTTCCTTCCTACAGCAGCTTTCCGCCGAAGGGAAGAAAAAGCCCCGTGAAATGCGGGGTCCACCTGATAGCGTGTCGACCATGGTCTGAAACCCGTCATTGACCGCAAGGAGTTCCCATCATGCAACTGCTTCACACCCTGACCTTGGTCGGCCTGTTGGCCGCCGTGCCCCTTGCCCCTGCCTGTGCCGAAACCCCGATGGTCGCCCAGATCACCGTCACCGGCGAAGGTGTGGTCGAAGGTGTGCCCGACATCGCGGCACTGACGCTGGGCGTAACCACGACGGGCGATACCGCCGTGGCCGCCATGGCCGCCAATACCACGGCGCTGACGGCCGTGATGGCGCGGTTGGTGGCCGCAGGCGTGGCCGAGCGTGACATGCAGACCACCAACCTGTCGATCAACCCGAACTGGACCAATTATGCCAGCAGTCCCAAGCCGCAGATCGACGGCTATACCGCGTCAAACCAGCTTACGGTGACGATCCGGGCGCTGGACAGCCTGGGGGCCGTGCTGGACGCGGCCATTGCCGATGGTGCCAACACCCTGAACGGGCTGAGTTTCGGTCTGTCGCAACCGCGCCCGGCAATGGACGGTGCGCGCAGCAAGGCGGTGGCCGATGCCCGCGCCAAAGCCACGCTTCTGGTCGAAGCCGCCGGGGTGAAACTGGGGCGGATCGTGTCGATCAGCGAAGGCGGCGGTTACAGCCAGCCCGCGCCGATGTTCCGCCAGATGGCCGAGGCGGCCGCCAGCCCGGTGCCGGTGGCCGCCGGAGAGGTGGCGACCACCGCCAATGTGACCATCGTGTTCGAGATTGCCCAGTAGACGCCTGCCGCCGCCGGTCGGGCGCATCCAAGCGATGCGCCCGTCAGCCCGCGAAAAACTTCAGGCGGTGGCCTTGTCCATCGCCTGATCCAGATCGGCAATGATATCGGCAATATCCTCGATCCCGATCGACACCCGCACCACATTGGGGGCTGCACCAGCCCGTGCCTGCGCCTCGGGTGACAGTTGGCGATGCGTGGTCGATGCCGGGTGGATGATCAGGCTGCGGGTGTCGCCCAGATTGGCGACATGGCTGAACAGGGTCAGGTTGTCGATCAGCTTGACGCAGGCATCATAGCCGCCCTTCAGCGCAAAGGTGAACAGCGCCCCGGCACCCTTGGGGCAGATGCGGGCGATGCGGGGCTGCGACGGACTGCTGTCCAGCCCGGCATAGGTGACCATCTCGACCCGCGGATCCGCCTCCAGCCACTTGGCCACGGCAATCGCGTTTTCGACATGGCGCTGCATCCGCAGCGACAGGGTTTCAATTCCCATCAGCGTGTAATGCGCGCCTTGCGGGTTCATCGTCATGCCCAGATCGCGCAGGCCGATGGCAATCGAGTGGAAGGTGAATGCCATTGGCCCAAGTGCCGCATGGAAGGTCAGCCCGTGATAGGCGGGTTCGGGTTGCGACAGCGATGGAAACTTGTCGCTGGCCGACCAGTCGAACCGCCCCGAATCAACCACCACACCGCCGGTCACCGTGCCGTTGCCGGTCAGGTATTTGGTGGCGGAATGCACCACCAGCGTCGCGCCATGGTCAATCGGTTTGCACAGGTAAGGTGTGGCCGTGGTGTTGTCGACGATCAGAGGCAGGCCGACGCGGTTGGCAATTGCCGCAATCGCATCCAGATCGGTGATATAGCCGCCGGGGTTGGCGATAGTTTCACAAAAGATCGCGCGGGTATTGTCATCGACCGCCGCCTCGATCGCCGCCAGATCGTCGAAATCAACAAACCGCGCCGACCAGCCGAAACGTTTGATGGTCTGGCTGAACTGGGTCAGCGTGCCGCCATACAGCCGGGTCGAGGCCACGATGTTCAGCCCCGGTCCCATCAGCGGGAACAGCGCCATGATCTGCGCCGCATGGCCGGACGAACAGCACACCGCGCCTGCGCCGCCCTCCAGCGCCGCCACCCGGTTTGCCAGCGCCGAGACGGTGGGGTTGGTCAGCCGCGAGTAGATGTTGCCAACCTCGGCCAGATTGAACAGCCGTGCCGCATGGTCGGCATCGCGGAACACATAGGCCGTGGTCTGATAGATCGGCACCTGCCGCGCGCCGGTCGCCGGATCGGGTGCGGTGCCTGCATGAATGGCAAGCGTGTCAAAGCCGTATTGCGCTGTTTCGGTCATGTCATGTCCCCCCCGTAGATATGACAGGACGGTAGCGGGGAACGGCGGTATCGGCAACTGCCTGCCCGGAAAACCGCGGGGTAGCGGCTGAGGTCTTGCTGCTTGGAAAAATACTCCCGCCGGAGGCATCCGACCCTGCCGCCAATGCCGCGCATGCCTTGTGGCGCTTCGCCTTGCCGGGCGGCAGGAGCCTCCGGCGGGAGTATTTGGCAAGCAGCAATCCATGCGCCGGGATATGGCTGCAAGGGCAGGCCGCATAGGCCAGCCGCAGGGCGCATGACATCAGGCGCGCAGGTCTTTCGGGCTGCCCATCACCACGAAGGTGGTGATCGACTGCACCTGTGGCAGCACGCCCAGCACATCGGTGTGCCAGTGCTTGTAATCGGCCAGATCGGCGGCTTCGACCCGTAGCAGGTATTCCACGGTTCCGGTGATGTTGTGGCACTCGGTCACTTGCGGGGCGCGGGCGACGGCGCGCTCAAACGCTTCTTGCGCGGCCTTGGTGTGGGTGTTCAGGCCAACGGTGACGTAGGCCACAAACCCCACCCCCATGGCCGCGGGGTTCAGCACCGCGCGATAACCCTTGATCACGCCGCGCCGTTCCAGATCCTGCACCCGGCGTAGGCAGGCCGAGGGCGACAGGCCGATGCGCCCGGCAAGGTCAAGATTGGACATGCGGCCATCGCGTGACAGTTCACGCAATATCTTTTGGTCTATGTCATCCATTTTCGTCATTTAATGCAAATTTGACATCTTTTTTGCGCCAATTGCAATTCCATGCGGTGGATAATGTGGCAGATATTGCGCATGACATATGACCTGCTTCTTGCCCTGATCGGCTTTGCCTTTGCCACCTCGGTCACGCCGGGGCCCAACAACATGATGCTGCTGGCGTCGGGGGCCAACTTCGGCTTTCGCCGGTCTGTGCCGCATATGCTGGGCATCAGCCTTGGTGTGGCGGCGATGATCTTGCTGTTTGGCCTGGGGCTGGAACAGGTGCTTCGGGCTGTCCCGCAACTGACGCTGGTTCTGAAACTGGCCTCGACGGTTTATATGCTGTGGCTGGCCTGGAAGATCGCCCATGCGACGGCACCGCAGACCGGGGATGCAGAGACACAGGTCGGCGGGCGACCCTTCACCTTCTTGCAGGCGGCGGGCTTTCAATGGGTCAACCCGAAGGCCTGGGCTTTGGCGCTGACGGCGGTCACAGTTTATGCAGGCGGGCAGGGTTGGGCAGCGGTGCTGACTGTGGCTTTGGTTTGCGCGGTGGTCAATTTGCCGTCGATTTCGGTCTGGGCGGCAACCGGCACGCAACTGCGCCGCTGGCTGACCAGCAACCGACGCTTGCAGGTGTTCAACTGGACGATGGCCGTGCTTCTGGTGGCCTCGCTTTGGCCGGTGTTGCGTGCCTAGCGCAGCCAAAGACCTTCGCGTTTCAGCGTGTTGCGGATCACCTGTTCGCGGTGCGGCAGGTTGGCGCGGTCAAACAGCGCCCGCGCCCTTCGGCCCTGGTTTTGGTAGACCAGCGTCTTGACGGGCGGATAGTCGCGCAGCACGCGACGCAGGGGCTGATCCTTGGCCACGGCCTCCAGCACCTCGACCGCGCGGTCGCTTTCGCGGGCGTAAAGCAGGGACAGCGTGCGGTAGTGGCAGGTTACATCGCCATCCAGCCCCGCCAGACCCGGACCCGGTCTGCCGCCGCCAAAGGAATGGATGACCAGCGGCAAGGCCACCTGATCCAGCCAGGGGTTCAACTCTTGCAACGCCAGCGCCTGGGGCCGGTCATCGCGGATTGAGCGCGCATAGGACAGGAACCGCGCCCCAAATCGCAGCGGGCTTTCGTGAAAGAACCAGCCTGCGTTGAAATAGAGATACCGCTGCCAGTATTCATCGGGCTGCGACAGATCAAGGCTTGCGGCGAAATCCAGCCCGAACCGGTCATAGAGCGACTGCCAGATCGCGCCATAGCCGGGACCATAAAGCTCGATCTGCGGCCATGTGCCTTCGCGGCGCATGCTGGCCGAGGGTCGGGTGAAATCCAAGGTCAGGCCTGCAAGATCGCCGGTGATCAGCGTGTCGCTGTCCAGAAACAGGAACGGCCGGTCGGGCAGGGCGGCAAGCGCCTCGATCTTGTTGCCATAGGGGTAGTCCTGTCCGAACACCTTTGACTCGAAGGGAACAATCGTGGCCCCCAACGCCTCCAGCACCCCACGCGCGGGGGCGTCCATCCGCAGATCGGCTTGCCACAGCGGGCCGGGTTGCGGCTCGCAGATCACCAGTTGACCGGCGAAACCAGGGTTGGTCAGCCGCAAGGAGGCTGCCAGCAAGATCGCCTCGTATTGCAGGCGGCCCTTCTGACCGATGGCCATCAGCGTAAAATCGTGGCGGTTTGGCCCCGGTTCGGGCATGGTTTTCGTCCATCTGACTGAGCGTTTTCCAGATACCCCGCTTTGCCCCCCGACAAAAGGACAGGATATGAAAAAGCTGGCTTTCCCTTGCCTTGTGGCGGTTCTGCCCGCCATCGCCGCGCTGGCCGCAGCCGCGCAATCCTTCACCACCGCCGCCGAGGTGAAGCCGATCTTGCAAGCCACCAAATCCAGTTGGGTGGCGCTGCGGGAATATGACGGCAACGATATGTTGTATTTCACCAATCTGGAAAGCTGGCGTTGCGGCCTGTCGCAAGTGCGGTTTTCGGTCAACAGCACCGCCGCGACCAAAGTGTGGGAGATGGAGCCCTGCCACGAAGGCGAGGCGCACCCCAACGCGCTGAAACTGGAGGCCCATCTGCCCTATACCGTGCTGCCCCTCGGGATGGCGACCTCGGTCAGCGTGGTGGTGGTCTATGATGACGGCAGCGAAGATCGCGTGGACTATGACCGCAAGGCCATCTTGATGCCCTGATCGGGTGATGGTTTTGCGAATGGTTCTCAGTTGCATTGACATTGCGACTTAATCGCATATGTTAAATGGACACAGAACAGGGAACCCCGAGTGTCAGAATGTTGAATCGCCGTTCCATGCTGGGGCTGATGGCGGCCCTTGCCGCACCAAAGCTGGCCTTTGCCGCGCAGCCGGCACTTGTGGCGACAACCGGCATGATTGCCGACGCCGCCCGCGCCCTGACCGGCCTTCGCGTCACCACCCTGATCGGGCCGGGGATGGACCCGCATGGCCACCGCCCAACCCGCAGCGATATTGTCGCACTCAGCCGGGCCGATGCGGTGTTGTGGCACGGTCTCAACCTTGAGGCGCAACTCAAGGGTCTGATGGCCGATTTGGCGACAAAAATCCCGGTGCTGGCGGTGGCGGATGCGCTGCCCGCCGATCTGCTGCTTGCCAAGCCGGACCACCCCGACCGGCCCGACCCGCACATCTGGTTCGACCCCGACCTGTGGGCGCAGGCGACAGTGACGATGGAGCCATTCCTTGCCGCGTTTGCGCCGGATGTGGCCGAACGCGCCACCACCTACCGCGCCGAAGTGGCGCGGATGGGTGACTATGCCCGGTCTATCCTTGACACCATCCCCGCCGAATCCCGCCTGTTGATCACCGCGCATGACGCTTTCGCCTATTTCGGCCGCGCCTATGGCATCGAGGTTCAGGGTGTGCAGGGCATTTCCACCGAATCCGAAGCCGGACTGTCGCGGATCACCGAACTGGTCGATCTGCTGGTTGCCCGCAAGGTTCCGGCGGTGTTTGTCGAAAGCTCGGTGTCCGACCGGGCGCTGCGGGCGCTGATCGAAGGGGCCGCCGCCAAGGGCCATGCCGTGCGCATCGGTGGCGAGCTGTTTTCCGACGCGATGGGCGCCGAGGGCACCTATGAGGGCACTTGGGTCGGCATGATGGACCACAACGCCACTGCAATCACCCGCGCGTTGGGCGGCACCGCCCCCGAACGCGGGGCGAACGGCCTGCTGGGGGCGGCAGGATGAGCCAGATCCCGCTGGATGTTCGCGACCTGACGCTGCGTTATGGCGATGTGCTTGCGCTTGACGGTGCCACGGCCCGGTTTCCCAAGGCCAGCATGACCGCCATCGTCGGCCCGAACGGGGCGGGAAAATCGTCCTTCCTGAAGTCGGTCCTTGGGCTTGAAGCCGCCAGCGGCGAGGTGCGTGCCTTCGGTGGCCCGGTGGCCGATGCCATGGCCCGCATCGCCTATGTGCCGCAACGCGCGGCGGTGGACTGGAGCTTTCCTGTCCGGGTGATCGACGTGGTGCTGATGGGTTGCTATCGCCAGACCGGGCTGCTGGGCCGGATCGACCGCCGCTTTCAGGCGCAGGCGATGGCTTGCCTCGCGCGCGTCGGCATGCAGGACTTCGCCCGCCGCCAGATCGGGGCGCTGTCAGGCGGCCAGCAACAGCGGGTGTTTCTGGCCCGCGCTTTGGCGCAAGGGGCCGAGCTTTACCTGCTGGACGAACCCTTTGCCGGCGTCGACGCCGCGACCGAGGCCGCGATCATCAACGTTCTCAAGGGCTTGCAGGCCGAAGGTGCCACGGTCATCGCTGTGCATCACGACCTGTCCACCGTGGCCGGCTACTTTGACCGGGTGCTTTTGCTGAACCGCCACACCATCGCCGAAGGCCCGGTGGCCGAGATTTTCACCCGCGACGCCTTGGCCCGCGCCTATGGTCCGTCGCTGATGCTGGCCGCCGAATGATCATTGACGCGCTTTTGCTGCAGGCCGGGTACAACGCGGCGCTAGTCAGCCTTGGCGCGGCGCTTCTGGGGGCAGCGGCGGGGGCCGCGGGGGCCTTCCTGACCCTGCGTCGCCGCGCGCTGATGTCGGATGCCATGGCGCATGCCACCTTGCCCGGCATCGGTCTGGCCTTTCTGGCCATGGTGGCGCTGGGCGGCGACGGCCGGTTTCTGCCCGGGCTGATGCTGGGGGCGGGGCTGACGGCGGCAGCGGGCCTGTGGGCGGTGCAGCGCCTGTCGCGCCAACTGGCCGAAGATGCCGCCACCGGCGCGGTGCTGGCCAGCTTTTACGGCGCTGGTATCGTCATTCTGACGCTGATTCAGGGGCTTGGGGTCGGTCGTCCAGCCGGGCTTGAAACCGTTCTGCTGGGGTCAACCGCCGGAATGCTGCGCGCCGATGCGCTGGTGATCGGTTTTGGCGGTGCGGCTGTGGTCGCCGCACTGTGGGCCTTGCGCCGCCCGCTGGCGATGGTGGCCTTCGATCCGATCCATGCCCGCCTGATGGGCATCAACCCGCGCCAGATGGATGCCTTGCTGATGGCGCTGGTGCTGGCGGTGGTGCTGGTCGGGCTGAACGTCACCGGCCTGATCCTGATCGTGGCGCTGCTGGTCACGCCTGCCGTCACCGCCCGGCTTTGGGCCACAACGGTGTCGGGCACCGCAGGCCTCAGCGCAGCGCTTGGTGCCGCTTGCGGCTATGGCGGTGCCGCCATTTCGGCCGCCGTCCCCGACCTGCCGACCGGCCCGGTGATCGTGCTGCTGGCGGCGGGGGCCTTTGCGCTGACGCTGGTGATCCGGGGCCACGCCGATGGATGAATTCCTGATCCTGTCGCTGCCGCCCATGGTCATCGCCTCGCTGGCGGCGCTGGCCTGTGCGCTGCCGGGCAATTTCCTGTTGCTGTCGCGCCGCGCCATGCTGGGCGATGCCATGAGCCATGTGGTGCTGCCCGGCATCGTTGTGGCCTTTTTGCTGACGGGTTCGGGAAATGGCTGGGTCATGGGGGCAGGGGCGCTGTGCGCCGCCGGCCTTTCGGCCTTGCTGATCGAATTTGTCACCCGCCGCGCCCGGATGGAGCCGGGGGCAGCGATGGCCGTGGTCTTCACCGCGATGTTCGCGCTGGGTGTGGTGCTTTTGGAAATGACCGGCACCTCGGGCATCCATCTTGATGTCGAACACGCGCTTTACGGCAACCTGGAAACCCTGATCTGGCTGCCCGGCCCGCCGCCGGAACTGGCGCGTCTTGCCCTGATCGCGGCAGGCCTGGCCCTGGCACTGCGTATGGTCTGGCGGCCGCTGGTGCTTGCGACCTTCGATCCGGTGTTTGCCCAGACCATGGGCATCCCCGTGGCATGGTTGCGCGCCGGCCTGACCGCGGCCACGGCACTTGCCGCCGTCGCCGCCTTTCAGGCCGTGGGCTCGATCCTGACCATCTCGATGCTGATCTGCCCCGCCGCCGCCGCGCGCCTGCTGACCACCCGCCTGCCAGTGCAGGTGGCGGTGTCGCTAGGGTTTGCCGTGGCCTCGGCGGTGCTGGGCTATGTCCTTGCCGGCTATGCGCCGCTCTGGCTGGGCCTGCCCTATACCGTGTCGGCCTCTGGCATGATCGCCACGGTCTCGGGCCTGATGCTGGTGGGCGCGGCGCTGACCGCTTCCCATCGCGCGCGGGCCCGCCTATAACGCTGGCAACCCGACAGAAAGACCCGCCATGCGCATTGCCGAGATCACCCGCCAGACCGCCGAAACCGACATCAGCGTCAGCCTCAATCTGGATGGCACCGGCCGCTATGACGTGCACACCGGCGTCGGCTTTTTCGATCACATGCTCGACCAACTGGCCCGTCATGCGCTGATCGACATCACCCTGCGCGCCAAGGGTGATCTGCATATCGACGACCACCACACCGTTGAAGATTGCGGCATTGCGCTGGGTCAGGCCCTGGCCCGCGCCCTGGGCGACAAGACCGGCATCCGCCGCTATGGCCACTTTGCCCTTGCGATGGACGATGCGCAAATCACCTGCGCGCTTGATCTGTCGGCGCGGCCCTTTCTGGTCTGGAACGTCGATTTCCCCACCCCCAAGATCGGCACCTTCGACACTGAACTGGTGCGCGAATTCTTTCAGGCGCTGTCCACCCACGGCGGCATCACCTTGCATGTTGACCGTCTGCACGGCCTCAACAGCCACCACATCGCCGAGGCCACGTTCAAGGCCGTCGCCCGTGCCCTGCGCATGGCGGTTGAGCCTGACCCGCGCATGGCGGGCCAGCTTCCCTCGACCAAAGGCGCGCTCTAGGCTTTCTCTTTCGAAAAATATCCCCGCCGGAGGCTCCGACCCCTCCACCCGCGCGAAGGGCCAAACCAATGCTCACCGTCCTCGTCGACTACGATAGCGGCAACCTGCACTCCGCCGAAAAGGCGTTCCAGCGCATGGCCGCCGAAACAGATGCAGGCGAGATCATCGTGACCTCGCGCCCCGAAGACGTGGCCCGCGCCGACCGCATCGTGTTGCCCGGCGATGGCGCCTTCCCGGCCTGCCGCCGCGCATTGGGCAGCTATGGCGGGCTGTTCGAGGCGATCGAAGAGGCCGTCACCCACAAGGCCCGGCCTTTCCTGGGCATCTGCGTCGGCATGCAGATGATGGCGACCTGGGGCCGCGAATATTCTGACATCAAAGGCTTTGACTGGGTGCCGGGCGAAGTGGTGCGGATCACGCCCGCCGATCCCGCGCTGAAAGTGCCGCACATGGGCTGGAACGATCTGGTGATCGACCGGCCGCATCCGGTTCTGGCCGGGGTTGCGACCGGCGACCACGCCTATTTCGTCCACTCCTACCAGTTCCGCGTCGCCGATCCGGCACAGCGACTGGCGCATTGTGACTATGCGGGCGACATCACTGCCATCATCGGCCGCGACAACATGGTCGGCACCCAGTTCCACCCGGAAAAGTCACAGGTCACCGGCCTGCGCATCATTGCCAATTTCCTGCAATGGCAGCCATGATCAGCCCGGTTTTACCGGATTTTCCTGACATTTCCGAACATTTCGCCAGCACCGCTTGCACAGTCGAAACCCCGCTGCCACCGCGTCGTCGCACGTTGCAAAGATCATCACATTGTGCCGAAGCGGCGTCCGCGCCGGGCAGCCAAAGCGACAGACAACCCCGGTGGTGCGGACCGCGATCACCCCGTCACGCGGCTGTCGTGCCACGACAGCCGCCCAGTCTTCCTCGCTTGGCCTGCGCATCGACCCCTCCCGGCTGCCCCAACAGTGCCGCCAGACTAACCTTTGCCTGCCCCGCGGATCGACCCGAAAGCTGCGGTTACTGCACCCGCTTCCAATCCTGCTTGGAACAGATCAGACCGCCGGCCACGCAGCCCGACAGCTTCATCATGTCGCCTTTGACCGATATCTTGCCAAGATAGACCTTGTTGTTCGATGGCCGCCAGACCTTGCCCTCATAGGCCCCGCCGCCCTTGGGGGCCATCTCGCGCACCAGTTGCTTGCCAAGGTTGGCCGAGCTGTATTCTGCCCCGGCCTTGAAGGTCTTGACGATGGTGCCACAGAAGTTCGCTCCGCAGGGCGCGATCTGCACATGGGCATAGGCCCCGTCATCCTCTTGCGTCTGCCACAGACCCTCGACCGGGTCGGCCAGGGCAAGTGTAGCGGTCGCGATCATCACAGCGGCAAGTGCCGCAGGTCGTGCCAGTCTGGTCATGGGTGCTCCTCCCGAAAGCTGGCTGCATCTTCTGCGACCACCCACCCTGCTGGCAAGCCTGACGTTGGGTCGCGCCCCCCTTGGCATCGCCGCGCGCCCGTGCCAAAGGACAACAAACGCGAAAAAGGTGCGCCATGATCCTGTATCCCGCCATCGACCTGAAAGACGGCCAGTGCGTGCGCCTGTTGCGCGGCGAGATGTCTGCCGCCACGGTCTTCGGTGACGACCCCGCCGAACAGGCCGCCACATTTCAGGCGGCGGGGTGCGACTGGCTGCATCTGGTCGATCTGAACGGCGCCTTCGCGGGCGCGCCCGTGAACGCGGCGGCGGTCGAGGCAATCCTTGCCCGCATCACCGTGCCGGCCCAACTCGGCGGCGGCATCCGCGACATGGCCACCATCGAGATGTGGCTGGCCAAGGGCCTTGCGCGCGTCATCCTTGGCACCGTCGCCGTGGAAAACCCCGCCCTCGTGCGCGATGCGGCCCGTGCCTTTCCCGGCCAGGTCGCCGTTGGCATCGACGCTCGCCGCGGCTTTGTCGCCACCAAGGGCTGGGCGCAGGCAACCACCGTGCAGGCCACCGATCTGGCCCGCAGCTTTGAAGACGCAGGCGTGGCCGCGATCATCTACACCGACATCGACCGCGACGGCGCGATGCAAGGCCCCAACATCGCCGCGACCGAGGCGCTGGCCCGCGTGGTCTCCATCCCTGTCATCGCCTCTGGCGGCGTCTCGCGCATGGCCGACCTGATCGCCCTGAAGGCCACCGGTGTCATCGCTGGGGCCATCTCGGGCCGCGCCCTCTATGATGGGGCGATCGACCTGGCCACCGCCCTGTCAGCCCTGCGCGCCTGACTTTCTCTTTCCACAAATATCCCGGGGGAGGCCGCAGGCCGGGGGCAGCGCCCCCTTGCGCCGCTTCGGCCAGACCGATCCTTTGATTGCTTGCGCCATCTTCCCTCCCCGGCGCAAAAGCAGCCGGGCCCGCAACCGCGCACCTTTGCCATCAGCGGCCAAAAGCCGACTTTCCAGCGCCGCGCGCTGGCCCTATGAAGGGTCAGTCGCGTGCAAGGACCAACGCTTATGCTGAAAATCCGCATCATCCCCTGTCTGGACGTGGCCGATGGCCGGGTTGTCAAGGGTGTGAACTTTGTCAACCTGATCGACGCGGGCGATCCGGTTGCGGCAGCCCGTGCCTATGATGCCGCCGGTGCGGATGAACTGACGTTTCTGGATATCCATGCCACCCACGAAAACCGGGGCACGATGTTCGACCTTGTCACCCGCACCGCCGAGCAGTGCTTCATGCCGTTGACCGTGGGCGGCGGGGTGCGCAGCCACGAAGACGTGCGCGCGCTATTGCTGGCGGGGGCCGACAAGGTCAGCTTCAATTCGGCCGCCGTCGCCAACCCCGACGTGGTGGCCGAGGCCGCCGACCGGTTCGGCAGCCAATGCATCGTGGTGGCGATTGATGCAAAAACCGTAGCCCCCGGCAAATGGGAGATTTTCACCCATGGCGGGCGCAAATCCACCGGCATTGATGCCGTGGACTTTGCCCGCACCGTGGCCGCCAAAGGCGCGGGCGAGATCTTGCTGACCAGCATGGATCGCGACGGCACCAAGGGCGGCTACAACCTGCCCCTGACCCGCGCCATCGCTGATGCGGTTCCGATCCCGGTCATTGCCTCAGGCGGCGTCGGCACGCTTGACCACCTTGTCGAAGGCGTGACCGAAGGCCATGCCTCTGCCGTGCTGGCCGCCAGTATCTTTCACTTTGGCACCTTCACCATCGGTCAGGCCAAAGCCCACATGGCCGCAGCCGGCCTTCCCATGAGGCTGACATGATCCAGACTGGCATGACCCACACCCTTGACCGCCTTGCCGCCACCATCGCCGCCCGCAAGGGGGCCGACCCCGAGTCCAGCTGGACCGCCAAGCTGCTGGCCAAAGGCCCGGAAAAATGCGCCGAGAAGTTCGGCGAAGAGGCGGTGGAGGCGATCATCGAAGCCGTCAAGGGCGACCGCGCCAAGCTGACGGCCGAGGCGGCAGACGTGCTCTATCACCTGCTGGTCATGCTGGCCGCCCGCGATGTGGCACTGGCCGATGTGATGGCGGAACTTGACCGGCGCGAAGGCGTGTCCGGGCTGACAGAGAAGGCGGGGCGGGTCTAGGGCGGGCTAAACCGCGCGTCGGTTGAGCGGACGTTTGTGGAAGCGCGACACAGGGCGGCGACTGACCGCCGGGTGGGCGCAGCAACATCCGTTCTAGGCGCTTTATGGTTCAGAATCTCCCACCGAAGTTCTGCTGATGACGGTGCAAAAGCGCCCGCCCGAGGGGGCGGTCGGGCGCTGCCCGGCGGCGCTACGCGCCTTGATTCCGGGCAGAACAAAAGAAGAGAAAGAGGAAGAATAAGGTCCGCAAAGGTCTTTTTGCGCCCGCTACAACCCCAGCCGTGGGATCTCGATCGCCGGGCAGCGGTTCACCACCACCTCGACCCCGCGCGCCATGGCGCGGGCGGCGGCGGCATCGTCGCGCACGCCCAACTGCATCCAGATGCAGCCCAGTTCGGGAAAGCAGCGCAGCGCCTCGTCCACCACCGGGCCCACCTCTTCGGACCGGCGGAAGATGTCGACCATGTCGACATGGCCCGAAATCTCGGACAGGCTGGCGCGCACGGTTTCGCCAAGCGCGATCTGCCCGGCCTGACCCGGGTTCACCGGAATGACGCGATAGCCCTGCCGCGCCAGATAAGCCGCCACCGAATGGCTGGGACGGTCGGGTTTGGGTGACCAGCCGACAAGGGCGATCACGCGGGTCTTGCGCAAAATCCGGGCAATGGTTTCATCTTCGGTCATATCCTTGTGATGCCACAGTGCTTTGCTGCGAACAAGCGGGGGCTGCGTCCAACCGCCATCTTGACGCGCAGCCGCGCAGGGCGCAGTCCACGGTGTCATCAATCACAGGAACCAAGTCCGATGAAACAATCCATCCTGATGGAAAAATACCCGACCTTCGAGTTGTCCTTGCCCAAGGCCGAAACCTCATGCGCCGATGTGGATGCCATTGTTGCGGCGCTGAAGGCCAAGATCGACGCGCATCCCAAGGTCGCCTATATCGCCACCTTCGACCACTACGCCCACACCACCGCCATCGGTGGCACCATTGCCGCCAACATCACCGCGGCCCAGAACATCGTGTTCTGCTTTGGCATTGCTCTTCCCAATGCGCATGTGCTGGCGGTGCGCCCGCGTGCCATTGGCGTGGCCGATCTGGGCGACAGCTTCATGCTGACCTTCCTTGAGCCGCCGATGGAACTGGCCACCAAGGAAATGGAAGCCTGGTGCAAGGATCTGGCTGACAAAGCCTGATCAAAAAAGCGCCCGATCCACCAAGGACCGGGCGCAAAGTCGCGGAACGAGGGACAGTTTAATGCGGGACGGGGGTTCCGGGCCCGTCACACCCTTGAAATGGGCATCGCGCCGCCCGAATGAAGATCATGTCGCGCTTTTGTGATTGACCCGCTGGCTTGCGGCATAAAGCGACACCGCCGCCGCGTTTGACACGTTCAGGCTGCCAAATGCGCCGGCATAGGGGATGCGGGCCAGAAGATCGCAGGTCTCGCGCGTCTTTTCCCGCAGGCCCGGCCCCTCGGCCCCCATCACCAAGGCAATCGCCCGCGTGCCGACCAGGTCAAGCGCGCCTTCCAGCGTATGCTCGGCCTCGCCCTCCAGCCCGATCAGCACATAGCCCATGGCGCGCAATTCCTCCATCGCGTCCGACAGGTTGGCCACCCGCAGATAGGGCTGGCGTTCCAGCGCGCCACTTGCGGTTTTCGCCAGCGCCCCGGTTTCCGGTGCCGAATGGTGGCGCGGCGCGATCACGGCGCGCGCGCCGAACACCTCGGCCGACCGCAGCACCGCGCCCACGTTGTGCGGGTCTGTCACCCGGTCCAGCAGCACCACCAACGGCAGTCCGGTGCCGGAAATCGCCACATCCTCCAGCCGGCCCCAGTTCAGCGGCCGCACTTCCATCGCGGCCCCCTGATGCACCGACCCTTCGTCGATCGGCACGTCAAAGCGGCGCGGATCGACGACCTCGGGTTCCATCCCGGACGCCGCCACCGCCTCTTCCAGCTTGTCGAGCGCGTTCTTGGTCAGCACCAGCCGCAGCTTTTCGCGCGCGGGGTTCAGCAGTGCGTCACGCACCGCATGCAGGCCGAACAGCCAGACGGTTTCGCGCGCCTCGGCCCGCTTGCCGCGTTCCTTATCGATCACCCATGTCGGTTTTGTGGTTCCGGTTTTCATCATCCGCGCCTTTGGCTTTTAGCCGTGCAGAATGGGCCGGGGCAGGGGGGATGCGCAAGCCGAAACTCTTGACCCTGCGATGCAATCGGGCCTTGACGCCCCCCGACCGCTTGAGTATTCCGCCCCCCATTGGGTGACGAGCTGCAAGGTGCGGCAGGGGACTGTAACTCCCCCGGGGCGACCCACGCCTGGTTCGATTCCAGGGTCACCCACCATCTTTCCAAAGGTGGACGAGAAAACCGCCCCCAGCGTTGCGCTGGGGGCGGTTTTGTTTCGGGCCATCTCCGGTGCAAGACTGGTGGGTGCAAGACTGGCACAAGACATCACATCAGTTCGGCACCGGTGGACCTGCGCCTTTGCGCTGCCGCCCGCTGACCGTGGCAACCTTAGTGCTCTGCCGATGTGGTCAGGAAGTCATCCACGAACTTCGCCAGCAGTTCGGTGCGCGACGTTACCCCCGCCTTGCGAAAGATCGCTGACAGGTGCGATTTGATCGTGCTTTCGCGGCTGTCGCGCAACCGTGCGATTTCGGCAATGCGCAGGCCCTTGACCGTCAGCAAGGCAACCTCGAACTCGGCAGGCGACAGCTTCCAGTCGCGGAACCGCGCATCGACCAACTCGGAAAAGTCGCCACGCACGGCTGCGATCCTGGTCTTGGCCAAAGCCATTTCACGACGGTGGTTGCGCAGCAGTCGGTAGGACAACACAAAGGACGCGCCCATCAGCAGCGTTGCAAACCCCTCGATCCACAGGTGGAACAGCATGAAGGGTTGGGTTGGCCTGCTGTCCAGCAAGGTCTCGTGGATCTCACCGCCGACATCGACCAGCAGGATGATGCTGCATATCACCTGAATTACGAACAGGAGCAGCCGTTCGTCAAACCATCCGGGCCGCAAGTCAACCTGACTGACGTTTGGGTCAGACTTGCTTTGGGGGGCTGGCGACACATCAGATACAACCATGGGTTTTCCGACGAAGGTCTGAAAGGCAACAGCTTTAGTCTAAGCACAGCCTTTCGCGGTCTCAAACAGAAAACACTGCGATTGCGTGAAGGGCACGAGATCACAGTGAATAAAGGGGTGGTTGCGTAAATTATCGGACGCGCCCTGAATATACCCGAAGTTTACGGCGCATTTCTGCCGAAGGGGATGTCTTGGGGCAATCACGACCCGACAGAAGGCCGCAAATGGCCCGCACGATTGCATTCACCAAAGTGAGGAGGACACCATGACACCCACCACATACTCGACGTTATTGACCGCAGCCCTGTGCGCGGCCACGCTTGGTCTTGCCGGTGCGGCACAGGCAGATGACGACGAAAACACCATGACCCTGTCGGAACAATATGCCGATGATCTGCGTCAGGGCAAGCTGCACATCGAAGGTGACCATGCCGCCGTCACCGAGTTGATATTGAAAAAGAACCTGCCGATTCCGTATAGCTATGTGGCGCAATTGATGGCCACGCCGAATGCCTTTGGGTCAGGCCCGGCCTGTATCGTCTGCCATTCATCCAGCAACCCGCAGGAAAGCTATCGCGGGCTGGACCTGTCCACGTGCGACGGCATCAAGGCCGGCTCGACCGAGGCGCCCGCCCGCGCGCTGTTCGTTGCGGGCGAAGACCCGAAAAGGGAAATCCTTGGTCGCCGCCTGCGCAACAACCGCATGCCGTTTGGGGTCAGCTTCAGCGTGTCCAAGGATCAGCCCGAGATACAGGCGATCGAGGCGTGGATCAGCGGCGGCGCTGTCAATGACGACAATTTCCAGAAGAACATTCTGCCGCTGTTCAACACCGACAATGTGTTTGCCGAGGATTTGCCCGCCTGTTCGACCTGCCACATGTCGAATCAGGAACCGCCCAGTTTTCACGAACTGGATATGACATCTTACGAAAGCATGATGCTGGGGGCCGATTCTGTCGCCAAGGGCGTGGACCATGCGACCAAGGTGATCATCCCCGGTCAGCCCGAATTGAGCGGCGTGTTCCAGCATCTGACCGAAGACCGCATGCCGCCCGGCATTGATCCGACCGAAGACCGCGACCACCCGAACACCCAGATCCTGTTCGCCTGGATCAAGCAAGGGGCACAATGCCGGTAACGCTGGGCCGCAGGGGGGTTGTGCAGGGGCTTGTCGCGGGTCTGGTGTCCAGACCGGCGCTGGCCTTTGCGCCCGCCCCGATGCCAGAGTTGCCGGTGCTGGCGCAGGTTGCAACCGGCAACCAAAGGCTGAACCCGCTGACCCATGCGGCGGGGATGGTGCTGTATTGCGGCGATGCCAGCATCGGGGCGGTGTCATTGGCGCAAACCGCACCGCTGTGGTCGCACAGCCATGGTTTTGACAGCCCCGCCGAATATCGCCCGCGCTTTGCCCGGGGTCTGATGATCTGTGGCGGTCGCCGGTGGCTGGCCGCCTATGACGCCGCATCCGGGGCCGAGGTCTGGCGCCATGTTGCGCAGATCCAGACCGGGGTGCCATGGGTCACGCCACGCACCACCGTGTTCGGCGACGGCCACCAGATCACTGCGCTGGACACGCTGACCGGAAAACTCATGTGGCAGCACGCCGGGATCGTCGATACCCTTGCCAGCTATGCCCCGACGGGCACGGCAGATACGGTTTTCGTCGGCCCCGGCGACGGCCATCTTTACGCGCTGAACCTGACTGATGGCGCGGTGACCTGGGTCGTGGATGGTCGCAAGACCTGGCAATACCTGCGCCAGATTCAGGTTGAAGGTGATCTGCTGGTCGCGGGCACCTACAAGGAAAGGCTGGTCGGTCTGTCCTTGGCGGACGGGGCACAGCGCTGGTCCTTCAACGCCGGGAACTTCATCAACTCGCAGCACGTGGCGGGCGGGTCGGCCTATCTGTGGTCACCGACGGGGTGGATCTATGCCATCGACACCGGCAGCGGGCAGGTGCGCTGGCGCCATCAGACCACCGACTTTGACGGCACCGCCAGCAACTGGGCCTCGGTTCTGGCCGAGTTGCAGACGCTGGGGGATCGGCTGTTCGTGCTGGATATGAAGGACGTGCTGCACGTGTTGAACCGGGCGGGCGGCGACGGCCACAGCCAGTATCGGCTGCCCCAGAGAATTCGTCACGCCATCCTGCCGATTGCCGGGGTGGGGATCGCCTGTCCCACGCTGGGCGGCCAGATCATGCTGGCCGCGCTGCCGTAAGGCGGCTGTGACCGGCTTGGGGGATTGGTAGGGCCGGAGGGACTCGAACCCCCAACCAAGGCGTTATGAGCGCCCGGCTCTAACCATTGAGCTACAGCCCCATACCGATGCCTTGCCTAACAGATCATGCGCGGGGGTCAAGATTGGCTTGGTTTGTTGCGCGAGACACGGGAAAGGCGTATGCGGGCAGCGATTTCGGATTCCCTGCAGGAGACGGTGATGAGCAAGGGCCACAACGGGCTGACCTATGCCGATGCGGGCGTGGATATCGACGCGGGCAACGCGCTGGTCGAACGCATCAAGCCCGCTGCCAAGCGCACGATGCGCAGCGGCACCATGGGGGGGCTGGGCGGCTTTGGGGCGCTGTTTGACCTCAAGGCCGCAGGTTACAGCGACCCGATCCTGGTGGCGGCGACCGATGGCGTGGGCACCAAGCTGCGCATCGCGATTGACACCGGCAACGTCGATACCATCGGCGTTGATCTGGTGGCGATGTGCGTCAACGATCTGGTTTGTCAGGGTGCCGAGCCACTGTTTTTCCTGGACTATTTCGCCACCGGCAAGCTGGAGCTGGATCAGGCCAGCCGCATCATCACCGGCATTGCGCAGGGGTGTGAGGCCAGCGGCTGTGCCCTGATCGGCGGCGAAACCGCGGAAATGCCGGGCATGTATCACGGCGGCGATTTTGACCTTGCCGGTTTTGCCGTGGGCGCGATGGAGCGCGGGTCCGACCTGCCCGCCGGGGTGGTCGAGGGTGACGTGCTGCTGGGGCTGGCATCCAATGGGGTGCATTCCAACGGCTACAGCTTTGTGCGCAAGGTGGTGGAACTGTCGGGTCTTGGCTGGGATGCGCCGGCACCCTTTGCCGAAGGCAGCCTTGGCGCGGCACTGCTGGCGCCCACCCGGTTGTATGTGAAACAGGCTTTGGCGGCGGTGCGCTCGGGGGGCGTCCATGCGCTGGCCCATATCACCGGCGGTGGGTTGACCGAAAACCCGCCGCGCGTGATCCCCGAAGGGCTGGCCTGCGAGATCGACCTTGGCACCTGGACCTTGCCGCCGGTGTTTGCATGGCTGGCCCGCACCGCCAACATGGCGGAACCGGAACTGCTGAAAACCTTCAATTGCGGCATCGGGATGATGCTGGTGGTGGCGCACGACCGGGCCGAGGCTGTGGCGGGCCTGTTGCGCGACCAGGGCGAGACCGTCACCCGCATCGGCCGCGTGGTGCCGGGCGCGGGCGTGATCTACAAGGGCCGCCTGCTGTGACCCGGGTTGCCATCCTGATTTCCGGGGGTGGCTCGAACATGGTTCGGCTGGTGCAGGCGATGCAGGCCGAGGGGTTCGCCCAGCCGGTGCTGGTGGCGTCAAACGACCCGGCGGCCCCGGGGCTGGCCAAGGCCGCGGCCCTTGGCGTGCCGACCGCGGCTGTCGATCACCGTGGCTTTGGCCGCGACCGGGCCGCGTTCGAGGCCGAGTTGCTGGCCCCGATCCTTGCCGCCGCCCCCGATATCGTCTGTCTTGCGGGCTTCATGCGGGTGCTGACACCCGAGTTTGTCCGCCGGTTTCAGGGCCGGATGCTGAACATCCACCCATCGCTGCTGCCGAAATATCCCGGCCTGCACACCCATCAGCGCGCGCTGGACGCAGGCGACATGCAGGCCGGTTGCAGCGTGCATCAGGTGACAGCCGATCTGGATACCGGCCCGATCCTTGGTCAGGCCCGGGTGCCGGTGCTGGAAGGCGATACCGCCGATGCCCTTGCCGCGCGGGTGCTGGTGCAGGAACATCGGCTTTACCCCGGAGTGCTGCGCCGCTTTGTGGCGGGGGATCGCCGCGTTCTGCACCTTTAGCGGGGGTGGCCACGTCGGCTGCGCTCTGCGCGGGAGTATTTGGCAAGCAGCAAGCCCTTGCAGACGTTTCCTTTGGGGCAGGGGCTTTTCAAGCTTTGGTTTGGACCCTATAGCGAATGCATGATCTGTTGCGGGATGCCCCCGCGGCCCTTTGAAAGACCCGACCCATGCGGACGATCACCACGACGACAGACCTTGCCGCGTTCTGCGAGGCCGCGAAATCCGCCCCCTTCGTCACCATCGACACCGAGTTTCTGCGCGAACGCACGTTCTGGTCAAAGCTGTGTCTGATCCAGATGGCGCTGCCCGGCAAGACCGGCGACGCGGTGCTGGTGGACCCGATCGAGGGCGAGGCCATGAGTCTGGAGCCGCTGTACGATCTGTTCCGCCACAAGGCGACGGTAAAGGTGTTTCACGCCGCGCGGCAGGACCTTGAGATTTTCTTTGTCGAAGGCAACGTGTTTCCCGAACCGCTGTTCGACACCCAGATTGCTGCCATGGTCTGCGGCTTTGGGGAACAGGTCGGCTATGAAACGCTGGTGCGCAAGATCGCGCGCGAAAATCTGGACAAGACCAGCCGCTTTACGGATTGGTCGCGCCGCCCGCTCTCGGATGCGCAAAAGGAATATGCGCTGGCCGATGTCACCCATCTGCGGGTGATCTATGAATGGCTGGCGGCGCAACTGGCCAAGAATGGCCGGTCGCATTGGGTGGCCGAGGAATTGTCGGTGCTGACCGACCCTGCCACTTATACCACCCATCCCGAAGCGGCATGGTTGCGGATCAAGACCCGCACCACCTCGGGGCGGTTTCTGGCGGTGGTCAAGGAATTGGCGCGCTTCCGCGAGGAATACGCCCAAAAGCACAACGTGCCGCGCAGCCGGGTGATGAAGGATGACGCGCTGCTGGAGCTGGCCTCGACCCGCCCCACCACCGCCGAAGAACTGGGCCGGTCGCGGCTGTTGATGCGCGAAGGCCGCAAGCCCGAAATCGCCGATGGCATCATTGCCGCGGTCAAGTCGGGCATGGCGATGAAAGCCGAAGACATGCCGCGGGTGGACCCGGACAAAGAGCAGTTGCAGGTCAACCCGGCCTTGGCCGATCTGTTGCGGGTCTTGCTGAAGGCCAAGTCGGAAAGCCTGGGCGTGGCCCCGCGGCTGATTGCGTCTTCGGGTGATCTTGATGCCATCGCCGCCGGCGGGCGCGAGGTCGAGGCGCTGAAGGGCTGGCGGATGGAAGCTTTTGGTGAAGACGCCATGCGCCTGTGCCGCGGCGAAATCGCGCTGACCGCCAAGGGCAACGAAGTGCGGGTGGTGCGGCTGTAGTCAGCGCCCGGTGGTGCGGGCGCTGCGGTCGCCCTGCACCGTGACGCGGGTGATGCTTTCCAACCTCTGCGGCGTCAACGTGATCGCGGCCGTCACCTCGCGCGTGCGCCGGGTGCCCACCGGGGTGCGTGCCGGCGGCGGCACGATGCGGAAATCCAGCGTCAGGTGGGTGGGATCTTCGCCCTCCACCTCGACCAGTTCGGCATTCCACCAGCCCTGACTTTCCATCACGCCGGTGGCCCGCACGATGGCGCCACTGGCATAGGGTTCAATCGCCAGCGACACAACATCTGCCACGCGAACCACATCTTCGGCGGGGGCTGCCACGGCGGCGGCGGTCTGCACCCGCTCGGACCGGCCAAACCAGTTGAACGGGTTCAATCGCGACTCGCGCACCATGCCGCACGAGGTCAGGACCAGAACAGCGGCAAGAGCGGCGGTCAAAGGGCGTGTCATCGGTTCATCCATCATCGCTTTGCCCTTGGGTAGCCGATACATCGGCTTTTGAAAAGGGTGGCCTTCGTTTTCACCGCGACAGCGCCAGCACTGGACGACACAAGGTCAGCGCTTTACCTGTTGGGTCAGAAATGGAGTGTTCCCGATGGCCAGCCCCGCATTCGAAGAGATCGCCGAGACGTTTGCCTTTCTGGACGATTGGGAAGACCGCTATCGCCACGTGATCGAGTTGGGCAAGGCAATGCCGCCCTTGGGCGACGAGTTCAAGGTGCCGGCGCTGAAGGTGAACGGCTGTTCCAGTCAGGTCTGGCTGCGTCCGATGCCAGAAGGGGGGCGGTTCGACTTTCAGGGCGACAGTGACGCCATGATCGTGCGCGGGCTGGTGGCGATCTTGCACGCGCTTTACGCAGGCCTGCCGCTGGATCAGATACCAGAGGTCGATGCCGCCGCCGAACTGGCGCGGCTGGGCCTGAACGACCATCTGTCGGCGCAGCGGTCCAACGGTCTGCGCGCCATGGTGGACCGGGTCAGGCAGGCTGCGGCCGAGGCGTCGGGGGCCTGAGCCCCGGATCAGACTGCCGCAGCCAACGGCGCGCAGGCAGCCTTCAGCCATGATTTGGCGGCCTCACCCAGCCGGGGGGCGATTCTGGTCCAGACCTCGGCGTGATAGGCGTCCAGCCAGTCGCGTTCGCCCGGCGACAGCATATCCGTCACGATCAACCGCCGGTCCAGCGGCACAAAGGTTAGCGTCTCAAAGCAATATTGCGCCCGGTTGTCGCCAAGGGCCGGGGCGTCCTTGACCACGATCAGGTTTTCCAGCCGGATGCCAAAGGCCCCTTCGCGGTAATAGCCCGGCTCGTTCGACAGGATCATCCCCGGCTCCAGCGGCACCTCCGACAGACGCGACAGCCGCTGCGGACCTTCGTGCACCGACAGGAACGCGCCCACACCATGCCCGGTGCCATGATCGAAATCCTGCCCTGCCAGCCATAGGTTGACCCGGGCCAAAGGGTCCAGATCACGGCCCGCCAGACCTTTGGGAAAGCGCGCGCGGCTGATCGCGATCATCCCCTGCAACACGCGGGTATAGCACAGCCGCGCCTCGTCACCCGGATCGCCACGCGCCACGGTGCGGGTGATATCGGTGGTGCCATCGGTGTATTGCGCGCCGGAATCGACCAGCAGCAACTCATTGTCCTGCACCGGGCGGTTGGTGTCTTGCGTCACCCGGTAATGCATGATCGCGCCATTCGGTCCGGCCCCGCAGATCGTGTCAAAGCTGATGTCATGCAGCCGGTTGGTGGCCCGGCGAAAGCCTTCAAGCGCCGTCACCACGTCGATCTCGGTCAGGCTGCCCGCCGGTTGCGCATCCAGCCAGGCCAGGAACTCGACCATCGCCGCCCCGTCGCGCAGATGGGCTTCGCGCATGCCGGCAATTTCGGCCGCCGTCTTGCGCGCTTTTGGCAAACGGCACGGGTCATCGCCCCAGTCCACCTCGACCCCGGCCTCGGTCAACGCGTCGCTGACCGCCAAGGGCGCCGTGGCCCGGTCCACCCGCACCGGCCCCGGCAGCATGTGCAGCGCAGGCACAAAGGCTGCCACCGGGCGCAGGCTGACCTGCGCCCCCAGATGCGCCCGCACCCCGGCATCCAGCTTGGCCGGGTCTGCAAACAGCATCAGCCGCGCGTCGTCATGCAGAACGGCAAAGCCTTGCAGCACCGGGTTTTTCGGCACATCCGCGCCGCGAATGTTCAGCAGCCAGCAAATCGAATCCGGCAGCGTGATCACCGCCGCCCGTTGGCCTGCCTTGCGCAGGCCTTCGGCCAGTCGCGCCCGCTTGTCGGCGCTGTTCTCCCCGGCCAGGGCATCCGGGTGAACGAACGCCCTGCCGCAGGGTGCCGGCGGCTGATCGGGCCAGACCGCATCGACCAAATTGCGCATCGCGCGCACGCCAATGCCACTGCCCTCCAGCCCGGCCTCCAGCCGTGCCACCTCATCGGCCGTCTGCAGCCAAGGGTCAAACCCGATCACCCCTTGCGCCAGATGTGCCCGCAGCCAGTCGGCGGGCTTCACCTCGGGCCAGGGCACCGGCGTGAAATGCGCAAGGTCAACCTGCGCCTTGACCTGCACCCGATAGCGCCCGTCGATGAACACCCCCGCCGCATCCGCCAGCACGATCGCAAAGCCCGCCGACCCGGTAAACCCGGTCAGCCATTGCAACCGCTCATCGCGGGCCGCAACATATTCACCCTGATGCGCATCGGCGCGCGGCACCAGAAACCCCGCCACCCCTTCGCGCGCCATCACCGTGCGCAAAGCCGCCAGACGCCCCGCGCCCTGCCCGGGCGTTGCCATGCTGTCAAAGCTCTGGAACATGGTCTGCGCCTTTCTCTTTCGAAAAATATCCCGGGGTGAATTGGCCCGCAGGGCCAAGAGGGGCAGCGCCCCTAGCCAACCCGCCGCATGACAAGCACCCGCGCCCGTTTGCGCGGATCGGTGTCAAACAGCCCGGCCAGTTGCTCGGTCATGGCACCCGCCAGTTGTTCCACATCGGTGATCGTCACCGCACGGTTGTAATAGCGCGTCACGTCATGGCCAATTCCGATCGCGATCAACTCGACCGCGCGGCGGCGCTCGACCATGGCGATCACATCGCGCAGGTGTTTTTCCAGAAAACTTGCCGGGTTGACCGACAGGGTGCTGTCATCGACCGGCGCGCCATCGCTGATCACCATCAATATCTTGCGCGCCTCGGGCCGGGCCATGGCGCGGCGGTGCGCCCATTCCAGCGCCTCGCCGTCGATGTTTTCCTTCAACAGGCCCTCTTTCATCATCAGCCCAAGGTTGGGCCGCGCCCGGCGCCACGGCGCATCGGCGCTTTTGTAGATGATGTGGCGCAGATCGTTCAGACGGCCCGGTTGCTGCGGGCGGCCTTGCGCCAGCCAGCGCTCGCGGCTTTGTCCGCCCTTCCACGCGCGGGTGGTGAAGCCAAGGATCTCGACCTTGACGCTGCACCGCTCCAGCGTGCGGGCCAGCACATCGGCGCAGATTGCCGCGATGGAGATCGGGCGCCCGCGCATGGAACCCGAGTTGTCCAGCAACAGCGTCACGCAGGTGTCGCGGAATTCGGTGTCTTTCTCCTGCTTGAACGACAAGGGCGTGGTCGGGTTCGCTACCACCCGCGCCAGACGGCCCGCGTCCAGCGTGCCTTCTTCCAGATCGAACAGCCACGACCGGTTCTGCTGCGCCTGCAAGCGACGTTGCAGCTTGTTGGCAAGGCGACTGACAGCCCCTTTCAACGGTTCCAACTGCTGATCCAGATAGGCGCGAAGCCGTTCCAGCTCGGCTGCCTCGGCCAGATCCTCGGCGCGGATTTCCTCATCAAAATCTGTGGTATAGACGGTATAGTTCGGGTCGGCATCCGAATGCGGGGCGGGGGGTGGCGGCTCCAGCGGGGCCTCGCCTTCCGGCAATTCGGCCTCATCGCCCTGTTCCATCTCGGCGCTGTCGTCCATCGACACCTGCGCCTGGCTTTGGTCCTGCTGGTCTTCCTGACTGCGCTCGGGCGAGGCATCGGACTCGTCTTGTTCAGACTGGTCCTCGCCTTGGCTTTCGGGGCTGTCTTCGTCTTGCTGCGCCTCGTCCTGCGCGTCTTCGTCATCGGGCGCGTCAGGGTCGTCGCCCAACTGGTCGCCATAGCCAAGGTCGGAAATTACCTTGCGGGCCAGCCGCGCGAAAGCCGCCTGATCTGACAGGGCATTGTCGATGCCATCCAGCGACCCAGCGGCCTGATCCTCGATGAAGCCGCGCCACAGGTCCATCACATTGGCAGCGCCTGCGGGCAGATCGCGCCCGGTTGCCAGATGCCGCACAAGGTATCCGGCCGCCACCGGCAAGGGCGCATCCTGCGCGCTGGTGATCTGGGCATAGCCTTTGCGGTCGGCCTCATGGCTGATCTTGGCGTCGATGTTGCCGGCGGTGCCCGGCATGTCGCGCGCGCCCATCGCCTCGCAGCGCGCGGTTTCCATCGCGTCATAGATGTCGCGCGCCAACTGCCCGCTGGGGGCATAGCGGTTTGAGACCCCCTCATCATGGAACTTGCGGCGCAGGGCAAAGGCATCGGCCGTGCCGCGCGCCAGCAGCACCTCGTCGCGCGTCATCCGGCGGCTGACCTGCGGCAGGCGCACGCCATCGCGGTTCATCCCCGGCGGATCGACCGAATAGGTGACGGTCATCTCGGGGTCGTCGGCCATGACACGGGTGGCCTCGGCCAGGGCCTTCTTGAACGGATCAGCGGGGTTGTCGGTGGGTTTGGTCATTTTTCTACCCGCGCGCGTGCCTTGGCCCGCCTGCCCCCCCTCCCATCCTCCCCCACGAGGGGGGAGGAGGCGCCCCCGCGCAAAGGTCAATCGCCCTGACACCCGCCCGCGACTCCCTCCCCCCTTCGTGGGGGAGGGATGGGGTGGGGGGCTTAGCGCATCGCCATGCTGGCGGCGCTTTCCGGCAGTTCCTCGGCAAAGCAGCGCTGATAGAACTCGGCCACGGTCTGGCGCTCCAACTCGTCGCATTTGTTCAGGAAGGTCAGCCGGAAGGCATAGCCGACGTTGCGGAAAATCTGGGCGTTTTGCGCCCAGTTCAGCACGGTGCGGGGCGACATGACGGTGGACAGATCGCCATTCATGAAGGCTGTGCGCGTCAGGTCGGCCACCGTCACCATCTGGCCAATGATCTTGCGGCCCTTGTCGGTGTTGTAATGCGGGCTTTTGGCCAGCACGATGGCACTTTCGGCATCGTGGCTCAGATAATTCAGCGTGGCCACCAGCGACCAGCGGTCCATCTGGGCCTGGTTGATCTGCTGGGTGCCGTGATAAAGGCCCGTCGTATCGCCCAGACCCACGGTGTTGGCGGTGGCGAACAGCCGGAAATAGGGGTTGGGGGTGATGATCTCGTTCTGGTCCAGCAGCGTCAGCTTGCCGTCGGTTTCCAGCACGCGCTGGATCACGAACATCACGTCGGCGCGGCCGGCATCGTATTCGTCAAACACGATCGCCACTTCGTTGCGCAGGGCCCAAGGCAAGATGCCTTCGTGAAACTCGGTCACCTGCTTGCCGTCGCGCAGCTTGATCGCATCCTTGCCGATCAGGTCGATCCGGCTGATGTGGCTGTCAAGGTTGACCCGCACACAAGGCCAGTTCAGCCGTGCTGCCACCTGTTCGATGTGGGTCGATTTGCCGGTGCCGTGGTAGCCTTGGATCATGACGCGGCGGTTATAGGCAAAGCCCGCCAGAATCGCCAAAGTGGTGTCGGGGTCGAACTTGTAGGTCGGGTCGATCGCCGGCACCCGGTCGGTGCGGTCGGCAAAACCCTTCACCTTCATGTCGGTGTCGATGCCAAACACATCACGCACATTGATTTCTTCGGTTGGTTTCATCGCGTGATCCAGCATCCTGCACAGCCCAATGTCACCCCGTGGGGCGTTTTCATCCGAGTTGTGGAACATATCGCGGGGGGGTTCAAGGGGAAGGGCGCCATTCACGATTGCCCGGGACAGATCGCTTTTGCGTGAGACTGCAACTATTCCCGTCCGCCGCGCGTCATAACGGCATAGATTGCAAGGCAGAATGGAGATTCGGATGAACAGACGATTGTTGATGCTGAGCGGGTTGGCGATGTTTGCGGCAGGACCGCTGCGCGCCGAAAGCTTTGAAGTGACCCTGACCGATGCCGAATGGCGGGCAAAACTGGACGATCTGCCGTATCGCGTGTTGCGTGAAGAAGCGACCGAGCGGGCAGGAACCAGCCCGCTGGACAAGATCTATGACAAGGGCACCTACCATTGTGCCGGCTGCGATCTGGCGGTGTTTTCGTCCGACACCAAATACGACAGCGGCACCGGCTGGCCCAGCTTTTACCAGCCGCTGCCCAATGCCATTGGCACCAAGGCCGACCGCAGCCTGTTTGGCACTCGCACCGAGGTGCATTGCCGCCGCTGTGGCGGGCATTTCGGCCATGTGTTCGATGATGGCCCGCAACCCACCGGCAAGCGCTATTGCATGAACGGCGCGGCGCTGGTGTTCAAGGCTGCGTAAACCACGAAAGGGCGCGCAAGATTTGCGCGCCTACTCGCGGAAATAGCGGCTGTCCTTGATCTGGTCCCAAGCCCAGACCACCTCTTGCAGGCGCTCTTCATCGCTGCGGTCGCCGCCGTTCATGTCTGGATGAAGATCCTTGACCAAGGATTTGTATTGCTTGCGAATCTCGGTCTTGGTCCAGGTGTCGCGGGCATCAAGGATTTCCACCGCCTTGCGTTCGGTCGGCGGCAGTTTGCGGGTCGAGGTTTGCGCGGGTTTGCCGGGGTTTTGCGTGGCGTTCTCGCCCAGCAAGGACAAAGGGTCATCCACCCCCAACCGCGCCCAGGCCCGGCCATCATCCTTGCGGCTGAACGGCTTGGTCGGGCGTTCCCACACCCGATCCTTGTCGAGGAACTTTTGAAACTCGTCGTCCGAGGTGCCCTGAAAGAAGTTCCATTTCAGATTGTATTCGCGGACATGGTCTTTGCAGAACCAGAAAAACTCATCCAGCAGATCGGGGCTTTTCGGTGCACGGTAGGCCCCCGCCTCTTTGCAATCGGGAAAATCGCAAGGCTTGGTCGAGGTGTCGAACGCCCCCGACATCCCGCGGCGGGTGGTTTTCTTGCGCTTCTTGTCGGTCGACACGCGGATGTCGAACTCAAAGGGGGGCTTGGATACCATCTGGCGCCTTTCTGATTGTCCCCAAGGCTTTCCGACTCGGGCGCTACAGTTTAGGGGTTTGGGCGGCAGATTGAAGGGGCAGATAAGAAAAATGACCGTGATGGAAGAGATGGAAACCCGCCTGCGAGCAGCATTTGCGCCGCAACGCCTTGAGATCGTGAATGAAAGCGCAAGGCATGCAGGCCATTCCGGCGATGACGGCACCGGCGAGACGCATTTTCGCATCACCCTGCGGGCGGAAACACTGGCCCCCTTGACCCGGGTTGCCCGGCACCGGGCGGTGAATGTGGCCTTGGGCGATCTGACCCACCGGGTGCATTCCATTGCGCTTGATGTGGGTTAAGGCGGCGATTGCAGGTTTGGCCCGGCCTGTCGCCGCCCCGATCTGACGGTCAGGCGTTGCTTCTGGGGGATGGACTGTGGTGCCTTTTGATCCTGCCCGGCTCAGCCCTCGGCCACCAGCCCTGCCGCCTCGATCCCCGCCCGGCCTGCCAAGGCATCGTTGTCGGATGTACAGCCGGTGACGCCAACCGCGCCCAAGACCGTGCCCGAGGCATCGCGCACCAGCAACCCGCCCTTGCGCGGCAGGAAGTTGCCCCCATAGGCTGCGGTCAGCGCCCCCATGAAGGCCGGGTCAGTGTCGGCCCGCGCTTGCAGGGCGGCGCCGCCAAGGCCCAGCATCAGGCAGGCATTGGCCTTGCCATGCGCAATCGCATAGCGGCCGGCCGAGGCGCTGTCTTCCCGCTCGAACGCGATCGGGTGGCCGCCGGCATCAACCACCAGAACCGAAAGCGGTTTCATCCCCGCAGCCCGGCCCTTGGCCAAAGCCTGCGCGATGATGATGCGTGCTGCTGCAAGGGAAAGGATCATGCTAGGGTGCCTTTTGTTTCAATACCGGTGCAACACAAGATCACAGCCAGAGTGAAATGCAACCCTTTCCATCGCGGGCCTTATCGGCGGGTCAGGGGGTCTTGCCACCCGGCGGGCCCGCCTTGCGCCGGGCGTCACCCCGGCAGCGGTCTGAACAATAGCGTACCTCGTCCCAGACCTTTTCCCACTTCTTGCGCCAGGTGAACGGGCGGCCACAGGTGGCGCAGACCTTACTGGGCAGATCGCCTTTTTTCACCATCTTCGCCATGGGTTACAACAAAAAGCTCAACTGGTTGGATGGTGCTTGACTGCGCTTGCGTGGCGCGCGGTCATTCACAAATCGAACATCGGCGCGGCTGGCGTGGCGTTCGATGATTTCGATCACCTCGGCTTTCGGTGTGGTCTTGCGCAGGCCAAAGATCGCGTCACGCGCGGCCCGGCCCGCGGCGGCCACATCGACAATCGGTTCGGGATAGCGCTTGCCCAGAAGCCCGCCTGCGCCGTCCCAGCGCCACGGGGTTTGCAGCAGGGCGTCGGGCACTGCGGCCAGTTCGGGCAGCCAGCGGCGGGTGAAGGCGCCAGTCGGATCTTGATCCTGCCCTTGTTTCACCGGGTTATAGATGCGCGGTGTGTTGATGCCGGTAGTGCCCGACTGCATCTGCACCTGCGGCCAGTGGATACCGGGTTCATAATCGGTGAAGGCCCGTGCCAGCACCGGCCCGGTTGCCCGCCAATCCAGCCACAGGTGATACGAGGCCACCGACGTCACCATCGCCCGCATCCGAAAGTTCAGCCAGCCCGTTGCCGCCAGATACCGCATGCAGGCATCGACGAAGGGCAGGCCGGTTTCGCCCGCGGTCCAGGCTTCCAGCCGCGCGGCATCGGGCAATTGCGGGCGCAGGCCTTCGGCGGCGCGGTGCAGGCAGCGGTGTTCGATGGCAGGCTCATCTTCCAGCTTTTGCATGAAATGGTCGCGCCAGGCGAGGCGGCTTTGAAAGCTGCTCAGCGCCCCGGGCCAGCGCCCGCCGGGGCGCATCGCCTGCCGTGCCGTTGTGGCCTGCGCCACCTCGCGCCCCGACAGCGCGCCCAGTGCCAGATAAGGTGACAGCCGCGAACAGGCCCGCTCGCCTGTCAGCGGTGAGGACATTGCAGCGCGATAAGGCTCGCCACGGCTGGTCAGAAAACTGTCCAGCGCCAGCAGCCCCGGCACCCGCCCGCCGGTCTGGCGATGCGGGCAGCGGTCTTCGGCCAGTCGCAGGGCGCGGGCAGCGGGGATCACCCCGGGTTCGACCCCCGCCACGGCGCGCAAGGCAAGGGGGGCGGCCAGCACCGGTTGTGCGGTAAAGGCGTCACGCTGCCTGGCCCAGCCATTGCGGCCTTGCAGTCGCCGCACGACGCCCGATTGCGGCAATTCCTGCCATTGGATGCCCGCCGTCCGGGCCCAGGCCGCCACCCGTTTGTCGCGGCCATAGGTCCACAGATTGCCGGTTTCTTCATGGCTGAGGATATGGCTGATGCGATGCTGGCGGCACATGCGGTCAAGGATCGTGACCGCCTCACCCACCCGCACCACCAGAGGCGCGCCAAGGACTGCCAGGCTTTCGCGCAGATCGGCCAGACATTCCGCCGTGAACGCCCATTGCCGGGCCGAAGTGTCGGGCAGGGCCCAATAGTCAGGCTCGACCACATAAAGCGGCAACACACCGCCGCCCATCGCCCCGGCCTGTGCCAGGGCGGGATGGTCATGGATGCGCAGATCGCGTTTGAACCAGACAAGAACATTCATGGAACAAAGATGTAGCAATGTCCGGGGATTCGTAAAGGGCCGATCGCAAGTCAGCGCCGGAATAGCCAGACGCACCCGGGGGCCATTCCGGTGCCCCGCGCCAGAAGCATATCGGAAACGCTACGCCAGCGGGCACCCCGCGCCGGGATGTCCAGCGTGGTCAGAGGCGAAGAAAAACCCCCGCCGCGGGTCTGCGGCGGGGGTAGGGGATCAGACCAGATCGAAGCGGTCGGCGTTCATCACCTTGACCCAGGCTGCCACGAAATCGTTCACGAACTTCTCAGTGTTGTCGTCCTGAGCATAGACCTCGGCATAGGCGCGCAGGATCGAGTTCGATCCGAACACCAGATCGGCGCGGGTTGCGGTGAACTTCACCGCGCCCGATTTGCGATCCGCAAGGTGATAGAGGTTGTTGCCCGCAGGCGTCCACTTATAGCCCATGTCGGTCAGCGTGACGAAGAAATCGTTGGTCAGCGCGCCAACCCGGTCGGTAAAGACGCCATGCGCCGTCCCGCCAAAGTTGGTGCCCATCGCCCGCATCCCGCCGACCAGCACCGTCATTTCAGGCGCGGTCAGGCCCAGAAGTTGCGCGCGGTCCAGCATCAGCTCTTCGGCAGAAACCACGTAGTCCTTCTTCATCCAGTTGCGGAAGCCATCGGCCACCGGTTCCAGCACGTCAAAGGATGCTGCATCGGTCATTGCATCGGTGGCATCACCCCGACCGGGGGCAAAGGGCACCGTGATGTCAAAGCCCGCAGCCTTGGCCGCCTGTTCCACACCATAAGACCCGGCCAGCACGATCACATCGGCAAGGCTTGCCGCCGTTGCGGCGGCGATGGGTTCCAGCACCGACAGCACATGCGCCAGACGGGCGGGTTCGTTGCCCTCCCAATCCTTTTGCGGGGCCAGACGGATGCGGGCACCATTGGTACCGCCGCGCATGTCGGATCCGCGATAGGTGCGGGCGCTGTCCCAAGCCGTGGCCACCATGTCGGAAATCGACAGGCCGCTTGCCGCGATCTTTGCCTTGACTGCAGCCACGTCATAGCTGGTCGAACCTGCCGGAACCGGATCTTGCCAGATCAGGTCTTCGGCGGGCACTTCCGGGCCGATGTAGCGGACCTTTGGCCCCATGTCGCGGTGGGTCAGCTTGAACCAGGCGCGGGCGAAGGTGTCGGTGAAATAGGCGTGATCGGCGGCGAAACGCTGGCAGATTTCGCGGTAAACCGGGTCTACCTTCATCGCCATGTCGGCGTCGGTCATGATCGGCATCACGCGGATGGTCGGATCTTCCACGTCGACCGGCATGTCTTCTTCGCGGATGTTGATCGGCATCCACTGCCAGGCGCCGGCGGGGGATTTCTTCAACTCCCAGTCATAGCCGAACAGCAGGTCAAAATAGCCGTTGTCCCAGGTGGTCGGGTGGGTGGTCCAGGCGCCTTCGATGCCGCTGGTCACGGCGTTGCGGCCAATGCTGCGGGTCGAATGGTTCATCCAGCCAAGGCCCTGTTCGGCCACGTCTGCGCCTTCGGGGCTTGCGCCCAGCAATTCAGCGTCGCCGTTGCCATGGCATTTGCCGACGGTATGGCCCCCTGCGGTCAGTGCTGCGGTTTCTTCGTCATTCATTGCCATGCGGACAAAGGTTTCGCGCACCTGACCCGCGGTCTTCATCGGGTCTGGTTGGCCGTTCACACCTTCGGGGTTCACGTAGATCAGGCCCATTTGCACGGCGGCCAGCGGGTTTTCCATGGTGGCGGGGTTTGACAGGTCACCATAGCGGTTGTCGGACGGTGCCAGCCATTCCTTTTCCGCGCCCCAGTAAATGTCAGTCTCGGGGTGCCAGATGTCTTCGCGGCCAAAGGCAAAGCCAAAGGTCTTCAGGCCCATCGACTCATAGGCCACGTTACCGGCCAGAATGATCAGGTCGGCCCAGCTGATACTGTTGCCGTATTTTTTCTTGATCGGCCACAGCAGGCGGCGGGCCTTGTCAAGGTTGGCGTTGTCGGGCCACGAGTTCAGCGGCGCAAAGCGCTGGTTGCCGGTGCCAGCCCCGCCGCGGCCATCGGCCAGACGGTACGAGCCTGCGGCATGCCAGGCCAAACGGATCATCAAGCCACCATAATGGCCCCAATCCGCGGGCCACCAGTCCTGACTGTCGGTCATCAGCGCGTGCAGATCGGCTTTCAGCGCCTCCACGTCCAACGTCTCCAGCGCCTTGCGATAGTCAAAGCCTTTCAGCGGGTTGGTCTTTGCGTCGTGCTGGTGCAGGATGTCCAGGTTCAGGGCATTGGGCCACCAGTTCATCACGTCGGAACTGGTCGCGGTGTTCGCCCCGTGCATGACCGGGCATTTGCCGGTGGATTTCAGATCATTGCCATCCATGTCGCTCTCCTGATGTGGTTGGTCGTTGTGTTGCTTGGTCAGGGTGTCATCTTGACTGCTGTGCAGACGATTCCCCGACGGATATCGTGACTGTGCAACATCCCTAGCACGTCCAACCCATAAACTTAATTTGCATTTTCTTATTTAAGCGATAGTCTGTGGTTATGATCGGTATCTCGATGCGCCATCTGCGCTACTTCGACGCCTTGGCCCAACACAGCCACTTTGGCCGTGCTGCCGAGATGTGCGCCATTTCGCAGCCTGCGCTTTCCATCCAGATCAAGGAGTTGGAAGCGATGCTTGGCGCGTCGCTGGTCGAGCGGGGCGCGCGGCAGATCAGGTTGACGCCGCTGGGCGACGCGTTTGCCCTGCGGGTGCGCGATATCCTGCGCGCGGTGGATGAGTTGGGCGATCTGGCCCGCGCCTCGTTCAGCCCGTTGATGGGGCGGCTGCGGATCGGGGTGATCCCGACGGTCGCGCCTTACCTGCTGCCGCGCGTGATCAAGGCCCTTGTCGCGCGCTATCCCGGTCTTGACCTGCGCCCGCGTGAGGCGGTGACGCAAACCCTGATCGCCGATCTGCTGGAGGGGCGTCTGGACACCGCCATCGTGGCTTTGCCGGTGTCGGAACCGTCGCTGACCGAACAGGCGCTGTTTGACGAAGAGTTCGTTCTGGTCCGCCCGCCCGAAGATGCCGACAAACCGGTGCCCAATTCCGACATGCTGCGCGAAATGCGGCTGCTCTTGCTGGAAGAGGGGCATTGCTTTCGCGATCAGGCGCTGTCGTTTTGCAACCTGTCAGCGGCGGTTCCGCGCGATCTGATGGAGGGCAGCTCGCTGTCAACGCTGGTGCAGATGGTGGGGGCGGGGATCGGGGTGACGCTGATCCCGGAAATGGCGGTGCCGGTCGAGATCCGGTCGGCCCATGTTTCGGTCGCGCGGCTGGCAGCACCGCGCCCGTCGCGCACCATCGGGATGATCTGGCGCAAGTCGAACCCGCTGGCCGAGCAATTGGGCCTGATTGCCGAAATTGTCCGCCAGACCGCGAGGGAACCGCTGATGGCGGCACCGTGACCCATCGTAGGTTGGCCTGATCTGCCCGCCGGCACAAGACGAAAGGCCGGTCCGGACCGCGCCCTGCACGGCGAGGGTTTTCTTCCGCGCGGGAATTTGCTGTCTAGTCGCAGAAACATCGGATCATGCCATGACGCCCACAATCACACTTGAATCGCCGCTTGGGCCTGACCTTGGCCTGCTGATGCAGCGCCACACCGCCGACATGCGGGCCGATACGCCGCCGGAAAGCATTCATATGCTGGACGCAGGGCAACTGGCCCAGCCGGGCATCTGGTTCTTTGTCCTGCGCGATGCGGGCAGGCCGGTTGGCATGGGGGCGATCAAGCGCATTGATGACAGCCATGCCGAGATCAAGTCGATGCATGTTCTGGCCGAAATGCGCGGAAAAGGCCTGTCGCGCCGGATGCTGGACCATCTGATTGACACGGCCCGCGCCAATGGCTTTGTCCGCCTGTCGCTGGAAACCGGGGTGCAGCCGACCTTTGTCGCGGCCCGCGCGCTGTATGCAAAGGCCGGTTTCGTGCCGTGCCCGCCGTTTGACGGCTATCTTGACGACCCGAACTCGGTGTTCCTGACCCGCAGTCTGGCCTGAGGGGTTGCCCCTGTTTGGTCGGCCTGATGCCAGGGGGGGCGATCTGCCCGCCCCCTTGGAATCGCGCCCAGATGCGTTATGCCGGCGCAGACGACAGTTTGAAGGGCAGCGCCATGGCACAAAGGTTCGGATTTCAGCTGGAGGCGACCGATGGACGCGCGCGCAAGGGCGTGATCCAGACCCCGCGCGGCGCGATACGGACGCCTGCCTTCATGCCGGTGGGCACGGCGGCCACAGTCAAGGCGATGCTGCCCGAAAGCGTGGCGGCGACCGGGGCTGATATCTTGCTGGGCAACACCTATCACCTGATGCTGCGCCCCACGGCCGAGCGTATCGCCCGGCTTGGCGGTCTGCACCGCTTCATGAACTGGCAGCGCCCGATCCTGACCGATTCCGGCGGCTTTCAGGTGATGAGCCTTGCCGGCCTGCGCAAGCTGACCGAAGAGGGCGTGCGGTTTTCCAGCCATATCGACGGGTCAAAACACATGCTGTCGCCGGAACGCAGCATGGAGATTCAGCGGCTGCTGGGATCAGACATCGTGATGTGTTTCGATGAATGTCCGGCCCTTCCCGCGACCGAGACCGAGGTCGCCGCGTCGATGGCGTTGTCGATGCGCTGGGCGCAGCGGTCGCGCGATGCCTTTGGCGACCGCCCGGGGCACGCGCTGTTCGGCATCATGCAGGGCGGTGTGACGCGCGAATTGCGCGAGCAAAGCGCCAAGGCCCTGACCGAAATCGGCTTTGATGGCTATGCCGTCGGCGGCCTTGCCGTTGGCGAAGGCCAAGAGGCGATGTTTGGCGTGCTGGACTATGCGCCCGGCTTTCTGCCCGAAGACAAGCCGCGCTATCTGATGGGGGTGGGCAAGCCCGATGACATTGTCGGCGCGGTGGAACGCGGCATCGACATGATGGATTGCGTGCTGCCCAGCCGGTCAGGCCGCACCGGGCAGGCATGGACGCGGCACGGGCAGGTGAACATCAAGAACGCCCGCCATCAGGACGACCCGCGCCCGCTGGATGAAGCCTGCACCTGCCCGGCCTGCCGCGGTTACAGCCGCGCCTATCTGCATCATGTGTTCAAGGCGCAAGAGATGATCTCGGGCATGCTGCTGACCTGGCACAATCTGCACTACTTTCAGGAACTGATGCAGGGCCTGCGCGGGGCGATTTCAGAAGGTCGACTTGCGGCCTTTGTGGCCGATTTTCACGCCCAGCGGGCGGCGGGCGATATCGAGCCGATGTGACAGGCAGCCTCAGCCGCGCAGGGCGTGGCCGATCAACCGCGTGCCGGGACGGCGTTGTGTGTTGAAGCACGGGTCAACCGGGCAGGGCAGGCAGGTCAGCCGCAGGTCTGGGCCCCAGGGCATGCGGGCCAGGGCCACCATCGCCTGCCCTACACTGTGGTCGGGGTCAGGCGTCCAGTCGGGGCGTGGCAGGCGGGCAAGGGCGGTATTGACCAACTCGGTCATCTGTTGCACGTCCATCTCGGCGACCTCGATCCCGAACGCTGTCTGGGCCACGGTGATCCCGATCAGCCGATCCGGGTCGCAAATCACCTCAATCCCGTCTTCGGTCGTCATGCGTGGCAGGCTTTCGGCGATGGCACCGGAAAACTGGCCATTGGTTTCCCAATGCGCCAGCAGTTGGCGCAGGATATCAAGGCTGACACCCTCAGGGGTCGGGGTGGACACTGGCGTTTGTGTGGCTGGAGATTTGACCTTACGTTGAAACAAGCCGAACATGGAAATCCTTTTGTCTAGATGTGGTCAAATCCGTTCACAGGTTGGTTTGGGAACAGGGTCAGATGGCCCCCGCAGTGCAACAGACAAAAACGGCTGCAACAGGGCAAAAATCGGCAATGCCCACGCCGCGACCTGGCCCGACGCGACAGGGCTGCGGTGCGCTGTAAAGGCGCGGGGTGATTGTTAAAAACATGCAAACTTGGTTGAGCATTTCGGGATGGCTCTGCTATGCTGGAAGTGTAGCGTCTTGCCGGATCGGACCGCAAGTTTGAAGTTTTTTCAAAGTTTCTGTGTGGTGGACTCATCGCTTCGCATCCTTTGGGTTGGCGGTGACTGGGATGATTTTGCCCGCAGCAATGGCGGCGTGTCCGCCCTTTCCAACACCATCCTGTCGACCCGTCTGACCGCGCATATCGCTGATCGCGCGACGGCGGACCGGGTCAGCCAGATGGTGCAGGCGGTGCTGGAAACCCGGCGGCCGCTGCACCTGGATTACCGTTGCGACGCCCCGCATCAGGTGCGTCGCTTTCGCCTGACGATCCAGCCGATGAAGCATGGCCGCGCGGTCATGGTGCATCAGTTGCTGGATGCGGTTCAGGTCGACCCGCCGATGGTGGCATGGCGCTATGATCCGTTGGCGCGGTCACAAAAATGCTCGGTCTGCGGGGCGGTGCTTGTCGATCAGACTTGGCTTGATCCGACCCTGCCCGAGTTCGAACACCCGTCGCGGGTGGGCTATACCACCTGTCCGACCTGCGATGCCCGGATCGCAGCGGCGCTGCGAGAGTTGGTGGAAACGGTGGCCGAAACCGAATTTGCCGAGGTGGTGGCGCTTCAGGACCGTGACCAGACAAGGTGACGCCGGCGCATCGCACCGACCCCCGATACCTTCCCGAAACCCCGATTCATTGTCGCCTGATTTCACCTTGTGGGCCGCGCCCGCGCAGGGCATCATGCCCAGCAGTCCGGGCGGCATCACACCGGCATGAACGGCGCACTGGTTGACTCACCCCCACCGCCCCCCCAGATATGGGGGGTGAAGAGGGGAAGGCCGGGATGCTGCCGATGATCGGGGCCGTGGTCTTCCTGCCGATGATAAGGATACGCAAGATGAGCGAGCAATTTTCCCCCAGCTACCCGGTCCTGCCGTTGCGCGATATCGTGGTGTTTCCGCACATGATCGTGCCGCTGTTTGTCGGGCGCGAAAAATCGGTGCGGGCGCTGGAAGAGGTCATGCAGGACGACAAGCAGATCCTGCTGTCCAGCCAGATTGACCCGGCCATAGACGACCCGGCATCCGATGGTATCTATCGTGTGGGCGTGTTGGCCAACGTGCTGCAATTGCTGAAACTTCCCGATGGCACCGTCAAGGTGCTGGTCGAGGGCAAGGCGCGCGTCAAGATCACCCGTTTTCTGACCAACCCCAGCTTCTTTGAGGCCGAGGTCAGCGAGTTGTCTGAAACACCCGGCGACAAATCGGCCGTGGACGCCATGCTGCGCGCTGTCGCCGATGAGTTCGAGCGTTACGCCAAGATCAAGAAGAACATCCCCGAAGAGGCGCTGGCCGCCGTGTCCGAAACCCGCGAGCCTGCCCGTCTGGCCGATCTGGTGTCTGGCCATCTGGGGATCGAGGTTGCGCAAAAGCAGGCACTGCTGGAAACGCTGGATGTCTCGGAACGGCTGGAGCGGGTTTACGGCCATATGCAGGGCGAAATGAGCGTCTTGCAGGTCGAAAAGAAGATCAAGACCCGCGTCAAGAGCCAGATGGAAAAGACCCAGCGCGAATATTACCTGAATGAGCAGATGAAGGCCATTCAGCGCGAGTTGGGCGACGGTGAGGATGGCCAGAACGAGGTGACCGAGCTTGAGGCCCGGATCGCCCGCACCAAACTGTCGAAAGAGGCCAAGGAAAAGGCCGAGGCCGAGGTCAAGAAGCTAAAGACCATGTCGCCGATGAGTGCCGAGGCAACGGTGGTGCGCAACTATCTTGACTGGCTCTTGGGCGTGCCGTGGGGTGTGAAATCGAAGGTCAAGAAAGACCTTGGCGCTGCGCAAAAGGTGCTGGATGCCGACCATCATGGGCTGGACAAGGTCAAGGAACGCATTGTCGAATATCTGGCGGTGCAGGCGCGTTCGACCAAGCTGAAAGGCCCGATCCTGTGCCTTGTCGGCCCGCCCGGCGTGGGCAAGACCTCGCTTGGCCGGTCGGTCGCCAAGGCCACGGGGCGCGAGTTCATTCGCATCTCGCTTGGCGGCGTGCGCGACGAGTCGGAAATCAGGGGCCATCGGCGGACCTATATCGGGTCAATGCCCGGCAAGATCATCCAAAGCCTGAAAAAGGCCAAGACCAACAACCCGTTGATCTTGCTGGATGAAATTGACAAGATGGGCCAGGATTTCCGGGGCGATCCGGCAAGCGCGCTGCTTGAGGTGCTGGACCCTGAACAGAACAGCACCTTCGTCGACCACTATCTTGAGGTGGAATACGACCTGTCGAACGTGATGTTCATCACCACGGCCAACAGCTATAACATGCCGGGCCCGCTGATGGACCGGATGGAGATCATCCCGCTGGCCGGCTATACCGAGGATGAAAAGCGCGAGATTGCCCGCCAGCACCTGTTGCCCAAGCAGATCGCGGCGAACGGCCTGAAAAAGGGCGAGTTCGAGGTGTCGGACGCGGCGCTGACCCATGTCATCCGCTATTACACCCGCGAAGCCGGGGTGCGCAGCCTTGAGCGTGAGATTGCCAAACTGGCGCGCAAGGCGGTGACCGATATCCTGAAAGGCAACACCAAATCCGTGTCGGTCGATGAGGCCAAGGTGGAAGAATACCTTGGCGTGCAGCGCCACCGCTATGGCCTGGCCGAACTGGAGGATCAGGTTGGCGTGGTCACCGGTCTGGCTTGGACCAGCGTCGGCGGCGATCTGTTGCAGATCGAGGCGCTTAAACTGCCGGGCAAGGGCCGGATGAAGACCACCGGCAAGCTGGGCGATGTGATGAAGGAGTCCATCGACGCGGCAGCATCCTATGTCCGCTCGATCAGCCCGCAGATCGGGGTCAAGCCGCCGAAGTTCGAGACGATGGACATTCACGTCCACGTCCCCGATGGCGCGACGCCGAAAGACGGCCCCTCGGCTGGCTTGGCGATGGTCACGTCGATTGTCTCGGTGCTGACTGGCATCCCGGTGCGCCGCGACATCGCGATGACGGGCGAGGTGTCGCTGCGTGGCAATGCGATGCCCATCGGCGGCTTGAAGGAAAAGCTGCTGGCAGCACTGCGCGGCGGTATCAAGACCGTGCTGATCCCGCAGGAAAACGCCAAGGATCTGGCCGAGATCCCCGAGAACGTGAAACAGGGGTTGACGATCATCCCTGTCAGCCATGTGCGTGAGGTTTTGGCCGCCGCCTTGGTGCGCCAACCCGAACCGGTGGAATGGGACGAGGCCGCCGAAGAGGCCGCCGCCGCCGCACGGCTTGCCGCTGCCGAAAGCCGGGGGCAGACCGCGCATTGAAGGTCGGACATATTGGCTGAAACGGGGGGCGCTTCCAGTCGGGAGCGCCCTTTGGTTTTCCGATGGCGCGCCGGGATCAAGCAGACAGTGATCCTTTTTCCAGTGGTAATGTTTCCAACCTGTGGATAAACTGGCACAATCAAACGGCTATCGCCGTCTTCGCTGTCGCGGTCTTCAGGGAGTCGTTTAATGACCAGCAAACCTGCAACCAAATCTGCCCCGAAGCGTATACCCGCACCGAAAGCTGCCGCCGTGGCCGATGTCATTCCGCCGGGCGCGGTGCTGGCGGATGGCGCTATGGAACAAGATGTTTCCCCCGCGGCGGGACGCGGCACGGCTTTGAAGCTGCGCGAATTGGTGAACCGTGTGGCCGAAGCGACGGGTGGCAAGAAAAAAGGCGTGAAGGAAATCGTCGAAGCGACATTGGCCCAACTGGGTGCGGCGCTGGACAAGGGCGAAGAGCTTAATTTGCCCGGTGTCGGCAAGGTTCGCGTCGCCCGCTTGGCCGACAAGGACGGTCGTTCGATGATGACGCTGAAGGTGCGCGGCATTGGCACCCCCCGCAAGAAAGAGCAGACAGAGGCCCTTGCAGAGGCCGACGAAGCCGTCTAAGAGACCTCGCACGGGCGATTAGCTCAGCGGTAGAGCGCTTCGTTCACATCGAAGATGTCAGCGGTTCAAATCCGTTATCGCCCACCATTATACGCCATTGTGAAAACAATGGCTTGCAACAAAAGGCCGCTTGCCATGAATGGTAGAGCGGCCTTTTTTGCAGGATGCATCATGGGCAAGGACACCTGCATGCCCCAGCAGTGTGAGGTGGGGCTTTCGCATCCCGGCCGCAGGCGCCGCGCTTGGCAGAACATCGGCGGCCTGCGCGCCCGTTCAGGATTGCACCGGCCGCCCGTCTTGTTCGCTGCATGCTTGATCGCGCAAACGTCCTTGCGGGTTTTGGCCCTTGGCAAGGCCAAGGTTTTTAGACCTTTGCCCGCTGTTGTCTTTCAGTGCTTACCAGTGGCCGGTGTTGCCCATGCTGAGCCATGGTTCGGCCGGGGGCAGGGCGCCGCCCTTTTGCAAAAGCTCGATCGAGATATTGTCGGGGCTGCGCACAAAGGCCATGCGGCCATCGCGGGGCGGGCGGTTGATGGTGACGCCATTGGCCTGAAGATGGGCGCAGGTGGCATAGATATCGTCCACCTCATAGGCCAGATGGCCGAAGTGTCGGCTGTCCGAGGGCAGGCCTGCGTCGCCGTCCCAGTTGAAGGTCAACTCGACCGGGCAGTCGGGCTGGCCGGGCGGAGCCATGAAGACCAGAGTGAAGCGGCCTGCTTCACTGTCCATCCGGCGGGTCTCTTCCAGCCCCAACAGCCGGTAGAAGGCCTGCGAGGCGTCAAGGTCCAGCACCCGGACCATGGTGTGCAGATATCGGATTGCCATTGTGTCTTCCCTTTCAGTGGTGCCCGAACGATCCGCCGGAAAGGCTGGGCAATGCAACTTCAAAAGGAACTGGACACACCGAATGTCACACCGAAGTCAGAGGTGTCGCGGACCACAACATCCGAAAACGTCCGCGCCGCCGAAATCGTGACGGTCGGACTGAAGCCGAAAGTTTCAAGTGCGTCAAATTTCGATGTTGTCGAGATATTCACCTTCAGGTCCGGCGCGAAGCTTGGGGTCATCCAATAGTCCCGGTGCTCAAGATTTGCCTGAAACGACAGGCCGACCGGGAATTCCTTCATCGGCGGCAACCATGCAATCCCTGCCGTAGGCCCGCGCCATGCAAGCCCCGCAGCCGCGCTGTCGACCTCTTTCAGGCCGATTTCAAAAGAGACTTTGCCAAGCTGTTGCGCATTATAGGCAAGGGAAAGTCCCAGGTTTCTGGTTTGGCTGTCCAGATTTGGGCGATCTGCGTAATCCGTTGTCTCAACGCCGACCGTTCCCCCGACACCCAGCCGATTGCTTGCTGCATGAAAGACTGACAGATTTGCTGCCAGACTGTCGCTGCTGGGCTGGCCAGCCGTCCACCGTTTGCCGACCGATCCTGACAAGCGATAGACCGTGGACTGGTTCACCCCGGTTGCCCAAAGCTTCGAAAGCTCCAGTCCCAGCTCATCCTGGGCGAAGTCGGAGGCTTTTGCCGTCGGGTCAAGGCGTTTGGCCTTGTCACTCAGCACAACAGAACGGTGCGTCCAGGCAAGGTTGATCGACGCGGTCTTGCCCAGCCGATAGTGCAAGACTGCGGACCCGCCGTAGTTCCAACCCGACAGGGCCTGACTGATGGGAATGTCGACGCCTTGAAAGAAAAAGCTGTCATGCAAGCTGCCACCGTTCACGTTTTGCGATGGTCCGGCAAAAATCGAGACCCCAAAGCTCAGCGGACTGTGATCAGAGACGGTCTGATAGGCCTGCCGCAGCACCGTTTTTGCGGTCGCGTTTGGCGCGTGCAGGTCTGCCCGTCGCAGCCAGTACTTTGATACCCAGGGACGCCCGGACGCCGCAAAAGCCTCGGCCATCAGATAGGCGCCTTCGAAGCGCCCCTCTTTCGCGGTGGCCAGATGAAACCCCGTTCTGGCTGCCGCGGCCGCCTTTTCAGGGTGGCCTGCCCGGGTCAGCCCCGCCGCCAGCAACAGGTTGGCACCTGCGTCATTCGGATAGGCGCGAAGGATCTGCTGCGCGATCTTGACGGTCAGTTTGTGGTTGCCCTGCGCCAGCGCCTTGCGTGCCAAGGCCCGTGCCCCTTCCAGATCGGTCTGGACCGTGATCTGTTCTTTGGGGGCGGTAGGATCGGCATGGGCCAATCCTTGGCCCAGATTACTGAGAGCCGTCGCAAGGACCGCTGCAACCCGCAGCGGCACATTACGCATCAGGGGCACGCCGCCGCCCCGCCGGTTGCAACGCAGTTTGACAGCACCACTTGTCCATGCTCGAACAGTTCCGAAGATGAACTTACCGGGTTGAAGACCAGCACCGCAGCGACTTCGCTTGCGTCGATACCGCCGAACAGGCCGCCATAGGTTCCTGCGGCGACATACCCTGTGGGGTCCAATCTCTGAACGCTATTGGTAAAGCTGCCGTCGGCGGCGATGTTGGTGGATGTCAGGGCAATAGCAGCCAAGGCAGGACCAGTCGAACCATCGTTGTTTATCTGGCTACGCTGATCAACACCGCCAGAAACGCGCATTTCGGCGAAATCTGCGGTGATCAGCGCACGCCCCGTTGTCCGTGTTGCTTGCTCGGGGTTCAAACTTCCGTCCGGTCCCGACGGTGTCGGTGTCCCGGTGTTGAGCAGACCAACGTAACTGCCCGAGTAGTTGAAGCGGCCAGTGCTTTTCTGGTCATTGACCTCGGTTTCTGTCGGCACCGTGAAGACGTCTGTGCGATACATCGCACCACCGCCGTGATACTCGGCAAACTGACCGCCATCCACGGCAACCATGCTTGTCACTGTCCCTGCAGTCTTTATCAAGGCCACGACCTTGCGGTTGGAAGTCGTGCTTTGGTAGGTATAGGCCTCATACCCATTCAGATTAAGCGTTGGATCGCGATCATAGGGGCCGGACAGGTCTTGCGCATCGATCGTGATTTGCAGGGTGGGTGCAGCCGCAACCCAGTCTTGCAAAGCCGCCGCTGTCGCCGCCTGGTCCACGTTCTGGGCCACAGCCGCGGGCAGTCGCGCATCTTCGGTGGTTGTTCCATCGCCGTCAGTGCCGTCGTCGTCGCCACCGTCGACGTCGCCATCCGTCGAGCATTCTTCCGGGCTGAACGGGTTTTTACCGCAGACGGCTTCGTTGCCGAACGGGTTTCCACCGCAGCCGGCAACGGCAAGCCCGGCCACAAGGGCCGCGATCATACGCCAATACATGATTACCTGCTCGATTTGAGTGTTCTTTTGTGGATAAAATTGCCTGTAACCCCGCAATCTGTCAACGAATCCATGCCCCTGCATCCGTTCGTGATGCAGAATTGCCGCGCACCCTTGCGATGATTACCCAACCTCTCGTATCCTGACGGCCGGTTTACGCTACATCTGCCAAAATCCGGGGATTCGAAAAATCTTCGCTTGCCGTGAAATGTCAGGCGGTGCCGCGACAGAGGCGGTCTGTGGGGTGACGGATTCAAGCCTGGGCCACCTTCTGGCCGAGCATTCCAAGGGACGGGAAACGACTTGCAGCAGTATCACGACGCGCTTCGCACGGTTCTTGACCATGGCGAGCCATCGACGGACCGGACCGGCACCGGCACGATTTCGTATTTTGGCCTGCAATCGCGCTATCGTCTGTCGGATGGGTTTCCGTTGGTGACCACCAAGAAGCTGCATCTGCGGTCGATCATTCATGAGCTGTTGTGGTTCCTGTCAGGCGATACCAACATCGGCTATCTGCGCGACAACGGCGTGTCGATCTGGAACGAATGGGCCGACGAAAATGGCGACCTTGGCCCGGTCTATGGTCAGCAATGGCGGGCGTTTCCGGCTTTGGTGCCGACCGGCGACAGCAAGGATGGCAAGCCGTTGTATTTCGGGCGTGGGGTTGATCAGGTCTCGCAACTGATCGACACCATCAAGACGAACCCCGACAGCCGCCGCATGATTGTCTCGGCCTGGAACCCCGGCGACGTGCCGCGGATGGCGTTGCCGCCGTGTCACACGCTGTGGCAGGTCCGGGTTCTGAACGGGCGGTTGCATCTGCAACTGTATCAGCGGTCGGCGGACATGTTTCTTGGCGTGCCGTTCAACATTGCGTCCTATGCGCTGTTGCAGATGATGCTGGCGCATGTGACGGGCTATCAGCCGGGGGATTTCGTGCACAGCATAGGTGATGCGCATATCTATTCCAACCATATGGATCAGGTCCGCCTGCAACTGTCGCGCAGCCCGAAGGCGCTGCCGCAGCTGCGGATCACGCGCGATGTGGCATCGATCTTCGACTTACGATACGAGGATTTCGAGGTGGTGGGCTATGCCCCCGATCCGGCGATTTCCGCACCCGTGGCGGTCTAGGCCATGATCACGCTGATTGTCGCGCGGGGCCGCAACGGGGCCATTGGTCGGAACGGGGCGATCCCATGGGACGTGCCTGAGGATCTGAAGTTCTTTCAGCGCGAAACGCTGGGTGGTGCTGTGATCATGGGCCGCACCACATGGGAGGGCCTGCCGGTCAGGCCGCTGCCCAAGCGGTTCAACATTGTGGTTTCCGCGAATGCATCGGTGGCCGAGGTTGTGGCACCTTCGGTCGCGGCGGCGATTGCCTTGGCGCAGGGGCAGGGCCAGCCGCGCATCTACGGCATCGGCGGCGCGCAAATCTATGCCGAGATGCTGCCGCTGGCCCACCGGATGCTGATTTCCGAGGTCGATCTTGAGGTTACGGATGCCGATACCTTCTTTCCGGCTTTTGACCCCGCCCTGTGGGTCAAGATCGGCCAATGGCCAGTGCGCCTGTCTGGTCCGGCATGCTGGGCGCACGAATACCTGAGGCGGCTGTAAGATCACCCCTCGGACCGCGACCCGATGGCTGTCGCCTTTACCGCCGCCCGCGCCAACGGTAAGAAGCCCGCGTTCCAAGGAGGGTGGCATGATCTTTACAGTCGCGATCGACGGTCCGGCGGCGGCGGGCAAGGGCACCATCAGCCGGGAGGTGGCGGCGCGTTTTGGCTTTGCGCATCTGGACACCGGGCTTTTGTATCGGGCGGTGGGGGTGCTGGGCGGCGATCCGGCACAGGCCGCGCGGACCCTGCGCCCCGAAGACCTGACCCGCGCCGATCTGCGCAGCCTTGAGGCCGGCCAAGCGGCCTCGCGGGTGGCGGCAATCCCCGAGGTGCGGGCGGCTTTGGTCGATTTTCAGCGCCGCTTTGCCCGGCGGCCGGGCGGGGCCGTGCTGGATGGTCGCGACATCGGCACGGTGATCTGCCCCGAGGCCGAGGCAAAGCTTTATGTCACCGCCAGCCCGCAGGTGCGCGCGCATCGTCGCTGGTGCGAGGTGGGGGGGGACGAGGCCAATGTGCTGGCCGAGGTGCAGGAACGCGATGCCCGTGACATGGGCCGCGCCAATGCCCCGTTGCGCCCGGCCCAGGATGCGGTGATCCTGGACACCAGCGCCATGACCATCGACGAGGCCGTTGCCCGCGCCGTGGCGGTGATTGCGGCCCGACGCGGTGAACACCCTTACGCTTAAGTTCAGACGCGGCTGAACACAGGTGCGGTCAGCACCGTCACGGTTAGCACAGTCCCTGTGCGCCAACCGCCATGGCCGCCGGGACCGGGATGCTTATCTGTGCGTTCATACAAAAAGCCTGCAAGGTTGCAGGCTTTGCACAAAAGGACGTTCCCCATGCTGACCGAAAAGCTGAACTGGCGCTATGCCACCAAAAAGATGGACCCGGCCAAAACCGTGCCACAAGACAAGGTGGACCGTATCTTGCAGGCGGTGCAGCTTGCGCCCACCTCCAGCGGGTTGCAGCCGTTCGAGGTGATCGTCGTCACCAACCCCGAGGTGAAGGCGAAGCTGCGCGCGGTGGCCTTTGATCAGGCGCAGATCACCGATGGCAGCCATGTTCTGGTCTTTGCCGCATGGGACAACTACACCGCCGAACGGATTGACGCGGTTGTGGCCCAGACCGCGGCCGAGCGCGGCGCGTCAGAGACGCTGACCGGCTATTATGAACGGCTTAAAGCGACATACCTGCCGCGTTCGCCCGAGGTGAACTTTGAACACGCCGCGCGTCAGGCCTACATTGCCTTTGGCCTCGCGCTGACGGCGGCGGCCTTCGAGGGCGTCGACAGCACGCCGATGGAAGGCTTTGACCCGGCACAGGTGGATGACATCCTTGGCCTGCGGGCGCGCGGCCTGCGCTCGGTCACGCTGTTGCCGCTGGGTTATCGCGCGGCGACGGGTGACTGGCTTCTGGGTGCCAAGAAAGTGCGCCGACCGCTTGAGGCCATGGTCAGCGAAGTCGCCTGACCAGCCCGTTTGTGATGCGGCGGTTTCCGAAAGCGGAAGCCGCCTTTTCCTTGCCAGCAAGGCCTGATCGGGCTATATGCGCGCATCCTGACAAGACTCGCAGCACCCGCTTTGCCGGTGTTGGGCGGTTTTTCAAGGGCCACCAAAGACCGGCGGAGCCAACCGCATGGCCAGAAAATCATGAAAAAGGACTGATCAACGCATGTGCGCTAAAGCATCTATGGAAGACTTCGAAGCCCTGTTGAAGGAAAGCTTCGAAATTGACACCCCCGAAGAGGGGTCTGTTGTCAAAGGCCGGGTCATCGCGATCGAAGCGGGCCAGGCCATCATCGACGTCGGCTACAAAATGGAAGGCCGCATCGATCTGAAAGAATTTGCCAACCCCGGCGAACAGGCTGACATCAATGTCGGCGATGAAGTCGAGGTGTATCTGGACCGCGTCGAAAACAGCCGCGGTGAAGCCCAGATCAGCCGTGAAAAGGCCAAGCGCGAAGAAGCTTGGGACCGTCTGGAAAAGGCCTATGCCTCGGAAACCCGCGTCGACGGCGCGATCTTTGGCCGCGTCAAAGGTGGCTTCACCGTTGATCTGGGCGGCGCTGTGGCGTTCTTGCCCGGCAGCCAGGTTGACGTGCGTCCCGTGCGTGATGCGGGCCCGCTGATGGGCATGAAGCAGCCGTTCCAGATTCTGAAAATGGACCGTCGCCGTGGCAACATCGTGGTGTCGCGCCGTGCCATCCTGGAAGAAAGCCGCGCCGAACAGCGCGCCGAAGTCATCGGCAACCTGACCGAAGGTCAGACCGTCGATGGTGTGGTCAAGAACATCACCGAATACGGCGCGTTCGTCGATCTGGGCGGCGTTGACGGCCTGCTGCACGTGACCGACATGGCCTGGCGTCGCGTCAACCACCCGTCGGAGATCCTTGCCATTGGTGAGACCGTCAAGGTGCAGGTCATCAAGATCAACAAGGAAACCCACCGGATTTCCCTGGGCATGAAGCAGTTGCAGGAAGATCCGTGGGATGCGGTCGAACGCGCCTATCCGATCGGCTCGGTCCACAAGGGCCGTGTCACCAACATCACCGACTACGGCGCGTTTGTCGAGTTGGAGGCTGGTGTCGAAGGTCTGGTGCACGTATCGGAAATGTCGTGGACCAAGAAGAACGTCCATCCCGGCAAGATCGTCTCGACCAGCCAGGAAGTCGATGTCATGGTGCTGGAGATCGACAGCGCCAAGCGTCGCGTGTCACTGGGCCTGAAGCAAACCCAGCGCAACCCGTGGGAAGTGTTCGCCGAGAACAACCCGGTTGGGTCGACCATCGAAGGCGAAGTCAAGAACATCACCGAATTCGGTCTGTTCATCGGTCTGGACAACGACATCGACGGCATGGTTCACTTGTCCGACCTGTCGTGGGACCAGCGCGGCGAAGATGCCATTGCCAACTATCGCAAGGGTGATGTCGTCAAGGCCGCCGTGTCGGAAGTCGATGTCGAGAAAGAGCGGATCTCGCTTTCGGTCAAGGCACTGGGCGACGACACCTTTACCGATGCGGTGGACGGGGTGAAGCGCGGGTCGGTGATCACGGTCGAAGTGACCGCGATCGAAGACGGTGGCGTTGAAGTGGAATACAACGGCGCCAAGTCGTTCATCCGCCGCAGCGACCTGAGCCGTGACCGTGGCGACCAACGCCCCGAGCGGTTCTCGGTCGGTGACAAGGTTGACGTGCGCGTGACCAACATCGATCCGAAAACCCGTCGTCTGGGTCTGTCGATCAAGGCACGCGAGATTGCCGAAGAGAAAGAAGCGGTTGAGCAGTATGGCTCGTCCGATTCGGGCGCAAGCCTTGGCGATATTCTGAGCGCGGCTTTGAAAGCCGACAAGAACTGATCAAATAACCCGTTTGGGTTGCTAAAGGCCCCGCCGAAAGGTGGGGCCTATTCGTATGGCACGGGGATTTCAGCATTTTCATTTGTGTGCCACGATGATTTTTGCCTATAGTCGGCATAACCAATCACAGTGGCGGCAGCTTGTGCAACACAGCGAACCGACCACAGGGGGGACACTTCGGATGATCCGTTCGGAACTGATCCAGAAAATTGCGGACGAAAATCCGCATCTGACGCAGCGCCATGTCGAGCGCATCGTCAACACCGTGTTTGAAGAGATTATCGAGGCCCTTGCCAAGGGGGACCGGGTCGAACTGCGCGGCTTTGGCGCGTTCTCGGTCAAGGCGCGCGATGCGCGTGTCGGGCGCAACCCCCGCACCGGCGAAGCGGTCGAGGTGGAGGACAAGAAGGTTCCCTTCTTCAAGACCGGCAAGCTTCTCCGCGACAGATTGAACGGCAAGGGCTGATCCACGCGTTTTGGCTTGCGCACCGGCACGCCGGGTCCGATAGTCACTACAAAGGTCCGTTTTCGGAGGTTCCGCCGATGATCCGCTACTTGCGTTATCTGTTTCTGGTTGCTCTGGCTGCCGTGCTGTTGACCGTCGCACTGGGCAACCGTGGCGTTGTCACCCTCAAGGCGATGCCCGATGACCTGGCGGCCTTTGCCGGGTTCGGGCTGCAAATCGACCTGCCGCTCTATGCGGTGATCTTTGCCAGCATCGCGGCGGGTCTGCTGATCGGCTTTTTCTGGGAATGGCTGCGCGAACACAAGCACCGTTCGGTTGCTGTGTCCAAGTCGCGTCAGGTGACCCGGTTGGAGCGGGAGCTTGCCGTGATGCGCGACGCCAAGGCCGAGCACAAGGATGATATCCTTGCCCTGCTGGACCAGCGCAAAGCAAGCTGACCCTTGGCAGATATCCGGGTAAAGATCTGTGGTCTGCGGACCCTGTCGGATGTTGCCTGCGTGGCAGCAGCGGGGGCCGCATATGCGGGATTTGTGTTCTTTCCCAAAAGTCCCCGGCACCTGAGCATCCCCGCAGCCCGTGCCTTGGCCCTTGCTGCACCGCCGGGTCTGGCAAAGGTGGCTTTGGTGGTTGATGCCGATGACGCAACGCTGGATGCGATCACCGAGGCCATGCCCCTGGACATGCTGCAACTTCACGGTCACGAAACGCCTGACCGCGTGGCACAGGTGCGCGCCCGCTATGGCCTGCCGGTGATGAAGGCGGTTGGCGTGGCGGATGAAGGCGATCTGGCGGCGGTGTTCGACTATTCGCTGGTGGCCGATCAGATCCTGCTTGATGCCAAGCCTGCCAAAACCGCCGACCTGCCGGGTGGCAATGGCCTGTCGTTTGACTGGCGGCTGGTTGCACAACGCCGCTGGCTGCGACCATGGATGCTGGCAGGCGGGCTGACACCCGACAACGTCGCCGAGGCGATCCGTCTGACCAACGCGCGGCAGGTGGACGTATCGTCGGGCGTGGAAAGCGCGCCGGGGGTGAAAGACCCGGCCAAGGTGGCGGCTTTTGTGACGGCCGCCATGGGGCCTGCGATTCCGGTTTTGCGCTAGGCCGGCCGGGCGCGGGATGAGTGCGTTTGCCAATGCGGCGCCCCGCCGAAAGGGTGGATGCCTCCGGCGGGGGTATTTTATCCAAGAGGAAGGCGGGTGTTACGTTTGTGCGCCGCGCCTTGGCTTACATCGCGGGCAGGATGGTCAGATCGCGGATCGGCTGATCGGTGCCGGTGATGGACCGGCTTTGGGTCAGCGCGCCGGTGGCAAGGTCAACCCTGTGCAACCCGCCATTGGCGACCAGCCAGGCGGTGTTGGTGCCATCCGCCATGGTGGCCACATCAAGCGCAACCGGTCCTTCCAGTCTGGCCCCGATCATGCCGATGGTCTTGTTGGTGCCGTCATTCGGGGCGGTCTGTTGCAGCAGCGCCGACAGGCCGGTGTCGATGTTGAACATCTGGGTCTTTTCCGGCTTGCCGTAGCTGTTTGTATAGGCGGCAGCCGCCACCATCAGCCCTGCCTTGGCGTTGGCATCGGTGGCGTCCCAGTTCAGTGCGCCATCGACGGTGACTTCGCCTGTGTCCATGTTGATGCGGTGGTTGGTGGTGCCGGACATGAAGCGCAGACGATCTGCCGCCGGGTTCACATCGACAATCACCGGGTCACCCTCGGCGATGGCCAGCATGGTGGTCATGCTTGACAGGGGCGCTGTCGCGCCGGTCATCGGGTCGATGGCGACAATGGCCTGACCTTCGGTCACGCCGATCACCGTCATGGTGCCGGGGCGGTAGTCGATGCCGTGCAGGCGGGCCACACCTTGCACCTCGACCGTTCCGGTCACGGCGGCGGTGGCGGTGTCGATCAGCACCAGCGTGCGGTCGCCGGTCAGGCCGACGGCGGTTTCGGCAAAGGCCGGGGCGGCAAGGATGGGGGCGGCGACGGTGGCAAGAAGCAGGGCGAGGGTACGTGTCATGGGGTCACTCCTGTTGACAGAGGGCCGGATCGGCCGTTGCGCCCTGAATACGGATGCGTCGGGGGGCGAAGTTTCAGGGCAGCAGTAACGAAAGCGTTATGTCTGCCGCGCAGGGCCGCTTTACCCGCTGGGTTTCGCGCGCTAGGTAGGCAGCTACACCAAAGGGAGGCAGGCCATGGCCGAGGACGGAATCAACAGCTTCATGACCGGACCGGATGAGGCGGGGCGGTTTGGCCTATTCGGCGGGCGGTTCGTGAGCGAGACGCTGATGCCGCTGATCCTGGAACTGGAAGAGCGGTATGAGTTTGCCAAGACCGACCCGACCTTCTGGGCCGAGATGGATTACCTGTGGAAGCATTATGTCGGTCGCCCCAGCCCGCTGTATTTTGCCGAGCGGCTGACCGAACATTTGGGCGGCGCCAAGATCTACATGAAGCGAGACGAGCTGAACCACACCGGCGCGCACAAGATCAACAACGTCTTGGGGCAGATCATTCTGGCCCGCCGCATGGGCAAGACCCGCATCATCGCCGAAACCGGGGCCGGGCAGCATGGCGTGGCCACGGCCACCGTCTGCGCCAAGTTCGGGCTGAAATGCGTGGTCTACATGGGCGCGCATGATGTAGAACGCCAGGCGCCGAACGTGTTCCGCATGCGTCTTCTGGGGGCCGAGGTGGTGCCGGTGACGTCGGGGCGCGGTACGCTGAAGGACGCGATGAACGACGCGCTGCGCGACTGGGTGACCAATGTGCGCGACACCTTCTATTGCATCGGCACGGTGGCGGGGCCGCACCCTTACCCCGCCATGGTGCGCGATTTCCAAAGCATTATCGGTAAGGAGGTGCGTTGGCAGCTTGCCGAGCAAGAGGGCGTGGGGCGTCTGCCCGATACCCTGATCGCGGCCATCGGTGGCGGGTCGAACGCGATGGGGCTGTTCTATCCGTTCCTTGACGATGCGTCGGTGAACATCATTGGCGTCGAGGCCGGCGGCAAGGGCGTTGACGACCGGATGCAGCATTGCGCGTCGCTGACCGGCGGTCGCCCCGGCGTGCTACACGGCAACCGCACCTATCTGTTGCAGGATGAAGACGGCCAGATATTGGAAGGCTTCAGCATCAGCGCCGGCCTCGATTATCCGGGCATCGGGCCGGAACATGCTTGGCTGCACGATGTGGGGCGCGCGCAATATGTCAGCATCACGGATGCCGAGGCGCTGGAGGCGTTTCAGCTGTCGTGCAAGCTGGAGGGGATCATCCCGGCACTGGAGCCAAGCCATGCCTTGGCGCATGTGATGAAGATCGCGCCGACCCTGCCCGCCGACCATATCATCGTGATGAACATGTGTGGCCGCGGCGACAAGGACATCTTCACGGTGGCCAAGCATCTGGGCTTTGACATGAAGGTGTGACGTCTGCCTTTTGCGTGCCAAAACAAGACCCTGCAAGCCCCGCTTGCAGGGTTTTTGCATGCTGCGCCGCGTAAACCTTGGTTTAGGGCCGCAAACCGGGGGTTTAGGGCGCCGGGGTTAAACTTGCGGTCAATGGTGGCGCACGGAAAGATGCGGTCATTCTGGCGGTGTCGTCGATAAGCACGACACGGACCGGGACCGGCGGCTGACACGCCCCGGGTTCGCCGAAACAGGAGACGGACGATGAAAAAGACAATGCTCACACTGGCTTTCGGGCTGATGATCGCAGGGCCGGCCGCATTTGCCTTGACGGCCGATGAAGTGGTTGTTGACTTGCAGGCGCAGGGCTTCACGCCCACGCAAACCCGGACCAATGCGACCTGGATCAAGGTGGAAGCCATCCGGGGCACGCAAAAGCGTGAAATGATCCTGGACAAGACGACCGGGGCCGTTCTGAAAGACGAAGTCACCGTGGTTCAGGCTGGCGAGGTGATCGTGCCCGGCACAAGCGCCCGCCTGCGTGTGCGCGATGCAGCAAGCGATGCCGACCGTGATCGCACGCGGGATCGCGACACTGACATGGATGACGACGGCGAAGATGATGACGGCCCGGATCATGACGATGCGTCAGATTACGATGATCGCGGCCATGGCGATCGTGACCGTGACCGCGATCCGGCGTCGCATGATGACGATGATGGCGATGATGATTGATCAGGGCTCACCCTGAACCGAAAGACGGCCCGGCCTTGCCGGGTCGCCCTCGATCGCGGATACTGGTGCCTTGCTGTTGGACGCAAAGGCCGGAAAGGTCTGATATGAAGCGACGATTGTTCCTGACGCTGGCGCTTGGGGCGGTGTGGGCCGGTTCGGCGGCATTCGCGCAAAGCTTTACCGATTCGGTGGTGGATCAACTTCGCCGTCAGGGGTTTGCGCGGATCAACGTGGACCGCACGTTTCTGGGCCGCACCAGAATTGTGGCAAGCGGCAAGGGTGGGCAGCGCGAGATCATCCTGAACCCGCGTACCGGTGAGATTTTGCGTGACCTCTGGAACCGTGGCATGGAGGCCAAATCAGACCACGGCGCGTTGATCAGGGATGAAGACGATGCCAAAGGCGAGGGCCGTGGTCGGGCAGAGGGTGAAGACGACGACGACAAGGACGACGGGTCATCGGGTGCCAAGGATGACGACGGCGACATCGACAAGGACCGCGATGGCGACAGCGACGGAAAAGATGGCGATGATGATTGATCGCCCGACACGGAGCCGGGTCTGATGCGGCGCGGCGCGCTGATCGTCCTGTTTGCGGTGCAGGCGGCCTGCGCGCTTTTCTTTGTGTCCGACATCCTGTCTTCTGTCTTGGGTCTGCGCAGCACACCGCTTGCCTGGGAAGTGCGCGAACTGCTTGAGATCGGGGCCGCTGTGGGCCTGATCCTTGGGCTGATCCTGGGGGCGCTGGTGCTGCGGCGCAGCTTTCGGGACCGCAATGCCGCCGAAGAACGGCTGCGCCGGGCCTCGGGGGCCTTCATGGACATGCTGGAAGAGCAGTTTGCCACATGGGCCCTGACCCCGGCGGAACGTGATGTGGCGCTGTTTGCCATCAAGGGCCTGTCCACCGCCGAAATTGCCAGCCTGCGCGGCACCAGTGAGGGCACGATCAAGGCCCAGACCAATGCGATCTACCGCAAGGCAGGCGTCACCGGGCGGCCCCAGTTGTTAAGCCTGTTCATAGAAGATCTGATGCGCGAGGACGGCGGTGTTCGGCCGGTTGCAAGCTTGCCCAAGGATGTTGCTTAACGCAGCACCGGCACGCCGGAGCCGTCGCGCACCTGCACCGCCACGTGAAATCCGCGCCCGATGCGATGGGCCAGATCCGACCATGCGGCCGCGGTGTCTGGCGGCAGGGTGCGGGTCAGGACCGAGTCAAACACCCCCAGCCAGACCGCGAACATGGGCGCGCGCACGTCGCTGGCGGCCAGATGCACCCGCTGCGGAAAGCCGTCATAGCCGCCCTCGCGCAGAATGGCGTTGCGCCAGAACCGGCTGATCTTTGCCTCATGTTCCGGCCAATCGCCGACATGGGCGGCAAAGACCGGGCCAAGCACCGGGTCGGCGCGCACACAGGCATAGAACTCGGCCAGCGTGGCGTCGATCTGGTCAGGCGTGATGGGAAAGCGGGCAAGGGACATTGGGCTTCTTTGCGCTGTGGGGACGGTGGTGGGCAAGCGGGTGCTGTGTCGCGGTCAATCGGCCGCGTAAAGCTGCAACACCTCGAGCGGCACCACCTGCAAGGTGATGGCATGGGTCGCGGCAAGGCGCACCTTTGGCGCGGCACCTTCTTCATGCGCTTGCAGGAAGCGCCCGGCGCACAGGCACCAATGATCGCCCGGCTTCAGCCCGACAAAGCCGTATTCCGGGCGCGGGGTGGACAGGTCATTGCCAAGGTATTTCGACAGCGCCAGAAACTCGGCCGTCATCACCGCGCAAACCGTGTGCAACCCGCGGTCCATCGGCCCGGTGTCGCAACAGCCGTTGCGGAAAAAGCCCGTCATCGGCGCGGTCGAGCAGCTTTCCAGCGCGCCGCCCAGCACATTGACCGAAGGTTCCTGCATTGTCGTTCCTTTCACTGCCCGATACCGGCTTTGCCGCAGTTTACACCCATTGCCGCGCAGAATATAAGGCGGCGCATGTGGATGACACGGATCATAGTGCGAATTAGCCGCCCGGCGTTTTGACAACACTGTCGAAACGTCCGGGAGCATGCTTGCCCGCGCCTTCGCGGCCCCCATGGCCGCCCCCTCCACGCCCCCTTCACAGGATTTCCGCCGATGTGCGCCGATACGCCCACCACCACCATGCCCGACTACCGCGACACCGTCTTTCTGCCCGAAACGTCTTTCGCGATGCGCGCGGGCCTGCCTGCGCGCGAACCCGACTGGCTGGCCCGGTGGGAGGCGATGGGTATCTATGACCGGCTGCGCGAAAAGCCGGGCCGTGCGCCCTTCGTCCTGCATGACGGCCCTCCTTACGCCAACGGCCACCTGCATATCGGCCACGCGCTGAACAAGGTGCTGAAAGACATGGTGGTGCGCAGCCAGCAGATGATGGGCTTTGACGCCCGCTATGTGCCGGGCTGGGATTGTCACGGATTGCCGATCGAATGGAAGATCGAGGAACAGTATCGCGCCAAGGGCCTGAACAAGGACGATGTCGATATCGTCGCCTTCCGTCAGGAATGCCGCAAGTTCGCAGAAGGCTGGATCGACGTTCAGCGCGCCGAGTTCAAGCGTCTGGGCATCACCGGCAAATGGGACCGCCCCTATCTGACCATGGACTACCACGCCGAGGCGGTGATCGCGGAGGAGTTCATGACCTTCCTGATGAATGGCAGCCTTTATCAGGGATCCAAGCCCGTGATGTGGTCGCCGGTGGAAAAGACCGCACTGGCCGAAGCCGAGGTGGAATATCACGACCACACCAGCCACACAATCTGGGCGCGGTTCCCGGTCATTCGGTCGGATGCCTCCGGCGGGGGTATTTTCACCAAGAGGAAAACCGATGTGGTGATATGGACCACAACGCCGTGGACCATCCCGCAAAACCGGGCCATCGCCTTTGGGCCGGGCATTGCCTACGGGCTGTATGAAATCATCGGGCGGCCTGAGGACAGCCCGCTGACCATCGGGCATTGCCTGATCCTTGCCGACGCCTTGGCGGACAGCGCCTTTGCGCAAGCCAAGCTGGTGGGGCCCGAGATGGTGCGGCGGCTGTGCGATGTCTCGGCCAACGATCTGGCAGGGCTGGTTTGCGCGCATCCTTACCGCGGCATTGAAAGTGGTGCGGGCGAGTGGGACTTTGATGTGCCGCTGCTGCCCGGCGATCATGTCACCGATGATGCGGGCACCGGCTTTGTTCATACCGCACCCAGCCATGGCGATGACGACTATCAGATGGGCCTGAAGTTCGGGCTGCCGATGACATATAACGTCGAGGCGGATGGCAGCTATCGTGCTGACCTTCCGGTGTTCGGCGGTCAGGCGATCCTGACGCCCGAGGGCAAGGAAGGCCCGGCCAATGTGTCCAACATCAAGGCACTGGCGGCGCAAGGCGCGCTGCTTGCCAAGGGCAAGCTGAAGCACAGCTATCCGCATTCGTGGCGGTCCAAGGCACCCTTGATCTTTCGCAACACGCCGCAGTGGTTTGTTGCCATCGACAAGCCTTTGGACGATGGCATGGCCACCTATGGCGACACGATCCGCGCCCGCGCGCTGACCTCGATCAACGAGCTGGTGACGTGGACGCCGCAAACCGGGCGCAACCGCCTGTTCTCGATGATCGAGGCCAGGCCCGATTGGGTGCTGTCGCGCCAGCGTGCCTGGGGTGTGCCGCTGACCTGTTTCGTAAAAAAGGGCGCCAAGCCGACCGACGCCGACTTCCTGTTGCGCAACCCGCAGGTCAATGCCCGCATCACCGCCGCGTTCGAGGCGGAAGGCGCGGATGTCTGGTATGTGCAAGGATTCAAGGAGCGTGTGCTGCAAGGCATCGTCGATCCGTCGGAATATGAACAGGTCTTCGATGTGCTGGATGTGTGGTTTGACTCAGGCTCCACCCATGCTTTCGTGCTGCGTGACCGGGAAGATGGGGCCAAGGATGGCATTGCCGACCTGTATCTGGAGGGCACCGACCAGCACCGCGGCTGGTTCCATTCGTCAATGCTGCAAGCCTGCGGTACCAAGGGTCGCGCGCCCTATCGCGGGGTGCTGACCCACGGCTTTACGCTGGATGAAAAGGGCATGAAGATGTCCAAGTCGCTGGGTAACACGGTCGCCCCCCAAGCGGTGATCGACGAATACGGCGCCGATATCCTTCGGCTTTGGGTGGCGCAGTCCGACTACACCCAAGACCTGCGGATCGGCAAAGAGATCCTGAAAGGTGTGGCCGACAGCTATCGTCGGCTGCGCAACACCATGCGCTATATGCTGGGCGCGCTGCACGGCTTTACCGAGGCCGAGCGCCTGCAGGTAGAGCAGATGCCGGAACTTGAGGCTTGGGTGCTGCACCGGCTGGCCGAACTGGATGCCGAGGTGCGCAGCGGCTATGCCCGCTATGATTTCCAGGGCGTGTTCCAGAAGCTGTTCACCTTTGCCACAACGGACCTGTCGGCGTTCTATTTCGACGTGATCAAGGACACGCTCTATTGCGACGCGCCTGACGCCCTGACCCGCCGCGCGGCGCGCACGGTGCTGGATATCCTGTTCCACCGCCTGACCACCTGGCTGGCCCCGATCCTGGTCTTCACCATGGAAGAGGTCTGGCTGGAGCGGTTCCCCGGTGATGACTCCTCGGTGCACCTGATCGACATTCCCGAAACCCCCGCCGCCTGGCGCAATGATGCGCTGGGGGCCAAATGGGCGCAGGTGCGGCAGGTGCGCCGCGTGGTGACGGCAGCGCTGGAGGTGCAGCGCACCGCCAAGGTGATCGGCTCCTCGCTGGAGGCGGCCCCTGTGGTCCATGTCGCGTCGCCAGAGTTGCGGGCAGCCTTGCAAAATGTCGATATGGCGCAAGTTGCCATCACCTCGGCGCTTGCGCTGTCCTTCGGTGCGGCTCCCGACGGGGCTTTCACGCTGCCCGAGGTGCCGGGCGTGGGTGTTGTCTTCGAACTGGCCGCCGGCGAGAAGTGTCAGCGCTGCTGGCAAATCCAACCCGATGTCGGCAGCCACAAACACCCGGGCACCTGTGCCCGCTGCAATACGGTTCTGGGCTAGACACTTGGCGGCGCGCCCCGGCATTGGCCGCGATGCCTCCGGCGGGAGTATTTGACAAGCAGCAATCCGGGGCGCGCCTTGGCATTGCTGCTTTGAAAATACTCCCGCCGGAGGCATCTGACCTTTGGCACGCGCGTGGACGGCTCAGTAGAAACTCTGCGGGTCGATGTCGATGGCGATGCGCAGGTTGGCGGGTGGTTTCAACTGGGCGATCCACTCGGCCACCGCGGCCTGAAAGCCCGCACCCTTGTCGGCCTTGACCAAGAGCCGCACCCGATGGCGGCCGCGCACCCGGGCGACGGGGGCGGGGGCGGGGCCGAAGACCTGGGCACCAATGCGGCGCAACGGGGCATCGCGGCGGGCAAGCTCTGCCCCGAAATCAAAGACCTGCGCCACATCGGGGCCTGACAGGATGATGCCTGCCATACGACCGTAAGGCGGCACCCCTGCCGACTGGCGCTGGGCAGCTTCGGCTTTCCAGAACGCTTCCTCATGCCCGCCAAGGATGGCGCGGATCACCGGATGGTCGGGTTGGTGGGTTTGCAAGAGGGCTGTGCCGCGCAGGTTCGCCCGCCCGGCCCGGCCCGCGACCTGACGCATCAGCTGAAACGTCCGTTCGGCTGCGCGCATGTCCGAGCCTTGCAGGCCAAGGTCGGCGTCAATCACGCCCACCAGTGTCAGCAGCGGAAAGTTGTGCCCTTTGGCCACGATCTGCGTGCCTATGATGATATCGGCGCCCCCGGCTGCGATCACGCCGATCTGCTCTTTCAGCGCGCGGGCCGAGCCGAACAGGTCGGACGACAGCACCGCCACCCGCGCCGTGGGAAAGCGTTCTGCCACTTCTTCGGCCAGCCTTTCCACCCCGGGCCCGACGGCGGCCATCCGGCCTTCGACCTTGCACGCCGGGCAGGCGGTGGGCACCGGCTTGGTCGCACCGCATTGGTGGCAGACCAGACGCTTGAGAAAGCGGTGTTCCACCATCCGCGCGTCACAATGGTCGCAGCCCACCTGATGCCCACAGGCCCGGCAAATGGTTACGGGGGCAAATCCGCGACGGTTCAGAAACAGCAGAGATTGTTCGCCCTTGTCCACCCGTGCGGCCACTTCTGCGGCCAGCTTTGCGCTGATGAACCGGTCATGTGTCAGCTTTTCGGTGCGCATGTCGATGGCCCGCATATCGGGCAGTTCGGCGGCCCCATAGCGGGTGCCAAGGTCCAGGCGCAGGTATTTGCCCTGATCGGCATTGACCCAGCTTTCCAGACTGGGTGTGGCCGAGGCCAGCACCACCGGGCAGCCTGCGATCGAGGCGCGCAGCACCGCCATGTCGCGGGCATTATAGAGCACACCTTCCTCCTGCTTGTAGGAGGTGTCATGTTCCTCGTCCACCACAACAAGGCCAAGGTCTTGAAACGGCAAGAACAGCGCTGAGCGCGCGCCGACCACGAAGGCGGCCCCGCCCGTCGCCACCATGCGCCACAGCCGGCGGCGTTCGGTCATGGTGACGCCCGAATGCCATTCTGCCGGCCGCGCGCCAAAGCGCGCCTCGACCCGGGTCAGGAAATCGGCGGTCAGGGCAATTTCAGGCAGCAGAACAAGGGCCTGACGCCCGCGCCGCAGGGTTTCGGCCACCGCTTCCAGATAGACCTCGGTCTTGCCCGACCCGGTGACGCCTTTCAGCAGCGTGCAGGAATAGCCGCCCCGGTCAACCGCTGCCACCAGCGCATCGCCCGCGGCGATCTGGTCGCCCGCCAGCCGCCCCGGCGCGCCGCCGTTCAAGGCGGGATAGGGTGTATCCTTGGGCGCGTCTGCTTCGGCCAGAGCGCCCATGGCGACCAGGCCCTTGACCACCGACGCACCGCAGGCGGCCGCCTCGGTCAACTCGGCCAGCGTCACCGCTGATCCGCCAAAGCCGCGCAGGGCGTCAATCACGCGAAACCGGGCATCGGTCAACTGGTTCGGCACCGGGCCCGCCAGCCGGTAGACCCGTCGCGTCGCGGGGGCCGCCATCAGCCCTGGCGCACGGGTGGCAAGGCGCAGCATCGCGGGTAGGGGGGTCAGGGTGTAATCGGCGGCGCGTGTCAGAAAGCTGCGCAATTCGGCGCGCAGCGGGCGCATGTCCAGCACACTGGCAATGCTGCGCAGCTTTGCCGGGTCAAATGTGCCCGTCCCCGGCCCCCAGACCACACCCAGAACGCGGCGCGGTCCCAGCGGCACCTCGACCAGATCACCATCGCCACAGCCACCTTCGGGCGCGCGGTAATCCAGCACGCCAAGGCCCGACCGGCCCAGCGGTTCGGTCGTCAGCACGCCCACGGTCTGCCCTTGGCTGTAGACCCGATCCGCCCCGCTTGCCACCAACGCCTGCCTTTCGTTCGCTTTCGTCTTGGGGTAAACCCGGACCGAACCCCTCGCAACCCATCCAAGGACGCCCGCCATGAGATTCTTTGTCGATACCGCCGATGTCGCGGCCATTGCCGAGTTGAACGATCTGGGCATGGTGGATGGGGTGACGACCAACCCGTCGCTGATCCTGAAATCCGGCCGCGACATTCTGGAAGTCACAAAGGAAATCTGTGCCATCGTTTCCGGCCCGGTATCGGCCGAAGTGGTGGCGCTGAAAGCGGATGACATGATTGCCGAAGGCCGCAAGCTGGCCGCCATCGCCCCCAATATCGCGGTCAAGGTGCCGCTGACATGGGACGGGCTGAAAACCTGCAAGGTGCTGACGGGCGAAGGCTTCATGGTCAACGTGACCCTGTGCTTTTCCGCCAATCAGGCGCTGCTGGCGGCCAAGGCTGGGGCGACCTTCATCAGCCCGTTCATCGGGCGGCTGGATGATATCAATCTGGACGGGCTTGAGGTGATCAGCGACATCCGCCAGATCTATGACAACTACGGGTTCGACACGCAGATCCTTGCGGCCTCGGTGCGCAGCGCCAACCACGTCACCCAATGTGCGCTGATCGGGGCCGATGTGGTGACAGCCCCGCCCGCGGTGATCAAGGCGATGGCAAGCCATGTGCTGACCGACAAGGGGCTTGAGCAGTTCATGAGCGACTGGGCCAAGACCGGGCAGAAAATACTGTAAGTGGTTTCTTTGAGAAAGCCCCCCACCCCCATCCCCTCCCCACGAGGGGAAGGGGAGGTTTTCTGACAGAAGTCACAGTGTGCCAACTTTCCCGTTGCGCGCCTCCCCTCCCCCTTCGTGGGGAGGGGATGGGGGTGGGGGCTATTCGGTCACGACAAGCCCAACCACAGCCTTGCCAGCGCCAGTTCGGCCGTTTCCGTTCCGCCATTTTCCACCCCTGCCGCCCAGAGCGCGGCCCCGGCGGCATAGGCGGCGGGTTCCAGCCCGCCGGTTTCACATTGGCTGACCGCGCGGATGCGGCAGCCTTTGGCGATAGCCTCGCGCAAGGCGGCCTCGATCTGCGGATCTTGCATCATCGTGCCTGCGCCGAACACCCGCAGCACCGCGCCGTCAAGTTCGGACAGGGCCGCGCCAAGGGCGGGCGCCGGCAGACCGGGCGACAGCGACAGCACCGCCAGACGTCGGTCGGCAAAGCGGCGCGCGGTCGGGGGCAGGGCGGATTGCGGCGTTGGGCGAAAGGCATCGGACTGGTGGCTGTCACGTTTGACCAGCCCGATCGCCGGCATGACCCGGCCCGCAAAGGCCAGCCAGACCCCGGCTTGCCCCGACACCGCCGCATGCAGTGCCAGCGACAGGTTTGCCTCGGCATCGCCCCCGGCCCCCAGGGGCAGCATCGAGCCGCATAACACCACCGGAATCCGGGTCTGCCCCAGCGCCGAAGCCAAGGCCGCGCCGGTATATGCCATGGTGTCGGTGCCGTGCACGACGATCACCCCCTCGCCTGCGAAAGCGTCGATCCGGTCCAGCATCAGGTTCCAGTCGGTCGGTCGGATATTGGCGCTGTCGATCAGCGGATCGAAGCTGTCGACCAACGCTGTCACGCCCTTGGGCAGCAGGGTGGGCAAGGCGGCTTGCACGATACCGTCACCGGGGCGCAACCCGTCTGGGCCGGGCACCATGCCGATGGTGCCGCCGGTATGGATGACCAGAATATCCGCCATCGCCTTGCCCCCCCATGCGCGTCGCCCTGCGCGACATATCAGATACAGCCTGTCTGCGGAATGGCGCAGCATGCTGCACCCCCGGCGGAAAGGCTTTCCAGTGCTTTCCTCTTTCCGCTATATTGCCCGCCAAAGACGCAAAAAAAGCCGGGCAGATTTTACATGATCGAACAAGACCTGCGTGACCGCATCATTGCGGAACCCGAGACCATTCTGGAAGACCGCGATCTGATGCAGGCTTTGATCGGGGCAAATGAACGGGCGATGGGCAGCAATATCTTCGATCTGCGCGGCATCGCGATGGAACGGCTGGAAAATCGGCTTGACCGTCTGGAAGACATCCACCGCACGGTGATTGCGGCGGCCTATGAAAACCTGGCTGGCACCAATCAGGTGCACCGTGCCATCCTGCAAATGCTGGACCCGCTGAGTTTTGAGGATTTCCTCAAGATTCTGGCCAGCGATGTGGCGGCGACCTTGCGGGTGGATTGCATCCGCCTTGTGCTGGAGTCGGTGCAAAGCACCGATGACCCGGCCCTGCGCAAGCTGGGGGATGTGTTGTTCGTGGCGGAACCCGGTTTTGTTGGCGAATATCTGACGGCCGGTCGCAACATCCCGCTGCGCGCGGTGACACTGCGCCAGACCATTCCGTCCTCGGACCAGATTTATGGCGACCGCGCCGGGTGGATCCGGTCCGAGGCGCTGTTGAAGCTGGATTTCGGCAAGGGCCGTCTGCCGGGCCTGCTGGTGTTGGGGGCGGAAGACCCGCATCAGTTCAAGCCGACGCATGGCACCGATCTGCTGGTGTTTTTTGGCGGCGTGTTTGAACGGACCATGCGCCGCTGGCTGTCTTGACCGCGATCTCGCCGCAGGTGCGTGAGGCTTTGGCAACCTGGGGCCAGCAGCTTTCCGCGATCCATGGCGCGGCGCGGAACACGGTCATCGCCTATCAGCGCGATGTGACGGGATACCTGGATTTTCTGGCGATCCATCGTGGTGGCACCGAGGGCCTCGGGCATCTGGCCAGCCTGCCGCAAACGGACCTTCGGGCCTGGATGGCGCATGAACGCGCGCGCGGGCTGTCGGCGCGGTCGCTGGCGCGGTCGCTGTCTTCGGTGAAAAGCTTCACCGCCTGGGTGGTGGACCGGGCGGGCGCCGATGCCACCACCGTGCTGTCGGCCCGCGCGCCACGTTTCAAGCGCAAACTGCCGCGACCGCTGAGTGTGCAAGGCGCGCAGGACATGATCGACACCGTGGCCGATCAGGGCGCAGAGGGTTGGATCAGCGCGCGGGACCGTGCCGTGCTGACGCTGCTTTATGGCTGCGGCTTGCGGATATCCGAGGCGCTGGGCCTGACCGGCGCCGCACATCCGTTGCCTGATGTGCTGCGCATCACCGGCAAAGGGGGCAAGACCCGGCTGGTGCCGGTGTTGCCGGTGGCCCGTGCGGCGGTGGCCGATTACGCCCGCCAGTGCCCCTATGACCTGTCGCCCGATGCGCCGCTGTTTCGCGGTGTGCGCGGGGGGGCGCTGAACCCGCGTCTGATTGCACTGGTGATGGAAAAGGCACGGATGCAGTTGGGCCTGCCCGCCACCGCCACGCCGCACGCGATGCGCCACAGCTTTGCCACCCATCTTCTGTCGGCCGGGGGCGATTTGCGGGCGATCCAGGAACTGCTGGGCCATGCGTCGCTGTCGACCACGCAGGCCTATACGGCGGTCGATGCCGCACGGCTGATGGAGGTTTACGAAAAGGCCCATCCGCGCGCCTGACCGGTTGCACGGCAACGCGGATTGCGCCATCAAGCGCAGATGCACCTGCGATACAAAGCCCTGTCCGTTCATCTGCTGACCGCCACCGGCGCGGTGCTGTCGATGTTTGCCATGCTGGCTGCGGTCGAGGAAAAGTGGAGCCTGATGTTCCTGTGGCTGGTGCTGGCGCTGATCGTCGATGGCATCGACGGCCCGCTTGCGCGGCGCTATGAGGTGGACAAGAACTGGCCCACCTATGATGGCGTGCTGCTGGACCTGATCATCGACTTTCTGACCTATGTGTTCATTCCGGCCTATGCGCTGTTCAAATCCGGCTTGCTGCCGGGCTGGACCGGCTGGATCGCGATCATCGTCATCGTCTATGGCAGCGTGATCTATTTTGCCGACACAAGGATGAAGACCAAGGACAAATCCTTTGCCGGTTTTCCGGCTTGCTGGAACATGGTGGTGCTGGTGCTGTTTGCCGTGGCCCCCGGCAAGGTGCTGATCCTGGCCATCGTCATTGCATTGACCATCACCATGTTCACCAACCTGAAGTTCATTCACCCCACCCGCACCAAACGCTGGCGCAACGTATCCTTGCCGGTGTCGCTGGCCTGGGTGGTTTTTGCGACATGGGCGGCGGCGGTGAACTTTCAGGAAGGTTCCTGGGCGCATTGGGGGTTGGTCATCACCTCGCTGTATCTGACCTTCGCAGGCATCGCGCAGCAGATCCTGCCCGAGCGCCCGGGTGCGCCGGCCTGACCCCGCGCCTGTATCGGGCACAATCGCGCGCTTTATCTGCGGGCGGGCCCCGTATATGACGGTTTGATGTTCAAGCGCATGCCCCTTGCCGATGCCGCCAGCCTGCCCCTGTGGCGCAGGCCTGAAAGCCTGTTGTTCCTGATGGCGGCGGCGATGCCGCTGGCGTTTTCCACCTGGTCGGCGCTCTTGAACAACTTTGTCATTCAGGTTGCTGGCTTTACCGGGGTCGAAATCGGCTGGCTGCATTCGGTGCGCGAGATACCTGGCTTTCTGGCCATTGGCGTGATCCTTGTGCTGCTGGTGATGCGCGAACAGGTTCTGGCGCTGATCAGCCTGATCCTGCTGGGCGTCGCCTCCGGCATGACGGCGATGTTTCCGTCTTTTGGCGGCATCCTGTTTCTGACGCTGCTGTCGTCGATCGGGTTCCATTACTTTGAAACGGTCAACCAGTCGCTGCAATTGCAGTGGATCGACAAGGCCCGCGCCCCAAAGGTGCTGGGCTGGATCGTGGCGGCGGGGTCGGGTGCATCCTTGGTGGCCTATGTGGCGCTGGTGGCGCTGTGGGACAGTCTGGGTCTGTCTTACACCCTTGTCTACATGGTCTCGGGTGGGCTGACGGCGGCGATTGCGGTGTTTGCGCTGCTGGCCTATCCGCAGTTTGACGCCCCTGTGGCACAGCACAAGACCATGGTGCTGCGCCGCCGCTATTGGTTGTATTACGCGCTGCAATTCATGGCGGGGGCCCGGCGGCAGATTTTCGTGGTGTTTGCCGCCTTCATGATGGTGGAACGCTTCGGGATGCAGGTGCATCAGATCACGGCGCTGTTCATCATCAACTATGTGGCCAATATGGCCGCCGGGCCGTTCATCGGCGGCTGGGTCGCGCGCTTTGGCGAACGGCGGATGATGATCGTGCAATATGCCGGGCTGATGGCGGTGTTTCTGGCCTATGGCGGGGTCTATGCCTTTGGCTGGGGCGTTGTGGTGGCCTCGGCGCTGTATGTGCTGGATCATGTGTTCTTTACCATGAACCTGACGCTGAAGACCTATTTCCAGAAGATCGCTGACCCGGCCGATATTGCGCCCACCGCTGCCGTGGCCTTTACCATCAACCACATCGCGGCGGTGTTCCTGCCGGCCGCGTTGGGGTATATGTGGGTGGTGTCGCCGGGCGGCGTGTTTCTGCTGGCGGCGGGTATGGCCTCGGTGTCGCTGGCGCTGTCGCTGCTGGTGCCACGCGATCCGTCACCGGGATATGAGACGATTTTGGGCGGATTGCGCCCGCAACCGGCGGAATGACTGGCGGGACGGCAGCCTTATCCTATATCCTGGGCTCATAATCAGCAGGAGACCGCGATGTTCTTCCTCAACCGATCCAAGACCCAGATGGTGGACCCTAAAGACGCGTTGCCGGGCCGCCCCACGCCTTTGCCGACCGCAGAGACGCATTTCGTGTCAAACTTGCCGCTGAAATCGCCGGTGCCCGAGGGCATGGAACAGGCGATGTTCGGCATGGGCTGTTTCTGGGGGGTGGAACGCAAGTTCTGGGCCGTGCCGGGCGTCTGGCTGACCATGGTCGGTTATGCGGGCGGTTACACGCCAAACCCGACCTACAAGGAAACCTGCACCCAATTGACCGGCCACAATGAAGTGGTGCGGCTGATCTTTGACCCCGCAGTGGTCAGCTACCCGGCGCTTCTGAAGCTGTTCTGGGAGGGCCATGATCCGACCCAGGGCCTGCGGCAGGGCAATGATGTCGGCAGCACCTATCGCAGCGGTATTTACACCTACAGCGATGCGCAGGCGCAGGCGGCGACTGCCAGCAAGGCCACCTATCAGGCGGCGCTGAGTGCTGCCGGCAAAGGCGCGATCACCACCGAAATCCTGCCCGCGCCGACGTTCTATTACGCCGAGGACTACCACCAGCAATACCTGGCCAAGAACCCCAACGGCTATTGCGGCATCGGCGGCACCGGTGTTGCCTGCCCGATCGGCACCGGCGTAACGGCCTGATCTTGGCTTCGACCAGCCATGATCTGCTGGTCATCGGTGCCGGGCCTGCCGGGTCTGCGGCGGCGATGACCGCGTGCAAGGCGGGCCTGCGGGTGGCGCTGATCGACAAGGCCGCCTTTCCGCGCAACAAACTGTGTGGCGGCGGCGTGACGGGTCGGGCCCATGGCTATGCCCGGGCGGTGTTTGGCGACCTGCCGGGCGATCTGTTCCATGTCAGCCGCAGCATGCGCTTTGCCGATGGCGCGCGCGCCTTGGCCGATGTTCCCGATGCTCCGGGGTTCTACATGACCATGCGCACGGCCTTTGACGCCGAGTTGCGCGCGCGCGCGATTGCCGGTGGCGCGCAGGATTTTTGCGGCCATCGGATAACCAAGTGCGCGCCCGAGGCGGGCCAGGTCGCGCTTGCCAACGGGGCAGACCTATCGGCCCCCGTGGTGATCGGGGCGGACGGCGTGCATTCCGCCGTGGCCCGTGCGCTGTTTGGCGCGGGCAAACGACGGGCCGCCAGAGGCTTTGCGCTGGAGGTAGAGGTGCCCGGCCCCCCCGGCGTGCATACCGAACTGGACATGACGGCCACCCCCGGTGGCTATGGCTGGGATTTCCCCAAGGCGCAGGGCCGCACCTTGGGTATCGGCGGTATGGCCGCGCAAGACGCCGACCTGCGCCCACGGTTCGAGGCGTGGCTGCGCGCCCGCGGCGTTGACCCCGAAACTGTCAAGATCAAGGGCCACCATCTGCCGTCGGGGGCGTTGCGCCCAAGATCGGGGCGAGGGGCGGTGCTGCTGGCGGGCGATGCGGCGGGGCTGGTTGACCCGATCACCGGCGAGGGCATCGGCTGGGCGATCCTGTCGGGCCGCCTTGCCGCCGAGGCCGCCGCCCGCGCGCTTGCCGCAGGCAACCCCGGCAGCGCCCTTGCCCTGTATCAGCAGGCGATGCAGCCGATCCGCGCCGAACTGCTGCGGGCACGGCTTCTGACACATCTGGTCTATCACCCGCGCCTGCAACCACGCCTGTTACGGGTGCTTTCGCGGTCTGACCATCTGCAACGCCGCTACCTTTCGTTGCTGGCCGGCGAGATGGACTATGCCGACCTTGGCCCGCGCCGGTTGCTTGGGGTGGCGTGGCGGGTGTTGCGGGGCCGCGCCTGAGGCCCGCTTGACGGCACGCCGCATGCCCGTTACGCCGCTGGCAGCAGTTGCCAAAGGTTTGCCATGCCCAGCTATACCGCCCTGACCACGATCACCGGCGAAGACACGGCCGAGGCTTTGGCCACTGCGCTGGAACGGATGCAGCCGGCACCGCTGGAGGTGGAACTGTTCGATGATGCCGAAACCAGCGATGGCCTGCGCGTTGTGGCCACCTTTGCCAAGGCGCCGGACGCCACCTTGCTGGACGTGCTGGCCGCCGCTTTCGGGGCCGCGCCGTTTCAGGTGACCGAACACGCGCAGCGCACCTTTACCGCGCTGACCACCCTGCCGGGCGAGGCCGCGGCCAAGGCCCTGGCCGAAGCGCTTGAGGCGCTGGAACCTGCCCCTTACGGCGTGGGCGCGTTCGAGATCGAGGACGAGTCCGGCCTGTGGGAGGTTGGATCATACTTTCTTGACCCGCCGGATGCCGACATGCTGGCAGCACTTGCCACGGCGCATGGGGCAAGGCCCTTTGCGATTTCGGAACTGCCCGAGATCGACTGGGTCGCCAAGGTGCGGCGCGAATTGTCGCCGGTCGATGCCGGGCGGTTCTTTGTCTATGGCAGCCATGATGCCGACCGGGCTGCCGGGCTTGGCCCCGACCGCGTTGCCTTGCAGATCGAGGCGACGGTGGCCTTTGGCACCGGCCACCACGGCACCACGCTGGGCTGTCTGCGCGCCTTTGACCGGCTGTTTGACGCAGGCTTTCGCCCGGCAAGGGTCGCCGACATCGGCTGTGGCACTGCCGTGCTGGCGATGGCTGCCGCGGCCGTTCTGCCCGACGCGCTGGTGATTGCCAGTGATATCGACGAAGTCGCTGTCGATGTGGCCGAGGCGAATGTTGCGATCAACGGGTTTCAGGGCCGGATCGAGTGTCTGGAGGCCGCGGGTTTTGCCCATCCGCGTCTGGCCGAGGCTGCCCCCTATGATCTGGTCTTTGCCAACATATTGAAAGGCCCCCTGATCGAATTGGCCCCGCCGATGGCTGCGCATCTGGCAATCGGGGGGCTGTGCATCCTGTCCGGCCTGCTGGTGGTGCAGGCCGAATCGGTGACGGCGGCCTATGTCGCGTCAGGGCATGAACTGGTGTCGCGCGACGATATCGGGGAATGGTCCACTCTGGTTTTGCGGCGCGTCTAAGGCAGTTTGCCTTGAAAATGATCGCTCCGCCCCAAAGTTGCCACAATTGCCTTGTATCACATCTGTGGGTGGCGGGTTTGTGGAGTGTTCGATTATGACAGACCCATGCATTGCTGAGTTTACCAATCGGATCGCCCGCATCGAAAAGGCGCGTGCGAAGGGCTTTGGATTTGAGGCTGAGGGAACGCTTGGTCGGTCCTTCTACTCGCGTCGCGCATCCAGGCGGAAACTTGATTTCCCGGTGTTCCGTCCGGTCTTCACCGCGCTTTTTCTGGGTGTCGCGCTCAAATCCTCGCTTCTGTTCCAGCTGGGCACCGAAGCCTACGAGACACGGGTGGACAGCCTGTTGCAAGGTCAGGGCTTTGACCGGGTTGGCGGGTTTTTGATGCAGGTCGACCCGCTGAGCGCGTGGACCGCCCGCCAGATCGTTGCCTTCACGCAACTTCGTCGGGCCTGACGGGTCAGGCCGCGCACAGCCTGCCGTCCTGCGCCAAAACACAAGGCCGCCGACGCATTGCGTGGCGGCCTTTTTCGGTCAGCAACCCGTTTGATCTAGCGGGTCAGAGCTTCGATATCGCCCCGGCACAGGCCAATATCGTCCAACTCACGGTCCGAAAGTTTGGACAGGGCCTTGCGGGTCACACGGGCATCGTTCCACGTTGAGATTGCAGCAAGAAGACCGCTGACAGCCTGAACGGCGCGGAAAATCGAAATGGCGCCAAACGGCGCCGGGCGGGTCGTCTCTGTGGCGGCCATGGCGGTGATCCTTTTCATACTGCCCAGTGCGTAGGCAAATGTGCTTACGAGCTGCCAGATAACGACGCTTGGTGTGGATCACAAGCCAGGCCCGTGGCATGTCGGACATGCGTCAATTGCATGGGCTGTGCCTGAATTTTGCCAATTTTGCAGGGACATGCCGCGACCTTGCGTGGCTATCACCGGATTTGTCGGGCGAGCCGTCAGTTTCGATCCGGCTTGGACCGCACGAAAGCCTTGACCCCCGGTGCAGGGAAGGGACTTGGCGAATGTTCCCCTTTCGTGCTAATGCTTGGAAAAGCAACAAAAAGGGGTGGGCATGCGGGTTTTGGGAATTGATCCGGGGTTGCGCAACCTTGGCTGGGGTCTGATCGACGTGATCGGCACCCGCATCGGCCATGTGGCAAACGGCATCTGCCATTCGGACGGCGGCGATGGCGATCTGGCCGAACGCCTGCGCAGCCTGCATGCGCAACTGACCGAAGTGGTCAAGACCTATGCCCCCGATGCGGCAGCGGTGGAGCACACCTTTGTCAACAAGGACGCGGTGGCCACGCTGAAACTTGGCCAGGCGCGGGGCATTGCGCTGCTGGTGCCGGCGCAGTTCGGGCTGGCGGTCGGGGAATATGCGCCAAATGCGGTGAAAAAAACGGTTGTCGGTGTCGGCCACGCTGCCAAGGTGCAGGTGGACCATATGGTGCGGCTGCATCTTCCCGGTGTGCAGATTGCCGGGGCTGATGCGGCGGATGCCTTGGCGATTGCCATTTGCCATGCGCATCATCTGCAAAGCGCCGGACGGTTGCAGGCAGCATTGCGAAAGGCGGCAGGATGATCGGCAAAATCTCGGGGCGGCTGGATTGGCGCGGGCCGGATCAGGTGCTGATCGACGTGCGCGGCGTGGGCTATATCGTGCATGTCTCTGACCGCACACTGGCCGCATTGCCCCTGCTGGGCGAACCGGTGTCGCTGTATACCGAACTGCTGGTGCGCGAGGACTTGCTGCAACTGTTCGGCTTTCCCACCATGCTGGAAAAGGAATGGCATCGCCTGCTGGTCAGCGTGCAGGGTGTGGGGGCCAAGGCGGCGATGTCGATCCTGGGCACGCTGGGCGCGGAAGGGGTGGCGCGGGCGATCACCCTTGGCGATGCCCGCGCGGTGCAGGCAGCCCCCGGAGTGGGGCCGAAACTGGCCCAGCGGTTGATCTTGGAGCTGAAGGCCAAGGCCCCGGCGGTGATGGCGGCTGGTGTCAGCCTGTCGGCCCGCGCCGAGGCCGACGACAGCGTGATCGAGGACATGCCGCCCGTGAAAGCTGTGGCAAGGCGACCCGCAAGGCCGGATGAAGGCCCGACCCGCCGCGCAGCCTTTACCGCCGATGCGTTGTCGGCGCTGCTGAACCTGGGCTATGGTCACGGCGATGCAGCACAGGCGGTGGCCACCATCTCCGGGGAAGAGCCCGAGGCCGATACCGCAACCATCATCCGCAAATCGCTGCGCCTGCTGGCGCCGAAATAGGGGGCGCTGCCCCCGGCCTGCGGCCTCCCCCGGGATATTTCTGGAAAGAGAAAGCGTCAGGACTTTTCAGGCGGCTTTGGTTTTCCCATATTCTTGGGGTATCTGGATCGGGACGGCGGGGGTGGCTGATGAGTGGGTACGTCAAGACCTTCATTTTGATGGCGGCGCTGACTGCGCTGTTCATGGGGTTGGGCGCGCTGTTGGGCGGAACAGGCGGGGCCGTCATTGCGCTGGTGATCGCGGCGGTGATGAATCTGGTCACCTACTGGAATTCGGACAAGGCGGTGCTGTCGATGACCGGCGCGCAGCAGGTGAGCGAGGCGCAGGCCCCCGGTCTGGTGCGCATGGTCAACCGGCTGGCCGATGGGGCCGGGATGCCGCGCCCCAAGGTGTTTGTGATCGACACCGATCAGCCCAATGCCTTTGCCACCGGACGCGACCCGGAACATGCCGCCGTCGCGGCCACCACCGGACTGCTGCGGCGGCTGACGGATGAAGAGGTGGCGGCGGTGATGGCGCATGAGCTGGCGCATATCCGCAACCGCGACACGTTGATCATGACGGTGACGGCGACCTTTGCCGGGGCGATTTCGATGCTGGCCAATTTTGCGCTGTTCTTTGGCGGCGACCGAGACCGGCCCGGTGGGATGATTGGCACGCTTGTGCTGATGATCTTGGCACCGCTGGCAGCGGGTCTGGGGCAGATGGCGATCTCGCGCAGCCGCGAGTATGAGGCAGACCGGATCGGGGCGGAAATTGTCGGGCAGCCGTTGTGGCTGGCCGCGGCCTTGCGCAAGATCGAAGGCTTTGCCAAGGGTATCGACAACAACGCGGCCGAGCGCAATCCGGCGCTGGCGCATCTGTTTATCATCAACCCGCTGCATGCCCATGCGCATGACAAGCTGTTTTCCACCCATCCCAGCACCGCCAACAGGATTGCGGCGCTGGAGGCGATGGCAGGGCCGGTGCGGGCCAGTGAACTGCCGGCCAGTGAACTGCGGGCAAGTTCGATCCCGCGGACGGGGCGGAAAAACGGGCGGCAGCAGGGGCCCTGGCTGTGATCTGAGGGCTTGCAAAAGCACGGACGTTCGGGGATTGTTCGCCCATGCTGGAACCCGATCCCTCGTTGCGCCCCGCGCGTTTGCCGGAAGACACCGACAGGGCCTTGCGCCCCAAGGAATTGGACGAGTTCATCGGGCAGGCCGAGGCGCGCGCCAATCTGCGGGTGTTCATCGACGCCGCCCGGATGCGTGGCGAGGCGATGGATCACACGCTGTTTCACGGCCCGCCGGGTTTGGGCAAGACCACGCTGGCGCAGATCATGGCGCGCGAGTTGGGGGTGGGGTTTCGCATGACCTCTGGCCCGGTGCTGGCCAAACCGGGCGATCTGGCCGCGATCCTGACCAACCTTGAGCCGCGCGATGTGCTGTTCATCGACGAGATCCATCGGCTGTCGCCGGTGGTGGAGGAGGTGCTGTATCCGGCGCTGGAGGATTTTGCGCTGGATCTGGTGATCGGCGAGGGGCCGGCGGCGCGCACGGTGCGGATCGAGTTGCAGCCCTTTACGCTGGTCGGGGCGACCACGCGGCTGGGCCTGCTGACCACGCCATTGCGGGATCGGTTCGGCATTCCCACCCGGCTGGAGTTCTACACCGAGGCCGAGTTGCACGAGATTGTCACCCGGGGGGCACGGCTTTTGGGCGTGCAGGCGGAACCAGACGGTTGCCGCGAGATTGCGCGCCGGGCGCGCGGAACGCCACGCATCGCGGGGCGTTTGCTGCGCCGGGTGGTGGATTTCGCGATGGTCGAGGAAGGCGGGCGGATCAGCCGTGCCCTTGCCGACCGGGCGCTGACGCGGCTGGGGGTGGACCATCTGGGTCTGGATGGGGCCGACCGGCGCTATCTGGTGCTTCTGGCGGAAAATTACGGTGGCGGGCCGGTCGGGGTGGAGACCATTGCCGCGGCGCTGAGCGAGCCGCGCGATGCGATTGAAGAGGTGATTGAGCCCTATTTGCTGCAGCAGGGCCTGATCCTGCGCACCCCGCGCGGGCGGATGCTGGGGGCCAAGGCCTGGCGGCATCTGGGGCTGGAGGCCCCCCGTGCGCCGGGGCAGGCCGATTTGTTCGAGGGCTGAGCGGGTTTGCGCTCTGCGCGGGAGTATTTTTCAAGCAGCAAGCTGTCAGAGGCGGCTCCAGTGGGTGGCGGTGTCGGGGCCGAGGCGGGTGTGGCTGCGCAGGTGGAAGCCGGGGGCGTCGGCCAGATGCGTCAGGGCCAAGGGGCCAAGCGCGGCGGTGCCTTCGGCGCCGATCAGCTTGCCGGCGGTGATCTGGATCAGGTCATCGACCAGGTTTGCCTTGATCAAGGCGGCTGCCAGCGTGCCGCCGCCTTCGCACAGGATGCGGGTCAGGCCCCGGTCAGCAAGCGCATGCAGGGCGGCGGTCAGGTCCAGATGCCCGGTCTGCACGGGGCAGACGATCAGCGTGGCCCCGGTGGCGGCCCATGCGGCGCGCGCTGGGGCAGGCGCATCGGGGCCGTGGATCAGCCAGACCGGCGAGGCTTGCGCCGTGCGGCCAAGCCGGCTGTCGGGGGCATGGGTCAGCAGCCGGTCCAGCACGATCCGCACGGGTTGATGCGTGGCGCCGATGTCGCGCGCGGTCAGGTCGGGGTCATCGGCCCGCGCGGTGCCCGCGCCGACCATCACCGCATCATGGGTCAGGCGGAGGCTGTGGACATAGCGCCGGGCGTCCGGCCCGGTGATCCAGCGCGATTCCCCCGAGGCCGTGGCAATGCGGCCGTCGATGGTGGTCGCAAGTTTCAGCGTGACGAGGGGCAGGCCTTTGGTGACGCGCTTGAGGAAGCCTGCATTGAGGCGGCGGGCATCATCGGCCACGATATCTTCGGTGACAGCGATGCCTGCGGCGCGCAGCATGGCATGGCCCTTGCCCGACACGCGCGGGTCTGGGTCGGTCAGCGCTGTGACCACGCGGGCGACACCGGCGGCGATCAGCGCCTCGCTGCAGGGTGGGGTTTTGCCGTGATGGGCGCAGGGTTCCAGTGTGACATAGGCCGTGGCCCCGCGCGCATCGCCCGCCTGATCCAGCGCGCGGCGTTCGGCATGGGGCCTGCCGCCCGGCTGGGTCCAGCCGCGGCCCAGAACCAGGCCGCCCCGGACGATCACACAGCCTACGGCAGGGTTTGGCCATGTCCGGCCCAAGCCCCGCGCCGCAAGCGCAAGGGCGTGGGCCATGTGGCCTTCGTCGGTCACTCTTCGCTCTTGTCGCCGGGCCGCAGTTCGCTGACGAACTTGTCAAAGTCATCCGCCGCCTGGAAGTTCTTGTAAACACTGGCGAACCGGACATAGGCCACGGTGTCGATGCGGGCGAGGCTTTCCATCACGATCTCGCCGATGGCGCGCGAGGGGATATCGGTTTCGCCCAGGGATTCCAGCCGCCGCACGATGCCGGAAATCATCTGGTCAATCCGTTCAGGATCAATCGGGCGCTTTTGCATCGCGATGCGGATCGAGCGTTCCAGTTTGTCGCGGTCGAAATCCTCGCGCTTGCCGCTGGTCTTGATCACGACCAGATCGCGCAGCTGCACCCGTTCATAGGTGGTAAAGCGCCCGCCGCACGCCGGGCAAAAGCGCCGCCGCCGGATGGCGACATGGTCTTCGGCGGGACGCGAGTCTTTCACTTGCGTGTCGATATTGCCGCAGAATGGGCAGCGCATGGCCCTCTCCTTGCATTTTCGTTACAGTGCCTGCCTCTAGTCCGGGTGTTTCCCCCGGTATTCATCCACAGACTATAGGGCCAAGGCTGCGATCTGGGCCAGTGTGAAGTTTCGCCCCCATCATATGGGGCCAAAGGTGTGGCGGCGCGGACTCACGGGGTCGTGTGGTTGCCTGTCATCAAGGGATGCTACCTTTGACCCTCATGATTTCAGGAGGATCGCCATGACCCGGATGACGGCCAAGGATTTCGACCAGCAATTGCTGGAGTTGTATGACTTCTACGCGCATGGAAAGATCACGAAGCGTGAATTTCTGGATCGTGCGGGCAAGTTTGCCGTGGGCGGCGTGACCGCGTTGGCCCTGCTGGACATGCTGAGCCCGAACTATGCCCTTGCCGAGCAGGTCAGTTTCAATGACCCCGAGGTTACCGGGACATACATCACCTATCCGTCGCCCAATGGCCATGGCGAGGTGCGCGGGTATCTGGTGCGGCCAACGGCGGCCACCGGCAAGCTGCCTGCGGTCGTGGTGGTGCATGAAAACCGTGGCCTGAACCCGTATATCGAGGATGTGGCGCGGCGGCTTGCCAAGGCCGGGTTCATGGCGCTGGCCCCGGATGGGTTGACCAGCGTGGGGGGCTATCCCGGCAATGATGAAAAGGGCCGCGAATTGCAGGCCACCGTTGATGGCACCAAGCTGATGAATGATTTCTTTGCCGCGGTTGAACATCTGCTGACGCATGAAGGCAGCACCGGCAAGGTCGGGATCACCGGGTTTTGCTATGGCGGTGGGGTCGCCAATGCGGCGGCGGTGGCCTATCCGGAACTGGCGGGCGCGGTGCCGTTCTATGGCCGCCAGCCTAAGCCTCAGGATGTGGCCAAGATCAAGGCACCTCTGCTGATCCATTACGCCGAGTTGGACATGCGGGTGAATGAAGGCTGGCCCGCCTATGAGGCGGCGCTGAAGGCCGCGGGCACAAGGTATGAGGCGTTCATCTATCCCGGCGTCAACCACGGTTTCCACAACGACAGCACCCCGCGCTACGACGCGGCGGCGGCGGAACTGGCCTGGGGCCGGACGGTCGAATTCTTCAAGGCCAATCTGGTCTGATCGCTGTTGCGGGCGGGTCGCACCGTGCGGCGATCCGCCCGACTTCTATGATGGGTTAGGAAATTTTTGTCATCTTCGTGTTACCTTTCCATGTATGGGAAATCGAATCGCCTTTTGTGCCGCTATCCTTGTCATGGCCAACCCGGTCAGTGCCACAACCCCCATTGCCGAAGTGCTGTGTGCGCCAAGGGCCGAGATGGTGGAAAAGCTGACCAAGCACTACCGCGCACAAATCTCGGGGCAGGGCGTGCGCAACATGGAAATGGTGATCGAGGTCTGGACCGATGCCCGCGGCGACTGGACATTGGTGCAGTCCTATGCCGATGGCCGCGCCTGTATTCTGGCCATGGGGGTTGGCTGGGATACCGTCGCCCCCGCCGACCCGGCCTGATCCGGCCTTCGCCCGCCGGATGGCATCAGTTCCAGTCGGGTTTGCGTTTGCCCAGAAAGGCGGCGATGCCTTCTTCGGTGTCGCGCCACAGCATGTTTTCCACCATCACCGCCCCGGCATGGGCATAGGCCTGATCCAGCGGCAGGTCGATCTGGTCATAGAACGCGACCTTGCCGATCTTGACTGCGGCGGTCAGCTTGGCGGCGACGGTTTCGGCCAGTGACCGCGTCGCCTCCTCAAGCTTTTCGGATGGCACGACGTGATTGACCAAGCCGACCTGATAGGCGCGGGCGGCATCAAGGAAGGTGCCGGTGGTCAGCATCTCGAAGGCAACGGATGCGGGCACTTTGCGGGTCAGCGCGACCATGGGGGTCGAGCAGAACAGGCCGATGTTGACGCCATTCACACCAAAGCGCGCCTCTTCGGCGGCCACCACCATATCACATGAGGCGACAAGCTGGCAGCCGGCAGCGGCGGCAATGGCATGGACCTGCGCGATAACCGGCTGGGGCAGGGCGGTGATGGCCTGCATCACCGCGGCACAGCGGGCAAACAGGTCAGCAAAATAGGCGGCACCCTTGTCAGAGGCGGTTCGGGCGGCCTGCATTTCCTTCAGGTCATGGCCGGCACAGAACGCCTTGCCCGTGGCCTTCAGGATGACCACACGAGCGCTGCGATCCTGCGCCAGTTCGTCCAATGCGCGCGACAGGCCATCCAGCATCGCATCAGACAGCGCATTCAGCGATGCAGGTGCGTTCAGCGTCAGGGTTGCCACGCCCGCATGATCGTGGCGCAGAACAAAAGGTTCGGTCATTGCATCTTCCTGTGTCTTTGCGCAGACCATAGGCCATCCAGACGCCGCAAGGAAAGACATGACGCTGAAAATGGACGTGCCGGGCCTGCAGGCCTTTCTGGCCCGGGATTTCGGTCAGGTGGCCGAGGATTTCCGGGTGGAACGCGTTGACTCAGATGGTCTGACGCTGCGTCTGCGCGTGGCCGAGCGGCATTTGCGCCCCGGAGGCACGGTGTCAGGGCCGTCGATGTTCGGGCTGGCCGATGTGGCGATGTATCTTGCCATCCTGTCGCGCATCGGCCCGGTGGCGCTTGCTGTTACCACCAATTGCGCCATCGACTTCATGCGCAAGCCCAAGGCAGGAGCCGATCTGCTGGCGCATGCGCGGGTGCTGAAACTGGGGCGCACACTGGCAGTGGGCGATGTGCTGATCTTTTCCGAAGACCAGCCCGACCCGGTGGCGCGGGCCAGCCTGACCTACGCCATCCCGCAAAAATGAAACCGCCCCCGAAAGCGGGGGCGGCACAGATATCCCGTGGACAGGGGGTCAGCCCTTGATCCGCGAAAAGTGGCCTTCGATCTGCGATCCGCTCTCAATGACCAGATTGCCATAGTCAACGTCCGCCGCCACCTGCGCCGCAGCGCGCAAGGTAAAAGTGCCTGCAGCGATCTGGCCCGCCATCTTGCCGCGCACTTCTATCGTCTCGGCCGTCACGGTCCCGGTCATCCGACCTTCGCTGCCTATGATGACGGAGCGGGCGGAAATGTTGCCATCCACCTCTCCCATCATCTCGATATCGCCCAACGACGTGATTTCGCCGGTGATCTTCAGGTCGCTGGAAAAGACCGATTTGACATTCGACGGGCGCGAGGCGCCAGAGCCGCTGGGCGGGGTGGTCTGATCAGAGCTTTTGTTGAACATGAAAAATCCATTGATGACGCTCGTTGATAAGCGCTGATGCCGGCGCGACGGTCAAGACCCGTGCGCGAGGGCGGGCGGAAATCCGGGCGTTCGACACTTGTTTGGGGCAATGGGCTGCGGCGGTGGTGTCAGAACGGGGCTGCACCCGGGCGAAGATTCGATGCCGCAAAGGCATGAGTCGGCAAGATCGGGGCTGATTCTGGGGCGTTGGGGCAGCTTCCCTTGGGTCAGTCTGCGCCTTGGCCCGGATCGCCTGCCCGATTTGGCAGCAACGGCCCAAGCAAATAAGGGCTTCGCGAAAAATCTGCTGCGTCGCGCACTTTTTCTCTTGCAGGTTTTTGCGGCCAGGCCTAAACACTGCCTCACCGAAGACGAAGAGACGCGGCGACGCGGTTCGGAAGCGACGGAAGCAGCAACGAAGGATTGCTGCAACACTTCTGGAGGCGCGGTTGCAGGAAGCACCAAGTAATTGGTGGTTCTGTGATTTTTTGTCTTCATGCTCTTTGAAACTGTTATGATTGAAGGGATATGTGGGCGGTTT
>DYMU01000028.1 GCA_020721445.1 Gemmobacter nectariphilus
CCATTTTCATAGTCAAATTTGGCCTTAGTCGTGAGATATCCATAGGTTATGAATGCGACAATCCTATCTGCAGGCATGCTTGGGTGTTGCTGCCGAAAATCGAAAAACATCGGCTTGAGTTCTGGATTTTCACGGCACGGTTCCGTGAAGTCAAAGATCACAATCTGCTGGTGATCACCTTCATTGCCCTGCTTAATCCAACGTGCACCTCCAGATGTGGTACAATTCGTCTGTCCGTCAGCACGTGGCGTCAGCAGGCATACATCTTCAAAGTTTGGGGTATCAGTTAGTTGGTGACGGGTGCAGATCATGAAGTATCTGCCCTTATACCTGATTAGAGTAGCCGAACCGGGGATGTAGATCGGATAGACTTCGTTGCCGGTCAACACGCCCAAGCTGGTGCAGTATTGCATAAGATGATCTTCGATCAGTTTCGCCGGTATTATCAGTCCATTGAGGTTGACAGAGAGGCCATACAGACTGTTTTTGATGTTGCGCCAGTCCAAATCATTCACCACCCAGCTTCGCTGTTTTGCGTTTACTAGCGCAGAGAAGTTGACCTAGCGCTATTCATCAGATTGACAGCTAACCAGACTTTGCATTGATTGAAAATGTCTGCTCCGTCCGCAAAGCGGCCATTCAGACGGGTTTTGCATCCTGCTTTGGCAGCCCCCCACCCCTGACCCCTCCCCACGAGGGGGAGGGGGAGCGTCCTGCTGCAAGCGGGGTGCATTGCGGCGCGGTTGGGAATGGTCCTGCCGAGGTGCGGGCGGTATGCTGCGCCGATGACCAATGATCTGAAACCCCGCCTGCACGCCCGCGCCCTTGAGGAGGGGTTTTCGGCGATGCGGGTGACGACGCCTGATGCCATTCCGCAGGCCGCAGAGCGGTTGGCGGAATTCGTGGCCGAGGGGCGGCATGGGCAGATGGGGTGGATGGCCGAGCGGATGGGGTGGCGGGGTGATCCTGTGGCGCTGTGGCCACAGGCGCGGTCGGTGATCATGCTGGCGGAAAGCTATGCGCCGGACGAGAACCCCTTGCCGTTGTTGCAGCAGCGGGAGCGGGGGGTGATTTCGGTCTATGCGCAGGGCAAGGACTATCACGATCTGGTCAAGCGGCGGCTGAAACGGCTGGGCCGGTGGCTGATGGATCAGGCCCCGAAAGATGCGCCATGCGAGATCAAGGTCTTCGTCGATACCGCGCCGGTGATGGAAAAACCTTTGGCTCAGGCGGCGGGCCTGGGCTGGCAGGGCAAGCATACCAATCTGCTGAGCCGTGATCTGGGCAACTGGTTCTTCCTTGGCGCGATTTTCACCACGCTGGAGCTGCCCCCCGACGCGCCCGAGGTCAGCCATTGCGGGTCTTGCACGGCGTGCCTTGATATCTGCCCGACGCGGGCCTTTCCCGCGCCTTACCAGCTGGATGCGCGGCGCTGCATTTCCTATCTGACCATTGAACACGCGGGTCCGGTGGATGAGGGTTTGCGGGTGCTGATGGGCAACCGGATCTGCGGTTGCGACGATTGTCTTGCTGTCTGCCCATGGAACAAGTTTGCCGTGGCCGCGCGCGAGATCGGCTATGCCCCGCGCCATGGCGCGCCACCCTTGGCGGAGCTTGCGGCGCTGGATGAAGCGGGGTTCCGCGCACGCTTTGCCGGCAGCCCGATCAAACGCATCGGGCGCGGGCGGTTTGTGCGCAACGTGCTGTATGCCATCGGCAATTCCGGCGATGCAGCGTTGCGCGGGGTGGCCTTGGGGCTGTGCGGCGACGGTGATGCCACGGTGGCCGATGCGGCGCGTTGGGCGGCGGCGCGGCTTGGGCCTGACCTGAATCAAGCGCAGCCCTGCGAATCGTGCTAAGTTGCCGGTCCGAGTCATCGACAAGGAGGACCGACAATGCAGAATCGCACCACAGGCCGCCATCTGGCCGATACGCGCAGCCCGTCGACAGGCGGGCGCGTCAAGCAGTTCCTGCGGCTGGGTCAAACCCGGCGTGAGACGTTCCACGTTTCGTACGCGGCGGCAGGCCCGACGCGGTTGAAGCAGTTCCTGCGCATCGCGCGCGGGCGGACGGCCTGACGGAAACAAGACGTCTGACGATGACTCTTTGTTACAGGGGATTCTCTTTCCTTCCGGAATATGAGTCACTAGCGAAGCAATAAGAGCAAGCGAGCGCATCATGGGCAAAGAAGAAGCTATCGTCAGACGACTGCTTGGCGCTGAGCGTATCCGCAGTGTGCGCATTGAGCCCAGCTTAAACGATGAGGGTGAGTCCGTTCTGCGGATTTATGTCGTATACGACAGTGCGCTCGGTGATCCGAGCGCGGAAGATATGACCCGGGTTTCAGATGAGATTTGGGGGGACATTATTTCCACAGGATCTAAGGACATATCCTATCCCTAGCTTTGTTTCTTCTGACGATATGGAGAACTCAAACGCTGCTTAGTCAAGGCTTCCTGAGGTCCGCGGAGAAGCGAATACCAATGCCCCGCGAGTGCTGCGAGGCTGACTTGCGGCGTGCAACAAGTGATATTTATTACGCAATGTTTCATTGTGTCAGCGAAACGCTTGTTGGAGCAATCGGAGCCGACCCAGACAATACTGCTTTTGTAGAGACTTATCAAACTCTTTATCGGCTCCCTGATCACAGCCAACTGGAAAAGAAGTGCAAAATTGCATTGGGTCACGAATTTGATCTAGCTATCAAAAGGTTCGCTCAACTCTTAATAACTCTGAAAAATAAGCGCCATGATGCAGACTATGATCCGTTAAAGAAATTCGCACTTTCCGAAGTTCGCAACGATATTGCTCAAACTCGAACAGTATTGGAGGCCTTCTCCAGAGTCGAAGGCCTCCAAAAGGCTCGATTTGCTTACTTCATTGTCCTGGACGGAAAACGCGCAAAATAGAAATCAGGCGCGGACCAGCTTTTCGTAATCGGTCGAGATGCGCTTGCACAGATCGCCGACCTCAAAGTTATAATCGCCGATCTGGCCCACGGGGGTGATCTCGGCGGCGGTGCCGGTCAGGAAGCATTGCTCGAACGACTCAAGCTCTGACGCTTCGATCCGGCGCTCGATGACCTTGATCTGCATGTCACGCAGCATGCCGATCACGGTTTGCCGGGTGATGCCGTTCAGGATGGCATCGGCGATTGGCGTGTGCACTTCGCCATCCTTGATGAAGAAGATGTTTGCGCCGGTGGCTTCGGCGACATAGCCGCGATAGTCGAACATCATGGCATCCGAGCAGCCCTTGGCCTCGGCCGCGTGTTTCGACATGGTGCAGATCATGTACAGGCCCGAGGCCTTGGCAGCATGCGGAATGGTTTCGGGCGACGGGCGTTTCCATTTGGCGATGTCGAGTTTCGCGCCCTTGAACTTGGCGTCGCCATAGTAGTTGCCCCAGGACCAGACGGCCACGGCCATGCGGATCGGGTTGCGCTTGGCGGCCACGCCCATGTCTTCGCCCACGCCGCGCCAGGCAAGGGCGCGCACGTAAGCGTCGGTCAGGTTGTTGGCTTTCAGCACGGCGTCCTTGGCGGTCTCGATGTCGTCGACCGAATAGGGCAGCGGCATGTCAATCAGTTCACCCGATTGGCGCAGGCGTTCAGAATGTTCGCGCGACTTGAAGATCTTGCCGCTATAGCACCGCTCGCCTTCAAACACGGCGCTTGCATAGTGCATGGCATGGGTCAGGATATGGACATTGGCCGCGCGCCAATCCACCAGCTTGCCATCCATCCAGATGAACCCGTCACGATCGTCATACCCAGCCATGATACCCCCAGCGTTTCGCAATGTTGCGCTGTTTGCGTCCGTTATGGACATAATATTGCGCAAAACCGAAGCCGGGGTAGCAGTTGGTTCTTGGAAAGTCAACAAGGCTGACGTAACTTCGTGGCCAATCAGGGAGGCGGACATGGCAGACCAGACCCCCAGCGGCGAAAGCCTGCTGTTTCTGACCGACGAGCAGGTGCGCAAGGGCATTGAGGCGATGTTCTTTGCCTATCGCGGATTTACCGCCGACCCGGACCGGATTCTGGAGGGTATGGACTATGGCCGGGCGCATCACCGTGCCATCCATTTCATCCATCGCAGCCCCGGCACCACGGTGTCGAACCTGCTGACGATTCTGGGGGTGACCAAGCAATCGCTGAACCGGGTGTTGCGCACGCTGATCGAAGATGGCCTGGTCGAGGCCCGGGTGGGGCGGCGCGACAAGCGTGAGAGGCACCTGTTTCTGACCGCCAAGGGCCAGGAACTGGAGCGGGAATTGTCAGACGCCCAGCGGGCGCGGATGCGGGCGGCCTATCGCGCGGCGGGACCGCAGGCGGTGGCGGGCTTTCGGCAGGTGCTGGAGGCGATGATGGACCCCGAATTGCGCAGGCAGTATCAAGGGCTGAAGGAGAGCGGCGCATGACCCAACCCGAAGCACATCTGCTGGTGGTCGATGATGATGAACGCATCCGGGGCCTGTTGCAGAAGTTCCTGATCCGCAACGGCTTTCTGGTGACCATTGCCCGTGACGGCGCGCAGGCGCGGCGGCTGCTGGCCGGGCTGGAGTTTGACCTGATCGTGCTGGATGTGATGATGCCCGGCGAAGACGGCATCACGCTGACGCGCGAATTGCGGCAGAAGATGCAGACCCCGATCCTGCTCTTGACCGCAAAGGGCGAAACAGCCAGCCGGATCGAAGGGTTCGAGGCCGGGGCGGATGACTATCTGGGCAAGCCGTTCGAGCCGAAGGAACTGCTGTTGCGGATCAACGCCATTCTGCGCCGGGTGCCACAGGTGCGGGCAGACCCGGCGCCCAAGGTGCTGCATCTGGGCCCGGTGCGCTATGACATGGACCGGGGCGAGTTGTGGCGCGGGCCCGATCCGGTACGGCTGACCGCCACGGAAGCTGCCTTGATGCGGCTGTTCTCGGCGCATCCGGGTCATGCCATCAGCCGTGAGCGTCTGGTGGCCGATCTGGGCCGCGACGATGCCGCACAGGAACGTGCGGTCGATGTGCAGATCACCCGCCTGCGCCGCAAGATCGAGGATGACCCCAAGCAACCGCGCTATCTGCAAACGGTGCGCGGCGAAGGTTACATGCTGCAACCCGATTGATCTGCCTAACACCTGACCGCATCGCAAGGTTGTGCCCATGAACACGCTTCTGTCCCTTGGCCATGGTTATTCGGCGCAGGCGCTTGCGCGTGTGCTTTTGCCGCAAGGCTGGTCTGTCATTGGCACCACGCGCAGCCCGGCCAAGGCAGACACTCTGCGCCAAAGCGGTGTCGAGCCGTTGCTTTGGCCCGGCGACCTTGGCCCTGCCTTGGCGCGGGCGACGCATATTCTGGTCTCGGCTGGCCCGGATGCGGCGGGCGACCCGTTTCTGGTGGCGCAGCCGGGCATCGCGCAAGCGGCGGTGCAATGGCTGGGGTATCTTTCCACCACCGGGGTTTACGGCGATCATCAGGGCGCTTGGGTCGATGAGACCACGCCGCTGACCCCGGCAAGCCCGCGCGGCGCGCATCGGGTGTTGGCGGAACAGCAATGGCTGGAAACCGGCCTGCCAGTTCATATCTTTCGGCTGGCGGGGATCTATGGCCCCGGTCGTGGCCCGTTTGAAAAGGTGCACGACGGGTCGGCGCGGCGGATCATCAAGCCGGGCCAGTTTTTCAGCCGAACGCATGTTGACGATATCGCGCAGGTGCTGGCGGCATCCATCGCGCGGCCCAACCCGGGGGCGGCCTATAACGTCTGCGACGATGAACCCGCCCCGCCCGAAGATGTGTTGTCTCTTGCCGCTGCGCTTTTGGGCCTGCCGGAACCGCCTGCGCTTCCCTTCGATCAGGCCGAAATGACGCCGATGGCGCGCAGCTTCTATTCCGAGTCAAAGCGCGTGCGCAATGACCGAATCAAGGACGAGCTGGGGGTGAAGCTGCTGTATCCGACCTATCGCGAAGGATTGGCGGCGCTGATTGTGACCGACTGAGTTTTTTGCTTGCACCTGCCGTGTGGCAGCCTATCCTCACCGATACCTCGGGGTGCCCAGTGGTTTATCTGGTGGGCTGAGATGCGAAAGCGGACCCGTTGAACCTGAACCGGATCATACCGGCGGAGGGAAGGTGCGAAGGATGACCTCCAAGCCCGACCTGTTCCGTCGCAATTGGAGGAAGACATGCGAACTTCGATCCTTGCGACTGGCTTTTCCTGCGTGGCCCTGATGGCCGCGGCGGAAACCCCAGTGCTGACTGTTTACGCGGGCGATTACTTTACCAGCGAATGGGGCCCCGGACCGGCGATCGAGGCCGGGTTTGAGGCGTTTTGCAATTGCGATCTGCAATTTTCAACCGGCGATCTGATGCCGCGCCTGCTGCTGGAAGGCGACCGTACCAAGGCCGATGTGGTGATTGGCCTGACCACCGATGTGCTGGCGCGGGCGCGGGCGACCGGGTTCTTTGGCCCGCATGGCCAAGACCTGTCGGCGCTGACGTTGCCGGTGGCATGGCCGGATGACACCTTTCTGCCGTTCAACTGGGGCCACACGGCGTTTGTCTATGACACGACCCGGATGGAAGCGCCGCCCGCCACGCTGGAGGCGATGCGCAGCCTGCCCGAGGCGGTGAAGGTGGTGATCCAAGACCCGCGCACATCCATTTCGGGGCTGGCTTTGGTGCTGTGGGTGAAGGCGGTCTATGGCGATCAGGCCGGGGCATTTTGGGCCGACCTTGCGCCGCATATCCTGACCGTCACCAAGGACTGGTCGGAAAGCTATGGCCTGTTCACGGCCGGTGAAGCGGACATGGTGCTCAGCTATACCACGTCGCCCGCCTATCACATCTTTGCCGAGAATGACCTGACCAAGAAGGCCGCGATCTTCCCCGAGGGGCATTATTTCATGGCCGAAACCGTGGGCAAGATTGCCGCGACCGATCAGCCAGAACTGGCGGATGCCTTCATGGCATGGGTGCTGACGCCAGACTTTCAGAAGACGATCCCGGTGGCGAACTGGTCGCTGCCGTCGGCCTTGTCGCAGGCTGACTGGCTCGAAGGCTGGGCGGCGCTGCCGATGCCCGACAAGGTGCTGTTCCTGACGGAGACTGAGGCCGAGGCGATGCGGGTGGAGGCAGTCGAGGAATGGCGCGCGGCGCTGTCGCAGTGACGGGGGCTGGCGTCGCGGCCTTGGTCGCGGCGCTGGTTCTGCTGCCGCTTGGGGCTGTAGCGCTGCGCGCCGGGGCGTGGCCGTCACTGGTGCCGGGCGACGCGCAGACGCTGTGGTTTACGCTGTGGCAGGCGGTGGTTTCGGCGCTGCTGTCGTGTCTGCTGGCGGTGCCGGTGGCGCGGGCCTTGGCGCGGCGGCGGTTTGCGGGGCGCGGGGCGCTGATCACTCTGATGGGCGCGCCGTTCCTGTTGCCGGTGATTGTGGCGGTGATGGGCCTGATCGCGGTGTTTGGCCGGTCTGGTCTGGTGAATGGACTGCTGGCGGGACTGGGCGTTGCACCGGTGTCGATCTATGGCGCGCAGGGTGTGGTGTTGGCACATGTGTTTCTGAACCTGCCGCTGGCGGTGCGGATGGTGCTGCAAGGCTGGCAGTCGATTCCGGCCGAACGGTTTCGTCTGGCCGAGTCGCTGGGCTTTGCCCCGGCGCAGGTGGCGCTGCATCTGGAGCGGCCGATGCTGCGCGCGGTGCTGCCGGGGGCGTTCGCGGTGATCCTCGTGGTGTGCCTGACCTGCTTTGCCGTGGCGCTGACCCTGGGTGGCGGGCCAAAGGCCACGACGGTGGAACTGGCGATCTATCAGGCGGTGCGGTTTGACTTTGACCTTGGCCGCGCGGCGATGCTGTCTGGGTTGCAGTTTGCGCTGTGCGCGACGATTGCGGTGCTGGCGTGGCGGGCGGTGACACCCACCAGCTTTGGCGCAGGTTTGGGCCGCGCGCCCGTGGTGCAGGCGCGCGGCGCAGGGCCGTTGCTGGCGGATGTTCTGGCGATCGGGCTGGCGGCGGGGTTCTTGCTGCTGCCGCTGGGCGCGATCGTGCTGCGCGGGCTGCCGGGGCTGGCCGAGGTGCCGGTGGCGGTGTGGGCGGCGGCGGGCCGGTCGGTGACGGTGGCGCTGATATCAACTGCGGCCACCGTCGCGGCGGCACTGGTGCTGGCGCTGCGGGTGGCGCAGGGCGGGCCGGGGGCTTTGGTTCTGGACGGCATCGCCTTGTTGCCGCTGGCGACATCGGGCCTTGTGCTGGGGACCGGGTTGTTCTTGCTGGTGCAGCCATGGGCCGCGCCGTCGGATCTGGCGCTGCCGGTGACGGTTGCGGCGAATGTGGCGCTGTCGCTGCCCTTTGTTTACCGGCTGCTGTTGCCCGAAGCGCGGGTGCTGTTTGCCGATTATGGCCGATTGTCAGACAGTCTTGGCCTGCACGGTGCGGCGTGGCTGCGGCTGGTGGCGGTTCCGCGTCTGGCGCGGCCCTTGGGTTTTGGTGCCGGGCTGGTGGCGGCGCTGTCGATGGGCGATCTGGGGGTGATTGCGCTGTTTGCGTCAGACCAGACCGCCACCTTGCCGCTGGTGGTGCAGCGGTTGATGGCGGCTTACCGGATCGACACGGCGGCGGCAGCGGCGCTGGTGCTGGTGGCGATCAGCTTTGCGCTGTTTTGGGCGTTTGATGCTTGGGGGCGCTGGCATGCTGCAACTTGACCGACTTGTGCTGGCGCAAGACGGGTTTCGCCTGACGGCAGACTGGTCGGTTCCCTGCGGCGAACGGGTGGCGATCATCGGGCCGTCGGGGGCTGGGAAATCCACGCTGCTTTCGGCAATTGCCGGGTTCTTTGAACCGGTGTCCGGCCGGGTACTGTGGAAAGGGCAGGATCTTGCCAAGGTGTCGCCCGGGGCGAGGCCGATCAGCAGCCTGTTTCAGGATCAGAACCTGTTTCCGCATCTAAGCGTGGCCCAGAACCTTGGGCTGGGCCTGCGGCCTGACCTGCGCTTGTCGCGCGATCAGGCGCGCCAAGTGGAACAGGCGCTGGTGCGGGTGGGGTTGTCAGGGATGGCCGAGCGTCGGCCCGGCCAGCTTTCCGGCGGGCAGATCGGTCGGGCCGCCTTGGCGCGGGCCTTGTTGCGGGCGCGCCCGATCTTGCTGCTGGATGAACCCTTTGCGGCCCTTGGCCCGGCGCTGAAGGCCGAGATGCTCGCCCTGGTGGCCGAGGTGGCGGACGAGACCGGTGCCCTGGTCATGCTGGTGACGCATGACCCGAAGGATGCCATGGGCTTTGCGCGCCAAACGGTTCTGGTGGCCGAAGGTGTGGCGCAGGCCCCGGTGCCGACAGCGGCGTTTTTTGCCAATCCACCACCGGCCTTGCGTGCGTATCTGGGGCCGTGACATGAAAAAACCCCGCCTTGCAGCGGGGTTTTTCGTGCAGTTTCATGAACCGGTTGCGATCAGGCGATGCGCTGACCCTTGACCTTGGACCACAGCTTCTTGTTGGTCAGATACAGCAGGGTCGACAGCACGATCAAGAACAGCACGGCCTTGAAGCCAGCTTCCTTGCGCGCCATCATCTTCGGCTCTGCCGTCCACATCAGGAACGAGGCAACGTCCTCGGCCATGTTTTCAACAGTAGCTGGGGTGCCGTCAGCATAGGTCACAAGACCGTCTTCCAGGTTCGGCGGCATGGCGATCCAGCTTCCCGGCACGGTCGAAACACCATGTTCATCCTTGCAACTGTCAGGAATGCCTCCGGCCGGGAAGGCGGTGTTGTAATAATAGCCGTCGATGCCATCGGGGGCACAGTCAGGGTTGTCGGCATAGCCCGTCTGAAGCGAATAGATATATTCCGGCCCGCCGATCCCGTTCAGCAACTGGCTGATGCCGGTTCCGACCGGGCCGTGAAAGCCCGCCCGCGCCTTGGCCATCACCGACAGGTCAGGTGCGTTCCACAGCTGTGACATCGGGAAATGGTCGGTCGGTTTGCCATCACGGTCTTCGCCGGTGTCTTCATCGACAACGGTGAATTGCGTGGCGTAGGCGCGGATCTGGTCTTCGGGCATCTGCGGACCGCCTTCGTCCGACAGGGTGCGGATCGGGACATAGCGCAGACCGTGGCAGGCCGAGCAGACCTCGGTGTAGACTTGCAGGCCGCGTTGCAGCTGCAGCTGGTCGAAGGTGCCAAACGGGCCTTCATGGGCAAAGGCCACGTCTTCGAAATGCGTGTGCGGACCACTGGCGGCAAGGGCCGCCCCGGCCGTGATGGCCAGGGCAGAAACGGCGGTGAGGGTGATGTTCCTGAACATGTCAGTCAGTTCCTTTCTCACTCGGCCGGCTGGGCCGCTGCCGGGGCAGACGGCGGGGCGTAGTGGCTGTTGAAGTCTTCTTCGATGGTCGCAGGCTGTGGTTCCGGCTTTTCGATCACACCCAGAAGCGGCAGGATGATCAGGAAATAGCCAAACCAGTAGGCCGAGGCGATCAGCGAAATCGTGGAGTAGGGCTCTTCGGTCGGCATGGCCCCGACCCATGTCAGGATCACGAAGTCGACGCACAGACCGACAAACCACCACTTGAACATCGGCCGATAGCGGCCAGAGCGGACCGACGAGGTGTCAAGCCAGGGCGTCAGTGCCATCACGATGATCGACCCGAACATCGCCAGCACGCCGAACAGCTTGGCATCGACGATGCCGAAGGTCACCCATTCGGTCAGCGCCACGATCCAGACATCGGCGGTGAAGGCGCGCAGGATGGCGTAGAACGGCAGGAAATACCATTCCGGCACGATATGAACCGGCGTCGAAAGCGGGTTCGCCTCGATGTAGTTGTCGGGGTGGCCAAGGTAGTTCGGCATGAAGCCGACGACGGCAAAGAAGATGGCCAGGATCACGCCCAGAGCGAACAGATCTTTGATCACGAAATACGGCCAGAACGGCAGCGTATCACGCTCGGCCTCTTCCTTGGATCCGCGGCGCACCTCAACCCCGGTCGGGTTGTTGTTGCCAGTGGTGTGGAAGGCCCAGATGTGCACGGCAACCAGCGCCGCAATCACGAAGGGCAGCAGATAATGCAGCGAGAAGAAGCGGTTCAGCGTGGCGTTGTCGACGGCCGGGCCGCCCAGCAGCCACGCCTGAATCGCGCCGCCAACACCGGGGATCGCGCCGAACAGGCCGGTGATCACGGTGGCCCCCCAGAACGACATCTGGCCCCAGGGCAGAACATAGCCCATGAAGGCGGTTGCCATCATCGCCAGATAGATCAGCATGCCGATGATCCACGTCACTTCGCGCGGGGCCTTGTAAGACCCGTAGTAAAGGCCGCGGAAGATGTGCAGATAGACGGCAATAAAGAACAGCGACGCGCCATTGGCGTGAAGATAGCGCAGCATATGCCCGCCATTCACGTTGCGCATGATGTGTTCGATCGACGCGAAGGCCAGATCGACCTGCGGCGTGTAATGCATGGCCAGCACGATGCCGGTCACGATTTGCAGCACAAGGCAGAAGGTCAGGACAATGCCCCAGATCCACATCCAGTTCAGGTTCTTGGGTGTGGGCAGCATCATGGTGTCATAAAGCAAGCCGACGATCGGCAGGCGCTTGTGAAGCCATGTTTCGGCGCCCGTCTTGGGCTCGTAATGGTCGTGCGGAATACCGGCCATGAGGTTTATCCTTATCCCAGCTTGATTGTGACGTCGTCAACGAAGGACGCCACCGGAATGTCTAGGTTGCGCGGTGCGGGGCCTTTGCGGATGCGGCCTGCCGCATCGTAGTGCGAGCCGTGGCAGGGGCAGAACCAACCGTTGAAATCGCCCGAGCCATCGCCGATCGGCACGCAACCAAGGTGGGTGCAAACGCCGATCATCACCAGCCATTCGCCGGCCTCGTCCATCGCCCGGTTTTCGTCCGAGGCATCGGTGCCCGGCTTGTTCGGGTTTTCCGATAGTTTGTCGGGCAATTCCGACAAGGCGGTCGCGCGGGCGCTTTCAATGTCGGATTCCGAGCGGCGGCGGATGAACACCGGCTTGCCAAGGAATTTGATCGTCAGTTGCGTTCCGACTTCAACCTCGGAAATGTCGACGAAAATCGACGACATCGCCTGAACGTCGGCCGACGGGTTCATCTGGTTGACAAGGGGCCAGACTGCTGCCCCCGTGGCAACAGCACCGGCACCGGCGGTGGCGTAATACAGGAAATCACGGCGGGTACCTGCCTGGTCTTCAGCGTGGGACACGAGATATTCTCCCTTCCGGGGCTGAAACATGCACAGCCCATGGTTACATCGAGTCGATGGTTTCCCATCAGCTTGCTGACCGCGGTTGTAGCCAGAAGGCTGATCCACGTCCAGCGGACAATAGGGCGCATCCTAGCCGTAAAAGCAGGCAATTACCCTGCATTTACGGGCGGCCGTCGTCCAATGTCAGAAAGACTATCCCGATCATTCCCCGCATCAAGTCCCTGCGACAAGTCGTAGCGCAAAGCCGGCAAACATCAAGCCGGCCAGCGCCTGCAAGGCCCAGCCTGCCGACAGATAGGCCCTGGCGGCGGTCGGGGTCGAAAACGCCAGCGTGTAGGCACTGTGGATGGTGAAGGACAAGACGCAGGCCCCGGCACAAAGCAGGGCCACATCAAGGGCGTCGGCGCGGGCCGCCGGAAACAGGCCCAGAACCGCCAGCCATGAGGTCAGCGCCTTGGGGTTGACCGCGTTCACCAGCAGCGCGCGTCGAAAGCCATCGGCCCAACGCAGCCCTTCGGATGCAGGCGGCAGGCGCATCGCCTGTGCCCGCCAGCCAGCCCAAGCCGCGCGCAGATAGCGCAGCGAAAACCACGCCAGCAAGCCAATGGCGGCCAGCGTCAGCGCGATCTGGATCTGCGGCAGCAGCGTGATCACAGCCGCGACACCCAGTGTCATGCCGAGGCACCACAGCCCGATGCCAAGCCCCACGCCGCTGGCCGAGCCGAAACCCGCCGCGCGCCCCGACCCCATCGACAGCGCGATCGTGGTCAGCACATTCGGCCCGGGCGAGACGATGTTGGCGGCCAGAAAGCCCCAGACCGGCAGGAAATCGGACAACGGAAGTGCCATATCAGCCCGGCGGCAACGTGGCCTGCATCGACGCACGCTTGGCAAACTGCGCCTCCCATTCGGCCAGCTTTGGCCGCGTCTTGCGCCAGTTGCGGCTGCCAAGGCGGAAATCCAGATAGCCCAGCGCGCAGCCGGTTGCGATCTGGCCGATGTCCAGCGGGCCGGACAGGTGGTCGATCCAGCGGGTTTCCAACACATCCAGCGCCCGGTCCACCTTGGCCCACTGGCCTTCGACCCAAGGGGCATAGCGGTTTGCCTCGGGCCGGACGCGCGTTTCATAGACCATCAGCACGGCAGCATCGAGGATGCCATCGGCAGTTGCCTCGACTGTCAGCGTGTCCCACAGCCGCGGCGCGGGGGGGTAAAGGCCAGCCCCGGCCTGCGCGTCCAGAAACCGGCAGATCACCCGGCTGTCATACAGCGTCGGGCCATCGGGGCGGTCCAGCGCCGGCACCTTGCCCAGCGGGTTCGATTCGGCCAGCCTGAGGTCCGGGTCCACGGGGGTGCCCGAGACCGCGACCGTGGCAATGCCGGGCACCCCGGCCTCGGCGATCAGGACCATCACCTTGCGCACATAGGGCGAGGTGGAAGAGTGATAAAGTTTCATTCCAGTTTCCGAAGGCGGAACCGGGCAATTGCGCCGGTGTCAAGTTCGTAGCTGGCACCGCGAAAGCGGATCGTGCGGCACAGCCGAAAGGCGGCGTTGCGCTGCCCGGTTGCATCGCGCGGAGCGTGGGTGGCAAGGCCCTGATCCAGATCATCCAGCGCGTCTTCGGAACGCTGGTCGGTGCGGCCGATGTGGCTGCGGCGGGCAAGCGCGCGGCGCGCGGCATAGCCAACGGCGGCAAAGGCGCCAAGGCGCAGAACGATGGGCAAAAGCGGGGCAAGCGGCAGGGGCATGGCGACCTCGATTGGCGTGACCAGATGTTACGGGCACGGGGCCGGGCTGTCCATCGCGACGCTGCGGTCAGGTCTCAGGCGGGTCGCATTGGGGCGGCGTGGTCTGCGTCAGGTTCCGGAAGCCCTCAGGCGCGGTGCCCGGCGGGCCAGAACCACGACAGCCACCGCACCGACCGCATAAATCAGGGCGGTCAACGGCGATGAAGCCGGAAGCGACAGGGCGACCAGCGGCCCCAGAACCGTGCCCGGCCCCGGCATCAGCAGGGTGCCTGAAATCAGCCCGGCAAGGCCGATGACAAGGGCAAAGGTCAGGATGTCCAGCATCCAGCCAAGGGTGCCGGACTTGCGCGCGAACAGCGGAAAAAGCAGCCACTGCGACAGCCCCGCGCCAAACAGCATTGGCAGCAGGGTTTTCACAAACAGCCAGCGATCTTCGGGCAGGCCCTGATTGTGAAACACCGCCAGCCCGGCGGTTGCCATGGTAAGGGCGGTGACGATCCAGCGTGTGGTGGCGGGCGTCAGCATGACTCGGAGCTAGCCGGACTTTGCCGAAGGGCAAGCAAGGGGCACGGCCAAGTCAGGCAAAAAGGGCCAAGCCAAGCAAAAGGCCGCCCGGTTGCCCATGGCGGCCCTATGCCGGTGTTGCTGACAGCGCGATCAACCCTGACGGGCCTTGTAGCGCTTTTGCGTCTTGTTGATCACATAGACGCGGCCCTTGCGGCGCACGACCTGGCAATCACGGTGACGCGTTTTCAGCGAACGGAGCGAGTTGGCGACTTTCATGGTCGTCTCTTTCCTTGGTCGCGGCGCATCACGCGCCAGTTGAAAACAAATGCCCCGATTAAGGGACGGCGAATGGTGGGCGGTACTGGGATCGAACCAGTGGCCACTACGATGTCAACGTAGTGCTCTACCGCTGAGCTAACCGCCCACGTTCCTGCCGCCATTCCCCATTGCCCAATGAAAAGGACGCGGGGGAACCGCGCCGGTGTGGGCGGGTCTATAGCCAGTTGCCGGGGGGGGTGCAAGGGGGTTTGCATTTCTGTGCCGCGTCGCATCAAGGCTTTTGGCAAATCGGCAAAGCCCGCTATAACATTGGCAAGAGGGAGAGATCATTGAAAAGCGACGCCTATACCTTGTACCAGCCTGACCGCCGCGAAACCCCGGTGGTGTTTTCATCACCGCACAGCGGGCGGATGTATCCGGCATCGTTCCTTGCGGGGTCGGTGCTGGATGCGCAGGTGATCCGGTCGTCGGAAGATGCTTTCGTCGATGATCTGTTCCGGTCGGCCACCGATTTCGGCGCGCCGCTGCTGTCTGCCTGTGCGCCGCGCGCCTTTATCGACCTGAACCGTGCCGCCGATGAACTGGATGCCTCGGTGGTGGAAGGGGTTGCGCGCAGCCCGCATAACCTGCGGGTTGCCTCGGGTCTGGGGGTGATTCCCCGGGTCGTGGCCGGCGGGCGGGCGATCTATGGCGCCAAGATGCCGCTGGCCGAGGCCGAAGAGCGGATCCGCTGCTATTGGCGTCCCTATCACGCCGCGCTGCGCCGGTTGACCGAAGAAAGCCATGCGCAATTCGGTCAGGCCGTGCTGGTGGATTGCCATTCGATGCCGCACGAAGCCATCGAATCGCACAGCCGCTCGGGCTTGGCGCGGCCCGAGGTGGTGCTGGGCGACCGCTTCGGGGCGGCGGCGGCGCGCGACGTGGTGGATCAGGTCGAAGCCGCGTTTCAAGCGGCGGGTCTGCGGGTGGCGCGCAACGCGCCCTTTGCCGGGGCCTATATCGCGCAGGCTTACGGTCGACCATCACGCGGATTTCATGTGGTGCAGGTCGAGATTGACCGCGCGCTGTATCTGGATGAGGCCCGCGTCGCCCCGTCGGCGGATTTCGAGGCGTTCAAGGCGGTGTTGACCGGGGTGATTGCGCAGATAACCGAAATCGGTCGCCTGTGCCTGCCCTTGGCTGCCGAATAGCCCCGGGCGCGGCCTGACATCGGCCTGCCGACACCGGCGCGTGGTCTGGCGGTCCCAAGGCGAAGCCAGACAGGTGTCGCGCCCTTTGCCCGCAAGCGCTGCCGATCAGCGCAACGCCCGGCCCTTGAGGATGGCATCCTGACCAAAACGCGCGCGGATCGCATCGGTGGCGCGCTCGGCGGCGGCGCGTCTGGGGGCGTCGGGGTCCAGCAGGTCGGCGGCGCGGTCTGCCTGATCTTCGGCGCACAGGTCGGCAATGCCGACCCCGATCAACCGCAACGGCCCTGCCTGCCCGGCCTGATCAAACAGCCCGCGCGCCATGCGATAGATCCGGTCGGCCATTTGCGTGGCGTCAGGCAAGGTCTGGCGGCGGGTCACGGTCTGAAAATCGCCGCGCTTGAGCTTCAACGTGACCGTGCGCCCGGCAAGGCGCTTTGCCTTGGCCCGGTCTGCCACCTGCTCGGCCAGCCGCCACAGGTGGCCGTCCAGCAGGTCGGGGTCAGAGGTATCCTCGGAAAATGTTGTCTCTTTGGAGATCGACTTCACCGCATCGTCGCGCGACACGCGGCGGTGATCGATGCCGCGCGCAAGGTGCCAGAGCCTGTCACCCGTGTGGCCAAAGCGGGCGGTCAGGTCGGTGCGGTCCCAGCGCAGCAGGTCACTGATGCCGCGAATCCCTGCCTTTTCCAGTGCCGCTTGCGTGGCGGTGCCAACGCCCCACAGAACGCGCACCGACTGTCTGGCCAGAAAGCCCTGCGCCTGATCCGGGCCGATCACCGAAAAGCCACGCGGCTTGTCAAGATCAGAGGCGATCTTGGCCAGAAACTTGTTGTGCGACAGGCCGACAGACCCGGTAACGCCCAGTTCGGTTTCCATCTGCCGGGTCAGGCGGGCCAGCATCACGGCAGGCGGCGCGCCATGCAGGCGGGCAGTGCCGGTCAGATCCAGAAACGCCTCGTCCAGCGACAGCGGCTCGATGGCGGGGGTCAACGATTCCATCAGCGCGCGGATCTGGCGGCTGACCTCGACGTAGCGGGACATGCGCGGCTTTACCACCACCGCGTCGGGGCACAGTTTCAGCGCCTGAAACATCGGCATCGCCGAGCGCACGCCATGGATGCGGGCCAGATAGCAGCAGGTGGACACAACCCCGCGCGCGCCGCCGCCGACAATGACCGGCCTGTCGGCAAGGCCGGGATCATCGCGCTTTTCCACCGAGGCGTAAAAGGCGTCGCAATCCATATGCGCGATGGACAGGGTGAACAGGTCCGGGTGCGACACCAGACGCGGGCTGCGACAGGACGGGCAGCGCCCCGAGGCGGGGGCGCTGTCAAGGCACGTCAGACAATCGCGGCACAAGGCGGGCATGATGGCGCATCATAGCCTGCCGCGACCGGGGCGCACAGTCCCTGCCGTCGGGCTTGGGACGGATGACGGAAGCCTCCGGCGGGAGTATTTGGCAAGCAGCAATCTTGGGTGTTCATCCGGCAACGGGCGCAGGCAGACTGGCAAGGCGCGGGCGACGGGCAGCCTTTTGATAGCGACCGTAGCCAAGGTCGTGGCTGTCAATCTCGGTCACACGGTCGCTGACCAGATCGGCCAGCATCCGGCCCGACCCTGCGGCCATGGTCCAGCCCAGGGTGCCGTGCCCGGTGTTCAGGAACAGGTTGGCAATCGGGCTGCGGCCGATGATGGGGGTGCCATCAGGGGTCATCGGGCGCAGACCGGCCCAGAACGTGGCGCGCGACTGGTCGCCCGCGCCGCCGAACAGGTCTTCGACCGAATGTTGCAGCGTGCGCTTGCGCTTGTCCGACAGGGAAAGGTCATAGCCGGCGATTTCAGCCATGCCGCCCACGCGGATACGGTCGCCCAGACGGGTGATGGCGATCTTGTGGGTTTCGTCCATCACGGTCGAGACCGGCGCGCGGGCATCATCGGCAACCGGCACGGTGATCGAGTAGCCCTTGACCGGATAGACCGGCAGGCGCAGCCCCAACGGGTTGACCAGCCGGGGCGAGTAAGACCCAAGGGCCACGACAAAAGCATCGGCCGTCACATCGCCCGCCGAGGTGGTCACCGAGGCAATGCGCCCGCCCGCCATGTTCAGCCGGTCAATCGACACGCCGTGGCGGAAGCTGACACCCAGTGCGGCGGCACGGTCGGCAAGCCCCTGGGTGAACAGAAAGCAATCGCCGGTTTCATCCTTGGGCAGGCGCAGACCCCCCGCGATCTTGTGGCGCGACGCGGCCAGACCGGGTTCGGCAGCAATGCAGCCTTTCACATCGAGCATCTCGAACGGCACGCCACCCTGACGCAGCACGTCAATATCTTTCCCAGCGGCATCCACCTGCTTTTGCGTGCGGAACAGTTGCAGCGTGCCTTGCTGGCGTTCGTCAAAGGCAATGCCCGTCTCGGCCCGAAGATCGGTCAGGCAATCGCGCGAGTATTCGGCCAGCCGCACCATGCGCGCTTTGTTGCGGGCATAGGCGGCAGAGGTGCAATTGCCCAGCATCTGCGCGACCCAGCGGATTTTCTCGGGGTCCGGGCGCGGCTGGATGATCAGCGGCGCATGCTGCATGAACAGCCATTTCATCGCCTTGGCCGGGATACCGGGGGCCGCCCATGGCGCCGAATAGCCGGGGCTGATTTCACCGGCATTGGCGAAACTTGTTTCCAGCGCGGCGGCAGGCTGGCGGTCAATCACCGTCACCTCATGCCCTTGGCGGGCCAGATACCAAGCCGAGGTCACACCGATCACACCAGAACCAAGAACGACGATCTTCATGCCGCAAACCTTTCGCAGACGGGGGATTGAAGAGAGATGCCACCAGTCAGACGGGATTTCTTGGCAAAGATGATATCTGCGTATCGCATTTACGAAAGAAATACGGCCAAATGCGCTGATCTGTCGAAGAAACATCTTTCGATCAAATAACAGGCGATCTGAAAACGTTGGAAACTGCTGAATTTCGCAAGAATCTCCCTCGGCTTGCGCTTGGTCCCGACAGCGGCCATCTTGGAAAGGTCATTTCAGAACATAAGGTCGCCCGACATGGAGCTTGATCAGTTTATCGGCGGCAACGCGGTCTTTCTGGCCGTTGCCGCCTTCATCATTCTGTGCATCTTTCTGGGCGTGCGGATTGTGCCGCAGTCGGAAAAGCACGTCGTGGAACGCTTTGGAAGGTTGCGGTCGGTGCTGGGGCCGGGCATCAACTTCATGGTGCCGTTTCTGGACCGGGTGGCGCACAGGATTTCCATTCTGGAACGGCAGTTGCCTACCGCCAGCCAGGACGCGATCACCGCCGACAACGTGCTGGTCAAGGTCGAAACCAGCGTCTTCTACCGGATCACCGAGCCGGAGAAGACGGTCTACCGCATCCGCGATGTCGATGGCGCGATTGCCACCACCGTGGCCGGCATCGTGCGCAGCGAGATCGGCAAGATCGAACTGGACCAGGTGCAATCCAACCGCGCCCAGTTGATCGAGAGGGTGCGCGAACAGGTAACGGCAATGGTCGATGACTGGGGCGTCGAGGTGACGCGCGCCGAGATTCTGGACGTCAATCTGGACGAGGCCACCCGGGCCGCGATGTTGCAACAGCTGAACGCCGAACGGGCGCGGCGCGCGCAGGTGATGGAGGCCGAGGGCAAGAAACGCTCGGTCGAACTGGCCGCTGACGCCGATCTCTATGCGGCCGAACAGCAGGCAAAGGCCAAGCGCGTCACGGCGGATGCCGAAGCCTATGCCACGGCGGCCATCGCCATTGCGATCAGGGAATCCGGGCTGGAGGCGGCGCAGTATCAGCTGGCCTTGGCGCAGGTCGAGGCTTTGGCGAAGGTGGCGCAAGGCACGGGCAAGCAAACCATCCTGTTGCCCGCACAGGCGCTGGATGCCTTTGCCGATGCCTTCAAGATGCTGAAAGGGCGTGTGTGATGATGACGGTCTGGTGGGTCTGGGTGGTGGCCGGTTTCGCACTGGGTGTGCTGGAGGTGTTGGCGCCCGGCTACATCTTCCTCGGCTTTGCCATCGGGGCGTTGGTCACCGGTGCCGGGCTTGGGCTTGGGCTGTTGGGAAACAGCCTTGCCGTCCTGATCCTTGTGTTCGCGATTGCCTCTCTGGTGGCATGGCTGGTGCTGCGCCGGACGATGGGGGTGCGCGAAGGTCAGGTCAAATTGTGGGATCGTGACATCAACGATTGAGGGCTGCGCCCTTGGCGTGCCGGGCCGGGGGGCTGTCTGCCCCCCGCCGAGCGTGCCGCGCGCCCCCCGAGGATATTTTCCGAAAGAGAAAGCGAGGCCACCCCGACGGGTGGGCAAAACCATGCCGCAGGGTGGCCCTTTCCCTTTCGCGGTCATCGGCGTCCCCGCCTGTACCGCCCGATCAGACTGCCACAGCAGGGTTAACGAAGCCTTTCGGCCCGCATGTGTGACTTTCTCTTTCCAGAAATATCCTCGGGGGTGAGGCGCGGCACGCGCCGAGGGGGCAGACAGCCCCCTTGTCCCGGGCGGCCTTACCCGCGGCGCATCGGCAATTCGGCGATGATCCGGCGGGCGGCTTGTTCCGGATCGGCGTCGGTCCAGATCGGGCGGCCTACAACGATATGGTCAGCGCCATCCGATATCGCCTGCGACGGGGTGGCGATGCGTTTCTGGTCGCCTGTGGCACTGCCTGACGGACGGATGCCGGGGGTCACGATCAACTTGCCCGTGGCTTCGGGCAGGGCGCGGATCAGGGCGGCCTCTTGCGGGCTGGCGATCACGCCATCGGCCCCGGCGGACAGCGCCCGGGCGGCGCGTTCCAGCGTGATGGCATGGATGTCGCCCGGCTTGATGCAATTGGCATCCAGATCGTCGCGGTCCAGCGAGGTCAGGATGGTGACCGCCAGGATCTTCAGCCCGGTACCGCCTGCGCCCTCTTGGGCCGCGCGCACCACTTGCGGGTCGCCGTGGACGGTCAGGAAATCCAGATCATACTGGGCGATGCCACGCACGGCGGCCTCGACCGTGGCGCCGATATCGAACAGCTTGAGGTCCAGAAAGACGCGCTTGCCCTGTTCGTGCTTCAACTCATTGGCCAGCGCAAGGCCCCCGCCTGTCAGCATGCCCAGCCCGATCTTGTAAAAGCTGGCGGCGTCGCCGATGCGGGCGGCAAGCTGCAGACCCTGCACCACATTGAGCACGTCCAGCGCCACGATCAGGCGGTCATCTGCAGCGGGGGTCATCGGGGTGTCTCCTGTGCCGGGTGGCATGCGTCTTGCGGCGGCGGGCAAGTGCTGTCAAGCCATGCAGCGGACCGAACGGGGAAATGCGATGATCCTGTGCTTTGACATTGGCGGGTCGCGGATCAAGGCGGCGCTGTCGGATGGACGCGCGCGCCCGACGCCGTTGGGGGATGTGCCGACGCCCGCCACCGATTTTGGCGCGTTTCTGGCGGCGCTGCGCGGCTTTGCCCACGGGCGTGACCTGCGCGGCGTGGCGATTGCCATTGCCGGGGTGGTGGCGCCCGAAACCGGGCGGATCACGGTGGCCAATATCCCCTGCGCCGATGGCCGGGTTCTGCGCGCCGAGGTGCAGGCGGCCCTGCACCTGCCGGTGCTGGTGCTGAATGACGCTGATTGCTTTGCCTTGGCCGAGGCGCGTCAGGGCGCAGGGCGCGGGCATCGCAACGTGTTCGGCATCATCCTTGGCACGGGGGTGGGCGGCGGTCTGGTGCTGAACGGCCAACTGGTCACCGGCGCGGGTGGCTATGCCGGCGAATGGGGCCATGGTCCGGTGATTGCGCCGCCGTGGGATTTTCCCTGTGGCTGCGGCTTAAGGGGCTGTGTCGACGCCGTCTGTGGCGCGCGCGGGCTGGAACGGTTGCACCGCTGCCTGCATGGCGTGACCGTGCCGTCCACTGTCATTCTGGCCGATTGGCAGGGGGGCGAGGCCTGCGCCGCGCAGACCGTCGCGCTTTGGCTGGACCTGATCGTGCCGCCTTTGGCGATGGTGACCAACACCGTCGGGGCGTCGATCCTGCCGGTCGGGGGTGGCTTGGCGACCGTGACGCCGCTGCTTGAGGCGCTTGACCTGCGCCTGCGAAAGGCCATTTTGCATCAAACGGAATCACCCATGGTCGTGCCTGCGATGTGTCGCCCGGAACCGGGACTTGTTGGCGCGGCCGAGGCTGGCATTGAGGCGTTTGCACGATGAAGGTGTTGGTGGAGGTCTGCATCGACAGCACCGCAGGGCTGGCCGAGGCCATCACGGCTGGCGCGGGTCGGATCGAGCTGTGCTCGGCGCTGGATCTGGGCGGCTTGACGCCATCGGTCGGCATGATGCGCCGGGCTTTGGGGGCATCGGTGCCGATTTATGCGATGATCCGGCCGCGGGCGGGGCATTTCGTCTGGTCGCCCGATGAGATTGCGGTGATGGAGGCCGATATCGAAGCCGCCCGCGAGGTTGGGATGCAGGGTGTGGTTCTGGGGGCCAGCCGTCCCGATGGCCGTCTGGATACCGATGTGCTGGACCTGCTGATCCGCCGCGCCACGGGCATGGGGCTGACCTTGAACCGCTGTTTTGATCTGACACCCGACCCTTCGGAGGCGCTGGAACAGGCGGTGGACCTTGGGTTCCAACGCATCCTGACCAGTGGCGGCGCGCGCTCTGCCATCGAAGGCCATGAGACGCTGGCCCGGTTGATGGTGCAGGCCAAGGACAGGATCATCATCATGCCGGGGTCGGGTATCGGCCCCGATACATTGACGGCGCTGCGTGATCTGCCGCTGAGCGAGGTGCATGCGTCGTGTTCTGTCCCGGTGATCGGAACCGGGCAGGTGGTGGACTTCGGCTTTGCGCCCCGGATCGGGCGTCGCACCGATGGCGCACGGGTGCGCGATCTGCGTGCGATGCTGGCGGATGCGGTCGGGCGATAGGGCCGGTTGCCGGGGGTGACGCGAGCCAGTGTCAAGGTGGCTGGCATCAGCCAGGCTTCTGCCCGTTCAGGGGCGCCGGGGCGTTGCGCCACGGGTGGCATGGGCCGGTCCATCGCCCCCGGGTTTGGGGCAACGGGCCGCGATCACGGCACTTTGCCTGTATCCGTCAGGCGCCTTTGGGGAAATCTGCGGCGGCCAGAAACGGGGCTTCCGATTTCAGCGGCGGCGGGGTGAACACGGTGCCATCCTTGGCCCAGACGGCGATATGGCGCGGATCGCCCCAGACCGAGACATGGATTTCGGGGCCTGCGCCCTCGGCTGCCAGATGCTCGGGCGTCAGACCCACGATGCGCACCCGCAACAATTCGTTGCGGTCTACCGCGGGGGCGATCAGGGCTGTCGCATGCGGCCCCAGCAGGCCGACCAACAGCGTCACCTGCCGGGGGATCAGCCCCAGAAACCAGCGCTTGACCTGCACGAAGACCCCCACGCGACCATCGGGCAGCATGTGCAATTCGGCCGGCGCGCCAATCGAAAGCCCCGTCCGGGCGACATTGACGGTGATGTTGTGAACAGCAGCCTTGTGGATCAGCGGTTGCAACAGGTCATACATCGGGGTGCCTTTCTTGCGGCGTCTGGCGGTGCGACTGCTCAACCGCCCGCCTGTGTTTCAGACGGTTCTGGGCGTGCTGTGCAGGTGCCGCAAGACGCGATGCCGTGAGGCCGTCCGGCGTGACAGGAAGTTGCCGAAACCCGCACCCCCGGTCGGCGGAAACCCGACCAACCGAAAGGTGCGCGCGCAGGTTGTGCGTCAGGCGGGCTTGCGGGCCACGATGTAATGGCTGTGGTGGTTCTGCCCGAATGTCGTCTGCACGTCGATGGCGAAACCCGCGGCCAGAATCGCCCGGCGCAGGTCGGCTTCGGTCAAGGACGTGGCCGGGGGAAACATGCCAAACAGCCGCAAGACCGGGAACAGGGCGCGCAGACCAACGCCCATGTCGGCAAAGCAATAGGTCTTGCTGATCAGCAACCCGCCGGGTTTCAGGGCTGCCATCGCATCAGACAGCATGGCGCGCAGGTCCGGCACCAGATGCAGCACGTGAAAGGCGCAGATCGCATCGAACGGCGCGCCGTCAAAGGCATCGGACGCGTCGCATTGCACAACGCGCACGCTGGGCGGGGCGGGGCGTGCCTGCGCGATCCGCACCATCTCGGGCGAAAAATCGGTCGCCTTCCACTCGGCCACATGGCCGCCGATCTTGGCCGCCGTGCTGCCGGTGCCACAGCCGATTTCCAGCACCCGGTCAGAGGCCGCAAGACGCGAGGTGACATCGGCCAGCATGGCTTCGTAAGATTCAACATCCTTGACCTGACGTGCCGCGTATTTGTCGGCCACCTTGTCCCAGAACCGGATGGCTGTGCTGTCTGTCATGGGGCATATCCTGAATGGCGGCCTGCGCGCCGTCTGCCGTCAGACGTGGCCTTGATGGCCGTCTATAACAAGGCTTTGGATCGCAGGATGTGATTACGTCACAGACATGGGCGCCATTCTGGCCTAGGCTGCGTGGGAAGACCAGTGGGTTTTGGGCCAGACACCCCACCATGCATTGTCCCAGCCCGGGCTAGAACAGACACAAGGACTGATTCCATGCGCTTTGCCGTTGCCAGCCAGAACTTTCGCACCGTCACCGGTCATGCCGGCAAGACCCGCCGCTTTCTGGTGTATGAGGTCACCGCCGACCTGCCCCCGGAAGAGGTGGAACGTTTCGACCTGCCGAAAGACATGTCGATGCATGAATTCAAGGACGATGGCCCGCATCCGCTGGATACCGTGAACGTGGTGATTGCAGGCAGTGCCGGCGACGGGTTCATCCGGCGCATGGCCAACCGCGATGTGATCGCGGTGACCACGGCCGAGACCGATCCGATCGCTGCCATCCGCAGCTATCTGGCGGGAACCCTGGCCCCCGCGGCCCCGCATGACCACGATCACGATCATGACGATGACCTTGCGGAAGGCTGCACCCACGACTGACAGGTTTTGTCCAAGGCAGACTGCGCAAATATTCTGACGCGCGGCATTGTGGCAATCTTGCATCATGAACAGCGCCCTCCCATGTTGAATGCAAGGCCGAGGCCCAGCGTGCCGATGAAGGGCGGGGGCAAGCGGCGCTGTTCAAAAAGGAGAATGCCCGATGAACCTGGAAAAGTTCACGGAACGGTCGCGCGGCTTCTTGCAAGCTGCCCAGACCATTGCGACGCGTGAAAGCCATCAACGCCTTGCCGCCGAACATCTTCTGAAAGCCATCATGGATGACGATCAGGGCATGGCGGCCAACCTGATCCGTCGCGCGGGGGGCGAACCTTCGCGGGTGATCGAGGCCGTCGATCTGGCGCTGAAAAAGGTGCCGAAGGTTTCGGGCGATGCCCAGCCGTTCACCGACCCTTCCCTGGTCAAGGTGCTGGACGAGGCTGAAAAGCTGGCAAAGAAGGCAGGCGATTCCTTTGTGCCGGTGGAACGCATCCTGATGGCCTTTGCCATGGTGCCGGGTGCGGCCAAGCAGGCGCTTGAGGCCGGGGCCGTGACGCCCGCCAAGCTGAACACCGCGATCAATGACATTCGCAAGGGCCGCACCGCCGATACCGCCAGTGCCGAACAAGGCTATGACGCGCTGAAGAAATACGCCCGCGACCTGACCGAGGCGGCAGCCGAAGGCAAGATCGACCCGATCATTGGCCGCGACGAGGAGATTCGCCGCGCCATGCAGGTGCTGTCACGCCGCACCAAGAACAACCCGGTTCTGATCGGTGAACCCGGCGTCGGGAAAACCGCGATTGCCGAAGGCCTTGCCCTGCGCATCGTCGATGGCGATGTGCCCGAATCCCTGCGCAACAAGAAGCTGTTGGCGTTGGACATGGGCGCGTTGATTGCCGGTGCCAAATATCGCGGCGAGTTCGAGGAACGTCTGAAAGCCGTGCTGAACGAAGTCACCGCAGCCGAGGGCGAGATCATCCTGTTCATCGACGAGATGCACACGCTGGTTGGTGCCGGCAAATCGGATGGGGCGATGGATGCAGCCAATCTGATCAAGCCCGCCCTTGCGCGGGGTGAATTGCACTGTGTGGGTGCCACCACGCTGGATGAATACCGCAAATATGTGGAAAAGGACGCGGCCCTTGCCCGCCGGTTCCAGCCTGTGATGGTGAACGAACCCACGGTGGAAGACACCATCAGCATCCTGCGCGGGATCAAGGAAAAGTATGAGCTTCACCACGGGGTGCGGATCAGCGATTCGGCTCTGGTGGCGGCGGCAACCCTGTCGCACCGCTATATCACCGACCGCTTCCTGCCCGACAAGGCGATCGACCTGATGGACGAAGCCGCCAGCCGCCTGCGGATGGAAGTGGACAGCAAACCCGAAGAGCTTGACCAGCTTGACCGTCAGATCCTGCAATTGCAGATCGAGGCCGAGGCGTTGAAGAAGGAAGACGACGCCGCCAGCCGCGACCGACTGGAGCGGTTGGAAAAAGAGCTTGCCAACCTGCTGGAACAGTCGGGGCTGATGACCGCGAAATGGCAGGCCGAACGTGACAGCCTTGAGGCCGCCCGTGGGTTGAAGGAAGACCTCGACAAGGCCCGCGCCGAGTTGGAACAAGCCAAGCGCGAAGGTGACTTTGCCAAGGCCGGTGAGTTGCAGTATGGCCGGATTCCGGGGCTTGAAAAAGCCTTGGTCGAGGCTGAGGCACGCGAAGGCGAGGCTTTGGTATCCGAGGCGGTGCGGCCCGAGCAGATCGCCGAGGTGGTGGAACGCTGGACCGGTATCCCGACGACCAAGATGCTGGAAGGCGAGCGCGAAAAGCTGCTGCGGATGGAAGAGGAACTGGGCAAGCGCGTCGTGGGCCAGCGTACGGCGCTTGTCGCCGTCGCCAATGCCGTGCGCCGGGCGCGGGCGGGTCTGAACGATGAGGGGCGGCCTTTGGGCAGCTTCCTGTTCCTGGGGCCCACCGGCGTCGGTAAGACTGAACTGACCAAGGCAGTGGCCGAGTATCTGTTCGACGACGACGCGGCGATGGTGCGGATCGACATGAGCGAGTTCATGGAGAAACACTCGGTCGCGCGGCTGATCGGGGCGCCGCCCGGCTATGTCGGTTATGACGAAGGCGGGGTACTGACCGAGGCGGTGCGCCGCCGCCCGTATCAGGTGGTGCTGTTCGACGAGGTGGAAAAGGCCCACCCCGATGTGTTCAACGTGCTGTTGCAGGTGCTGGATGACGGGATGCTGACCGATGGCCATGGCCGCACGGTGGATTTCAAGCAAACCCTGATCGTGCTGACCAGCAATCTGGGCGCGCGGGCGCTGTCGGAACTGCCCGAAGGGGCCGATCCGGCGGGGGCGCGGGCCGAGGTGATGGAGGCGGTGCGCCAGCACTTCCGCCCCGAATTCCTGAACCGTCTGGATGAGCAGATCATCTTTGAACGGCTGAACCGGGCGGATATGTCCAGCATTGTCGAGCTGCAACTCAAGCGGCTGGAAAAACGGCTGGCCTCACGCAAGATCCAGTTGGTGCTGGACGATGCGGCGCGGGTCTGGCTGGCGAACGAAGGCTATGACCCGGTGTTCGGGGCGCGGCCTTTGAAGCGGGTGATCCAGCGCCACCTGCAAGACCCGCTGGCCGAGATGATCCTGTCGGGCGACGTGATGGATGGGGCCACGGTCATCATCAGCGCGGGGCCCGCCGGGCTGATCATCGGCGACCGGGTCTCGGCGAGCCGCCGCACCCCGCCGCCCGAGGCCGTGGTCCACTGACCGGGGCTGCGGGGGGTCCGCCCCCCGCAGCCGCCTTTCCCCCGAGTCCGCAAGGGCGGCCCACTGTGGGACAGGGGGGAGGGGTGAGGGATATCAAGGGGTTGGTCTGTCGGTTTCACGATTTGGTAAGGTTTGGAGGGGCGGGGGGAGACCCTCGCCCTTTGCTTGCAATCCAAATTAGTATGTGATACGTATAACGTATGATCGTGAGTTTCGCCGACAAACGCACCGAAAGACTGTTCCGGTTGGAGCGGGTAGCGGCGTTTCAGGCGGTGGAACGGGTCGCGCTGCGCAAACTGGCGATGCTGGACGCGGCCATCACGGTAGAAGACCTGCGCGTGCCCCCCGGCAATCGGCTGGAGGCGCTGTCAGGCGACCGGGCGGGTCAATGGTCGATCCGCATCAACGACCAGTGGCGGGTCTGTTTCAGATGGGAAGGGGGCGATGCCCATGACGTTGAAATCTGCGATTACCATTGATCCCGTGCATCCGGGTGAGGTGCTGGGTGAGGAGTTTCTGGCCCCGTTGGGCCTGAGCGCGGCGGCCTTTGCCCGCAGGATCGACGTGCCTGCCAACCGCATCAGCGAAATCATCGCCGGGCGGCGGAGTGTGACCGGCGACACCGCCCTGCGCCTTGCCGCAGCGCTGGGCACCAGTGCGGAGTTCTGGATGAACTTGCAGAAGGGCTGGGAATTGGCGGTGGCGCGGCGGGCTTGGGGTGGTGAGGCGGGGTGAACCCCGCCCTACGCAGAGCGGCGTAAGTGACGGAGCCGAAAGAGTTTATAGTTCAAGCAATGTTGAAATCGGAGTTGACAGTTGACGTCCATCGTCTCGTTGGCCACTTCCCCCATGTTTGGCCGTGTATCCACCCGGCTCAAAGTCTCGAGATACCAACCAGTAACCAAATCCCCGGATATTCACCACGCCATCCATTCGGGACATACGTGCGGAAAGCGCATTCAGGTCAGCCTTCGGACCAGCGCTGCCGATTACAACGCCTCGAGTGACAAGCTGGCTATACAGATCGGCTCGATCAAGCGGAATGTCCGTCTGTTTCAGTAGGTCTACTACATTCGCTTCAAAAATATCCATGGGTGTTTTGGATGCCAATGAAGGCTTCCCCTTAGCAGCATTTGGCTTCGTGTCTTCAGTCACAGCGACCTGTTTGACGCTGTCGGAAAGGACTTCTTCGGGCGAATCGGCTGTAGGCAGACTTTCGTAGTTTGCGGGCAGAAGTCGCATTGCAAGGCGTTGTAGCTCGTCGGACTTCTCCAAGATGTTGTCAATCTGATGTAGGCGAGCCGCTAGGGCTGCTCGCTCCTGCCTCAGTTTTGTGATTGCATCCATTGGTATTCTCCCGTGTAGATGCCGAAATAATCGCATACTTGTGGCAATATAGCGTGTTCTTCGGCTTGGGGGCAATGGTCTTGTAGGCGCGTTTCGCTAAGCGACCACAACTGTATGCGCACGGCTTGTGCGATGATCGGCGAGATGGTATGTTGTCCATGAATTATAAGTGGAGACTGCAAATTATAAGTGGAGACTGCAGATGAGAAGAGTTTCAGGTCCGTCGCGCCGATCACCGTCCGTCGCGAGGACCTAAAAAAGAAAAGCCGGACCCTGCCCGGTCCAGCTTTTCTGTAGGCGGTCAATAACCCGGGCCGAGGCCCATGGAAACTCTACCAACATCTAGACTATTCCATAATCTTCGGCCCGATTCAAGTGAAACCCCCTTTTTTTGAAAGGAGGTCGACATGATCGGGCACATCTGGATTCGACGCTACAGGCGTCGCCGGCATGGCAGCATCGAGCGTGTGCGCGCCCATTGGCGTGGCCTGCCGAAGTAGGTGAAGAAGTATATTGGCGGCGAAGGGTCGCCAATATACCCCACTCACTCCCTCTGAAACCACCGCTCCACGTGGTCCAGCACGTCGTCGATCAGGCCGCCTTTCCTTGCCTCTGGGCCTGAAAACCGCAGGATATAGCCGGTGCGGGTGAGTTCGCGGCGGATGGTCAGGCCTTGTTTCAGGTGCAGCAGGCGGCGGGGGCGGCCGGTGGGGTTGGGGGCCGGGGCGGTGGTGCTTTCGGTCAGCACGGGCAAGAGGGCGGCCCATTGGCTTTCCAGCCCGGGGCGGCCGGCGGGGCCTTGTAGGCCCGCGAGGGTTGCAAGCAGCAGGTTTTCCCAGCCGCAGCGTAGGGCGGCGGCGAGTCGGTCCATCTGGCGCGTGGTCAGACGCTCGGGCGTGGCGAGGTGGTCGCCCAGTGCCTCGGCCACATCGGCATAGCCGCGCAGGCGGTTGTGGGTCTGGCGCGACTGGTGGGCAAACAGCGCGGCAATCGCGGCATCGGCGGTGGGGAAGATGCCTTCCTCGACGGTGGCAAGGATCAGGCGGGCTTTCTCCCACGGGGTGATCTGGGTGCGGACCTCATTCTCGGCCACCATTTCGGCCATGGCGGCGGGAAGGGTGTCGGGCGTGCGCAGGAAGGCGGGGATGGTATCGTGCCCGAGTTGGCGCATGGCGGCCAGGCGGCGATAGCCCGAGATCAGGCCATAGCGGAAGGGCAGGTTGGGGGCTGTATATTCCCACACCTCGATCGGCTGGCGCAGGCCCATGCTGGCGATGGAGCGGGCGAGGAGGTCGATCTCGTCGCGGTCAAGGTGGCTGCGGTCGCGGGGCAGGGCCTCGGCGTTGATGTCGGTGATCGCGATTGGGACAAGGGGGTGGGTCATGGAGGCCTCTCGGGGTAGAAAACCGGGAGGATCGCAGAGACATGTGCCGAAACGGTGGGTTGCGCGCACGGTCGTGGTGGGGGGCAGGCGGACCCGCCCCCCGGTTGGCCGATTACATCGGCGGCAGGATGA
>DYMU01000043.1 GCA_020721445.1 Gemmobacter nectariphilus
TTGAATCACCCCGCAACCGATTTGTGAATCCTCAAACGTCAACAGGCCCTAGTAAAGGCTGGCAAAGTCTGGCAGCTTAATTTTACACCTTTCGAGAAGGAGCAGGTCCATGTCGGACCCTATTCTCACTTTGCCAGAGGTCGCGGTTTTGTTGAAGGTTGCAGAGAAAACCGTCTACACCATGGCGCGCGGCGGCCAAATCCCGGCATTCAAGGTACGAGGACATTGGCGCTTCAAGCATGTTGATATTGATCGATGGATCGATGAACAGAAGGCATCCGTAAAAGAAAACCTTGCAAAAGGTGCCGCGGATGTCTGAGCAGTTCTTCGAAAAACCGATCCTGAATTCACCTTACGCGTACCCCGGCAGGCATTGGGAACTTGATCCGGATGGCCAACCCACGAACCGCATCCTTGATAACCGGCGGCGCTCCGATCTTATCACGCCCGTTCCAAAGACCAAGAAGCAACGTCAGAACACGAAACAGGCGTCCCTGTTGCTCGGCGCCAATGACGAACTTTCGACAACGGATCAGGAATACAACCCAACCCCGATCATCAACGAGGTTCGGGGCTATGTCGAAACATGGCGCAGTTTGCCGAACCCCGATCAATGGCTGGTGACGCCAGAGACCGCACGCCTGCTGCAACACTGGCGGCACCACAAGTTCGAGGGCATCCGTCCGTTCTTCTGCCAGATCGAAGCGGTGGAAACCGCGATCTGGTTGACGGAAGTGGCCCCCAAGATGGGACCGCGCGTCGCCAAGTTCTGGGCCCACATCAAAGGGGCGAACGAACAGGCCAACCCCGAACTGATGCGTCTCGCGCTGAAACTCGCGACCGGGGCGGGCAAGACCACCGTCATGGCGATGTTGATCGCGTGGCAAACCGTCAATGCGGTGCGCCATCCGAACAGCAAGGCGTTTTCCAGCCGGTTCCTGATCGTCTCCCCTGGCATCACCATTCGCGACCGGCTGCGGGTGCTGATGCCCAACGACCCGGAAAGCTACTATCGCAGCCGCGAAATCACGCCGCCCGACATGCTGCGGGATATCCAGAGCGCCAAGATCGTCATCACTAACTACCACGCCTTCAAGTTGCGCGAAAAACTGGTGATCGCCAAAGGCACGCGCCAGGCCCTCGAAGGCTGGCGTGGCGACAAGGTCCAGACACTTGAAACCGAAGGCGAGATGATCCAGCGCGTCATGGGCGACCTGATGGGCCAGAAGAACATCGTCGTGCTGAACGACGAGGCGCATCACTGCTACCGCGAGCGGGTCAAGGATGCTGTCGGTGACACTGAAGATGATCTGAAAGGTGACGACAAAAGCGAGGCCAAGGAGAATAACGAAGCCGCCCGCATGTGGATTTCCGGCCTGGAAGCCGTCAAGCGCAAGCTGGGCATCAGCCTCGTCTATGATCTGTCCGCCACGCCATTCTTCCTGCGCGGCTCTGGTTACATCGAGGGCACGCTGTTCCCCTGGACGATGTCCGACTTCTCGCTGATGGACGCGATCGAATGTGGCATCGTGAAACTGCCGCGGGTGCCGGTGGCCGACAATATCCCCGGCGGCGACACGCCGAAGTTCCGCAACCTGTGGGAGTTCATCGGCAAGAAACTCCCCAAGAAAGGGCGGGTGGCCGGAAAGGCGCTGGACCCGTTCAGTCTGCCGGTCGAGTTGTTGACGGCTCTGGAAGCCCTCTACGGGCATTACGAAAAGACCTTCCACCTTTGGCACGAAGAAGGGATCGGCGTTCCGCCGGTGTTCATCGTCGTCTGCAACAACACGGCGACATCGGAGCTGATCTACAAATACGTCTCCGGCTTCATCCGCGAAAAGGATGATGGTGAAAGTGCCGTGCTGGAAAACGGCCGCCTTGCCCTGTTCCGCAACTACGATGAAAACGGCAATCGGATGCCGCGGCCGAACACGATCCTGATCGACTCGGCCCAGCTTGAATCCGGCGAGGCGTTGGACAAGGATTTCCGCGAGATGGCGGCGGCGGAAATCGACCAGTTCAAGCGTGAAATGATCGAACGCACCGGCGATATTCACGCGGGCGACAGCATCGACGAATCCACCCTGCTGCGCGAGGTGATGAACACCGTCGGCAAGAAAGGCAAGCTCGGCGAACAGATCCGCTGCGTCGTGTCGGTCTCGATGTTGACCGAAGGCTGGGATGCCAACACCGTTACCCATGTTCTGGGCGTGCGTGCCTTCGGCACCCAGCTTTTGTGCGAACAGGTAGTCGGCCGCGCGCTGCGCCGCCAATCTTATGACCTGAACGACGAAGGCCTGTTCAACGTCGAATACGCCGATGTCCTCGGCATCCCCTTCGACTTCGCCGCCAAACCCGTGGTGTCGCCCCCGGCCAAACCCCGCGAAACCGTGCGTGTCCACGCCGTCAAACCCGAGCGCGACGCACTGGAAATCACCTTTCCCCGCGTCGAAGGCTACCGGGTTGAACTGCCGGATGAACGGCTGGAGGCGAATTTCGGCCCTGACCACGTGCTGGAACTGACCCCGGAACTGCTTGGCCCATCCAGCACCACCAATCAGGGTATCATCGGCGAAGGCATCGACCTGAACCTGTCGCATCTTGATGACAAGCGCTATTCCAGCATCGTTTACGATCTGACCAAGCACCTGCTCTACACCAAATACCGCGATCCAGGGGACGCGCCCAAGCTGCACCTCTTCGGCCAGCTGAAGCGCATCACCCGCCAATGGCTGGACGGCGGCTATCTGAAATGCACCGGGGGCACTTACCCTGCGCAACTGGCGTACAAGGAAATCGCCGACATGGCGGCCGAACGGATCAAGGCCGCCATCACCCTGACCCTGCAAGGCGAACGCCCGGTGAAGGCGATCCTTGATCCCTACAACCCCACAGGCACCACAGCGTTCGTCAACTTCACCACCTCCAAGGAATTGCGCTGGCAGACGGCCCCGAACAAGTCCCACGTCAACTGGGTGGTCTGCGACAGCGAATGGGAGGCTGAGTTTGCCCGCGTCGCGGAAAGCCACCCCGCAGTCCTGTCCTACGTCAAGAACCAGGGGCTGGGCTTTGAGGTGCCCTATCTCACCGGCTCCACGCCGCACAAATACATCCCCGACTTCATCGTTCAGATCGACGATGGCCGCCGCACCGCCGACGACAAGCCCGACCCGCTGAACCTGATCGTCGAGGTCAAGGGCTACCGCGGCGAGGATGCCAAGGACAAGGCCAACACCATGCGCAGCTACTGGGTGCCGGGCGTCAACAATCTTGAGAAATTCGGGCGCTGGGCGTTCGCCGAATTCACGGCTGTCTACGAGATGGAGGCCGAGTTCGGCAAGCTTCTGGACTCCTTCATCAAGGGACACGCCAATGCCTGACCCAAACCCGCCCGCAAAGTTTGACATCACGGCCAGTGATCTCAAACCCTCCACCCTCGCCCAGTCCGCAAATGCCTTCACCCTGCGCGGCGAAGCCGTCATGCTGGCCCCCGAGGTCGCCCTGATCTTTCAGGTCGAAACCCGGGAAATCATCCAGAACATCACCCGCAACCCCGACATCTTCCCCGAACGCTACGCCTTCGAACTGACACCCGAGGAGGTCGAAAGTTTGAGATCAGCCGGGGTGATCTCAAAACCCGGTCGCGGCGGCAGCCGGGCGCTGCCCTGGGCCATCACCCGCAAGGGCACCCTGCGGCTGGCCACCCTCATGAAGACCCCCCGCGCCATCGCCGCCACCGACATCTTCATCGACGTCTTCGACGAGGTGCTGCGGCAGGTGCAGGCGGGCCGGGGCCAACTGACCATCACCAACCCTTCGCGCCTGGTCGAAACCGAGGCCGACCGCAGCATGATCGCAAACCTGCGCAGCCAACTGTCCGATGCCGTCAGCGGCCTGCTGAACACCGTCGTCGATGCCCGCGCCAACACCACTGTCGCCGACGAATTGCGCGCCGTCTCGGCCGAGGCGGTGGGCCACCTGAAAGCCTGGCTGCAAGGCAACACCGTCGCCAACGAGAAGATCCGCGCCGAAACCCTGCTGATCCTGGAACAGGCGCAGGACATGTATCAACGCCGTCAGGCCGACATGGCCGACCGCGAGATCGACCGCGTCTTCAAGCGGATCGAGGCGGTCAAGGCCGTCATGGCGCTCTACCGCGATCTGGAACCCTCGGCGCTGGTCGATCTGACCCGCAGCTTTGCCGCCCCGCAGCCTATACCCACTCTGCCCGCGCCGCCGCGCGCGCTGCCCGCGAAAAAGGACTGACCCAATGGCCAAGAAACCCATCGAGGTCGAAACCCTCACCCATGACGCCACGCGCAAGAACATCCCGACGGCGGAATTCGAATCCATCATGCGCGAGCAGGACAAGACGCCGATCCAGCTTGCCTACGCGCGCCGCAACCGCGATCTTGACCCGCAGCTGGTCTGGCGCGGCAAGGACGCGCAGGACTGGTCCGACCTGATCGTTCAGGCCCCGCCGCTGTATATTCAGGAGAAGGTCCACCCACGCGTCATCATCGACGACCTGAAACGCGAAAGCACCAACCGGGCCAAGGCGACCAAAGACGCCCCGCAATTCGACATGTTCGCCGATTTCAACGGCCTGCCCGATGCCGAGGCCGCGACCGAGTTCTACCAGCACGATCAGCACTGGTCGAACCGGATGATTTCGGGCGACAGCCTGTCGGTGATGGCGTCGCTGGCAGAGCGTGAGGGGCTGCGCGGTCAGGTGCAGTGCATCTATTTCGACCCGCCCTATGGCATCAAGTTCAACTCCAACTTCCAGTGGTCCACCACCTCGCGCGATGTGAAGGATGGCGACAAGACCCATGTGACGCGCGAACCCGAACAGGTCCGCGCCTTTCGCGACACCTGGAAGGACGGCATCCATTCCTACATGACCTACCTGCGCGACAGGCTGACCGTGGCAAGGGACTTGCTAAAGCGACAGCGGCAGCATCTTCGTGCAGATCGGCGATGAGAACGTCCACCGCGTGCGGGCGCTGATGGACGAGGTGTTTGGGGACGAGAACTTCGTCAGCCAAATTTCTACAAAAACATCCGGTGGCTCAACTGGAGAGTTTCTGTCGAATGTCATCGACACGATTCTTTGGTATTCCAAGAAACGGGATCGCCTCAAATACCGCACGCTGAACAAAACAAAGGGCGTCGGCGAAGAAGGGGCGGACAAATACACTCGTGTGCGAATGCCAGACCTTTCGATCCGAAATGTCTCTGCTGACGAGAAGGCCGGTCTGACAAAAGTTCCCCAAGAAGCCCGAGTATATCGCCAAGACAACATGACTAGCCAGAGCGTTGGTCGCGATAAGGGCGATGGCGCTGCGTCTTGGTTTCCGGTCCGATTAGATGGCGTCGAAACCAAGCCAAACATTCGCGTTCGATGGAAAACGAATGAACTCGGCATGGATCGGCTGCTGCGTTGCCGTCGGATCGAACTAACGAGCAATAGCCTTGCCTATGTCCGTTTCCTCGATGATTTTGCGGCGTTCCCACTCAACAATTCATGGGATGACATAGGCGGCGTTCAAAGCCGCGCAGACCCAAAGGTTTATGTCGTTCAAACTCCAACGACAGTAATCCAACGTTGCATCCTGATGACCACAGACCCCGGCGATCTGGTGCTCGATCCCACCTGCGGTTCCGGCACAACGGCCTATGTCGCCGAACAATGGGGGCGGCGCTGGATCACCATCGACACCTCTCGCGTCGCCGTGGCCCTCGCCCGGTCGCGCCTCATGGGCTCGCGCTATTCCTATTATCTGCTGGCCGACAGCAAGGAAGGTCAGGCGAAGGAAGGCGAGATCACCCGCACCCCGCCCAAGTCCGCAGCAACCCACGGCAGCGTCCGTCAAGGCTTCGTCTATGACCGCGTGCCGCACATCACGCTGAAATCCATCGCCAACAATACAGAGATCGACGTGATCTGGGACCGCCTGCAACCCGCCGTCGATGCCGCCCGCGATGCCCTCAACACCACCCTCTCCGGCCACCCCACCCCCTTCAAGGTGGAAACCGGCGGCCGCGCAGGTGCAAAGATCGACTTCCGCGCCACCGGCGAGGTGAAACTCCCCTCTGGCGAACCCGCCCCGGCAGGCGGCCTGATGGAATGGGAAATCCCGCGCGAAGCCCCTTCCGGCTGGCCCGCCGCCGCGCAATCCGCGCTCAAAACCTTCTGGGCCGCCCGCATCGCCCGCCAGCGCGAAATCGACGCCAGCATCGCGGCAAAAGCCGAGTTCGAATACCTTTACGACAAGCCCTTTGCCGACAGTGGCAAAACCCGCGTCGCTTCCTGCATCCCGCTCAGGCCGAACTGGTCGAAAAGTCCTTCTCTGGCCCGACGCGGGTGTCCGGATCGGCGGGGACGGGCAAGACCATCGTGGCGCTGCACCGCGCTGTACATCTGGCGCGCGCAAACCCCGGCTCGACCGTGCTGCTGACCACCTTCTCCAGAGCGCTGGCCAATTCCCTACGGGCCAAATTGGCCAGCTTGGTGGCAGGCGAGCCATCGATTGCCGCCCGGATCGTCGTCAAAGCGATCTCGACGGTTGGCTATGACCTCTATTCCGAACGGTTCGGCCAACCCCAGATCGCCGCGCCCGCTATGATCCGCTCCCTTGTCACCAAGGCGGCATCAGAGATCGAAGGTCACCGCTTCTCAACCCATTTCCTCGTCGGTGAGTGGGAGGACGTTGTCGATGCTTGGCAGCTGCGGTCGTGGGACGAATATCGGGACGTTTCCCGCCTTGGCCGCAAGACCAGGATCGGGGGCAAACAGCGCGAAGCGCTCTGGGCAATCTTTGAACGGGTGCGGGCAGGCCTGGTCGAACGTCGCATTGTCACCTGGTCGGACGTGTTCGGCCGATTAACGGATAGCCTAGGGTCTGTTGACGTTCATTTCAATCTTATGACGGTGGCGGTAAGGGCGATGA
>DYMU01000044.1 GCA_020721445.1 Gemmobacter nectariphilus
TGGCTCCGGCGGTAGGGATCGAACCTACGACCAATTGATTAACAGTCAACTGCTCTACCGCTGAGCTACGCCGGAACACGTGGGCCGTATAGCAAGCGATTCCGGGGGCGTAAAGGGGACTTTGGCAAAAAGTCAGGGGGGCGGTCCGACAAGGTGGAAAACGGCGTCTGCCTGTGGGGTTTGTGGCCAGCCGACCAGGTTTCTGTCCCAAAGATCAACAAGATGCGCCAGAACGTTGCGCTCGGCCGCGCCCAGCAAAGAGGCGGCGGTATCGTGATAGATGTGGCGGGTCAGGCCCGCGGCCGTGGCGGGTCCGCTGCGCAAGGCGGCCAAAATCTCGGCCTCGCGCTGGGTGCGGTGGTCTTGCAGGCTGCGCAGCCGCGCCTGCACCGCGGCCACCGGCGCGCCGTGGCCGGGCAGCATCAGGCGCCAGTCCTGTGCCATCAGCCGGGTCAGCGACGTTGTGTAGGCGCGCATGTCGCCATCGGGCGGCGAGACAAGGCTGGAGGCCCAGCCCATGGCGTGATCGCCCGACAGCAGGATGTCGCCAAAGCCAAGGCAGACATGGCTGCCCATGTGGCCGGGGGTATGGATCACCCGCAGCCTGGCCCCGGGGCAGGGCAACACCTCGCCATCGGCGACCGGCCGGTCGGGGCGAAACGCCGCGTCCACGCCTTCACCGCCGCCTTGCAGCCCGGCGTCGGCCAGACGCTGCATCAGCGCGCTGCGACCGGCAGTGGCATCGCCAAACGCCAGCACCGGCGCGCCGGTCAGCGCCGACACGCGCCGTGCCGCGCCGGAATGGTCGCGGTGCGGATGGGTCACGATGATCGCGCCGACAGCGTCCGCCGGGCCAAGCGCGGCCAGAAGGGCCGCCACATGGGCCGGGTCATCGGGCCCCGGATCAACCAGCACCACCCCCGCGCCTTGCCCCAGCAGATAGCTGTTGGTGCCCGGCCCGGTCATCGCCGAGGGGTTGGGCGCCAGCACGCGGCGCACATCTCTGGCCACCCACTCTGCCACCCCTGCCTGCATCGCTTGCCCGCTTTCCTTTGGCCCGGCGTGACGCTAGGCTTGTGCCATGCGCCTTAGCCTGAAGCCCCTGTTGCCCCGCAGCCTGTTCGGCCGTGCCGCGCTTATTCTGGTGGTGCCGATCGTCACGATCCAGCTGATCGTGTCCATAGCCTTTATCCAGCGGCATTTCGAGGGTGTGACGCGGCAATTGGTGCAAGGCGTGCTGATCGAACTGGCACTGCTGCGCGAGGCCGCCGATGCAGCGCCCGATGCCGCGGCGGCGATGGCGGCTGCCGCACCCATGGCCGCGTCGTTCCAGATGGCCCTGACATTGCCCGCCGCCGGCTTTGCCCCGGCGGATCGGAAGAACTGGTTCGACCTGACCGGGGCGGCGGTAACACAGGCGTTGCGCCAAGGGCTGCCCGATTTGCTGTCCGTCGATCTGGCGGCGGTGAACGGGCGCGTGCTGCTGGCCGAGGCCACGCGGCACGGGCCGATGCTGGTGGCGCTGAACCGCTCGCGCGTGTCGGCGTCAAACCCGCATCAGCTTTTGGTGATCATGATCCTGGCGTCGATCCTGATGACCCTGATCGCTTATGCGTTCCTGCGCAACCAGTTGCGGCCGATCAAGAAACTGGCCGAAGCCGCCGAGGCGTTCGGCAAGGGCGAGGCCGTGCCCTACCGCCCGCGCGGCGCGTTGGAGGTGCGGGCGGCGGGGGCTGCATTCCTGGACATGCGGGCCCGGATCGAGCGGGCGCTGGAAACCCGCACCCTGATGCTGTCGGGCATCAGCCATGATTTGCGCACCCCGATGACCCGGCTGCGCCTTGGCCTGTCGATGCTGCCCGAAGATGAGGATACGGTGGCCCTGCAATCGGACGTGGCCGAGATGGAACGGCTGGTCGATGACTTTCTGGCCTTTGTCCGGGGCGATGCGCTGGAAGAACCGGTTCAGGCCGATCCGATGCAGATCGCCCGGCAGATCGTTGACAATGTGGCGCGCTCGGGCCGCAACATTGTGCTGTTGCGGGTGCCGGACCGGCCGGTCACCCTGCGGATGCGGCCGCAGGCGGTGCAGCGGGCGGTCGAAAATCTGGTGACAAACGCCTTGCGCCACGCCGGCACCGTCACGCTGTCGCTGCTGCTGACCGACCGCAGCCTGCGCTTTGTGGTCGAGGATGATGGCCCCGGCATCCCCGAGAACCAGCGTGAGGCCGCCATGGCCCCCTTTGCCCGGCTGGACAGCGCGCGCGATCCCAACCGGGGCGGCGGCGTCGGGCTGGGCCTGTCGATCGCCGCCGATGTGGCGCGCAGCCATGGCGGGCGGCTGATGCTGGGTCGGTCAGATGCGCTTGGCGGCTTGCGGGCCGAATTGCATCTGGCGCTTTAGGGCATCAGCGGCAGACCCAGCGGGCTGACCACGCGCCCCGCCGCGCCGCGGGCATCGTCAGCGTCATGCGTCACCAGAATTGCAGGCAGGCCCTCGCGTCTGATGCGCTCCAGCACAAAGCCGCGGATCTGCGCGCGCAGATCGGCATCAAGGCGCGAAAACGGCTCATCCAGCAGCAGGGCACCGGGCGCGGCCAGCAGGGTGCGCATCAACGCCACCCTTGCCCGCTGCCCGCCCGACAGCGTGGCGGGGTCGCGGTCGGCAAAGCCCGACAGGCCCGCGGCACAGAGGGCGGCGTCGATGCGGGCGCGCCGCTCGGCGCGGCCCCTGACCGTTGGCGGCAAAGCGAAGGCCAGATTGCCGCCGACCGACAGATGCGGGAACAGCACATCATCCTGAAACAGCAGGCCAACCCGGCGCAGATGCGGCGGCAGGGCGGTGATCTCGCGCCCGGCAAGCACGATGCGGCCCGACAGGTGAAACGCAGGTGCAAGCGTGCCCAGAATCGCGGCAAGCGCGGTGGATTTGCCCGCCCCCGACGGCCCCATGATCGTCAGCACCTCGCCGGGGGCGACGGTCAGGTCCAGCGCCACGATGGCCTGCCCGTCGCGGGTCACGCGCAGGTCTTGCAGCTGCAAAGGCCCGCTCATGGCGCAACCGCCATGCCGCGCCGGTGGCGATGCGCCCAGGCCGGCAGCAGCAGCGCGACGGCAAACCCCAGCGCCGGCAGCAGCATTTGCAGCAGCGCATAGGCCCCGATCAGCCGCCGGTTGCCGCCCGAGGCCAAAGCAACCGCTTCGGTCGTCAGCGTCTCGACCCGTCCGCCGCCAACCAGCAGCGTCGGCAGGTATTGCCCGACCGACACCGCAAGCCCGACGGCCGAGGCGGTCAGAACCGGGCGCAGCAGCATGGGCAGGCGCAGACGCCAGAACACCCGTGCCGGCGAGGCCGCCAAGGCCGCCCCCGCCACCGCGATCCGCGCGTCCCAGGCGCGGTAAGCCGGGGCAAGCGACAGAAACACATAAGGCAGCACGAACACCAGATGCGCCGCCGCCACCGCCAGCCAATGCCCCGCCAACCCGGCGCGCAGGGCCGCCACCTGCAACCCCGGCAAGAACGCCACCTGCGGCACCAGCAGCGGCAGATACAGCACCCACAGCGCCCCGGCACCGGGGGCCAGGGCAAAGCGATGCTCGGCCTCCAGACAGGCCAGCACCAGGGCCAGGGCCAGCGTCGTGGCCAAGGCCGCAATCGTCAAGGTCAGCCCCGCCGTTTGTGCCAGATCAGGGGCAGCCCGGGTCCAGGTGTTCAGGGTCAGGCTGGCGGGCAGGGCGTCGGGAAACGTCCACAGCCCGGCAAAAGACCACAGCGCCAGCCCCGCCAGCCCGAAAAACAGCCCCCCCGTGATCAGCCCCCCCAGCAGAGCGGCGATCAGGCGGGCAGGGCCATCGGCAGCTTGCGCCCGCAGGCCGCGCTGCGCCAGGCCGATCAGCGCCGACCTGGCCAGCCGTTCGGCCAGATGCCACAGGCCAAGCGCGGCAAGGACCAGCGCGACCTGCAAGATCGCCCCCGCAGCGGCGGTGGCGCGGCCGGTCAGCAGCGGGTCAGCCATCCAGATCACCACTTGCGCCGACAGGGTATAGGGCCGGGTCGGGCCAAGGATCATCGCCATTTCGACCGCCGTCATCGAATAGGCCAGAACCGCATAAACCGGCAGTCGCAACTGCTTGTAAAGGCTTGGTAATACGGCAACTGCAAAGCTTGCGATGCGTCCCGCGCCCAGGCTTTGCGCCACCTGCATCCGCCGGGCGGCATCGGTCTGCGGCAGCGCGGCAAGCGCCATCAGGAACAGGAACGGCACCTCTTTGGCGACCAGCCCAAGGGTCAGGGCAAGGCCGAAGGGGTCGTTCAAGAGCAACAGGTCAGGCGGCTGGGTCCAACCGGTGGCCCAGGGCGACAAGACCCGCGCGATCCAGCCCGAGGGTGCGATCAGGAACGCAAGGCCAAGCGCTGCGGCGGCATGGGGCACCGACAAAAGCGGGGCCAGCAGGTGCTGCACCGCCGCAAAGGCCCGCGTCCCCCACAGGCTTGCAACCAGCAGCAGCGTGATGGCCAGCGACAGGGCCGCCGAACCAACCCCGGTGACCAGCGACAGGGAGGCCGCACGGGGCAGGCCGGGCCACTGAACAAGTGCCCGCAGCCCATTGGCATCATTTGAAAAAGCAGGGATCACCGTTCCCGCCAACCCGGCCAGAACCGGCAGCGTCAACAGCGCCAGCGTGAACCGGGGGGCCTGCCGCAGCAGGCCGGCCGTGATCATTGGGCAACGCCGTAGCGTTCGATCCAGTCCTGCCCGATGCGCACCATCCAGCTTGCATGCGGTTCCAGCAGGGCCGAGCCAAGGTCGGCAGGCGACAGGGTGGCCACGCCCAGATCCAGCGCGTCAAAGCGGGCGCGACTTGAAGCATCGAGCGAAGACAGGTTCAGAACCGTCTGGAACCCAAGGATATTTGGGTCTTGGGCGCGGGCCTGCACCTCTGGGTCCAGCAGCAGGTTGGCCACCACCTGCGCGCCCGCCTGATGCGCCGCGTTGAACGGGATCGCCACAAAGGATGCATTGCCGATGGTGCCACCTTCCAGCGTGAAAGTGCGCATGGTGTCGGGCAGATGGCCTGCGGCCACCTCGGCACTGGCGCGGCCGGGGTTGAAGGCAAAGCCGATGTCCACCTCGGCATCGGCCAGAAGCTGACCAAGCGCGGGTTCGTTCTGGGGATAGGCCTTGCCCGCGCGCCACAGCGCCGGGGTGATCTGGTCCAGCCAGGCCCACATCGGCGCCACGATGGCGGCATAGCTGGCATCATCGACCGGCATTTGCAGCACCGACGAGTCGGCCAGGGTGCCATAGGCGACCTGCTTGAGGAACGTGGTGCCCAGATAATCGGGCGGCTGCGGATAGGTAAAGCGACCGGGGTTGGCGATGATCCAGTCTTTCAGCGCGGCAAGGGTCCGCGGTGGCTGGGGCAGGCGGGCGCTGTCGTATTCGAACACCAGCTGCGCCATCGCCCAAGGCGATTCGTAGCCTTCGGTCGGCAGGGTGAAGTCGGTCACCACCGCCGGTTTGCCCGCCACATCGACCAGCCCCCAATTCGGCAGGCCGCTGGCAAAGGGACCAAACAGCAGGCCGGCCTCTTTCATCGCGGCAAAGTTTTCGCCGTTGATCCAGATCAGGTCCACCTCGCCGCCGGTGGTGGTGCCTGCGTCACGCGCGGCCAGCACCTGGGTGACGGCATCGGCGGTGGAGGCCAGCTTCACATGCTCAACCGCAATGCTGTGCCGTGCCTGAGCCTGTTCGCCCACCCAGGCGATGAAATCATTGATCTTCGGATCGCCGCCCCAGGCATGCCAGTAAACGGTCTGGCCCCTGGCTTCGGCCAACACCGTGTCCCACGCGGTCTGGGCATGGACCGGCAGCGCAAGAAGGACGGCACTGGCCAGTAGGAAATGGCGACGAAGCATGAAGAAAACCCCCTGAATGATGGCCGGCTTGTCCGGACCTGCCACTTCGGGATAGGCAAGAGGCACGCCGCCGCGCAAGGGGGTTTCGTGCCGCACACCCGGTTGTGAGCCTTGCACACAACTGCACGTGCCTGCGTAACAAGTTGGCCCTGCCACCGAAACGAAACGAAAGACGCAACCATGGACAATCGCCAATGTTTGACGGGATGATGCGCCGCCTGATCGACCCGCCGCTGAACCGTGCCGGACGTTGGCTGGCGGCGCGGGGCGTTGGTGCCAATGGCGTCACGCTGGCGGGCTTGGGCTTTGGTCTGGCGGCGGCGGGGATGATCGCCATCGGGGTGCCGGCATGGGCCGCACTGGGGCCGCTGCTGGTGGGGCGGGTTTTCGACGGTTTGGACGGGGCGGTGGCGCGGGCGACCACCAAGACCGATTTCGGCGGATATCTGGATATCTTTTGTGATTTCGTTTTCTACGCGGCGATACCGCTGGCCTTTGTGCTGCGTGACCCTGCAACTAATGGCGTTGCGGGCGCGTTTTTGCTGGCCAGTTTTTATGTCAATGCCGCCAGCTTTCTGGGCTTTGCGATTCTGGCCGAAAAGCGCCGGATGACCACCGTGCAGCAGGGCGAGAAATCGCTTTACTATGCTGTCGGGCTGCTGGAGGGCACGGAAACCATAGGGTTTTTCGTGTTGATCTGTGTGGTGCCCGCGCTGTTTGCCCCTGCTGCCGCGATCTTTGGCGCGCTGTGCATCGTGACCGCCGCCGCGCGCATGGTTCTGGCCCGGCGGGTGTTTTTCGACGGGGCAGCGGCGGGCGGCTAGGGCCTGTTGACGTTTGAGGATTCACAAATCGGTTGCGGGGTGATTC
>DYMU01000011.1:0-61146 GCA_020721445.1 Gemmobacter nectariphilus
CTAGTAAGACCCCCTGCCTAGCTGCCCTACTGCCCTGAAAGGTCAGCCTATCCTGATACCGTCTTCGCCCGGCCTTGCCGGGCGTCCGAATGCCATAACCCTCTGAAGTTACACGGGGCAGTTGGCTGTCTGGACCAAGAAGGGGGCGCGGGGCGGGATCAAGGCGGCGGGAACGGGCGGCCGGAAACGACAGCGGCCCACCTGCGGCCGTTTCCGGGCGCGCGGGCGGGCCGCAAGGTGGCGGTGAAGGGGCGCGGGGTCAGGCGGGCGGGTCGGCCGTCCAGACCGCATTGCGGTCCTGATAGTCATAGCTTGCGGCCATCATGCCCGCTTCGCCCTTCGGGTCGGCCTCACGGCAAAGCTGGCGCTGATACAACTCGGACAGGATCATCGGGCGATAGGCCGCAGAGTCCATCTTGGCAAAGTAGCCGCAGGCTTTCAGCACCCGTCGCCGGGTGCCAACCTGTTCGCCAGACGGGTTGCGGTTCAACAGCGCCATCAGCGCGGAAAACAGCGCAAGTTCCGCCTCGGGCATATCTTCAAGCAGCTTGCCAAGTTTTCGCACCGGAAGATCCGTGAAGCCAGCCCGGCGCAGGAAGTCCCCAGCCCGCTGGGCTTCTTCATAGGACACCCCGTCTTCCAGCGGCGGAAGTGTCACCTCGATTCCGCATTCCCGGTTGCGGATGGTCAGCGCGCCGCGCGGCGGCACCGTCATGGCCTTGCCTTCGGTCATTGGATCGCCCCTTCCATCATCTTGTCGGCGGGGGCGGCATTCCACGACAGGCCCGCGAAGACGTGTTGCCCGTTGCTCTTGCGCTTCGGATAGCCCGCCTTGGCGAGGATCGCTTGCACCTCGGCCGAGGTGGCGCATTGGCGAACGCCGGTATCCCGCGCCCAGGCGGTGAAGCGTTGCATGAAGTCGGTCGTCCTGATCCTGCCCTTGTAGTCGGGGAAGGTGTGACCGGCGACGAAGCCGGTAACGGCAAGGATCTTCGGTTCGGGCGTCAGGGCGGCCGCAATCATCGCGGGCGCACGGCCGCGACGGGGCGGGGGGGCGCTGTAGTGGTGGCGAAGCAGGCCATCCAGCAGCGCAATCTCGTCGCCTGTCATGGTCTGGATCAGCGCGGCGGCCTTCAGCCCCACCTGAAGGACGGTCGGGCGCGGCGGGGTGTTGTCGGGTTCGGGTGTCATGTCTTACTCCGGTTTGGACGTGATGCGTTGGGCATCCAGCCTGCCGGGGATAACTGGGGCAGATCAGGGCGGCGGGATGCCCTCAAAGGGATGCGGGGCAATTGCTAACGCTTTTTCTATGGGGCGGGCGGCCACGTCATTGGCGCGGCAACACATCGGAAATGAAGCGGCCCGCGTGTCCCTCTGCCAAGGATCACGCGGGCCGCAAGCTGCCTTCCGGGGCAGGACGTGACAGCATCAAGCGGGCCAAAAGGTTAAGGTTTCTGGCGCGAAGCGCGCGGGCCGCGCATCTGGCCCACTCGGGACGCCACGCCAAAAAAAGGTGGGACAAAAATCCTGAAAAACCCTGACAATCAGTGCAAGATTTGAGTGTCCCACTTTCTGATAACGTGTTGATTTCACGAAATATGTGCAGCCCCCTACGGGCTGCCACTTCCTTCTGTAAGTTATTGATTTTGCTGCGAAATTTCTAAGCGCCAAAATCCTACTACAGAACTACTACAGCGAAAAATCAGCCCCTTTTGACCTGCCGAAGCGCCGAAAGCGATCACGCGAACGTGAACGCAATGCTTACCCTAAGCGTCGGCTGCGCTGCATAATACGGCGAAAAGCAGGGGTTTGCATGGACAACGTGACTTCGGACATTCTTACGGGCTTGGGTTTGGCGATAACCTTGATCGGGGCTTGGATAACCGCCCGCGCGGTCATTTTGAAGGAAGACGACGCAATCAACGTCGGGCTTGCTAGGTTCTCTGGAAAAGACCGCGAAGAAAACTTGCGCCTGCCTATGGTGCAGAATTTGCTTGCATCTTCGCGTGGGGCGCGACGCGGCTTGCTGTTCATCGCGGGCGGAACTGCGCTGCAAATCGTGCCTATTGCCGTTCGGCTAATTTCGCTGGCAATCGCATAAAAAAGACCCCCGAAACCTTGCGGCAACGGGGGTCAGGCAGCTTCCATAGTGGCCCTGTGGAAGATCGTTAGAAAGCGGCTGCGGGGATGCCCACAAGGGGCGCGTCGGGGTCGATACCCGCAGCGGTGCAGGCTTGGCGCATGGTGGCCCCTGTGGCGACCCGCAGCACGGCAACAGCGGGGAAATCGGGCCGTCCTGCCCCTGCAAGCCAAGCGATGTGCTGCGCCCTGTCAGACAGCCGGGGTTGCCCTTCCGGCGCAGCCCATGTGGGCACATAGCCCGGCGTAAGGGTGAACAGGGGCAGACAGCCCGCAGGCGCTTCCGGCGGCACGTCGTCAAGCCCGACCGTGACCAACTCCCCGAACGGGCCGCGAAGGATCAAGTCGCCCTTGGGGCTGCGGTCGTTCTGCGGCGAAGCGGCAAGCCATGCGGCGATTTGGGCTGCGGCGGTCATTGCCCTTCCCCGGTCGCAAGGGGCGCGTCAACTTCGACCCGCGACGCCATGCCAGCTTCAACGCCGGGACTGTAGAAGCTTCGCGGGATTTCCATTGCGACGCTGGCAAGGCTCCGGTCAAGCCCGGCGATTTCTTGCGCCACCTTGACCCGTGCGGCGGCGTCGGGCGCGTGGGCAACGGCGGCATCAAAGCGAAGGGTCTTCAAGCGGTCGGCTGACAGGCCAGAGAGCGCAGCGGGGGCTTCCAGCAAGGCAGATGCAAAGCGAAGGTCACTTTCCACCAAGCCCCGCAGTTCAACCGTAAATTCGGCGGCTTTGTCGCCCGTCAAGGACGCGCGAACGAACTGCCTGATTTCGCTTCGCAGAACTTGGGCTGCGGTGCCAATGTCGCCCGTCAACACTCGGTCGATTTCGGCCATTGCGGCGTTCGTTTCGTTTTCCGCATAAGCTTTCAGTTCGGCGCGGGTCTTGCTGATTTCGGCAACGACCGCTTCGGCAATCTTGCGCGCGGCTTGGTGGCGCTGCGGTTCCGAACGGGTCTTATCCCATTCCAGCGCCGAAACACGCTTTACGGCGTCGTCAACGGCATAGTGCAGTTTCGCAAGCTTCGTTCCCGGCGCAGCGTCCAGTTTGGACCAATCGCCCATCATGGCTTTTCGCCCGCTATCGGTCGAAAGGAATTGCATCGTTTGCAGGGCTTGGGGCGTTTTAACTGGGGCCATTTTTCAGTTCCTTGTGAGTGTAAAGGCGTCAATCTCGCGCCCGTGTGCTTCGAAAAATCGTTGGCGCTTCATGCCGGGTTTCAGGGGTGCAGCGGTGCCCACAATGCCGGGGGCTTGGGCGTCGGCTTCGTTGGTTTCTTCGCCAAGTTGCGCGGCATAGCGGGCAACGTCGGCCATGAGGCTTTGCTGTTGCAGAAGGCAACGGCCTTCAAACTCGCCCGGCTTAAAGCGAACGCCGCCTATAACGCCGATGAACGGCCCTTCGCCCTTCCATGCGGGCCAATTTTGGCTATCGCAGTAATTCAGGATGCCGATAATCTTCGACGGGCTGCGCTTCGCAGCTTCAAGGCGTTCGATACGGGCGGCAAGGTTCCGGGTCATTCTGCCAACCCTTCAAGCTTCGCCAAGCGCCCTTCAAATTCGCCGCTTTCGATCATGCGGGACAGGATAGCCAAAGCGTTCACAAGCCGGGACATATCCTCGATTTTGATTTCGCCTTCCAAGGCGCGACGATACTGCCGGGCTGCCTCACGCCGCGTGTCGAAGACCGTATCCAGCCGAACACGGCTGCGGCGCAGTTTGACGGGGGGTGTGCCCCAAGGGCCTTGCGTAGCGGGCGTATTCATCACTTTGAACCGACATTTTTGACCATTTCGACTATCTGAAACCGACAGAATTGCGGGCTGGCAAGGGGGTAAATTGGGGCCAGACAACGGCAGACAAACCGGGACAAAAGAAAGTTTCTGCGCCCTAACCCCATGCCATTTTCAGCTTGCGAAGGTCGGCCCGGCGCTGCCTTTCAGCGTCATTCCGGGCCTTCCCCCTATCATCCGACCCGCCCGCGTTTTGCAGACGGTTGCGGCGCTTGGCTGCGGTCGAAGCGTCCTTCTTCATGGCTGCGGCCATTTCGGCAAGGTCAGCTTCGGTAAGGGCCGCAGGGTTGCCGAAGGCGTTACGAAGACGCGCGTTCATATCAGTTCCCTTTGCCGATCATTCGCCCGGAACTTTCCAGCGCCCGCATACGGCGTTCAAGATGCGCGGGGGGAACCTTTGCGGCGTCATAGTTCAAACCACGACGACGCAGTTCGCGGTTGATTTCTTCCCGAACGCCGGGAAGGCTTGCGGCAGCAAGATGCAAAATGCCGTTCCATCCCGCACCGATCAAAACGCCGTTGTCGGGCCGATGCAGTTCTTCGACATACCTTTGCGTCAAGATTGCACGATAGCGCGGGAAATACGTTGCGGTATGAAACGACAACTGATTTCCGCAAGCCCAAAGCCTATTTGGCCTAAGACGCCGCTGCATCGGGTGTGGCTTGTCGGTGAAGCCGCCGACACACTTCCAAAGGAAGATTTCGGCACCTGCGGTTGCATCCCATTGTATGAAGCACGTTGCACCCTGCACAATTCCGGCGACTTGTTCGATGTAGAACCTGCAAAGGTATTCTTCGACTTCAACAGGGTCTGGAATTTGCCGTTCAAGTAGTTTGTCTTCGGCGATATTCAGAATTTTCCTGACATATTCATGCGACGTGTCGTCAAACAAAGCTTCTTTGTCGCGGTCGATTGTGGCTTTCATTTCGGCATTTCCTTAGTAGGTATGTAGTAGGTTTCTTCGACGTTCATTTCGGCCTTATTTCATTGACATACTTGGCAGCCTTGGGTGCTGCCGTGGTGCGCTTGCCCACATGGGGGGCATTGGGTCGCGGCAGCCGTGGCACCGTGACTTCCGACCGTCAGTTAATTCTGCCCGAGTAGTTCCCCCATACCCCCTGAGTAGAGAACTCACGGGGGGTGTATGGGTTCGAAGTGACGGTATCGTTAGTTCCGAACTCACGGTCACGCCCCCTTGCCATACCGGGGGTCGTCAGGCTGCAAAACACCCCAACTTTGGAAGTCGTTTCCTTTCTTCCATTCTTTTAGCTTTGTAATGCGACCGCTTGCGAACAGCCGTTCGATTGAAATTCGAACCTTTCGCCGTGTTTCTTTGTCGCCGTCGGGATAGTCCTTTCCGAACATTTCGGCCAAACACTGATAGAAATTCCTTGACCCTGTTAGCGATGTTCGAATGGGTTCGCCCCGCTTGTAGGCCAATTCGATGTGGGTAAAGACCTGTTCAACAAACGGCGACAAGCTTTCGTCAATCGCGTCGGCAATTTCGTGATTGGACAGCGACGATAGAACGCCGTTTTCCGGGTTGCGCTTCAATCGGACAGGTTCGGCAAGCGCCCCGTAGTTCGTCTTTTCGTGCGACACTACGACGTGTTCGGGAATGCCGTTTTCGGCTGGCACTTTCCGAATGAACATGCGCGACCTGAAAGCATTGTTCCAAGCAACCGTGCCCGAATACGTCTTACTGATCGGGCCAAACTTCGTTGAAGCCGTTTCGGCGTTGACGTGCGCTAGAAGCACAATCGCGCAATGGTTTTCCCGCGCAATTCGGCGCAGTTCGGTTGCAAAGGCGGTCACTTGAACTTGGTCGTTCGGGTTCGCTTGAAACAAGTTGCTGGCATTGTCCAAGACGACAAACCTTGCCGAAGTTGCGCGAATGTCGGCGGCTAGTGCTGCCATTGCGGGCGTAGCTTTCCCCGCCGGATTGTCACGATCAACAACCCACAATGCGACCCCTAGCACGTCACGACAATTGATATTGGCTAGACCCTCATGCTTCCATTGACCGCAGCTTGCGATATGGCGCGACTTTTCGATATGCTGAAAACGTTCGTCTAGGATTTTCAGCGTGTCTTCGGCGGTCCAGATTAAGACGGGGCTAACACGATCAACTTTGCCGATTATTTCGCCCGAACCTGTTCCGACATAAACGGCGACTTGCTGCATAAGGTATGTCTTACCCGTGCCGCCATCGCCGGATAGAAGGGTTGCTTCCCCTTCCGGTATTCTGCGCTCGATTACGAATGCCTGCGGGGGTTCTTTTTCGAACTTGGTTCGCATTTCGACAAGGCTCATAAGCCCATCGCCCGTGGTGCCCCCCTGCCCGCTGGCAGGCTGCCCTATGGCTGCGGCTATCTGCGCCCCATGCGCCCCTTGTGCGGCTGCCTGTTGCCGTTCCTGCGCCCCCCGGCGGGCTGCCTTGGGGTATTCAGTTGCCCACAGGCGTTCGACCTTCTGCGCCCGCGTCTTCCCGTCCTTGGGCGGGCCGTTCTGGACAAGGGGGCTTGCCATGACGACCCGGCGAACCTGTTCTTCGTCGCTGGAAAAGAGGCATAGGGCAGACAGAACGGGGAAATAGCTTTCCGACCAATCGACAACGTTCTTGCCGTTGAAGTGATCCGCGTTCGCAGGCGAACCGCAGATCAGTTCGACAAGCCGTTCGTCAGTGATTGGCGCAGCCGGGTTCGGGTCGTTGATCGGGGTTAAAGGCGTGTGGGCATCGAAGGTCGAAGCCTGTCGTTGCGAAACCCATTCGGGGCATGGCGCAGGTTCTGCCCAATTTTCGACCGTGTATATTCCCCCCGCAAATGTCGAAGGGGCAAGCATGATGTAGCCGTTATGCTTGATTTCGGTCGCTTCGCAGAGTTTGCCGGGATACTTCGCAGCGTCTTCCGCCCGAAAGATCAGGTGAAACCCGCCCCGCGCTGATTTCTGCGTCAGGGTTGCGGGCAGGTTGCGGCCCTGCATGAAGGCGTTGAACTCGCATTCGGGCTTGTAAATATCGGCATCGACCGCGACCAAACCCGATTTCGCAAGGTTGCAGCCGATATTCGCGTCAGAATTTTGCGTCCACCATTGTTCAACTTGCGCCAGATCATTCGACGCAACAGTTTGCCAGCCGCCCGCAAGAAGCTTGTCTTTCGTTCCGTTCTGGACAGGGAAGACGCAAAGGCCAAGTTTGGCCCAATGAAGCGCCATTCGGCCCTTTTCGGATAGCTGTTGGTTGTGGGTATCGGACTGCATTTCGGGCCATTCTTGATTAGGTTCTTAGTAGCAATCGCGGACATAGCATTTCCCCTTTTGCTTCAATCTCTTAGCGGATGATTGGGCAGCGTATCCGGCTGCCATTACGCGCAATGCTTGCGGGCTTCGGTCAGTTGAATGACCAAGGCGCGAATTTCGTCGTCAGACTTTCCGGCGATACGGGCGGCAAGAATGGCGTTCACTTCGAACGCGGGCCACGCCGAAGACTTCGACCCCAACTTAATCGGCGGGGTCATAAGCCCGGCGGCAATCCAAGCGTAGATTGTGGCGCGTGAAGCGCGGGCGACGTTGCCCAAGTCAGGCACCCCAAGCAAGGCGTTGGGCACAATCTGCATTGCGCCTTTCGGGTGATCGGGCTGCGGGCTGGCAGTCGTGTTGGTAAGGGTGTTCATTGGTGCAGTCCTCATATGTTTCTGAGGATCAACCTAGCCGCTAGGGCACCAAATCAGGAAGTCGGGGCTTGTCCGGCAAAGGCTGGATTTGCCGGACAACTATTATTTTTCAGACACTTGCAGGCGTTCGCGTGAAGGCAGTTGCGAAACAGACGAACGGTCAAGCCATGCGTTGACAGTGCTGCGGCTTGGCAAGGTCGTGACACCGCCCGCGACCATTTCGCCTATCAGCGTCTTGAAGGCGTTGCGCGGTTTATAGGCTTTCAGTTCGACATATCGCGACGACCAATGCGCCTTGAATATCGCCGAATACTTCCCGTCGTCGCCGACTGCATTCAACAGCCCCAATGCCCGCATGAAGCGGTCGGCGTTGATTTCGCCTTGTGGCGTCAAACCGACTTTCACGGCTTGGAAGAACCAAAGCGCAAGTTCGGGCGGCACGGGTTGCCCACAGGTCATGGCGTTTGCCATTTGCACAAGGCGGTCGCCCGCTTCTTCACCGGAATGCGGCAAATGCCCGTCGAACCCGCCGAACGGTAGCAGGGTCATTACGCAACCCCCGCCCGCAGTTGAACGACCTTTGCGGCGACCGCTTCGCCCTGACAGAAGCCCGCCCAAGCCGCCATCATGGCCCGGCGCTGTTCAACAAGATCGGTTCGGCGGTAACGCTGTTCAACTTCGTTGCCGACGCGATGCGCCAAGGCGATTTCGGATTGAATATTGTCGATACCCGCTTCGGTCGCCCAATCCTTGAAGGTGCTGCGAAGGCCATGCGGCACGGCAGGGCGCGGTTGCGGTGTTTCGGCGGGGTCTTCGGGTTGTGTCAGAACATGCGGGTCAATCCAGCCCTTGCCGTTCTTCTTCGCCTTGGCTTCGTTCATGCGCTTCATTACGGCGGAAATTGTGGCGTCTGACATTTCGCCACCACGGGGGGCCGGGAAGACAAGCGCCTTCGGGTCGTTGTGATCGGCTTCGAAGTTCGGAAGCGCCTTCAAGACGGCAATCGCGGCGTCAGACAAGGGCACCGAATGCGGTTTTTTCATCTTCATGCGAACGGCGGGGATAGTCCAAATCTTCGCCGCAAGGTCAATTTCGCCCCAAGTCGCCCCGCGAACTTCGCCCGACCGCGACGCGCAAAGGGTCACAAATTCCAGCGCCCGCGCTGCCATGCCTTCACGCTGGCGAAGATCGGCAAACCATGTGGGCAAGTCGGCTTGCGGAATAGCAGGATGGTTCTGCGCTTCGGCCTTCTTTTGGTTCCCTATCCAGACTTCAAGCGTCTTCGGCGACGCCGGGTTGTCTGTTTCGCGGCAACCTTCGTCAATCGCCCAAGCGAACACGCTTTCCATACGACCGCGAACCCGGCGGGCCGTGTCGGTTTTCGTCGCCCAAATCGGCTTCAAAACTTCCTTCACGTCGTCAATCGTGATGGTGCCCACATCCTTGTCGCCAATCTTCGGCACGGCATGAAGGTCAAGGCTTGCCCGCCATTGCTTGCGGTGCTTGTCGCTGCGGAAGTCTTCGATGCGACCCGACTTCATGTATTCGTCAAGCGCGTCGGCAAAGGTTACGACCTTTGGCGCGTCGGGCACGACCTTCTTTGCGCGGCGTTCTTCAACAGGATCACGCCCTTCCCGAACGACGACCCGCAGCCGATCAACTTCAATGCGGGCTTCTTTCAACGAAACGTCTTCATACGACCCAAGGCCCATGCCGCGCATTTTGCCGTTGATGGTGTAGCGGAAGACCCAAGACTTCGTGCCCCAAACCGACACTTGCAGGTAAAGCCCCCTGCCGTCGCGGTAGTGACCGGGCTTCGTCTTGGCCTTCACCGTCTTGTCGTCCAGAAGATCGGAACCCCGTGCCATGTGCTATCCTACTCAATTCCTACTACAGAAATTTGGCAGAAACAGGTGGACAACACAAGACGGCGGCAGACGACACAATGGGGCAAGCAATTGGAAACAATGGGAATTTTAGACTGTCCTAGACGCTGGCAGACATACCAATGGAAGCCCTACGGGCTGCCACCTTTCCCTGCAAGCTTGTGCTGTATCTGGCCGCTGCTTTATCGGCAGCTCCGGCGTCGGCCCTGTGCCGATCAAGGCACACGCAGCGTTCCGCGTGGCCACGGATGGCGTTTGACATGTTGGCAGGCATGTTCCTATACCAGTTCCAGATCGCTTCAGATGGGGTGTGAATGGCTTTGTCGCGATGTAAGCCGCCCGTGTGGCGCTTGCAGATAGCCGGACAGTCTGGGCGAAGTGGCTCGGGTCTTGCGGCGGAGCGGACAAGCATCCGTCAAGGCGATGGTCCTCGCGATATTTTCGGTCTGGTTTCGATCTTTTCCGCATTGGACTGAACCGTTTTCGACTATTCTGGCCCAGTCTGTCGCAAGCAGGAAGGATGATTTCGGCCAGCCTGCCACAGCCCTTCTGACAAGACACTGACACTTCAATCCGCGACGGCGACCGCCGACGACATGCCGACGATGCCGCCGCCTCCTTTAGCTCAGGTGCGGCCGATAATGAAAAACCAGACCCCGACGCCAGACGATGCGCCAAGCTTTGCCGAACTTTTCACCCCGAAACTGATCACCGTCCTGCGCGAAGGCTATGGCTTGGCGCAGTTGCGCGCCGATGCTGTGGCCGGACTGACCGTCGCCATCGTTGCCCTGCCATTGTCGATGGCCATTGCCATCGCTTCGGGCGCGTCCCCGGCGCAGGGACTTTACACCGCCATCGTCGGCGGGTTTCTTGTCTCGATGCTGGGTGGATCGCGCTTCCAGATCGGCGGGCCGGCGGGCGCTTTCATTGTGCTGGTGGCCAGCACGGTGGCGCTGCACGGGATGGATGGCCTGATCCTGGCGACCTTCCTGTCGGGTCTGATGCTGATGGTCGTCGGGTTCTTGCGGCTTGGCACCTTCATCAAGTTCATTCCGTTTCCGGTAACGGTCGGCTTTACCGCCGGGATTGCCGTCATCATCTTCGCCAGCCAGATCAAGGAATTGTTCGGGCTGACGCTGGAGGGCGAGCCTGGCGCGTTGCTGGAAAAGCTGCCGGCCCTGTGGGAGGTGCGCACCAGCCTCACCCCGGCCGCGGTTGCGGTGTCATTGGCAACCATCGGCATCATCCTTGGCCTGCGCCGCTGGCGGCCGCATTGGCCCGGCATGCTGATTGCGGTCGGATTGGCGGCAGGGGCGACGGCGCTGCTGGCGCTGCCCATTCAGACCATCGGCACAAAGTTTGGCGGCATCCCGTCATCGCTGCCTGCCCCCAGCCTGCCTGACTGGTCGATGGACAAGATCATGGCCGTCTTGCCGGCGGCCATTTCCTTCACGCTGCTGGGCGCGATAGAATCGCTTCTGTCGGCGGTTGTTGCCGATGGCATGACCGGACGTCGGCACCGGTCGAACAACGAGTTGGTGGCGCAAGGGGTGGCGAACATCGGGTCATCGGTGTTTGGCGGCTTTTGCGTGACCGGAACCATCGCCCGGACCGCAACCAATGTGCGCGCCGGTGCCCATGGCCCGGTCGCGGGCATGCTGCATGCCGTGTTCATCCTTTTGTTCATGATGGTGGCAGCGCCGCTGGCGGGCTTTATCCCGCTGGCCGCCTTGGCCGGGGTTCTGGCGGTTGTTGCCTGGAACATGATCGAGAAACCCGCCATTGCCATCCTGCTGCGGTCGGGCTGGGGCGAGGCGACGGTTCTGGGGGCCACCTTCTTTCTGACGATCTTCCGCGATCTGACCGAAGCCATCGTGGTGGGCTTTGCGCTTGGCTCGGTCTTGTTCATCCACCGGATGAGCCTGACCACGGCCGTGGCAACCGACACACCGTTTGTCGGCCGCGACGAGGCCGATGCCAGCCACCCGCGCAAGGCCTATGACGAGGCGATGGCCGCCAATCCCGATGTGGTGATCTACCGGATTTCCGGTGCCTTGTTCTTTGGCGCGACAGCCTCGATCGGGTCGGTGCTGGACCGGATACAAGACAACCACAAGGCGCTGATCGTCGATTTTTCGATGGTGCCGTTTCTGGACTCGACAGGGGCCAACATGATCGAGGGTCTGGCGCACAAGGCCCACAAACGGGGCGTGGCGTTGTGGCTGACAGGTGCAAGCCGCGATATCCAGCGGGTGTTCGTGACCCATGGGCTGAAAAAGCCGCTGGTACATTATGCGGCGAGCATCGACGACGCGGTTGCAGGCTTTCGCAACAGCGCCGAGGCGGGGCGTGAGGCGGCCTGACGCCGGGGCCTTGCGCCAGACATGCATCGCTGCGGCCAAGACACCTGGTGTGCGGTCCTGCCCGCAGCCAGCACCGCAGCCACAGCCCGCCTGATCTAGCCGGTCACCCGCCCGTCACCCACCACGATCTGCCGGGAACAGGTTGCGGCGATCTTTTCGTCATGGGTCGAGATCAGGAAAGTGGTGCCCTCATCGCGGTTGATCTGGCCGATCAACTCCATCACCTGCAAGGCCGAGGCGCGGTCAAGGTTGCCGGTGGGTTCGTCGGCCAGCACCAGTTCGGGCGCGTTCATCAGGGCGCGGGCCACGGCGACGCGCTGCTTTTGCCCGCCCGACAGCTTGGTCGAGGCAAAGTTGATGCGTCCAGCCAGCCCCATCCGGGTCAGCAACTCCTTGCCGCGGGTGCGGGCGGCGGCGGTTTCGCGACCTTCGCGGATGGCGGTGGGGAAGATCACGTTTTCCAGCGCGGTAAAGTCTGGCAACAGATTGTGGAACTGGAACACAAAGCCGATGTGCCGGTTGCGAAATTGGGTCAGTTCGGCATCGCTGGCAATGGTCAGGTCCACCCCCAGCATCTGATGCGTGCCCGATGTCGGCTGCATCAGCGTGCCCAGAATGGTCAGCAAGGTGCTTTTGCCCGACCCCGATGGCCCCAGAAGCGCCGCCATCTGGCCCTTTTCCAGCGTCAGGTTCAGCCCGCGCAACACATGGGTTGCGGTATCACCTTCCCCGAAGGTCTTGACCAGATCGCTGACGCCCAGCAGCATCATTGGCCGATGGCCGTGACCGGATCGACCCGTGCTGCCGCCCGCGCCGGCAGGATCGACGCAGCGACAGCCCCGATCACCGTCAGGATGATGGCAAGGTCATACGAGCCTTGGGTGATGTCCATCGGCAAGGTGCCGGACCGAAACGCCTCACGGGTGGGAAAGGGCAGCAGCGCCAGGTATCCGACCCCCGCGCCCAACAGCCCGCCCATCACCCCGATCAGCGCGCCTTGCAGCACAAACACCGCCACCACGAAATTGCGCGACGCCCCCATCGCCCGCATGATCCCGATCTCGGGCCGCCGGCGATAGGTGGACAGCAACAGCGCCGAGGCAACGCCGATGATGATGGTGATCATCGCAAAGGTTTTCAGGAAATAACCGGTCTGCGCCTGGGCCTTCAGCGCCTCCAGCAGTTGCGCGCCGTCTTCGGTCCAGGACTTTGCCGCCAGACCGGTCAGCCCTTCGATGCGCAGGGCGGCGCCATCGGCGGCATAGATGTCGAACAGCTTGATCTCGATCCGGCTGACACCCTGCGGCATGGCAAACAGCGTGCGCGCGGTGGACAGGCTGACATAGGCCATCCGCCGATCGGGGCCCCCGCCGCTGCCGATCTGGTAGATTCCGGTAAGGGTCAGGGCGGCGTCGATCCCGTCGGTCGATTGCAGTTGCACGGTCTGGCCCAGCGACAGGCCCATGTCTTCCACCAGACTGCGGCCCAGCACGACAGCCCCGGTGCGCAACCGGGCATCGCCCTGCACAAGGTAGCCGTCCAGATCCAGGATCGCGGATTCGCGCCCCGGTTCCAGCCCGATGATCGACACCTGCGACACCTGTGTGCCCCGGCGCAGAAACCCCGCCCCGGTGATCTGCGGCGACACCGCCTTGACCTCGGGCAGGGCCTCGATCAGCGGCAGAAAACTGATCGCCGCGCGCAACTCCGGCGTCTCGGTCGAAGGTTCCTGCACCAGCAGCACGGTGCCGGGCGGCGTGATCAGCAGGGCAGGGTCCGTCGCCTCGGCCTCGATCGTGACATGCGACATGTCCCCCGCCGTGCGCGACAGGATGAATTCGGCCAGTCCGCCGATCAGGGCCGACGTGAAAATGAAGATGAACACCCCCACCGCGACGCCCACCACCAAAAGTGCTGTCTGCGCCTTGGAGGCGGTCAGATAGCGGCCAGCGAATTTCAATGCATACAGCATCAGGGGGCCGCCTGACGGACGGCCAGACTATCCGTTAAACCGGTGCTGTCCACGATGACCTTGTCGCCTTCGGCCAGCCCTTCGGTCACGATCAGCCGGGCGGCGGGCCAGTCGATCACCGCAACCGGGGTTCGCACGGCGCGGTCGGCCCGCAGTACATAAACCGCGCCGCCTTGCAGGGCGGTGCGCGGCACCGTCAGCGCATTGCGGGCGTCAACCACGATATTGGCGGTCACGGTCAGGCCGACAGGCGCGCGCACCGGGCTGTCAAAGCCGATCTTCACCGCCAGCCCGCCCGTCGCCGGATCAACCCGGGGCGAGACAAAGCTGACCGCACCGGCCAGGGTTTCGCGCTGTCCGACCAATTGCAGCGTCGCCGGCTGACCCAGTGCAATCTGGGTGGCATAGGCCTCGTCGACATCGGTTTCGACCAGCAGCACCGACACATCGGCCAGCGCGAACAGCGGCGTTGTCGGGTCTACCAACTGGCCCGGATCGACCGAGCGGGTCAGGATCGTGCCCGACATCGCGGCCAGAACCGTAAAGCGCGACAACTGGATCGTGGCCTGATCCAGCAGGGCGGCCAGCCGGGCCACATCCTGCGCGGCCCCCTCCAGCGCCAGTTGCGCCTCTTCCAGCCGTGATCTTGCGATGATCGCGCCCAGATCGCGGTCGCGCCCATAGGTGGCGGCGGCCAACGCCTGCTGGGTACGGCCTTGTTCCAGCGCGGATTTGGCCTGCAAGACAACGGCTTGCTGCTGACGGTCGTCCAGCCGGGCCAGCAACGCGCCGCTTGTGACGCTGTCGCCCTCGGCCACCAGCAATTCCGTCACCGTGCCGCTGACGGCAGACCGGATCAGCACCGACTCGCGCGCGGCAATCTTGCCGTTCACCGCCAGCACACGGCTGACCGGGCCAAGGGTTGCAACCTCGACCCTGACCTCGGGCACCGCCTGCGACAGGGACTGCCACCACAGCGCACCGCCCGCGATCAGGGCTGCTATGACAGCGATCGCGATCCAGCGCGCGCCCCGACGGGTGGGCCTTGGTTTCACCTGTTCAGGCATCAATGAGTTTCAATTGGTTTACATCCCCTCAAGGACAAGGTTCTGACAAGGATAAAGGTTCCCGGCGGTCTGGATGCTGATCTGGCGCAAGTCCTGATCGGTTTCTTGCAGCCCGCCCTGCGCAACCGCGTGCCGAAAACAGCCCTCCAGATCGCCCATGCCCGATCACTTTGGCACCGAAGCCGCCTGAAGGCGACGGGTGCGCAGCCAGTTGATCGCCAATGCGATCAGGGTGTATCCGGTGGCAAGCCCCAGCAGCACAAGGACTTTGTCGGTCACGGCAGCAAGGCCCGCCCCCATCTGGTCAAGCTGCACAAAGGCCGACATGGCCGAGGTCGAGGGGACAAGCTGTGCCATCAGATGCAAGGGGGCGGGCATGCTTTCGATCGGCCAGGATATGCCTGACAGAAAGAACAGCGGCAGCCCCAGCACCACCAGCAAGACGACCACCCCTTCGCGCTGCGGCACCAGTTGCGACAGGGCAAATCCCATCGCGGTCACCGCCATCAGGAACGGGATCGCCACGGCATAAAGGTGCCACCAGACACCGATGCGCGGATAGCCATACAGCACCGGCAGGATCATCTGCGTGGCAAGCGTCCACAGACTGTAAAGCAGGATATAGGCCAAGGGCGCTGCGATCATCGCAAGCCCCGAGGCAGGCTTGCGGCCGGCATGCAAGATGCCGATCCCCATCAGCAGGGTCTGCTGCAAGATCAGCACGAAGGCCGCGGGGATCACATAGCTGGCATAGCCGCCCTGCGGATTGAACAGCGCCACCGGGGTGATGGTCACGGGGGCCACCAGAACCTGCGCCAAGCCGGGGTCGATGCCGGTGGCGGTCAGCCGGGCATACTGGATTTCGGCGCCAAGGCTGCGCGCGGCGCTGGTGACCGCGCCCATCATCGCGCCATAAAGCAAGAAATAGCCCGCATCGCCATAGGCGGCGATCGGGGCCGCCTGACCGTTCAACAGGTCACGTTCAAAATGCGGCGGCACGATCACGATGCCCGAAACCTCGCGCGCAAAGAAAAGGGCCTGTGCCTTGGGCAGGTCGGTGGGGGTTGCAGCCACATCGGCGCTTTCGGCGGCGTCGATGCGGCGGGTCAATTCGCGACTGGCGGTTGATCCATCCAGATCCACCACCGCCACCGGCACATCGCGCACCACCTCGGCGATGTAGGGTTGCGGATACAGCGCCGCATAAATCAGGATCGACACGATCATGGTTGATCGCGCCGCGGCATCGGCAAACAGGGCGCGCAGGGCGGCCAAAATCTCGCGGATCAGCGCCATCATGCCGTGACCTTTGCAGGCTGCGGGACCAAGGCGCCCGTGCCCTGCGCCTGACGCGCCAGCAGCCAAAGTGCCAGACCGAAGTAAAGGAAAAACAGCGCCGCCAGCCATGCAAGGGCCGGCAGCGACACCGCCACATCGGCCCCCCGCACCACCTGATCGGTGCGCAGGTGCAGATAGGGCGTCAGCGGTGACATCGCACCCCAGGCCTGGGAAAACCCGTTCATCGCAAAGCGCGGAAAGCTGATCCCGGCAAAGCCGAAGGCCGGGGCGGTCAGCACCCCGGTCAGGCCAAGCGCTGCCACGGTATCGCCCGCCACCAGCGCCAGCAGCGCCCCAAGCGACAGGCAGGTCGCGACAAACAGCACCGAATAGACCAGATGCAGGCCAAGGCTGCCCAGAAACGGTGCCTCGAAGGTGCCAAAGATGATGGCATCGGCGCAAAACAGCGTGATCATGCCCGCGATGCCATAGGGCACAAGCTTGCCCGCCAGCGCGCGGATCGGCGTGCCGCCCAACCGCACCAGCCGCGCCATGCCGCCAAGGCTGTGGCGGTCGCGGGCGATGCACAAGACGGCGCTGACGCAGATGAAGATGTGCAAGACCGTTGGCATGACCGTTGCCAGCAGAAACTGGGTGTAATCCAGCGCCGGGTTGAAGAGCGGGCTTTGCTGGATCGGGATCGGGGTGACGCCGATCAGGGCGTCTTCGGTGCTTTGGCCGCGTGCCTGGCGCATCTGCACCGACAAGCCAACTGAAAACGTGCCGATCGCCGTGCCCGTTGCCCGCGCGACGATGCCGCCCACGGTCAGCATCTGGTTGTTGTAGAAGGTCACGATCTCGGGCGCAGTGCCGCTTAACACATCGCGCTCGGCATGTTCGGGGATCAGCAAGATGCCGTAGACCTTGCCCGCCAGCAGCGATTGCTTGGCTGCCGCAAGCGTCGGCAGCTGTGCCGTCACCGTCAGTTCCGGCGTGTCGTCCACCATGCGGGTGATCTGGCGCGAAATCTGGCTGCGGTCCAGATCGACCACCGCCACCGGCAGGCTGGTGGGCAGGCCCGCCCAGAACACCGTCGCCAGCAGCACAAACAGCAAAAGCGGGTAAGGCCCCAGCAGGAAGGCCAGCGCCGGGCGGGCCGCAATCTGGCGCAGCTCGCGGCGCAAGACCCGCTGGAAACCCGGCCGCAGGGGGCGTTTCATCGTCAGTTCCGGTCGAAATCGACCAGCGCGCTCATGCCTGGTCGCAGGTCAGGGGTCGGCACGACCGGCACCGCCCGGATCGAAAAGGAGCGCAGATCAAAGTCGCCCGTCGCCTTGGTTGCGCGCCAGTTGGCATAGCTGCCTTGCGCATTGATCGCCGTCACCTTCGCGGTCACCACCCGGTCTTGCAGCGCGGGCACCCGCACGGCCAGATCATCGCCGATCCGCAGCCCGCCCAGAATATCTTCGCGCAAGTTGAAGGTGAACCAGGCGTTGTCGACATCGACGACCGACACAAGCGGGGCGCCTGCGGCAAAGTTCTTGCCGGGTTCGGCCATGCGCGCGGTGATCTGCCCGTCGATCGGGGCCTTGACGGTCAGCTCGGCAATATCGGCGATGGTCTGCTGCACCGATGCCTGGGCCTGCACGACCTGCGCCTGTGCCACCGCGCGCTGTTCGGGGCTGTTGCCGTTGCGGGCCAGCAGCAGATTGGCCTCGGCGGCCTCTTTGCCGCGCAGGGCGGCGGTCAGCTTGTTCGACACCTCGTCAAGGGTCTGTGCCGAGGCCGACACCCCGCCTTGCAGCCGGGCGAACCGGTCATAGGTCTTTTGCGCCAGGTCCAGATCGGCCACGGCCTTGGCAAATTCCGCCTCGCGCGCTGCAATGGTTTCGGGGCGGGTCGCATTGGCCAGATCGCGGTTCGCCTCGGCCACCATCAGGGCCGCTTGCGCCGTGCCCAGACCGGCCTGCAACTGCGGGCTGTCCAGCATCACGACGACCTGACCTGTGGTCACCCGGTCGCCGAAATCCACCGGCACCTCGGCCACCCGGCCCGACACCCTTGCCGCCAGATCAATGCGGGTCGCTTCCACCTCGCCCTGCACCAGCAGCGTTGGGGCACTGGTCATTGCCCACAAGGCATAGCCCCCCGACGCGGCGGCGGCCACGACGGCAACAGCGATCAGGATACGGGTCGACATGGGGTCTGTCCTTTCGTCGCGATCAGGTCGCGGCTTGCGCTGTGTCGGGGGCATCGGGCGTGTCGGCCTGCAAATCGACCCCGCGCAGCAAGGATACCCGACATATCCCGCCGTGGGCAATGCCTGCGTGCCGCAAGCGCAGGTCCGGCGCAAGGGGCGCGCCCTTGCCACGGTCTTGCGCATCACCGAAGGCGCGGTGGTTTTCAACCGTGCGCTGGTTGATGCCCCCAGCGGCCGAGATGATCTTGTTGGGCTGACCGGCCAAGACGCGGGCCAGCCCGTCGTGTTCGCGCGGGGTCAGGCTGGCAAACGCGCTCAGGCTGGCAAATTGCGTCTGCGCCGCCCGCCGTTGGCCCGCCACGGGCAGCATGGTCTTGTCGGACTTGATCGCCTGATGCAGGCAGGCCAAAAGCTTGGCCGCGCTGGCGGTTGTTTCGATCAGGTCCGAGGCCCCGGCCTTCAGGGCGGCGACCGCCATGGCGGCATCGCCATGGGCAGTCAGCATGACGGCGGGCACGGTCAACCGCACGGCGCGCAATTGTGTGATCAGCGAAACCCCATCCATCCCGGGCAGCACCGCATCGGCCAGAAGGCAGGCCGTGCCAAACGGGCAGGGCCGGGCCTGCTTGTTTTGGGTAGCAAGGAAGGTGTCGGTTTGCCCCGGCATTTCGGCCGCGCCCAGCAGCAAAAGCCCGCCGTCCGAGGCCCCGATCGTGATGACGGGCAGGGCCGATCGCAGTGTCGTGTCCGACTTGGTCTTCTTTGGGATGATCTGCCTGTCGGGGTATCTGTCGCAGCCGGTCTGTATGGCTGTCTTTGCCGTGGTGACAACCTGATCGTCAATACCGCAGGTCAGCAAGGTCTGACGCGGCTGGATAGCGATCGCACCGGTGCCGGGCAGATTGCGCACCTGCCCCGGGCTGTGCGTCTGAATAGATCCCGATGCTGTCCGAGGCGCGCCTGCAAGCGTGGCTTGGTCCTACGACCCGTGACCTGCGACACGCGTACCGACAGACTGGGTGGCTGGTTGAAATCTGTGGCTGGGTGGGAACCCTTTGTGCCCTGCCGCGTTGAAAAATCGACTGGCCAGAGACCAAGCCGTCTAGTCGCCTTGCGGTCGCCGCGCTTGCCAGATCGCAGGGCGGCGTCCGCCAAGAACCACCAAGGCAATGCCTTGGGGATGGGACCACGCGGTCCTGCCTGATCACACGTGCATGTGCAGAATATTAAAGGAAAACAATCATGAATCAGATCATCTACATCGTCGGCGCGGTTGTCATCGTTTTGGCATTGCTCAGCTTTGTCGGCCTGCGCTGAACGCGCGTCACAACCAAAGGATCATTCCCATGATGTCAAATACCACAGGCCGCCGCCCCGTCGCGGCCACCCTTTCTGGGCCCGATGCGATGACCGGGTCTTATATCGACTGGGCCGCCATTCTGGCCGGAAGCGTCTTTGCGCTTGCCCTGTCATTCTTGCTGATCAGCTTTGGTGCCAGCCTCGGGCTGTCGCTGACCTCACCCTATGACGGTGAGGGCATGACGGCTGCATGGTTCGCCATTGCGGCCGGGATCTGGTTTGCCTGGGTTATGGTCACCGCCTTTGGCGCGGGCGGTTACATCGCCGGGCGGATGCGCCGCCGGGCCGGAGATGCCTCGGAACCCGAGGTTGAAGCCCGCGACGGCATGCACGGGCTGATGGTCTGGGCCACGGGTGCCCTGATCAGCACTGTTCTGGCCACCATGGGCGCGGGCGGCCTGATCAGCGCCGGTGCCTCAACGGTTGGCGGTGCGGCCGAACTTGCCACCGAAGCGGCATCGCAAGCGGCCTCGTCCGACTACTTCGCCAATCTGATGCTGCGCAACACCGCGGCGGCGACACCCGGTGCCGCGACTGTCCCGACGATCGCGCGGGAAACCCAGCAGCAGGTGGCCAGCATTCTGGCACGCTCGGCGATGAATGGTGACATGGCCGAACGCGACAGCGCCTATTTGGCGCAGGTCGTGGCCGCCAACACCACGATGGACGAAACCGCCGCTCGCGCGCGTGTCGATGAGGTGAATGCCGAGATTGCCGAGGTCCGTGCCGCGGCGCTGGCAGCGGTCGAAAAGGCCCGTGTTGCGGGCGTGATCTTCGGCTTCATCGCTGCCGCCACCCTGCTGGTTGGCGCGGTCGCTGCGTTCTTTGCCGCCACCGCCGGCGGACGCCACCGCGACGAAGGCCTTGGCTTCGACATTTCCGCGGCGCGGCGCTGATGCGCCGCCCGCCCTTGCAAGACCAAAAAGGATAACCCCGATGCCCGCCCTTATTGCCTGGCTTCTCGGCGCCCCGCTGCTTGTCGTCGTGATCATCGCGCTGCTGCTCTGATCGCCCGCTTCCATTGACCCGCGTCACGTTACGCCAACCCAGAAGGGGACAGTCCATGCCCCGAAAATAACAGGCCGAGATCTTCATCGACACCCTGACCCAACTGGTGGACGCGGAACGTGACCGCGAAAAGGCCCGGCTGCGCGGCCAGCAAAAGGCCCGCGCCGAACGCCACATCAAGGGGTTCCGGGGCGGTTTTGACGAAACCCGCCGCGCTGTGCAGGCGACGCACAGCCAGCGTTTCGGCCAAATCACCATGATGCTTGGCGACCACGACTGATCGTTGACGCCAAACACCCAACGTTCCAAGGCCCCAAGTGCCCTAAAGGAGAGACCCGATGACCATCACAACTCTGGACGATCTGTTTTTGCACACCCTGAAAGACGTGCTCTATGCCGAGCGCAAGATCCTGAAAGCCCTGCCGAAAATGGAACGCAAGGCCGCTGACCCAAAGCTGAAGGCCGCCCTGCTGTCGCATCGCGATGAAACCGAAGAACAGGTCGTGCGGCTGGAAGAAGTGTTCGACCTGCTGGGCAAACCCGCACGTGGCGCGAAATGCGACGCGATGGTTGGCCTGATTGACGAGGCCGAAGGCCTGATGGCCGAGATTGACGATCCCGAAACCATGGACGCCGCACTCATCTCTCTGGCGCAGGCTGTCGAGCATTACGAGATCGCCCGTTACGGCACGTTGGTGGCCTGGGCCAAGCAGCTTGGCCATACCGAGGCGGCAACGCTGCTGAAAACGACGCTGGACGAAGAATACGGCGCCGACAAGGCGCTGTCGAAATTGGCCGAAGAAAGACTGAACAGCGCAGCAGCGGCCTAGGGCGCAAGCTGCCTTGTGCGGGGGGGCGCGCGCGTCCCTCCGCCGAACCAGTCGGGAAATCTGCCTCGGGCCGGGCGGGTTGACCGCCGGACTGTCCGCTTTCGCGACCCTTTCGGGGGCCAGTCTTTGTGGGGCAGTCGCTAAACAACCGGCGCGATGGCCTGAACTTCTGCCCTAACGTGAGACGCACCCGTGACCCGGGCCCATCGCCTCCATGATCTGCTGCCCCGGCAGGCTGCGTCCCTGCGCCACCGTGCCCTGAAACTGACCGGCAACGAACATCGGGCCGAGGATCTGGTTCAGGCCATGTTCCTGAAAGTCTGCGAAAAGCGCGACAGCTTCATACCGGACACCCATCTTCGGGCCTGACTGTTCACCATCTTGCGCAACACGTTCGTTTCGGAGCTTCGCAAATACCGGCGCGAGGTGGCCAATGTTGACGGGGCGATAGCGATCATCCTGTTTGAAGAACCGCGCCAAGAGTATGCGCTTGCGCTGAAGGAACTGATCTTGGCCATGGCGCGCTTGCCGGACAGCCAGTGTCGGCCACTGGTGTTGATCGGGGAATAGGGCTGTTCGCAGCACATATCCGCCGAAACCCGCGGCTGCACCATCGGCACGATCAAAAGCCGGTTCAGCCGTGGTCGTGTGCTGCTTGCCAGCAGGTTTGGCGATGACCGCGCGTTGGCAGAAGCGACCGTGCCAAATGGAAAACCCGAAACCGGCCGCGCATTGATGCCGCGCCGTTCTGGGGTGTCGGTGTTCCCGGCGGAACGGGCCGTGTTTTGATGCAGCACCGGCCCTGATCCGGGCCCCACGCGTCGCCCGTGTTGGCACGGTCCACCCTTGGGCTGCAAATCTGTAACTGCGCACACGCGAAACCGTGGTCGGCGCAGGGGAACGAAATCCGTAAAAGCGCGTTGACACTGCGCGGGTGGCGACCGCCCGGCCCCCGCCTGATCCGAAAAGGAAACTGACATGGACTGGAACCAGATCGAATACAAATGGGCCGCCATGACACGGCGCGTGCGCGGCGGCATGACTTCGGCCGCTGCCCAAACACCATCACCGGCTGGAACGGGTGCCACTTTGGCCGATGTCCTGCCGTCACTGCTGTCGGATCGACACGCCACGGTCGGCGTCGAGACGCGGCCTGAGACATCCACAGAGTGAAGCTTTCCGAGATACGGACCAATGTCTTGCCCCGGTGGCTGGCAAGAGGGCCTGCCGAAACAGCAGAGGTCTGGCTGGACACGGCACCCATCCGGGCAGACCTGTTCGGCACCGAACGGCTGGAACATCACGCCCAAACCCTTGCCTCGGCGCAGCGGGTTGCCAGCGGAACGCCGCTGCGGGTCCGCAATCTGGCCAGCCGGGTTCAGGACAATGCCGACCTTCTGCTGGACGCCTACAAGACCTGCGCCCGGGGGTTGCGGGCCGGTCAGGCGATGACGCCTGCCGCAGAATGGCTGCTGGACAATTTCCACCTTGTCGAGCAGCAGTTGCGCCAGATCCGCGATGATCTTCCGCCCGGCTATTACCGGCAATTGCCAAAGCTGGCCGAGGGCCCGTTTGCCGGCTATCCGCGGGTTTTTGGCCTGGCCTGGGCCTATGTCGCCCATACCGACAGTCTGATGTCGGGGCCGGTGCTGGCGCGCTTTGTGCGGGCCTATCAGCAGGTTCAACCGCTGATGATCGGCGAGCTTTGGGCCGTCGCCATCACCTTGCGCATCGTGTTGATCGAGAACATGCGCCGTCTGACCGTGCAGATTGTCGAGGGCCACGCCCTGCGGTTGCAAGCCGATGCCATTGTCGATGCGGTGATGGCCGCTGGCCAGACTGCGGGCCAAAATCCGGGCCAGACCCCCAACCCGTTGCCTCTGTCGGTGATGCAGCAGGCGGTGGCGCCGTTTGAAGCAGCACCCTTGTCGCCGATCATCGCCGCCCAGATCGCCAAGCGTTTGCGCGGCTTTGATCCGCTGCAAACCCCTCTGTTCGGCTGGCTGGAAGATCGGCTGAACCGTCAGGGCACCAGCATCGACGATGTGGTGACGGCCACGCAGGTCCGGCTTGGCGCGTCAAACGTGACGATGCGCAATATCGTCACCTCGATGCGGCTGTTGTCGGAAATGGATTGGGCCGATTTCTTTGAAGAGGTCAGTCTGGTGGATGCGCGTCTGCGCGACTCGGCGACCTATGCCGCCACGGATTTTGCCACCCGCAACCGCTATCGCACCGAAATCGAGGTATTGGCGCGCGGATCGGACCACACCGAAACCGCCGTCACCGAAACCTGTCTGGCGCTTGCCGCCAAGGCCGAGGGCGATTTTCAGGGCGTTGTCGGCCATTGGCTGATCGGGGCCGGACGCGCAAAGCTGGAAGCGCTGATCGGATTTCGCCCGCCGTTGCGGATGCGGGTGATGCGCAAGATCGGGCGGGTGGGCCTGCCCGGCTATCTGGGGGCGATGGCGGCGGTGGCCCTGGGCCTTGTCGCCGTGGCTTTGTCCCTGATGGCGGCTGCGGGGGCCGGGCCGCTGGTTCTGGCGCTGTTGGGGGTCGTGGGCTTTCCGGTTGCCTTCGATCTGGCCACGGCCATTGTCAACACCACCGTCAGCCGGATGGTCGGGCCAAAACCCTTGCCGGGTCTTGATCTTGCCAAGGGTATTCCGCCCCATCTGCGCACGCTGGTGGCCGTTCCGGTCATGCTGAACGATGCGGGCGATATCGCGGCGCAGATCGAACAGCTTGAGGTGCATCATCTGTCCAGCGTCGGCGGGGCCGTGCATTTTGCCTTGCTGTCCGACACCTTGGACAGCGCAACCCAAACCAGCCCGAAGGACGAGCGGCTTGTTGCCCATGCCGTGGCGGCCGTCGCCCGGCTGAACGCCCGTTACCCGACTGACAAGGCTGCGCGGTTCTTCCTTTTGCACCGCCGCCGGTTGTGGAACCCCGCCGAAGGGGTCTGGATGGGCTGGGAACGCAAGCGTGGCAAGCTGGCGGAATTGAACCGGCTGCTGCGCGGCGCGACCGACACCAGCTTTGCCGTCATCAGCAGCGCCTTGCCGGACGATATCCGCTATGTCATCACGCTGGACGCCGACACCCGCCTGCTGCGCGGCACGGTTGCGCAGATGGTCGGCAAGATGGCCCATCCGCTGAACCGGGCGCGGCTTGACCCGGTGACCCGGCAGGTCACCAGCGGTTATGGCATCTTGCAACCGCGCGTCAGTGCCACCCTGCCGATGGGGCAGAACGGTTCGGTCTACCAGCAGCTGTTTTCGGCGCCCGGCGGGATCGAGCCCTATGCGGCGGCGGTGTCGGATGTCTATCAGGATCTGTTCGGCGAAGGCTCGTTCACCGGCAAGGGGATCTATGATGTCGATGCCTTTTCGGAGGCTCTGGCCGGTCGCGTGCCGGAAAACACGATGCTGAGCCATGATCTGTTTGAAGGCAGCCTTGCCCGGGCCGGCCTGACCTCGGATGTCGAAGTGGTCGAGGATTTTCCGGTCCGCCATGATGTGGATATCCGCCGTCAGCACCGCTGGGTGCGGGGCGACTGGCAGCTTTGGCCGTGGATCTTCGGGGCAAGACGGCGTGAGCAGGGCGGCATCCCGCCGGTGGGCCGCTGGAAGATGATCGACAACCTGCGCCGGTCCTTGCTGGCGCCCTTGGCGCTGCTGGCGCTGTTTGCGGGGTGGATGCTGCCGCTGCCGCTGGCTTTGGCCTGGACGGCTGTCGTGGTTGTGCTGCTGGCCCTGCCGCGCCTGCTGTCGCTGCCGTTTGATCTGGTGCCAACCCGCACCGGGGTGACGTTGCGCAGCCATTTTGCCGCCCTTTGGTCGGATGCCCTGTCGGCGCTGGGCCAGATCGCGCTGAACCTTGTTCTGCTGGCCGACACGGCGGCCACCATGCTGGATGCCATTTTGCGCACCTTGTGGCGCTTGACGGTGTCGCGCCGGCATCTGCTGGAATGGATGACGGCGGCGCAGGCGGGCAGCGGCGCGCAGCCGACCTTGGCAAGGCACTATCTGCGGATGATGCCCGGCCTTGTGCTGGGCCTTGGCACGCTTGGCGCGGCGGTGGTGTTGAACCCGGTGGTCTGGCCGGTCCTGATCCCGTTTGGCCTTGTCTGGCTGGCCGCACCCGCCATTGCCCGTGCCATCAGCCAGCCAAGCCTGCGCCAGCCCACCGATGCGCTGACCCCTGTGCAAGCCCGGCAATTGCGGCTGATCGGCCGCAGCACATGGCGGTTTTTCGAGACCTTCGTGACGGCCGAGGAAAACCACCTGCCGCCCGACAATTTTCAGGAAACGCCAAGACCCGCCATCGCGCCGCGCACTTCGCCCACCAATATCGGCTTGTATCTTCTGTCCACCGTCGCCGCGCATGACATGGGCTGGATCGGTCGCAGGGCGGCATTGCACCGGCTGAAGGATACGCTGGAAACCGTTCACCGGATGCCGCGCTATCGGGGGCATTTGTACAACTGGCACCACACCCGCGATCTGCGGGTGCTGGACCCGGCCTATGTCTCGTCGGTGGACAGTGGCAATCTGGCCGGGCATCTGATCGCCGTGGCGCAAACCTGCCGCGACTGGGCGACGGACCCCGCCCCCGACGCAGCCCCCGACGCAGCCGTGGTGCGCCAAGCGCTTGGCGACACGGTCGCTCTGGCGCAAACCGCCGTGCGGGCCAGCCGCAACGATGCCGATCTGCTGGCCGCGCTGGACGCGGTGGCAAAGGCCGCCGCCGACCCGGGGTTGCCGCTGTCTGCCGGGGTGGCCGCCATCGACCGGGCGGTTTTGCTGGCGTCCGGCACCGCGTCGCCCGATGTGGCCTTCTGGACCGCCGCCCTGCGCGCGACGCTGACCCAGCACCTTTACGACCTGTCGCACCCCGCCGACCATGCCTTGTTGGCCGAGGTCGAGGGTCTGGCCCGTGGCCTTGCGATGGCGATGGACTTCGGCTTTTTGCTGGAGCCGGACAAGAAACTGCTGTCGATCGGCTTTTCCGTCGCCACCAACCGGCGTGACACCAATTGCTATGACCTGCTGGCCTCCGAGGCCCGGCTGGCCAGCCTGTTTGCCATTGCCAAGGGTGACGTGGAAACCCGCCACTGGTTCCGGCTGGGTCGCCCCGCCACGCCCATCGGTGCCGGTTCGGCGCTGATCTCGTGGTCGGGCAGCATGTTCGAATATCTGATGCCGTCACTGGTGATGCGGGCCCCGGCAGGTTCGGTGCTGGAACAGACCACCCGGCTGATCGTGGCCCGGCAGCAAACCTATGCCGAGGGTCTTGGCATCCCTTGGGGGATATCCGAGTCGTCCTACAATGCCCGCGATCTGGAAATGACCTACCAGTATTCCAACTTTGGTGTGCCGGGGCTTGGCCTGAAACGCGGGCTGAGCGAAAATCGGGTGATCGCGCCCTATGCCACCGGGCTTGCGGCGATGATCGACCCGGTTGCCGCCGTGCAGAACTATGCGCGGCTGGCCACGCTGGGGGCCGAAGGGCGCTATGGGTTTTACGAGGCGGTCGATTTCACCCCGACCCGCCTGCCGGAAAAGGGCGGCCCTGCGATTGTGCGCAGCTTCATGGCGCACCATCAGGGCATGACCATCACCGCCATCGCCAATGTCTTGCAACAGGGCCGCCTGCGCGACAGGTTTCACGCCGAGCCGATGATTCAGGGTGTCGAGCTTTTGCTGCAAGAGCGGTTGCCGCGCGACATTGCCAGTGCGCCGCCCCGCGCCACCGAAGTGCTGGTCAGCGTGTCCGAGCCAGCCGACGAACCCGCCGTGCGCAGCTTTGACGCCCCGGCCACCGCCGCAGCCACCGGGCATCTTTTGTCGAACGGCAACTATGGTGTCATGCTGACGCCTGCCGGCGAAGGCTTCAGCCGCTGGCGTGACCTTGCGATCACCCGCTGGCGGGCCGAGGCGACGCAGGCCGCGCACGGGTCGTTCCTGTTTTTGCGCGATGTCGGCACGGGCGCGATCTGGTCGGCTGCCGTGCAGCCGACCCGCGCTGACCCCGACCACCATAGCGCGGTGTTTTGCGAACACATCGCCAGTTTCAGCCACACTGCACAGCGCCTGACCACGATGACCGAAGTCGTGGTGTCCGCCGAAGACGATGCCGAGGCCCGCCGGGTGACCTTTACCAATTCCGGCCGCCGCCCGCGTGAAATTGACGTAACCTCTTACGCCGAACTGGTGCTGGCACCGCAGGCGTCCGATCAGGCGCATCCGGCGTTTTCCAAGCTGTTCGTGGTCACCGATTATCTGCCCGAACTGGGCGTGATCATCGCCACCCGCCGGCGCCGCTCGCCACACGACCCCGAGGTCTGGGCCGCCCATATCGCCGTGGTCGAGGGCCAGGAAACCGCCCCGATCCAGATTGAAACCGACCGGGCCGCGTTCATCGGGCGCGGGCGCGACATGGCCACGGCGGCGGCCTTGGACAAGCCGCTGACGGGCAGCACCGGCACCGTGCTTGACCCGATCTTTTCGATCCGCCGCAGGGTCAGCGTCCCCGCCGGGGGGGGTGCCCGGGTGACGTTCTGGACCATGGTCGCCGCCACGCCCGAAGCCCTGCTGGACCTTGTCGACCGCCACCGCGATCCGTCGGCCTTTGCCCGTGCCGCGACCCTGGCCTGGACGCAGACGCAGGTGCAATTGCGCCACCTTGGGGTCACCCATGCCGATGCGGTGGATTTCCAGACGCTGGGCGGCATGGTGCTGCGCAACGACCCCGCCTTGCGCGCCAGCCCGGTGCAGATCATCGCCGGGGCTGCACCGCAATCGGCCCTTTGGGCGCTGGGCATCTCGGGCGATCTGCCGATCGTCTTGTTGCAGATCGACGATGCCGAGGACATCGCCGTGCTGCATCAGGTGCTTGGCGCGCATGAATATTGGGAAATGCGCCAGTTGGCGGTGGATCTGGTGATCCTGAACGACCGCGCGTCATCTTATGTGCAGGACTTGCAGATTGCCATCGACAGTGCCGTGCGTGCCGCGCAGTCGCGGCCGCGCGCCTTTGGTATTCATTCGCCGGTCAAGGGGGCGATCTACACCCTGCGCAGCGATTTGTTGAACCCGGGCGCCCGCGCGCAGTTGTTGTCGATGGCGCGTGCCGTTCTGGTTGCCAGCCGGGGCGATCTGGGTCAGCAAATGGCGCTTGCGACCAGCCAGCGCCGTCTTCCACCCCTGCTGTTGCTGCCCGCCCCGACGGCAACCCCGACGGCGCCACAGCCACTTGCCGCACCCTTTGCTGCCGAACCCGCCTTGCCAGAGCTGGAGTTTTTCAACGGCACCGGCGGCTTTGCCGAAGATGGGCGCGAATACGTCACGGTCCTGCGCCATGGCAAGACCACGCCCGCGCCTTGGATCAACGTCATCGCCAACCCGAACTTCGGCTTTCAGGTCTCGGCCGAAGGCAGCGGGCATGTCTGGTCGGAAAACAGCCGCGAAAACCAGTTGACCCCATGGTCGAACGATCCGGTCACCGACCCTGCCGGCGAGGCGATCTTTCTGCATGATCTGGAGCAGGGCCACGTTTGGACGCCGACCGCCCTGCCGATCCGTGGGCAGGGCACCTACATCGCCCGGCACGGCTTTGGCTATTCGACGTTTCAGCATGAAAGCCATGGCATCGCCGCCGACATGGTGCAATTCGTGCCGCTGGATGCGCCGGCCAAGATCACCCGGTTGCGGCTGCACAACACCGGCACCACGACGCGCCATCTGTCTGTCACCGCCTATGCCGAATGGGTGCTGGGGGCGGCGCGCAGCGCAACCGCCCCATTCATCATCACCCGCATTGACCCCGCGACCGGGGCAATCCTTGCGCAAAACACCTTCGGCACCGCCTTTCCCGGTCGCGTCGCCTTTGCCGATTTCGGCGCAGGCACCACCAGCCTGACCGCCGACCGGGCCGAGGTCATCGGCCCCGGTGGCAGCTTGCGCGCGCCCGCTGGCATCCGCAACGCGCCCTTGTCCGGCACCACCGGCCCGGCGCTGGACCCCTGCGCCGCCTTGCAGCGCCGCCTGACCCTGCGCCCCGGCGAAACCGCCGAACTGACGGTCCTGCTGGGCCAGGCCGAGTCGGATGCCGCCGCCAGTGCGCTGATCCTGCGCCTGCGGGCGGCTGACCTTGCCGCCACGCTTGCGGGCGTCAAACAGCATTGGGCCGATCTGCTGACCACGGTGCAGGTCACCACACCGGACCGGGCGATGGATATCATGCTGAACGGCTGGCTTTTGTATCAGACCCTTGCCTGCCGGGTGTGGGCGCGGGCCGGGTTCTATCAGGCCAGCGGCGCCTATGGCTTTCGTGACCAGTTGCAAGACGGCATGGCGCTGACCTTTGCCCGGCCCGAAATGACCCGGGCGCACCTTTTGCGCGCCGCCGCGCGGCAGTTCCCCGAAGGTGATGTGCAGCATTGGTGGCTGCCACACTCCGGCCAGGGTGTGCGCACCCGGATTTCCGATGACCGGGTCTGGCTGGGTTACGGTGTTGCGCAATACGTTGCGGTGTCGGGCGATGTGGCCATCCTTGACGCGCAGGTGCCGTTCCTGAACGGCCCGCCGGTGCCGCCCGGCGCGCATGACGACTTCTTTCTGCCGCAGGTGTCGGATGCCACCGAAACCCTGTTTGAACATTGCGCGCGCGGGCTGGATCAGGCGGTCGCGCTGACCGGCGCCAACGGCATGCCGCTGATCGGCACCGGCGACTGGAACGATGGCATGAACCGGGTCGGCGAGGCCGGGCAGGGCACCAGCGTCTGGCTGGGCTGGCTGCTGATTGCCACCATCAACCGTATGGCACCCCTGGCCGATGCCCGCGACCCGGCCCGCGCCGCCCGCTGGCGGGGTCACGCGCGCAAGGTGCTGACGGCGATCGAAACCCATGGCTGGGATGGCGCGTGGTATCGGCGCGGCACCTATGATGATGGCACGCTGCTTGGGTCTGCCAGTTCGGACGAATGCCGCATCGACAGTATCGCCCAATCCTGGGCGGTTCTGTCCGGGGCGGCGGACCCTGCGCGCGCGCGGATGGCAATGGCCTCGGTGACCGAACATCTGGTGCGACCAGACCCCGGCCTTGCCCTGCTGTTCACCCCGCCGTTCGACACCACGCCGATGGACCCCGGCTATATCAAGGGCTATCCGCCGGGCCTGCGTGAAAACGGTGGCCAATACAGCCATGCCGCAATGTGGGCCATTCTGGCGGTTGCTGGGCTGGGGGATGGCGACGCCGCACACCGGTTGTTTGCGATGCTGAACCCGATCAATCACGCCCGCACCGCGCAAGCGGCCGACCGCTACAAGGTGGAACCCTATGTCGTTGCCGCCGATGTCTATTCCACCGCACCGCATGCCGGGCGGGGTGGCTGGACGTGGTACACGGGGTCTGCCGGGTGGATGCACCGCGCCGGGATCGAGGGTCTGCTGGGCCTGACCCGCACCGGCAAAACCCTGCACCTGAACCCCTGTATCCCGAAGGCGTGGCCCGAGTTGACCGCCACGGTCAGGCTGGGTGGGGCCAGCTACAAGATTGTGATCCGCAATCCCGCAGGCGCCGGGCAGGGCATCCAAAGCGCCACGTTGAACGGCACCGCCGTGTTGGCCGGTGCGGGTGGCCTGATACTCCGGGTGCAGGACGGCGCGCATGATCTTGCGGTCACCTTGGGACCAAGGCCAGCCGCAGGGCCCGCGGCGGTCTGACGCGACACCCCGCCTTTGCACGCGCACACGCCGATCCGCACGCTGCCGCAGGGGTCTGCCACCCTTGGGCGGGGGGGGCAGCGCCACCGCAAAACGGCGGCTTTGGCATGATAGGAGGATCAGGCGACAAGGATATCCGGCCCAGCCCCGGCAGGGGCGGCGGCATTGCTGGCGGTGATGCCCCCGGCGGCGACGCGGCGGCGCGCGCCGCACAGGGCTTTGGTCACCCGCGCCAAAGCGTCGGGCGAGACCATTTCCGCCTGCACCACATCTGCCCCCCATGCCGCGGCGGGCAGGCGCAGCACTTGGCCCTTCAGGTCGCCCCCCGCAAAGGCGCCGTGTTCAGGGAACACCCGCACAGTGTCGGACAGCCCCGCGCAATGGATTGCCCCGCCCCGATCAGACCGCCCGCCGTGCCGACGATGGTGCCAAGACCAAGGCTAAGCGGGCGCGCGGTCATTCGGCGGCCTCCCCAATGGCCCCCACGTCATCGGGGGCGGGGGCCACGGATTTGATGATGGCATAGGCGATGACACCGGGTTCCAGACCCAGCATCTGGGCCGAGCGGCGGGTGACGCGGGCAAGCACCGCCCCTGCGGGTGTGGTCAGCCGGATCATCGCGCCGGGGCCGTCGCCGTGATGCACTGCCTCAACCGTGCCGGGCAGGATGTTCAGCGCCGACAGGCCTGTGGGGGCCTCACGCGACAGGATCACATCATGCGCCGCGATGCGCAGGCGGATGGCGCTGCCAATCGCGGCCTCGACCCGCGGCAGGAACAGGGCAATGCCGCCCGCTGCCAGCTCGCTTAGGCCGTCGTCATGCTGGCGCACCAGCGTTGCCGTGATCACCGCCCCCGCACCGCGCACCCCCATCGGGGTCAGCGCCGGGTCGCCCAGCACCTCTGCCGCGGTGCCGATGCGGCTGACGCGGCCCGCGTCCAGCGCCACCACAGTGGTGGCGACCCGCGCCACCTCGGTGGGCGAATGGCTGACAAACAGGATCGGCACGCGAACTTCATCGCGCAACCGCTCGAAATACGGCAGGATTTCGGCCTTGCGCTCTTCATCCAGCGCCGACAGCGGCTCATCGGCCAGGATCAGGCGCGGGGCCGCCAGCAGCGCGCGACCGATGGCCACCCGTTGCCGCTCGCCACCCGACAACCCGGCGGGACGCCGTGCCAGCAGCGGGCCGATCCCCAGCATCTCGACCACCCGGCCCATATCTTCGCGCGGGGCATCCTTGGGCGCGAACCACGCGCCATAGGCCAGATTCTGCCGCACCGTCAGATGCGGAAACAGCCGGCCTTCCTGAAAGATATAGCCCAGACGGCGGCGCCAGGGGGGCAGGCAAAGACCCGCCTCGGTATCCACAAGCACCCAATCGCCTACTGAGACCCGGCCACTTTCGGGCCGCATCAAGCCTGCCACGGCATTGGCAATGCTGGTCTTGCCGGACCCCGAGCGGCCAAACAGCACGGTCACGCCGGGCGGGGCGGCAAAGGTGACGTTCAGCCGGAAGTCGCCGAAACCATGGGCAAGACGAACCCGCAGCATCATGCGCCCCCGATCCGGCGGGCCACGGCACGGCCCACCCATTCCGACAGCAACAAGGCTGTCATCGCGATGACGATGGCGACAATCACCAGCCGCGACGCCTGCACCTCGCCGCCCGGCACCTGCAGGAAACTGTAGATGGCCGAGGGCAGGGTCTGGGTCTGGCCCGGAATGTTCGACACGAAGGTGATCGTCGCGCCAAACTCGCCCATCGCCTTGGCAAAGGCCAGGATCACCCCGGCGATGATGCCGGGCAGAATCAGCGGCAAGGTCACGGTCAAGAACACCCAAGCGCGCGACGCGCCCAAGGTGCCCGCCGCCTGTTCCAGCTTGGGGTCCACCGCCTCGATCGCCAGACGGATGGCGCGCACCATCAGCGGAAAGGCCATCACCGCCGCCGCCAACGCCGCCCCGGTCCAGCGAAAGGCAAAGACGATGCCGAACCACTGGTCCAGAAACTGGCCAACCATGCCCCTGCGCCCAAAGGTCAGCAGCAGCAGATACCCGGTCACCACTGGCGGCAGGATCAGCGGCAGATGCACCAGGCCGTTCAGCACCTGCTTGCCCGGAAATTCCCACCGTGCCAGTGCATGGGCGGTAAGGATGCCCAGCGGCAGGCTGACCAGCACCGCCCAGAACGATACTTTCAGCGACAGCGCAACTGCGCGCCATTCGTCAGGGGAAAGCCAGTCAGCCACGCGCACGTTTCCTTCAGTTCAGGATCAGGAAGCCTTGCGCCGCAAACCTTGCATCGCCAGCGTCCGAGGTGATGGCGTCAAAAAACGCGCGGTCGGCCGCGTCTGCCGCCCCGGTCAGCAGCGCGCCGGGGTAGATCACCGTCGGGTAGCTGTCCACCGGAAAGCTGCCGACCACCGACACCTTCGGGTCGGCGGCGGCATCGGTGGCGTAGACAATGCCATAAGGCGCCTCGCCCAACGACACCAGCGCAAGGGCGGCGCGCACCGTATCGGCCTGTGCAACCATCGGCGCCACGGCGTCCCAGATGCCAAGCGATGTCAGTGCCGCCTTGCCGTATTGGCCCGCCGGCACCGAATCGACCAGCGCCATCGCCAGCTTGCCATCGCCAACCAGCCCCTTCAGATCAAATCCGGGCACAATCTCGACCGGGGCCGCACCGGCCGCACCGATCAGCACCATCGTATTGCCGAACATGTCGCGCCGGGTGCCCGCGACCACCATCCCGGCCTTTTCTACCTCGTCCATCCAGTTGACGGCGGCAGACACGAAGATATCGGCCGGCGCGCCTTCAATGATCTGCTTGGCCAACTGGTTCGACCCGGCATAGCTGATGGTGACCGTGTGGCCGGTTGCGGCCTGAAAATCGGTGGCCACCGCATCCAGCGCATTTTTCATCGAGGCGGCGGCAAACACCACCACCTCTTCGGCCAGAACTGGCGAGGCAGACAGGCAATGGGCAAGCGCAAGTGCCATCAAAGAGGTTTGCGTGCGAATCATGACAGGTCTCCGATGTGATATGTTTGTAAAAACATATCACGAGCAAAGCCGCCCTCGCGCAAGCGCTATTTTTCTTCGGGAATATCCCTTAGCAGCGCGCAGAGCCCCTCCAGCTGTGGCGCACCCGCGCGGGCCGCCTCGGCCTCAAAGTCGCGATACAGCCGCAAGATCTGGCGCCCCATGTCGGTCAGCACCGCGCCACCGCCCCCCGGCCCGCCCCGGGTGCTGACCACCACCGGGGCCTCGAACATGGCGTTCAGGGTGCCGATCAACTCCCACGCGCGCTTGTAACTCATGTCCATTTCGCGGCCCGCCGCCGCGATCGACCCGGTGCGGTCAATCCGCTCCAGCAATTCGGCCTTGCCGGGGCCGATCATCTCGGCCTCGCCAAAGTGGATGCGGATACGCAGGCGTGGGCGGCGGGGTGCTGGGTCCATGGCGACAGAGTCCGGCAAATCAGGTCAAAGGGCAAGGCCCGCGCGCAGCCGCAGGTCTGATGTCGCAGGGGGTGTGGTGCTGAAACTTCACGCAAGATGCGACAGGTTTCATCGCTGGCCGGTTTGACCCCGTTCGGCGGCAGGCGGATTTGGCCCGATGGGGGCTTGCGGCGCGCGGGCTTGGTCTTGCAGCGTGGCAGGCCAGACCCGAGCGCGATCAGCAAGGGGCGCTGCCCCTCGGCGGCGATGCCGCATCACCCCGGAGTATTTTTCCAAGCAGCAAGCCCAAAGGCGACAGGCCGGATTTGCTGCTTTGCAAATACTCCCGCGCGGAGCGCATGCAACGGTCGCGCAAGCCGACGCGCCGATCAATGCGCCTTGCGTCTGGGCAGGAACGGCAAGGGTGCCACCGGCACGCCGTCTTCGATCAGTTTGCGGGCCTCGTCTGGCCGGGCCTCGCCATAGATGGCGCGTTCAGGCAGATCGCCGGTGTGCATCTTGCGGGCTTCACTGGCAAAGTTCAGGCCGACATAGTCCGAATTGGCCTCGACCTGCGCCCGCAGCGCGGCGAGGGCTTTTTCCACCTCGGTTTCGGGCTGGGCAAGCGGCGCAGGCGGGTTTGACCCGGCCCGCGCCGGCTGCACCGAAGGCGCCATCAGATCCTTGTCGATGGTGGTGGAGCCGCAGACCGGACACGCGACCTGCCCCGAGGCGCGCAGCCCGTCATAGGCGGCGCCGGATTGAAACCAACTGTCAAAGGCATGCGCGTTGGCGCATTTCAGACTGAAGCGGATCATCGGCGTTCCGAGCGGTGCGATATGCCCATCGTGGCACAGCTAGACATTTCGCAGACAAGTTCAAGCGCCGCTTTTTGCGGTTTCCGGCAGCAGCGTTGCGGGGGCCTTGTCAAGTTGCCGCAGGATCGCGCGCAGGTCAGGCTCGGCCACCTTGCGGGCGGCCTTGCAGGCGTCGAACCACTTGCGCCGGCGCTGTTTGCGTTCGGGGAACTTGTCGGCCAGGGTTGCGACGCGCACGCCAAAGACGCTGACCACGCAGGGCAGCGGATCGTGCACCGCCTCGATCTTGTCATAGGTGAACAGCCCTATCAGCGCATCGCTGACCGTGCCTTTGACACCGGCCTCTTCCCAGGCCTCTTGCGCGGCTGTCTGGGCCGGGGTCAGCCCGTCGATTGGCCAGCCTTTGGGAATGATCCAGCGACCGGTGTCGCGGCTGGTGGCCAGCAGAACCTGCACCTTGCCCCGATGCATGCGCCAACACAGCGCCGCGTATTGGCTGCAACGCACGACCGACGCCGTCGCAAAACCACCCACTCGATCACGCGCCATCTGCTACCCGCTGCCTGCCTGTCACCTGCCCGACTTGAATGTCGGGCCATTGCATTACCTGATCAAATGTAAGCATCAGATGCAGCAAAGAACAGGGCCTGAGGCTTTGACCTTTGGCTAATCCGGTCTAATCTTTGTGTCTTCGGTAAAGAAATGGGGGAAGACATGCGGCGTTTTGCTTTGGGTTTTGCGGGATTGGCACTTGGCTGTGCGGGTCTGTCTGCGCCGGCACAGGCGGCGGGCTTTTCCTTTGCATCGATTGACGGCGGGGAAATCGACCTTGACGCATGGCGCGGCACCCCGGTTCTGGTGGTCAACACCGCGTCGATGTGCGGCTTTACCCGGCAGTATGACGACCTTCAGGCGCTGCAAGACCGCTATGGCGCGCGCGGGCTGAAGGTGCTGGCGGTGCCCTCGGATGACTTCAAGCAGGAACTGTCCGATGCCGGTGCGGTGAAAGAGTTCTGCGAGACCAATTTCAACCTGACCCTGCCGATGACCGACATCACCCATGTGCGCGGGGCGCAGGCGCACCCGTTCTACAAATGGATGGCCGCCGAGCATGGCTTTACCCCCGGCTGGAACTTCAACAAGGTGCTGATCGGGCCGCAGGGTGAGGTGCTGGGCACCTGGGGGTCAACGGTCAAGCCGACCGCGGGGGCCATTACCAAGGCCATCGAGCCGCATCTGAACTGACCGTGACCGCTGCTGACGTGCCGCTGTTCGTGGGCTCCGAGGTTTATCGCGGCTCGTCTTACGGCGCGGGGCATCCGTTGCGGGTGCCGCGGGTGTCGACGGTGATGGATCTGTCACGCGCCTTGGGCTGGTTGCCACCCGGCCAGTTCCGCGCCAGCCCGCGCGCCAAGCCAGCTGCACTGACGCTGTGGCACACGCCGGACTATGTCGACGCCCTGCACCGCGCCGAGGCACAGGGCCGTGTCAGCGACGCGTTGCGCGCCCGCCATCACCTTGGCACGCTGTCGAACCCGGTGTTTGGCCAGATGTTTTCGCGCCCCGCCACCGGCGCGGGCGGTGTCATGCTGGCGGCCGAATTGCTGGCGGCGGCACCGGGGGCGATCCATGTGCCCGGCGGCGGCACCCATCACGGGCTGCCCGACCGCGCCAACGGGTTTTGCTATCTGAACGACCCGGTTCTGGCGATGCTGGCGATGCGCCGGGCCGGGCTGCGGCGTATCGCCTATGTCGATATCGACGCGCATCATTGCGACGGGGTGCAGCACGGCTTTGCGGGGGATGCTGACGCGCTGCTGATCTCGACGCATGAAGAAAACCGCTGGCCGATGACCGGCGCGCTGGACGATGATGGCGGCGGCAACTGCATCAACCTGCCGGTGCCGCGCGGGTTGAATGACACCGAGATGCAGGCGATCCTGCACGAGGTGATCTTGCCCGGTGTGGCGGCCTTCCGCCCCGAGGTGATCATCTTGCAGGCCGGCGCGGATGCGCTGGCCGAAGACCCGTTGTCGCGGCTGGCCCTGTCGAACCGGGCCTATGTCGAGGTGCTGCGCGCCTTGCGCCCGATGGCCGCGCGGTTTTTGTTGCTGGGGGGCGGCGGCTATAACCCGTGGTCGGTGGGGCGCTGCTGGACGGCGCTGTGGGGCACCTTGGCCGGATATGACATGCCCGACCGTCTGCCGGATGCCGCGCAGGCCGTGCTGTCGGCGCTGTCCTGGGGCGGGGGCGGGCGGCCACTGCCTGCGCCGGACCTGCTGACCACGCTGCTGGATGCGCCACGCCCCGGCCCAGTGCGCCCGGAATTACGCGCGCGCATAGCCCGTCTGGCGCAAAGGTGCCCGGCATAGGGCTTCCCTTGCGCAGCTTCGGGCGGTAGATCGGTGCGTAAATCGTGCAAAGGGGCGCCCCATGAAAATCGGCAACCGCGACATCGGCCCCGGCCATCCGCCGCTGGTGATTGCAGAGATCGGCATCAACCACGGCGGCAGCCTTGCGGTGGCCAAGGACATGGTGCGTCTGGCCGCGGGGGCCGGTTGCGAAATGATCAAGCACCAGACCCATATCATCGAAGACGAGATGACCGAAGAGGCCAAGTCGATCTTTCCGCCGAATGCCGATGTGTCGATCTGGCACGTGATGGAACGCTGCGCCTTGTCTTTGACAGACGAAGCCGAATTGAAGCGCTACACCGAAAGCCTCGGGATGATCTGGATTTCCACCCCGTTTTCGCGCGCGGCGGCGGATTTTCTGGAAACCCTCGATGTGCCCGCCTACAAGATCGGGTCGGGGGAGGCCGACAATCTGCCGCTGATCCGCCACATCGCGAAGAAGGGCAAGCCGGTGATCCTGTCCACCGGGATGCAGACCATCGACACCATCCGCGCATCGGTGGCCATTCTGGACGCGGCCGGGGTGGACTATGCGCTGCTGGAATGCACCAACCTGTACCCCAGCCCGCCCGAGATTGTGTCCTTGCGCGGCGTGACCGACCTGAAACAGGCGTTTCCCCGTGCCGTGGTCGGCTTTTCCGACCACTCCATCGGGCCGGACATGGCGCTTGCCAGCGTGGCCTTGGGGGCCTGCATCCTTGAGCGGCACTATACCGACAGCCGCTATCGCAAGGGTCCGGACATCATCAACTCGATGGACCCGGCAGAGTTGCGCTTCCTGATTGACCGGAGCCGCGAAATCTGGATTGCCGCCAACACCCCAAAGCAACGCTCGGCGCCCGAGGAAGACGTCTATCGCTTTGCGCGGGGGTCCGTCGTGGCCGATGCCGATCTGGCGCAAGGCCATGTCATCACCGAGGCCGATATCTGGGCGCGCAGGCCGGGGTCAGGTGAGATTGCCGCCTATGACTTTGACCGCGTTGTGGGCAAGCGCCTGACCCGCGCGGTCACGCGCAACACCCAGTTGAAGTGGGGGGATCTGGGGTGACGCTGACCCGCGCAGATATTGGGATCTGGCTGATCAACCTGCCGCGTGATACTGCGCGCCGCGAAAAGATGGAAACGCAACTGGCAGCCATGGGTTTGGATTGGCAGCTTTTTGCCGCCATCGACGGCCGCGCGCACGAGGCAGAACTGCTTCGCCACGCGGATAAAAATGCCTATGCCCGCAATATGGGCAGCCCGATCCTGCCCGGCAAACTGGGCGTCTATGCCAGCCATCTTGCGGTCTGGCGCGCGTTTCTGGAAACCCCGCACAAGGCCGCGTTGATCCTTGAAGACGATGTCGTGTTCCACGATGATTTCCTGACGGCGCTGGATACCGCCCTGGCCCATGCCGATGACTGGGATCTGGTGCGCTTCAACTGCATCCGGGCCAAAATGCCCGCGACCCAGCGACGCCTTGGTGCCTATCGCCTGAACGCCTATGTTGGCCCGTTCACTGGCAACGCGGCCTATCTGCTTCACCGCGAAGTCGCCGCACGCCTGTTGCCGGGCCTATGGCCGCAAACCCGCGCCCTCGACCATGAGCTGAACCGCTTTTACCGGCACGACTACCGCCAGTTGGGGCTGGAGCCGTGGTCAAGCCACCCCGATGACGGCGGGGTCAGCACCATCACCGGCACCGGCTTTGCGGCGGTGAAAAAGTTCAAATGGTATCGCCGCCTGCCGCACTATGGGCTGAAGCTAGCGAATTATTTCAGGCGCGCCGTCTGGCTATGGCGTAACGGTATGTTGTCGGCGCCCCGCAGGAGTAAATTGTGACCGTTCCCCCCCTTCCCGTCCTGACCTTCCCAAGAGAGGTTGCCGCCGCGGTTCGGAAAACCTATGCAGCCGCTCGGGTGATCCTGGAGTATGGCTCCGGCGGATCCACCTTTGTTGCGGCGACTGTTCCGGGCCGACGCATAACTTCGGTGGAAAGTGATCCTCGTTGGGCTAATCGAATGCGCGAGATTGCCGATGCCCATGATCTGCCTTCGCCCCCGGACGTTGTCTATGTCGATATTGGGCCGGTCGAGGCCTGGGCGCGCGCGCGCGACCACACCCATCTTAACGATTTCATCGGATATGCCCAGTCGGTGTGGCACCGTCCCGGTTTCGAGCACCCGGATGTGGTTCTGGTCGATGGCCGGTTCCGTGCGGCATGTTTCATGGCCGCATACCTGAACCTTGATCGCCCTATTACTCTGCTGTTCGACGATTACACCAAGCGGCGAGAATATCATGTAATTGAGAGGCTTGTCAAACCCACACACTTGGTGGGGCGCATGGCGGTATTCGAATTGCACCCCGACGACCGGCTGAAAATTGCGCCTTGGCTGCTTGTCGCGACCTATTTCGACGCGGTCTGTTCCTTCCGGGTTGGTGGTGCCAGGCGGCGTCCCAAGCTGAAACGGCGGATTGCAAGCGCCATCCGGCGTCTGTACCAGTCCCCAAACCCGGATACCACCGGTGCGCAGGAGGCTGCGCAATTTGACTTTCGCCTCCGCTCCAGACCGGCGAAATCGTCGGGATGATTGCGAGGTACACCCTGTCTTGTCTTGACCTTCCATCAGCGTCCGGACTTCTGAGGGACTATCCCCGGCGTGTCGACCACAAGGCGATAACCGATGACGTGTGGAGGCATTATGATCGCAGCACCCTCGTCTATGACGTTGTTCATCTGGCAGGTGCGGGGGTTGTCAGACTGTATCTGCCCCGCATGCTGAACCTTGGCGTGCTGCTGGCGAATGCCGGCTTCGCGCTTGACGGCAGACCGGGCAAACCCTTGCGCCACCGGGTGTATCGTCGGTTCGAGACCATGGATTTGCGGTGTAGCACGGCCAATGTACGGACCCTTGGCCTGATCCTTCCGCAGCTTGGCCGGTTTGACCTGCCTGTCAGCACAACTTCCGAAAAAATGTTTTCGGGCCGCCGGGTAATCTATACGCTGCTTCACAACGAAAACCTTGAATGGGTGCAAGACTGGATGCTGTTTCATAATCGGATGCATGGCGCCGATGCGGCGCTTATTGCAGACAATGGAAGCTCCAGCTACACGTCGGAACAGTTGCTGCACGCCTTGCAGGCCGTGCAAGGCTATGATGCGACGGCGGTACTTTCCGTGCCCCTGCCTTGGGGGCCGCGCGGCCGTGGCAGGGGCGTCGATGATGGAAAATTCCTGCAGACAACGCTGCTGAACCTTACCCGTGACAGGTTCTTCGGCACTGCTTGCGGGGTTCTTAACTTGGACGTGGACGAAATCCTCTTGCGGCGCCGCGAACAGTCTGCATTTGACAAGGCTGGGCGCCTGGGTTTCGTGACCTTTCCCGGAGAGTGGCGGTATCCGGCCGATGACAAAAGGCCGGTGCGCCATCGTGATCATCGCTTTTTTGACCCTGCGGATAAGCCTTGCGCGACCAAATATTGTTATCGGCCTCGGTCCTTCTTTGGCCGCATGTGTCTGTCGGTGCATGGGCTGGAGCGGGTCAACCGCAAGCTTTTCCTTGCGGCGCGTGATTTCGTCTTTCTTCACTGCAGGAACATTTCGACTTCGTGGAAATATGATCGGCTGAAAGTGGCGAGTCCTCGGATGCAACCAGACAGCGAAGCGGCCAAGGCGTTTGACTCGGTGTTTGATGAGCGACGGTCACATGGCTAAATTGACCCGCCACCTCCTCTTCCTCACCGGCACCCGTGCCGATTTCGGCAAGCTGGAACCGCTCGCCGCTGCGGCCCGTGACGCAGGCCATCAGGTGACGTTCTTTGTCACCGGCATGCACATGATGGACCGTTACGGCCTGACCAAGCTGGAGGTGCAGCGCATGCCCGCCGTGCGGGTGCATGAGTTTTTGAACCAGCGCCCCGGCGACGGGCAGGATATCGTGCTGGCGAAAACGGTGGTGGGGTTTTCCGACTACATCACCGAACACAAGCCCGACCTGATCGTCATCCACGGTGACCGGATCGAGGCTTTGGCCGGCGCCTTGGTGGCGGCGACCAATTACATCGCCTCGGCCCATATCGAAGGGGGTGAGGTGTCGGGCACGATCGATGAGATGTTCCGCCATTGCAACACCAAGCTGGCCACGCATCACTTCGTGTCGTCCGACGTGGCCAAACGCCGGGTGATGGCACTGGGAGAGCCGGAAGAGGCGATCCATGTCATCGGCTCGCCCGAGCTGGATTTTCATGCCGGGCCGTCGGGCGTGACGCTGGATCAGGTGCGCGCGCGCTATGACATTCCCTTTGCCGATTACGGGATTGCGGTGTTTCACTCGGTGACCAGCGAACAGGCCACGATGGGCGCGCAGGCGCAGGCGCTGTTTGGCGCGCTTGCGGCCTCGGGCCGGGCCTTTGTGGTGGTCGCCCCCAACAATGACCCGGGGTCCGAGGCGATTTTCACGGTGCTGGAAGGCTTGCCGAAAGACCGGTTCCGGCTGATCCCGTCGATGCGGTTTGCGCATTTTTCCGAGTTGATGAAGAACGCCGCCTGCATGGTGGGCAATTCCAGCGCCGGCGTGCGCGAAGCGCCGTTTCTGGGGGTGCCGTCGCTGGATGTGGGCACCCGGCAGACCAACCGGGCGCAGGCGGCCTCGGTCGCCTTCAGCGCGGCGCAGGACGCACCGGCCATTGCCGCGTTCCTGAACCAACATTGGGGCAAACGTCATGCGCCCGATACCGGCTTTGGCGAAGGCCGCGCGGCGGACCGCTTTGTTGCGGCGCTGGCACGGCCCGCATTCTGGGCACAGGGGCTGCAAAAGGCCTTTCGCGACAGTGACTGACGCGGGGGGCCCCTCTGCGCCCAAAGGCTTGATGTTGCGGGCCTATCTGCTGGTTAGCCCGCTGATCGGTCTGGCTGCGCCCGCGCTGCTGAAACGGCGGTTGGCGCGCGGCAAGGAAGACGCCGGCCGGATGGCCGAAAAGCTGGGGCAACCCGGGGCGGCACGGCCCAAGGGGCGGCTGGTCTGGCTGCATGCGGTGGGTCTGGGCGAGGTTCTGGCGCTGCGCGGCCTGATCGGGGCGATGGCGCAGCACGACCCGGGCCTGTCGTTTCTGGTCACCTCCTCGGCGCGGTCTTCGGCGCAGGTGATGGCGGCCAATCTGCCGCCCGCAACGCAGCACCAATACCTGCCGCTGGACGCCCCCGGCTTTCTGGCCCGGTTTCTGGACCATTGGCAGCCCGACCTGTCGGTCTGGGCCGAGCAGGAACTCTGGCCCGGCGCGGTGGTGGCGACCCATGCCCGCGGGATCCGGCTGGCGCTGGTCAACGCGCGGATGACCGAAGGCGGCTTTGCCCGCCGGGCACGGGCGGGGCGGCTCTATGGTGATCTCTTGGCGCGGTTTGCGCTGATCGCCGCGCAGGAAGATGGCACGGCTGCGCGCCTGCGGGCCTTGGGGGCGCGTGATGTGCGGGTGACGGGGTCGCTGAAATCGGCTGCTCCGCCCTTGGGGGTGGATGCCGCGACCCATGCAGATGTTCAGCGCGCCTTGGCCGGGCGGCGGGTCTGGGTTGCGGCCTCCACCCATCCGGGGGATGAGGCCGAGGCGATGGCGGCACAGGCCGCGCTGTGGGGCGCAGATCGCCGCTGGCTCTTGATCCTTGTGCCGCGTGATCCGCCACGGGCCGCGGCGATTTCGCAGACGCTTGCGACGCAAGCCCTGCCGCATGTTCGGCGCAGCGCGGGGCAGGTGCCGGGTCTGGAGGATGCGGTCTGGCTGGCCGACAGCTATGGCGAGTTGGGGCTGTGGTATCGGCTGGCGCGGGCCGCGCTGATCGGTGGCGGCTTTGACGCCATCGGCGGCCACAACCCGTGGGAGGCGGCACATTTGGGGGCAGCCATTCTGCACGGCCCGGATGTGGCAAACTTTGCGCAAGATTACAGTGCCTTGCATCAGGCACAGGCAGCGGTGACGGTGGCGAGGGGCGGGCTGGCCACCGCCCTGCAAAGCCCCGATCTGCCGGCACAGGCCGACCGGGCGCAAGCCCTTGTGCAAGCGGCAAGCGGCGCTTTGGCCCCTTTGGCCGCTGATCTGTTGGCGCTGATCAAGGGGCGGCCATGACGCTGCGGCTGTTCCTTTGGCTTTGGGCGGCGCTGTGGCATCTGGGCCTGCCGCTGGTGCTGTTCTATCTTTGGCAGCGCGGGCGCAAAGACCCCGATTACAGCGCGCATCTGGCCGAACGCTTTGGCCGCTACCCCGCGCCCTTGCCGGGGGCTGTGTGGGTTCACGCGGTCAGTCTGGGCGAGTTGCGGTCAGCCGTGCCGCTGATCCGGGCGCTGCTGGACCGGGGAGAGCGCATCGTGACCACCCTTTTCACCCCCGCCGGACGGCGCGAGGCCGAACGGGTGTTTGCCGCAGATATCACGGCGGGCCGGATGCGCGTGGTCTGGGTGCCGCTGGAAACGTCCTGGGCGTTTGCCGGGTTCTTCCGGGCCTATCGTCCCCGCTACGGGCTGGTGATGGAAATCGAGATCTGGCCGCGCATGGTGTTTGCCGCCCGTGCCGCAGGGGTGCCCCTGTTGATGTGCAACGCGCAATACCCCAGCCGGGCCTTGGCGCGTGACAGCAAGGGCTGGCGCCTGCGCCAAGCGGTGATGCGCGGCTTTGCCGGGGCCTTGGTCAAGTCTGACCTGCAAGCGCGGCGCTTTGCCAGTGTCGGGGTGCGCAACATCGCCGTGACCGGGGAATTGCGCTTTGACCAACCGGTTCCGCCCGCGCAAGTGGCGGCGGGATTGGCCGCGCGGGCGTGGATCGGGGCCAGCGAACGGCGGGTGATCACCATCGCCAGCGCGGTGGAAGGCGAAGACGCCACCTATCTGCAGGCCATCCGCGCTTTGCGGGCCGACCATGCCGCCAAGGCCCTGCCGATGCCGTTGTTCGTCTATGTGCCGCGCCGGCCCGAGCGGTTTGACGACGTGGCCCAACACCTTGTCGCAGAAGGGTTTTCCGTTCTGCGCCGGTCTGTGGTCTGGCCTTCGCTGGACCCAATGGGTTGGGGGCCGAAGCCTGCCTGCCCTGACATCTTTCTGGGCGATTCCCTTGGGGAAATGTATGCCTATCTGGCCATGGCCGATCAGGTGATTGTCGGCGGTGGCTTTACCGCCAAGGGCGCGCACAACATTTCCGAGGCGCTGGTTCTGGGCAAGCCGGTGCTGACCGGCCCGCAGACATGGACGATCGAATACCCCTTTGCCGAGGCCGAGGCGGCAGGCGTTGCATTGTCGGTGCCGGATGCAGACGGGTTGGCGCAGGCGCTGATCGGCGGCTTTGCACCCGCGCCGTCACAGATTGCGGCCTTTGTCCAAGAAAGTCAGGGTGGCGTTGCCCGCACCCTGACTGCGATCCCGCAGCTTATTGCAAGCGCGCGCCGCTGACGCCTCAGCCCATGTCGTGCGACAGTTGCGCGGTAAAGGTCCGTGCCTCCCACGCCGCGGCGATCAGGTGGGTCGAGGTTTCCATCCGGTCAAAGCGCGGCAAAAGCGGGTTGCCTGATGGCGCGCGGCCATCGACCAGCGCCAGAAAATCGCGCATCGCGGACAGGAACATGTCATTGCGATCAAAGCTGTAGCGCAGCGTTTCGCTGCCCTTTGGCGTGGCATGGGTCAGCGCCGGGGCCAGAAAATCAAGGTCCAGAATGCCGTCCATGCCGCGCAAACCGGCGCGGCGCAGCGACACCGGCGACAGATAATCCATCGCCACCGTGCCCGCAGGCCCATTTGGGGCGGCAAGCGCGATGCGGGTGGCGAAATCGACGCCGGGAAAGCCCAGATGCCCAATGCTTTGCGCGCTTTGCACGGTCAGGCCGGGGAACAGCGCCAGCGCCATGTCCAACTCGTGGCTCAGGTCCAACAGCACACCGCCGCCCTGCGGCTTCGCGGCATAGCTGTCGGCAAAGCGCCAGTTGGCCCGCCATTGCCGCACGTCATGACCGATTTCAAAGGAAAAGCCGTAGATATGGGACAGGTCGCGCGCCACCAGATCCTGCACCGCCGGATGATAGCGCATCATGAATCCCACCATGCTGCGCGCGGCCACCGGGGCGGCCGCCGCATGGATGGCCTGCGCCTGATCGACCCGCCATGCCAGCGGCTTTTCGGCGTAGAAAGGCCAGCCTTTCTGCGCACATAGCTGGACAAGTTCAAGTCGGATCTGGGTCGCCGTGGCGATCACCATCGCTGTCACATCGGTGCGCTTGGCAATGTCGTGCAAATCGCAGGCGCGCCATGGCATCTGCTCGACCCGCGCGCCCAGACGCTCCAGATTGCCGGCGTGGCGTTTGCCGATTGATCCCGCGCCAATGACAAGGATCGTGCCGCTTACCATCCGGAAAAGCCGCCATCGACGTTGACCAGTTGCCCGGTCATGTAGCCCGCCTGCGCGCTGCACAAAAACAGCATCGCATCGGCAATCTCATCGGGTTTTGCCATGCGGTTCATCATGATCAACTCGCCCACCCGGCGCTGAAATTCGTCCGAGTGGCCGTTGAACACAGCACCAGGGGCAATGGTGTTGACGGTCGCCTGCCGCCGCGCCCAATAGCCCGCCAACCACAGCGTCAGGCCATGGATGCCCGCCTTGGTGGTGGAATAGGCCGAAAAGCTTTTGAATGGCATGCCTTCGTAAATCTGGTGATGCGGGCCGTTCAGCGCATACATCGAGGCGACGTTGATCAGCGTCGCCGGATAGCGTCCGACAATGTCGCGGTCCATCTGGCGGGCGATCATGAAGGCCCCGGTCAGGTTGGTGCGCAAGGTGCGCTCCCAATCCGACACCGAGGTGTTGGCAAAATCGGGAAAGGGCTTGCCCGCGCCCATCAAAAGCTCGCCGGTGATGGCGGCGTTGTTCAGCACCACATTCGGCTCCCAGCCGTCGGCCATGATGCGCTGAAAGATGCCAGTGACCTGATCTTCGTCCGCAACATCAAGGTCATAGAAGCGGAAGTTCATGTTTCCGTCATGCGCGGCCTTCAGTGCGTCGGCGCGATGACCGGGCAGGTCAGAGGCGACCACGCGCGCGCCCATGTCCAGCATCCGCCGAACATAGGTTGACCCCAGAACCCCGCCTGACCCGGTGATAAAGATCGTGCGGCCCGTCAGTTGTTTGGTCATTGGCTTGCCTCCTTCAGGCGTTCCGACATCAGAAATTCCACCAGCTTGAAATCAAACGGAGAGTCGATATCGATACAGCGCTCGGGTGGCATTTCAAACGGGATCACCCGACCTTCGTAGATGGTCTTGGCCCGCAGCAGATAGTCGGGGTCCACCACATAGGTTGAGGCCGCGTGTTCATAAACCTTTGGTGCGGTCTGGCGCGACCAGACCCCGCCGGGCAGCGGTTTGGACACATGCAGCGCGCCGGTGGCGTCAGGCTCGACAAGGTTGAAATAGGGATTCTTTCGGGCCTCACACACGCTCATAACCATGTCGGGATGTTCGTTTATGAAAAGACTCAGCGCGCCGTCGATGTCTTCGGGCAGCCGCAGGGGCGCGGTGCAGTCAAGGTCCAGAAAGGCCGAAACCGGGCCGCACAGCGCCTGTGATGCGGTCAGCGCATGCTGCCAGACGCCCCATTTCGGGGCGGCATCGGTGGCCAGATGCGCGGGCCTAAGGCCGATGTCCAGGGCCCCCCGCGTGACCGCGTGATCGTAAATCGCCTCGTCATCGGTTGACACCACCACCGCGCCCACACGCGGGTTGGCAAACAACTGGTCCAGCGACCAGTCGATCAGCGGCTTGCCGCACAGTGGGCGAAAGTTCTTGCCCGGCACCCCCTTGGAGCCTTTGCGCGCCCCGATATGGCCAAGGATCATGTCGCCTCCTGAATGCTGTCGTGCAGTGCGCGGTAATATGCCGTCAGCTTTGCCTTGACCACGCCCAAGGCCGCCTCGGACCAGATCAGCCTGCGGCCCTTGCGGTCGATGATTTCCGCGCCGTCAGGCAGGGTCAGCAGCGCCTCGCCCTTGACCTCGCCCCCCGGCAGGGTCACCGCGATCAGCCCGGCCCAGCGGCGGCGGACCCAAGGCAGGCTTGCCCGAAGGTGGATCATCCAGCGCCAGGGCAGCATGAACTCGGTCGGCAGCTTCACCGCCATGCTGTGCGGAATGGCCCGCATCTGCGGCTGGTTTGCCCAGCTGATGAAGCGTTCATCCGCGATCATCGGGCGGATGCCGTTAAAGCCGTGCCGGGCATGCAAATCGCGATACAGGCTTGCGATATGGGCACATGCGGCAGGGTGAAAGACCACGATCGACGAATTGCCGCGCGCATAGCGACGGCCCTTGGTCAGCCGGTAAATCGCCCGGGCCACCGCGCCAAAGGGCAGGACCGCGCTTTGGAACATCGCAACGGTCTGCGGCGTGGTTTGCAGCGCCAGAAACTGCGCCATGTCGCCGATTACCACGGTGTCGATGTCGATGAACACGGCGGGCAGATCATCGGGCACCACGCCGGCTTCGAACATCGAGAGCTTGGCCTGACAGCCGCCCATGCGCAGCTCTGGCTGGTCAAAGAACGCAGGCATCGGGCGTTGCACGACACCGTCGATCAGCCCGTCGCGCGCACGGTCGGTGATCAGCACCACGCGGGGCGGGCGGCTGGCCAGACGGCGAACGGTGGCGATCAGATGGTTGACCTCGGCCACCGGGTATTTGGTGCCCCACAGCACCAGAACCAACTGCCAGTCGGGCGCGGCCATGGCGTTCAGTCCCGCGTGCCGGCAAAGCGCACCTGCCAATCGGCGCGCTCTTCGTCGGTGATCTTGCGAAACAGATTGTCCGGCACGGCAAAGGGCTGGCCCGGCGGCAAGGCGCGCATCGCGGCGGGCAGATCGTCGGGCCATGTCCAGTCATCCGACCCCAGCGCCGCCATCATGGCAGCGCTGGCATCGGGGATGAACGGCTGTGACAGGATCGCATAGACCCGGATCAGGTTCAGCGACAGCCGGATCTGCGCCTGCGCACGCTCGGGGTCGGTCTTGACCACGGTCCAGGGGGCCGCCGCTTGCAGGTATTCGTTGCCGATCACCCAGATCGCGCGCAACTCGGCAGCGGATTTGCGCACCTCCATCTGCGCCATCAGGGTTTCATAGTCACGGATGCGCGCGCCCAGATCAGCGATCAGCGCGGTTTCCTGCGCGCCGAACGCGCCACCAGCGGGCACGGTGGTGCCGAACTTGGCCACGGCAAACTTCGTCACGCGGCTGACCAGATTGCCCAGCACATCCGCCAGATCCTTGTTCACCGCCGTCTGGAAATTCTCCCAGGTGAACTCGGCATCCGAGGATTCCGGCGCATGCGACAGCAGCCACCAGCGCCAGTAGTCTGAGGGCAGGATCGACAGCGCCTGATCCATGAACACCCCGCGCCCGCGCGAGGTGCTGAACTGGCCGCCATCATAATTGAGGTAATTGAAGGACTTGAGGTAATCGACCAGCTTCCACGGCTCGCCCGAACCCAGAATCGTGGCGGGGAAGGACAGGGTGTGGAACGGCACGTTGTCCTTGCCCATGAACTGGTAATAGGTCACGTCACCCGCACCCATGTCGGTGCGCCACCAGCGTTGCCATGCGGCATCGGGCAGGCCTTTCGCATCGGCCCATTCGGCGGTGGCGGCGATGTATTCGATCGGGGCGTCGAACCAGACGTAGAACACCTTGCCTTCCATCCCCGGCCAGGGCTGGTCGCCCTTTTTCACCGGAATGCCCCAGTGCAGATCGCGGGTGATGCCGCGGTCTTGCAACCCGTCACCATCGTTCAGCCATTTCTTGGCAATCGAGGTGGTCAGGATCGGCCAGTCGTGCTTGGAGTCGATCCACGCCTCCAGCCGGTCGCGCAAGGACCGCTGCATCAGGTACAGGTGTTTGGTCTCGCGCACCTCAAGGTTGGTGCTGCCCGAAATGGTGGAATGCGGGTTGATCAGGTCGGTCGGGTCAAGCTGCTTGGTGCAGTTGTCGCACTGGTCGCCGCGCGCCGAGGTATAGCCGCAGTTCGGGCAGGTGCCTTCGATATAGCGGTCGGGCAGGAAGCGGCCGTCGTCAATGGAATAGATCTGACGCTCGGACACTTCGCGGATCAGGCCCGCGTCGGCCAGTTTGCCGGCAAAGTGCTGGGTCAGGCGGTGGTTGCGCTGCGACGACGAGCGCCCGAAATGGTCAAACGACAGCCGGAAGCCGCGGGCGATGTCGGCCTGCACCTGATGCATTTCGGCGCAGTAGTCGGCCACCGGCTTGCCGGCCTTGGCGGCGGCCAGCTCGGCCGGGGTGCCATGTTCGTCGGTGGCGCAGATGAACATCACCTCGTGCCCGCGGGCACGCATGTAGCGGGCGAACAGATCGGCGGGAAGCTGGCTGCCGACAAGGTTGCCCAGATGCTTGATCCCGTTGATGTAGGGAATGGCCGAGGTGATGAGAATCCGTGCCATGAAGGTGCCTTTGCGTGGTGGTGTCGCCCGTTTAGCGCAAGGTTTCGCGCCATGCCAGAGGATGCGCCTGGGGTTGATGGTGGAATGCCCTCCGGGCGGGGAGTATTTTCAAAGCAGCAATACGCAAGGGTGTCAGGCGGGGTTGGCGGTGACGCGGCCTGTTGGGCTGCGGGTCAGCGACCAGGCGGCCACGGGCGCGCGGCGGTCGCGGCGACGCTCCAGCCGCCAGGCGGGGCCTGCCTCATCGGTCAGGCTGGACGGCGTCGGGCTGGGGCGGATGTGCCAGCGGCTTTCGACGCCTTGCGCGCCGCCGTCGCCGGGACACAGGATCAGCGCCAGCGGGGCCGGGCCAAGCCCTGCGTGATGCGCGGCCTCGGCCCCGGCCTGGGCGGCAAGGTGCATCCGGCGCACGGCGGTCAGGCCGGGGGGGCGTGGCATTTCGACCAGCACCACGGGGGCGGCACCCGCACGCAACGCCTCTTCCGCGGCCCATTGCAGGTCTTCGGGGCGGCGGGTTTGGGCAAAGATCAGCCGGCCGGGATGAAGATAGCCGGCAAGGCCGCAGGCATGCGGCCGCTCGGGCAGCCAGGACGGCAGGATCCAGATCACCGGGCCTTCGGTGCGGGCGGCCAGCAAAAGCGCCAAGGCCACCCGTGAGGGGCCACACAGTTCATGCGCGCGGGCGCGGGCCAGACCGGGGCCGATGCCTGCGGGCAAGGGCTGGTCGGGCAAGGGCTGGCGCGACGGGGCGTGGTTTGGCAGAATCATGACCACAGGGTAAGTTGTTCGTTAAATGTTCTCAACGCGTTTCATGCGCTTGTGGCTTGCCCTGACGCGCGCGATGGCTAGGTTGGGCGCGAATGACGCAGCGAAAGGGCAAGGCGATGGAACGGGTTCGCTTGGGGCGCACGGGGATCGAGGTGTCACGCCTGTGTCTGGGCACCATGACCTGGGGCAGCCAGAACACGCAAAGTGAGGGCCATGCCCAGGCCGACATGGCGCTGGATCATGGGGTTACCTTCTGGGACACCGCCGAGATGTATCCGACCAACCCGGTCCGGGCCGAGACCGTGGGCGATACCGAAACCATCATCGGCACCTGGCTGGCCAGCCGGGGCGGGAGGTCGCGGTTGCAGATCGCGACCAAGATCACCGGGGCCGGGCAGGCGGCGGTGCGCGGCGGTGCGCCGATCACGGGTGCTGCGATGCGCGCGGCGGTCGAGGCCAGCCTGCAGCGGTTGCAGACCGACTACATCGACCTTTACCAACTGCATTGGCCCAACCGCGGCAGCTATCACTTTCGGCAGGTCTGGCGGTTTGCCCCGCGCGTCACCGACCGCGCGCAGGTTGAGGCGCATATGCTGGACGTGCTGGAGACCGCGCGCGATCTGGTGGCCGAGGGCAAGATCCGCGCGATTGGCCTGTCGAACGAAAGCGTCTGGGGCGCGGGTTTGTGGCTGTCACTGGCCGAGCGGCATGGCTTGCCGCGCATGGCATCGGTGCAGAACGAATATTCGCTGCTGTGCCGCCAGTTCGACACTGACTGGTGCGAGCTGAGCCTGATCGAGGATATGCCACTGCTGGCGTTCTCGCCGCTTGCGGCGGGGCTGTTGTCGGGCAAATACGCGGGCGATGTGGTGCCTGACGGCACGCGGCGCAGCTTCAGCCCCGATCTGGGCGGGCGGATCACGCCGCAGGTGTTTCCGGCCGTCGCCGCCTATCTGGGCATTGCCGCCACGCATGGGCTGGACCCGTGCCAGATGGCCATCGCGTTTTGCCTGACCCGGCCGTTCCCCTGCATCCCGATCATCGGTGCCACCTCGACCGCGCAACTGGCGGTGAACATCGCCGCGGCAGACCTGCGCCTGTCTGATGCCGTGCTGGCCGATATCGCGGTGGCGCATCGGCTGTATCCGATGCCGTATTAACGCTTGCGCGGGGCAGGGGTTTGGGGCCTTGTAGCGCCCTATGGGGTTTGTGGGGTCTGATGCGGGTTTGGCTGATCGCTGTGCTGATGCTGGCCTTGGGCGGCTGCCAGATGGCGCTGCCCGGCAAATCCGGCAAGGCCGAGGTCAGCGAAAACCCGATCACCGGGGGCCAGATCGAGGTGACCTCGCTTGACGATGCAGCACCCGCTGCCCCCCCATCGGTGGAAGACGCAGCTGCTTCCGCTGCAACTTTGGCAGAGGCACCCGCCGCAGCGCCGGGGTCAAAGACCGCCCAGCCTGAGACGACGGCAGAAGAACCCGCGCCCAAGGTTGAAACCGCTGCCCCCGTCGCACCAGTGGCGATCAAGTCCGCCGCACACCTCGCGTGCGAAAAGCGCCGTGGGGTATGGAGCAGCACCGGCGCGGGCAAGGCGGCGTTTTGCCAGACCCCCACCCGCGACGGCGGCAAATCCTGCCGCGCGGCATCAGACTGCACCGGGTATTGCCTTGCGAAATCAGGCACCTGTGCGCCGGTCTCGCCCATGCTGGGCTGTCATGACATTCTGGACGATGCCGGACGGATGCTGACCCAATGCATCAACTGAAGGCTGCCTTGGCCCTGCTGGTGCTGGCGGCCTGTGTGCCAGCCACACCCGTTGCGCCGGTGATGCCCTATCGCATGGCAAGCGCGCCGATCTGGTCGAATGCGCAGCTTGACCCGGCGCGGCTGCGGGGCACTTGGCGGCAGGCGGCGGCCTTTGCCGCCACGCCGGGGGGCTGTGCGCCGGGGGGCGCGCAGATCGGCGGGCAGCCTGGCGCGCTGACCCTTGCCGCGCGGCTGTGCCTGTCGGGGCAAGAGGTGCGGCTGTCGGGGCCGCTGCTGGCAACCGGGCCGGGGCGGTTTCGCGCCGGAACGGGGGCGGGCGGGCAGGACTGGTGGGTGATCTGGGTCGATACCGATTATCGCACGCTGGCGATTGGCACACCCTCGGGCGCGTTCGGGTTCATTCTGAACCGGGGCGGCGCCTTGCCGCCTGATCGCTTTCGCGCCGCACGCGAGATCTTTGATTTCAACGGCTATGACACCCGCAGCCTGAGGCCGCTTTAGGCGACCGGGCAGCCTAGAGGATGCGCCGAAAGCAGGGCACATCGCCGGAATTGTCAAAGAACGGCACGCCCTGATCGGTGGCGCCGTGCAGCAGTGCGGTGACTTCGGACAGCACCACCTCGGTGATGAAGGGCAGGTCCAGCGCGCGGGCCTGAGCCAGACCGATCCAGTGCAGATGCGACAGCTCATCCCCGGCGGCGCTGAAATCGTCCGGGTCGCAGCAAAGATGGCTGGCCTGCATCAGGAAGAACCGCGCATCAAACCGGCGCGGTCGGCCCGGCGGGGTGATGGCGCGAAACACGAATCGCAAGACGGGGGCATCGGTCGGGGCGGCGATCAGCCCGGTTTCCTCGCGCAATTCGCGCAAGGCGGCCCCGGCAAGGGCACCGGGTGGCGGTGCCTCGGCGGGGCACATCGCGCGCAACCGTGCCGCGCACAGCGGCGACATCGGCAGCGGGGCGGCCCCCCCATCGCCCCCATCGCCCCCGTCGCCCGGATCGACCGCACCGCCCGGAAAGACATATTTCGACGGCATGAACGCTGCTGCCGCGCCACGCTGGCCCATCAGCACCCGCGGCCCCTGGGGGCCGGTGCGCCACAAGATCACCGTGGCCGCCGCGCGCAGGGGGCTTTGCTCACTCACCCGGTGTCACCGTCCCGAAACCGTGCTGGCGCCTGGCCCATTGGATGCCCACCCACATGCCTTTCAGCCGTGGCATCAGCCACAACGACAGCCCGACAGCGCCAACCGAAACCACCGACGCCAGGATCAGCGGGTCGGGGCGATAGGCGGTGACGACATACAGGATCATCGGGGCCATCAGGTGCCCGACGATCAGCAGGGTCAAGTAGGCCGGGCCGTCATCGGCCCGGTGATGGTGCAAGGCCTCGCCGCAGACAGCACAGCTTTCGCGCACGTTCAGATAGCCGCGCAGCATTGGCCCCGCGCCACAGTTCGGGCATCTGCCCCGCCATCCGCGCAGCATGGCCGGGCGCACCGGGCGGTCATCGGCAGGGGGGGCAGCGTTTGACGTCATCATCGGACGATACCTTCTTTGCAGGGCGCGAACACCGGGGTTAAATCATGTAATTTCGTCACATGATTACCAACCCCGCGCCGGAAAGAGGAGGCCGCAGTCGGCGCTTGTGCGGCTTTGTCGCAAGATGGCCATGACGGTGTGCTGAAAAAACTGGCGACGGAAGTGATCCGCGGTGGCGTTAGACCATCACAAGGCCCAAAGCACAGCAGCGGGCCGAGGTTCAGAAAAAGGGAACAGACCGATGATCGACAAGAACAAACTCTTTGGTGCGTCGCTGGTGGCTTTGGCGATTGCCCTGACCGGAAGTGTGGCTTTGGCCGAACGTGGGGATCGGATGGGTGGCGACCAGATGGGCATGGGCGGGCCGGATGCAATGGGCGGGCCGATGGCAGCCTTTGACTTTGCCGCGGTCGATGCCGACAAGGATGGCAAGATCACCCAGGCCGAGATCGACACCTATCGCGCCGCGCAGACCAAGGCGCTGGATCTGGATGGCGACGGGCTGATGAGCGCCGAAGAGCTGACCGCGATGCAGATGAAGGGCGTGCAGGCCCGCGTCGAACAGCGCGTCAAGGCGATGATCGACCGGATGGACGGTGACAAGGACGGCAAGCTTTCGGCGGCTGAACTGGCACAGCGCCCGGTCCCGGCGATGATGTTCGACCGACTTGATGCCGACAAAGATGGCGCGCTGAGCGAGGCCGAAATCGCGGCGGCCAAAGAGCGGATGGCGAACGGCATGCAAGAGCGTGGCGAACGTTGGGATCGTGACGACCGTGGCGAGCGCGGCGGGATGCGCGGTCACGGTCGCAACTGATCTGACCCAGCAAACAAGGGCCGCGTCCCGCGGTGCGGCCCTTTCGGTGCAGCCCGAAAGTCGATAAGCCAGACGCAGGATGGATATGCCCCGCGACATGTTAGCCCCGCTTTCGGACGAGGCGCTTTTGGTGCTTTACGCCAATGGTGACCCTGCGGCGGCGCGGGCGTTGACGTTGCGGCTTGCCCCGCGCGCCATGGCCCATGCCGCCCGCATGCTGGGCGACAGGTCCGAGGCCGAGGATGTGGCACAAGAGGCCTTGCTGCGGCTGTGGCGGATCGCCCCCGACTGGCGGCAGGGCGAGGCGCAGGTTTCAACCTGGCTTTACCAGGTGGTGGGCAATCTGGCGACCGACCGATTGCGCGCCCGCAAACGCCGCAGGGCCGACGCGCTGGACGATGCGCCCGAACCGGCCGATGATGCGCCGGGCGTGGTGGCGGCAATGATCGAGGCCGATCGCATGGCCGCGCTGCAATCCGCGCTGGATGCGCTGCCCGACCGGCAGCGGCAGGCGGTGGTGCTGCGCCATATCGAAGGGCTGGCCAACCCCGAAATCGCCCGGATCATGGAGATCGGGGTCGAGGCGGTGGAAAGCCTGACAGCACGCGGCAAACGCGCCTTGGTCAGCCTTCTGGCAGGCCGACGCGCGGATCTGGGATACGAGGATGCGGAGTAGAACCATGACACAGCACGATGATACGCTTGAAGACCTGTTCCGCGCCGCCCGGGCCACCCCGCCGGTGGCCGACGATGATTTCATGGCCCGCGTGCTGAACGATGCCCTCGCGGCGCAACCGGCGGCCCGGCGCATAAGACCGGCACCCCCGCGCAGCCTGTGGACCAGACTTGCCGCGGCTTTGGGGGGCGCGGTGGCGGTGGCCGGGATCGGCACCGCCGCGATGGCAGGGTTGGTGATCGGCTATGTCCAACCCGAACCGATGCTGACGCTGGCCGGATCATTCGGCGTGCAAAGCGTGGAAAGCCTTGAGCTGTTGCCGGGTTTTGACGCGCTCTTGACCGAGGATCTGATGCAATGACCGACCTTCCCCCGCCCTTGCCAGCCCCGGCCCCGAAATCCGGCATGGGCCTTAAAATCCTGCTGGCGGTGTCGCTGGCGCTGAACCTTGCGGTTGTCGGCACTGTGGCGGGTGCCATGTTGCGTGGCCATGACGACCACAGGCCACCACCGTTCGCGGTGCGCGATTTCAGCTTTGGCCCCTTCACCGAGGCGCTGACCCGCGACCAGCGCCGGGCCATGCTGCGCGATTTTGCCAGCAAAGGTCCGGGCCTGCACGACATGCGCGCCCAGATGCGCGGCGATCTTGATGCGGTTCTGGCCAGTCTGCGGGCATCGCCCTTTGACCCGGCGGCATTTCAGGCGGCGGTCGTGCGGCAGGGCGAGGGCATTGCCGCGCGCACCGATGCCGCGCGCACTGCCTTGGTGACGCTGATCGTCGGCATGTCCGAAACCGAACGGGCCGAGTTTGCCGCGCGGCTGGAAAACGCCCTGACGCGCAAGGGTGGCAAGGACAAGGACGAGCGTCGGCCCTGAGCCGGCACCCCCCTGATCCAGCACGCCCCGGTCTGCACCGGCGTCAGGCGGCGCTGCAACTCAGGGTAATCTGATTGCGTCCCGCCTGTTTTGACAGCAACAGCGCCCGGTCGGCGCGGTCAATCACCTCGGTCATCAGGTCAGACCCGGTCTGGCGCTGGTGCGGCGGCAGATCGTCGGACAGCGCCAGACCGATCGAGACGGTGACCTGCAATGCCTCGCCCCCCGGCAGCAGGATCGGTCGTTCCTGAATGTGCTGGCACAGGCGGCTGCCGATGGCCCGCGCGTCGGCAAGGCCGGTGGCGGGCAGGGCGATCAGAAACTCTTCGCCACCGATGCGCGCCAGCAGATCGTCGCTGCGCAGGTTGGCGGCAAGCCTTTGGCTGACCTCACGCAAGACATGGTCGCCTGCGGCATGGCCGAAACGGTCATTGACCGATTTGAAGCGGTCGATATCGGCGATCATCACCGCCAGCCCGATCTTGCCGGCACAGGCCTGATCGGCCATCACCGAAAGCCGGGCCGTGGCATAGCGCCGATTGTACAGCCCGGTCAGCGGGTCCACCATCGCCAGACGCAAGCCGTCTTGCAGCTGTTCACGCCGCACATCCGCCCGCCGTTTGCGGCGCATCACGCTGCGCAGGCGCATGGCGACCTCGGCCATTGTCATCTCGGCGGAAACAAGGGCGTTGGCCCCCATGTCATAGGCCATCAACGCCTCGGGCGGCAGGCGGGGCCCGGTCATCAGGCAAATCCCGGCATGGCGGGTGGCGGTGCGGCTGCGCAGGTCCGACACCTGCCGCAGCGCCCGGTCAAGCTGCGCGCCGGTTGCGTCGATCATGTAGACATCGGCACCCGGACGCCCCGGCTCAACCTCGCTCAGCGTGTCCGATTGGCCCAGCACCACCATGCGGTCGCGGATCAGCGTCGCCAGATCCCGCCGCAGCCTAAGTGCGACGTCCGGCCGGTCGGTGACCAGCGCCAGCACGCCCGGTTGCGAAAACTCGGCCCCCGGTTCGGCAAGGCCGAACATCAGCGGATCATGGCCTTCGGTCAGATCGGCCATCTCTTGACGACTGCGCAACAGATTGCGCACCCGGGCCATCAGCAGATCGTCATCATAGGGTTTGAAAAACACATCATCCGCCCCAGCGGCAAAGGCCGACAGCCGGTCTTCCAGCAGGGTTGAAGACGACACCACGACCACCGGAATATCACGGGTGGCGGGGTCTTCGCGCAGGTGGCGGATGACCTCGACCCCCGGCAGATCGGGCAACGTCAGGTCCAGCAAGATCAGGTCAGGGTGTTCGCTGCGGGCGATGCGCAGGCAATCCATCCCGCTGGCGGCCATCAGGGGCCGATAACAGGCCGCGCCAAGTTTGACCTTGAACACAATCCGGTTTGTTGCCACGTCGTCTACAATGAGTATCTTGCCATCCATGACGGATACCCTGCCCAAGGTCACCTTTCCTGTGATGCTACCTTTTGGTTAAGAAATCCTTGCCAAACTAGTAAGGGATTCCGTTCCATTCTTGTAAAACTGTCGCTAACCTGTCGACAACCATGGGGATAACGCAATGTATCGGCAGGATTCCGCTGAAATGCTGGCGTTGCAGGCGCTGGGCTGGCTGGTGGCCAACGAAGATTTGCTGCCGGTGTTTCTGGGGTCCACCGGGGTTGCGCCGTCCGAGCTTGCCGAACGCGCGACGGATGCCGATTTTCTGGGATCGGTTCTGGATTTCATCTTGATGGACGATGCTTGGGTGATCGGCTTTTGCGACTCGGCGGGGCTGCGCTATGAGGCACCGATGCAGGCCCGCGCCGCCCTGCCGGGGGGCGCGGTCGAGCATTGGACGTGATGCAAGGGGAACACAGCGCGTGATACACGGGGTCATCTTCGACAAGGACGGCACGCTGTTCGATTTTCGCCGCAGTTGGGGGGCGTGGGCAACCGGCTTCCTGCGCCAGATCGCCCGCGAAGAGGGCCATGCCGCGGCGCTGGGGCAGGCCATCGGCTTTGATCTGGCGACGGGGGTATTTGCGCCCGACAGCCCGGTGATTGCGGCCACAGCCGCCGATATCGCGGCGGCGCTGGCACCCTTGCTGCCGGGGCAAAGTCTGGCCAGTGTCGAAGACCGGATCAACGCCGCCGCAACCCTGGCCGTGATGGTGCCCGCCGTGCCGTTGCGCCCGCTGTTGCAGGGCCTGCGCGCCGGTGGCCTGCGGCTGGGTCTGGCCACCAATGATACCGAAGCACCCGCCCGCGCGCATCTGGCAGCGCATGACCTGACGGATCTGTTCGATTTCGTCGCAGGCCACGATTCCGGCCATGGCGCCAAGCCCGGTCCCGGCATGTGTCTGGCCTTTGCGCAGGCCACGGGCCTGTCGCCGGGCCGGGTGGTGATGGTGGGCGACAGCTTGCACGACCTGCACGCCGGGCGCGCGGCGGGGATGATCTGCGTCGCGGTGCTGACCGGGGTGGCCCCGGCGGCGGTGCTTGGCCCGCATGCCGATGCGGTCTTGCCCGATATCGGCGCACTGCCCGGCTGGCTTGCGACGCGCGCTGGCTGAAAACGACGCAGTCACGTCGCCCGCATAGTGCCAATTGCCGCCTGCTTTCGTCCATCCTGCGCCCAGTCGCCCGCGATGGCGATCGTCAGGGGGATGCGTGATGAAGGACGATCAAACCCGCAAGCGCCGTGCCGGGGGCCGCGCGGGCAACAAGGCGCGGGCAGGTTCGGCGGTGATCGACCAGATGCCCTGGCGCATCCCGGTCAACCCCGACCGGCCGACCGAACCCCTGGATGCCGAAGGCGTGCAGCGCATCCACCGCGGTGCGATGAAGATCCTGTCCGAGATCGGGATCGAGTTCCTGAATCCCGAAGCGGTCGGGATCTTGCGCAAAGCGGGCTGCATCGTGAACGGCACCAACGTGCGCATGGACGAAGCCTTTGTGATGGAAATGCTGGGCCACGCGCCTGCGACGTTCACCATCACCCCGCGCAACCCTGCGCGCGAGGTGATCATGGGCGGCAAGCACATGCTGTTTGTCAGTGTAAGCTCGCCCCCCAACGCCTGGGATCTGGAGCGCGGCAAACGCAGTGGCGATTTCCAGACGTTCAAGGAGTTCATGAAGCTGACGCAGTATTTCAACTGCATCCACATTGCGGGCGGCTATCCGGTTGAACCGATCGACATTCACGCCTCAGTCCGGCATCTGGACTGCCTGCATGAAAAGCTGACGCTGACCGACAAGGTGGTGCACACCTACAGCCTTGGGGCCGAGCGGGTGGAAGACGTGATGGAGATGGTGCGCCTTGCGGGCGGCCTGACCCATGCCGAGTTCGATGCCAAACCCCGGATGTATACCAACATCAACTCGGTCAGTCCCTTGAAGCATGATTTCCCGATGCTGGATGGCGCGATGCGACTGGCGCGGCGCGGCCAACCCGTGGTGGTGACGCCGTTCACGCTGGCGGGGGCGATGGCCCCGGTCACCATGGCGGGGGCAGTCGCGCTGTCACTGGCCGAGGCTTTGGCAGCGGTGGCCTTGCTGCAATACATCAAGCCGGGCTGTCCAGTGGCGATTGGTACCTTTACCAGCAACGTCGACATGAAGTCGGGCGCGCCTGCCTTTGGCACGCCGGAATACATGCGCGCCACGCAGATGACCGGACAGTTGGTGCGCCACTACAAACTGCCCTTGCGGTCATCAGGCGTCTGCGCCGCCAACGTGCCCGATGGCCAGGCGATGTGGGAAACCTCGAACAGCCTGTGGGCGGCGGTGCAAAGTCGGACGAACATGGTCTATCACGCGGCGGGCTGGCTGGAGGGCGGGCTGATCGCATCCCCCGAAAAGTTCGTGATGGATTGCGAAGTGCTGCAAATGATCCAGCGCTATTTTGAGGACGCCACCTTCGCCACCTCTGACGACGACATCGCGCTGGATGCCATCCGCGAGGTCGGGCCGTCGGGGCATTACTTCGGCTGCCAGCACACGCAAGACCGCTATCAGACCGCCTTCTATGCCCCCTTTGTCAGCGATTGGCGCAATTATGAGGCCTGGGAGCAGGATGGCGCGGTGGAAACGCCAGAACGCGCGCACCGCATCTACAAACAGATATTGGCCGAGTTCGAGGCCCCCGCCATGGATCACACCGCGTGCGAGGAATTGACCCGCTTCGTCGCACGGCGCAAGCAAGAGGGCGGGGCGCCAACCGATTTCTGACGCCGCAGCGCGGGCGTCGCACCCGCAACATCCGGCCCGCA
>DYMU01000011.1:61246-83639 GCA_020721445.1 Gemmobacter nectariphilus
GGCCCGCAACAGCGCGGTCAGGCGGAAATGAAGCTGACGCCGGGCATGGCGCGGATCGCGGCAATATCGGCGAGGTAGTTGGCGCTCAGGCTTTCGACTGTGCTTTCGGTCCAGCCGGGCATGGCCAGCTCCATCTCGACCCGGTCGCCAAGCGCGAACTTGTCAAGAAACGCCGACACGATCCGCCGGCGTTGCAGTACGGTTTGCGGCGGGTGACCGTCCAGATAGCTGTTCATCCGCACCATGCCTTCGGGCGACATGATCGAGGCAAGCAACTCGTCCGCGCCCAGCAGAACGGTGCCCTCGGCATGGCCCGATACGGCTTGCAGCACCTCGGGCCAGATTAGCGGCGTGTCTTCGTCGCACCAGACGGTGAACGGCACGCCGGGGTTCTGCTCCAGCACGTCTTCGATCAGATCCGACCAGCGCAGGGCCAGAAGATCGGTGCCGTCAATGAACTGCGCATAGCTGCGATTGCGTTGCTTGGCAAACAGGTCTGGCAGAAAGGTTGCGGGGTTGCGCAGCGCCAGATGGAATTCGGCCTCGATCTCGGGGAAAATCTGCCGGAAAGCCCGCACGCGTTCGGCCGCGGCGGGGTAAAGCCGGTCTTTCAGCACCCATTGCGGAAACGACAGGAAATTGTCCCAGGACAGAATCAACCGGTCGGCCCGATCTTCCTCCATGATCTGTTCCAGCACCAGCGCTTGGGTGTCGCGGCTGGCCGCCTGACCCTTCAGGGTGACGGCCGTGTCACGCAGCAGCGCCCGGTATCGCGCCGGTCCCGGCACCACGATGCCTTGCTGGCCCAGCACGTCGCGGTTGCGCAGCAGGCAGCGCAGCAGGCGCTCTTCATCGGTGCAATGGGCGCCCAGATGGTAGACGATCCGCATGCTGCTCATAAACCTGTCCCGGCTCTTGTCGCGGCCAGTATAGGCGGTTTCGGGGCCAAGGGAACCAGTCTGCACAAGAATGCAGACCCGCGCCAGATTGCAGATGGGCCGGACCCTTGCACCACTCTGGCGCAGGCTTGCAGGCAAGATGCCCGCATCTGGACAGAACCCGGGCTGCGGTGTAAGTCTGAAGCTATGGTTGAGCAAAACAGTCAAGTTCCACCCGGCGCCCGCCTGCGTGTCCCGCTTCCCGACCTGTGGACGCTGGGGGCCTTCGGCATTGCGCTGGTGGTGCTGGCCCCGATGGTGTCGGTGTTGTGGATCGCGTTCCACCCGACCGAAAACATCTGGCCGCATCTGATGGCCACGGTTCTGCCGCGCTATCTGGGCAACACAGTGGCCCTGATGCTGGGGGTGGCGGCGCTGACGGCCACGGTGGGCACCGGGGCGGCTTGGCTGACCACGATGTATCGCTTTCCGGGCCGGCGCTGGCTGGACTATGCGTTGCTGTTTCCGCTGGCGATCCCGGCCTATGTCGGGGCCTATGCGCTGGTCGATTTCCTGCAATACGCAGGCCCGGTGCAAAGCGGCTTGCGCGACCTGATGGGCTGGATCAGTGCGCGCGACTACTGGTTTCCGCAGGTGCGCACGCTGTGGCTGGCCATCGTGGTGCTGTCGGCGGCACTTTACCCTTACGTCTACCTGCTGGCGCGGGCGGCGTTTCGCGAACAATCGGGCTGTTCGTATGAGGTGGCGCGCGCCTTGGGCTGTGGCCCCTGGGGGTTGTTTGTCCGCGTCGGCCTGCCGCTGGCCCGGCCCGCGATTGCGGTGGGCGTGGCGCTGGCCCTGATGGAGACGGTGGCCGACTATGGCACGGTGCAGCATTTTGGCGTGCAGACCCTGACCACCGGCATCTTTTCCACTTGGCTGAACGGCAACAATGCGGGGGGTGCGGCGCAGATTGCAGGCGTGGTGCTGGCGCTGATCCTGCTGCTGGTCGGGCTGGAACGGATCAGCCGCCGCAATGCCCGCTTTCACCGCCAAAGCCGCGCCTCGCGCCCGGTCGAGGCCGCACCCTTGCGCGGGCTGTCGGGCTGGCTGGCGTTTGGCCTGTGCCTCTTGCCCTTTGGCCTTGGCTTTGTGCTGCCGGTGGCGGTGATGGGCTGGCATGCGCTGCAACGACCCGAGGTCTGGCTGGCCCCCGGTCTGGGCACCGCCCTGCGCAATACGATTGTCACCGGCGGGGCGGCAGCGGCGCTGACCGTGGGCGCGGCAATCTTTCTTGTCTATGGCGTGCGGATGGCGCAGCACCGGGCGGCACGCTGGGTGTTGCCGCTGACCACGCTGGGCTATGCCGCACCCGGTGCCGTGCTGGCGGTGGGCATCCTGATCCCGCTGGCGGGGGTCGATCACCAACTGGCCGATGCCATTCTGGCCGTCACCGGCCATGATCCCGGCCTGTTGCTGACCGGCACCGCCGCGGCCTTGGTCCTGGCCTATGCGGTGCGGTTCTTCGGGGTGGCGCAGGGGGCGGTGGATGCCGCTTTCGGGCGCATATCGCCCTCCTTGCCAATGGCGGCGCGGTCCTTGGGGCGCACGCCGGGCGGGGTCTTGCGGGCGGTGCATCTGCCCCTGATGCGGGCCTCGGTCGCCACGGCGCTGCTGCTGGTGTTTGTCGATTGCGTCAAGGAACTGCCCGCCACGCTGCTGCTGCGGCCATTCAATTACAACACCCTGTCGACGCGGGTGTTTGAACTTGCCAGTCTTGAGCGTCTGGGCGAGGCTGCCCCTGCCGCGCTGATGGTGATGGCGGTGGGCCTGACCGCCGTGGCATTGTTGGCCCGCGCCAACCGCTAAGCGTTGAAATCCGGCCCTGCACGGGAGGCGATGTGGAAAAGAAGCCCAAATCGGACCCCGACAGGGTGGTGCCCATCGGCGAGGCGGCGTCGGCGCGGCTGACCCAGAACCCGCATGCGCTGCGGGAAAATCGCGAAAAGAACCTTGAGGTGGCGATTGGCCATCAGGTCCGCGAATTGCGCAAGCGCCAGCGGATGACAGGGGCCGATCTGGCCGCACAGACCGGGCTTTCGGTGGGCATGTTGTCAAAGATCGAAAACGGCGTGATCTCGCCTTCCCTGACCACGATCCAGTCTCTGGCCCACGCGCTGCGCGTGCCGCTGGTGCAACTGTTTTCCGGCTATGACGAACCGCGCGGTGCCATGCATGTCAAGGCGGGCACGGCGCTGGAAACCCCCCGCGCCGGAACCCGCGCCGGCCACCAGTATCATATGCTGGGCCATATCGGGTCGAACAACTCGGGCGTGGTGGTCGAGCCGTATCTGATCGTGCTGACCACCCAGAGTGATCGCTTTCCGACCTTTCAGCACGAAGGCATCGAGGTGCTTTACATGCTTGAAGGGCGGGTCGGGTATCGCCACGGCGATCAGGTCTATGATCTGGAACCGGGCGACAGTCTGGTGTTCGACGCCGATTCTCCGCATGGGCCGCAGGAATTGACAGTCTTGCCCGCCAGATACCTGTCGATCATTTGCTATCCGCAAGCGAAGTGATCATTGCCGCTTAAAAATCAGGCATTTCGCAGCGGGATTTCCGTTTGCAGACCCTTCGGGCAGACGATTTGCCGGCCCCCGAAAAAGCGCCCTGTCAGGCAACAATTATTCCCTGCAATAAATCTCTGAACAGCCTTGTGCGGAACGGAGAAGTTGAATGTGTGGCATCGTTGGCCTTTTTCTGAAGACCGAAGACCTGCACCCGCGTTTGGGTGATCTGCTGACCGACATGCTGATCACCCTGACCGACCGTGGCCCCGACAGCGCCGGCATTGCGATCTATGGCGACGTGGATGGTGGCCTGAAAATGACGGTGCAATCCGACACCCCGGCGCAGACCTTTGCCGGGCTGCAAGACGCGCTGGAAACCGCGCTTGGCCAGAAGGTCGAGGTCCGGGTGATCGACACCCACGCCGTGCTGTCGCTGCCCGCAGGCAGCGGGGCGGCCGCGCAGGCCTTTATGGCAGACCGCGGCATCCGGGTGATGGGCACTGGTGAGTGCATGGAGATTTTCAAGGAGGTGGGCCTGCCGCGCGATGTGGCCGCCCGCTTTGGCCTGCGCCAGATGGCGGGCAGCCATGGCATCGGCCACACCCGCATGGCGACGGAATCCGCCGTCACCACCTTGGGCGCGCATCCGTTTTCCACCGGCGACGACCAGTGCCTTGTGCACAACGGGTCACTGTCGAACCACAACGCCATGCGCCGGGTGCTGACGGCCAAGGGCTTTGCCCCCAAGACCCAGAACGATACCGAGGTCGCAGCCTGCTACATCTCGTCCCGTCTGGCCGAAGGTGCCAGTCTGGGCGCGGCGCTGGAAGGCACGTTGCAGGATCTGGACGGGTTCTTCACCTTTGTCGTCGGCACCAAGACCGGCTTTGGCGTGGTGCGTGACCCGGTGGCCTGCAAGCCCGCGGTGATGGCCGAAACCGAGGACTACGTCGCCTTCGGATCGGAATACCGCGCGCTTGCCACCCTGCCAGGGATCGAGACCGCCCGGGTGTGGGAGCCGGAACCCGCCACCGTCTACTTCTGGGAGCGTTGAGAGATGCAGACCATCGACATGGCCACCACGCCGTTGCGCGATTTGAACGCCAAGTTGCAAGCGCAGGCCGGGCAGACCAACCAGACCCAATGGGAAATCGCCAACCCCAAAGGCGCGCATGCGATTGCCGTGGGGCTGGATGCGCCGATCGAGGTGACGGTCAAGGGATCAACCGGCTACTATTGCGCGGGTATGAACAAGCTCGCCACTGTCAAGGTCACCGGGTCGGCCGGGCCGGGCGTGGCGGAAAACATGATGTCGGGCACGGTGGTCATCGAAGGCGATGCCAGCCAATATGCCGGGGCGACCGGGCAGGGCGGGCTGTTGGTGATCAAGGGCAATGCCTCCAGCCGCTGTGGCATTTCGATGAAGGGCATCGACATCGTGGTGTTTGGCAACATCGGCCACATGTCGGCCTTCATGGCGCAATCGGGCAATCTGGTGGTGTTGGGCAACGCCGGCGAGGCGCTGGGCGACAGCCTGTATGAAGCGCGGCTTTTCGTGCGCGGATCGGTCAAATCCCTAGGCGCCGATTGCATCGAAAAAGAGATGCGCCCCGAACATATCGCCATTTTGCAAGACCTGCTGGACCGGTCGGGTGCGCCCGCCAAACCGCAAGAGTTCCGCCGCTATGGCTCGGCCCGGACGCTTTACAATTTCCACGTCGACAACGCCGCAGCCTACTAAGGATCATCGCAATGGACAGCAAGAAAATCCCGCAGACCGTGCCGCGCCAATCCTGGACCTTTTCCAACGAGGTGAACGCGGAAATCCGCCGCGCGGCGGCCACCGGCATCTATGACATTCGCGGCGGCGGGGCCAAGCGTAGGGTGCCGCATTTCGATGACCTGCTGTTTCTGGGGGCCTCGATCAGCCGCTATCCGCTGGAAGGCTACCGCGAGAAATGCGCAACCGACGTGGTGCTGGGCGCGCGCTTTGCGAAAAAGCCGATCCACCTGAAAATCCCCGTCACCATTGCCGGCATGTCGTTCGGCGCGCTGTCAGCCCCGGCGAAGGAGGCATTGGGCCGCGGTGCCACGCTGGCCGGAACCTCGACCACCACCGGCGATGGCGGCATGACCGAAGAAGAACGCGGCCATTCCGAAACGCTGGTCTATCAATACCTTCCCAGCCGCTATGGCATGAACCCCGACGATCTGCGCCGCGCCGATGCGATTGAAATTGTGGTCGGGCAGGGCGCGAAACCCGGTGGCGGCGGCATGCTCTTGGGCCAAAAGATCACCGACCGCGTGGCCGAGATGCGCAACCTGCCGGTGGGCATCGACCAACGCTCGGCCTGCCGCCATCCCGACTGGACCGGGCCGGATGATCTGGAAATCAAGATCCTTGAACTGCGTGAAATCACCGGCTGGGAAAAGCCGATCTATGTGAAACTCGGCGGCGCGCGGCCCTATTACGACACGGCGCTGGCGGTCAAGGCCGGGGCCGATGTGGTGGTCTTGGATGGCATGCAGGGTGGCACGGCGGCAACGCAGGATGTGTTCATCGAACACGTCGGTCAGCCGACGCTGGCCTGCATCCGCCCAGCGGTGAAGGCGCTGCAAGACCTTGGCATGCACCGCACCGTGCAACTGGTGGTGTCTGGTGGCATCCGCACCGGGGCCGATGTGGCCAAGGCATTGGCGCTGGGGGCCGATGCGGTGGCCATCGGCACGGCGGCGCTGGTGGCGCTTGGCGACAATGACCCGCATTGGGAAGACGAATACCGCAAACTGGGCACCACCACCGGGGCCTATGACGACTGGCACGAAGGCCGCGATCCGGCGGGCATCACCACCCAAGACCCCGAATTGATGAAACGGCTTGACCCGATCGAGGGCGGGCGGCGGCTGCGCAACTATCTGGCGGTGCTGACGCTGGAATGCCAGACCATCGCGCGGGCCTGCGGCAAAAGCCACGTCCACAACCTTGAACCCGAAGACCTGTGCGCCCTGACCATCGAGGCCGCCGCCATGGCAGGCGTGCCGCTGGCCGGCACCGACTGGATCCCCGGCAAAACCGGTTTTTGACACCACGACGATGGGCGGGGCGATGGACCCCGGCCACGCCCCCGCTTTGCGCAACAGGAAAAACCCGCCATGACCGATCTTGCCGCCTTTGCCCGCGAAAATGGTATCAAGTATTTCATGATCTCCTACACCGACCTGTTCGGGGCGCAGCGGGCCAAACTGGTGCCGTCGCAGGCGATTTCCGACATGCAGGCCGATGGTGCGGGTTTTGCCGGCTTTGCCACCTGGCTGGACCTGACACCCGCGCATCCCGACATGCTGGCGGTGCCCGACGCGCCTTCGGTCATTCAACTGCCGTGGAAAAGGGATGTGGCCTGGGTTGCCTCCAATTGCGTGATGTCGGGCGGCGGTCCGCTGGATCAGGCGCCGCGCAACGTGCTGGGCAATCTGGTGGGCGAAGCAGCCGCGATGGGGCTGACGGTCAAGACCGGGGTCGAGCCCGAGTTCTTTTTGCTGACCCCCGATGGCAGCGAAATCTCGGACCCGGCCGATACGGCGGTCAAGCCGTGCTACGACCAGCAGGCGGTGATGCGGCGCTATGACGTGATCGCGGAAATCTGCGACTACATGCTGGAACTGGGCTGGGAGCCGTATCAGAACGACCACGAAGACGCCAATGGCCAGTTCGAGATGAACTGGAAATACGATACCGCCATGGCCACGGCGGACAAACATTCGTTCTTCAAGTTCATGGTGCGGTCGGTGGCCGAAAAGCACGGGCTGCGCGCCACCTTCATGCCCAAGCCGATCATGGGGCTGACCGGCAATGGCTGCCATGTCCATGTCTCGGTCTGGGACGCCGCCAGCGGCAAGAACGCCTTTGCCGATGATGCCAAGGAATTGGGCCTGTCCGATCAGGGCCGGCACTTTCTGGGCGGCATCATGAAACACGCCTCGGCCTTGGCGGTGATCACCAACCCGACGGTGAACAGCTACAAACGGATCAACGCGGCGCGCACGGTGTCGGGCGCGACCTGGGCGCCCAACACCGTGACATGGACCGGCAACAACCGCACCCATATGGTGCGGGTGCCGGGGCCGGGCCGGTTTGAATTGCGCCTGCCCGATGGCGCGGCGAACCCCTATCTGCTGCAAGCGGTGATCATCGCGGCGGGCCTGTCGGGCTTGCGCACAAAGGCCGACCCCGGCCCGCGCCATGACATTGACATGTATGCCGAAGGCCATACCGTGACCAATGCGCCGCGTCTGCCTTTGAACCTGCTGGACGCCATCCGCGCCTATGACGCCGACCCGGACTTGAAAGCCGCAATGGGCGAGGCATTTTCCGGCGCATATCTGAAGCTGAAGACCCAGGACTGGAACGCCTACACCTCGCACCTGTCGCAATGGGAACGGGACACCACGCTGGATATCTGACATGCGCTTTTCCGCCCTTCGTGTGATCAAGGAAGCGTTGACCGGCCACAAGGGCTGGCAGCCGCTGTGGCGTAACCCGGACCCGCAGCCCGCCTATGATTTTGTCATCGTCGGTGGAGGCGGGCATGGTCTGGCCACGGCCTATTACCTGTCCACCACCTTTCGCAAAGCGCGGATCGCGGTGCTGGAGAAAGGCTGGTTGGGGCAGGGCAATATCGGCCGCAACACCACGATCATCCGCTCGAACTACCTGCTGCCGGGCAACCAGCCGTTCTACGAATTCTCGATGAAGCTGTGGGAGGGGTTGGAGCAAGCCTTCAACTTCAACGCCATGGTCAGCCAGCGCGGCATCGTGAACCTGTTCCATAGCGACGGCCAGCGCGATGCCTATCGGCGGCGCGGCAATGCGGTGCTGCTTTCGGGGGCTGATGCTGAATTGCTGGACCGCGATCAACTGCGCGCGATGATCCCGTTCCTGAACTTTGACAACACCCGCTTTCCGATCAAGGGCGGGCTGTCGCAACGCAGGGCGGGCACGGCGCGGCATGATGGCGTGGCGTGGGGTTACGCGCGCGGCGCCGATCTGGCGGGGGTGGACCTGATCCAGAATTGCGAGGTGACCGGCTTTCGCATCGCGCAGGGCCGGGTGCTGGGGGTGGAGACCTCGCGCGGCTATATCGGCGCGGGCAAGGTGGGCGTGGCGGTGGCGGGCATGACCAGTCAGGTGATGGCCAAGGCGGGCCTGCGCCTGCCGATTGAAAGCCACGTGCTGCAAGCCTTTGTCTCTGAGGGCTTGAAGCCCGTCATTCCCGGTGTGATCACCTTTGGCGCGGGGCATTTCTACATCAGCCAGTCCGACAAGGGCGGGCTGGTGTTTGGCGGCGATATCGACGGCTACAATTCCTATGCCCAACGCGGCAATCTTGCCGTGATCGAAGATGTGGCCGAAGGCGGCATGGCCTTGATGCCGATGATCGGGCGCGCCCGGCTGTTGCGCATCTGGGGCGGCATCATGGACATGTCGATGGACGGCTCCCCGATCATCGACCGCACGCCGGTGGAGGGGCTCTATCTGAACGCGGGCTGGTGCTATGGCGGGTTCAAGGCGACGCCCGCCTCGGGCTATGCCTTTGCGCATCTGCTGGCGACCGATACCCCGCATGACACCGCGCGGGCGTTTCGGCTGGATCGGTTCGCCAAGGGCCATGTCATCGACGAAAAGGGCGCGGGCGCCCAACCCAACCTTCACTGAGACAATGCAGCCAGAGGCACCCCCATGCTGATCCCCCATCCGCTGCTTGGCCCGCGCGACGCCGTCGAGTTCACCTATCTGGGCGATGCCAGCCTGCTTGCCCGCCCCGATGGTCTGGCCGAAGGCGCGGACGCGGCGTTCCATGACTATGTCTACCTGCGCGACAACCCGGCAGGCGTGCACCGGGAACTGTGGTATCACGAACAGGGCGACCGCAGTTGGCTGGTGGTCACGCGCAACACGGTGACGCATGAGATTCTGGGTGCCGAATTGGCCCGCGATGTGGCGCTTGCGATGCGGGGGGCAAAATGACCCGGCTTTCCGGCGGTTTGATCGATCGGTCCCGCACGCTGAGCTTCACCTTCAACGGGCGCAGCTATCCGGGCCACCCGGGCGACACGCTGGTCTCGGCGCTGCTGGCAAATGATGTGCGGCTGGTGGGGCGCAGCTTCAAATACCATCGCCCGCGCGGGGTGTTCAGCGCCGGGTCAGAAGAACCCAACGCACTGGTCACGCTGGGCAGCGGCGCGCGGGCCGAACCGAACACCCGCGCCACGGTTGCGGAACTGTTTGACGGGCTAGAGGCGCGCAGCCAGAACCACGCAGGCCCCTTGGGCTTTGATCTGCTGGCGGTGAATGACCTTTTGTCGCCGTTCCTTGCGGCGGGGTTCTATTACAAGACCTTCATGTGGCCCAAGGCGTTCTGGGAAAAACTGTATGAACCCGCGATCCGGCGCGCGGCGGGCTTGGGCAGCCTGTCGATGCAGCCCGACCCCGATGCCTATGACAAGGGATTTCTGCACTGCGACCTGCTGGTGATCGGCGCGGGCCCCTCGGGCCTCTCGGCGGCGCTGACGGCGGCGCGGGCGGGGGCAAAGGTCATTCTGGCGGATGAGGATTTCCGCTTGGGCGGCCGCCTGCTGGCCGAAAGCCACACAGTCGACGATGCCCCGGCGACCGACTGGATCGCGGGCGTCGAGGCCGAGCTTGCCAGCCTGCCCAACCTGCGGCTGATGCGGCGCACCACCGTCTGGGGGGCGTTTGACCACGGGATCTATGGCGCGGTGGAACGCGTCGCCGACCATCTGCCCGATCCGGGGGCGGGTGTGCGCCAAACCCTGTGGCGCATCACGGCGCGGCGTGTGGTTCTTGCGGCGGGCGCGACCGAGCGGCACATTCCCTTTGCCAACAACGACCGCCCCGGCATTCTGCTGGCGGGGGCCATGCGCGCCTATGCCAACCGCTGGGCCGCTTGTCCCGCGCAAAGGGTGGCGATCTTCACCAACAACGACGACGGCCACCGCACGGCGCTGGACCTGCTGGGCAAGGGGGTTCAGGTCGCCGCCGTGGTCGATACCCGTCCCGATGCAACGGCCCTTGGCCCCTATCGCACCTATCCCGCCGCGCAGGTGACCAACACCTGGGGTCGGCGCGGCCTGACCGCGATCCGCGTTGCGCATGAAGGTGGCAGCGACTGGGTCACCTGCGATGCGCTGGGGGTTTCGGGCGGCTGGAACCCCAATGTGCATCTGGCCTCGCATCAGCGCGGCCGTCCGGTGTGGGATGCGGCCGCGCAGGCCTTCCTGCCGGGCGCGTGCCCGCCGGGCATGATCGTGGCCGGCGCGGCGGCGGGGCAGGGCAGCACCCATGCGGCCCTGCACTCGGGTGCCAAGGCCGCCCAAACCGCGCTGGCAGATCTGGGGATTGTGGCAAACCTGCCCGACCTGCCGCGCGCCGAAGACACCCCCCTGAACCTGCGCCCCTTGTGGCATGTGCCGGGCAAGCGCCGGGCCTGGGTGGATTTCCAGAACGATGTCACCGTCAATGACATCGCCCTTGCGCATCGCGAAAACATGCGCCCGGTGGAACACCTGAAACGCTGGACGACCCTTGGCATGGCCACCGATCAGGGCAAGACCGCCAATGTCACCGCGATTGCCGTCATGGCGGACCTGACCGGGCAAAGCATCGCTGCCACCGGCACCACGATCTACCGCCCGCCCTACACGCCGGTTTCGCTGGCCGTGCTGGGCGGCGGCGATACCGGTGCGCAGTTCCGCCCACGCCGCCTGACGCCGACCCACCCTTGGGCGCAGGCGCAGGGTGCGGTGTTTGTCGAGGTCGGGCCGTGGATGCGCGCGCAATACTTCCCCCGTCCGGGCGAAACCCATTGGCGGCAATCGGTGGACCGCGAGGTTCTGGCCACCCGCGCCGGCGTCGGCCTGTGTGATGTCACCACGCTGGGCAAGGTCGATGTGCAGGGCGCCGATGCCGGGGTGTTTCTGGACCGGCTGTATTGCAACCCCATGGCCAGCCTGAAGGTCGGCATGGTGCGCTATGGGCTGATGCTGCGCGAAGATGGCCATGTCTTCGACGACGGCACCTGCGCCCGGCTGGGGGCAGAGCACTACGTTGTCACCACCACCACCGCGCAGGCCGGGCCGGTTTTCCGGCAGATGGAGTTTGCGCGGCAATGCCTGTGGCCGGACCTCGACGTGCATCTGATTTCAACCACCGATGCCTGGGCGCAGATCTCGGTGGCGGGGCCACAGGCGCGGGCACTGCTGGGCCGCGTTGTGGACGGGTTCGATCTGTCGAACGCGGCCTTTCCCTTCATGGCCTGCGCCAACCTGACCGTCTGTGGCGGGCTGCGGGCGCGGCTGTTCCGCATCTCGTTTTCCGGCGAGTTGGCTTACGAGCTGGCGGTGCCCGCCCGTTATGGCGCGGCGCTGATGGCGCGTCTGGTGGACCTTGGCGCCGATCTGGGGGCCACGCCCTATGGAACCGAGGCGCTGGGCGTGCTGCGCATCGAAAAGGGCCATGCAGCGGGGAACGAGTTGAACGGCCAGACCACGGCGCAGATGCTGGGGCTGGGCCGGATGGTATCGGCGAAAAAGGATGCCATCGGCACGGTCATGTCCCGGCGCGAGGGATTGGTTTCTGACACTCGCATTCTGGTGGGCCTGTTGCCGGTGGATGCTGCGGGTCCGGTGGTGGCGGGGTCGCATCTGTTTGCCGAAGGCGCAGTGCAGCAGACCGATACCGATCAGGGCTGGGTCACCTCGGCCTGCTACTCACCGCATGTCGGGTCGTCGATTGGCCTGGGCTTTCTGGCCGATGGCGCGGCACGCATGGGCGAAGTGATCGTGGCGGCCAATCCGCTGCAACGGCAGAACGTCCGCCTGCGGGTGGTGTCGCCGCATTTCATCGACCCGGACGGAGGGCGCTTGCGTGACTGACCTGATCCCGATCACGGCCCTTGGCACCCCGGGAGGCACCCAGCCGCAACGGGCGCGCTTTGGCGCGCTGCATCTGGCCGAGGATGACAGCATGGGCCTTGCGTCCTTCAGCCTGCGCCGGGGGCAGGGTGCGCCGCAGGCCGTGGCCTTGCCCGGCCCCGGTGGCTTTCTTGGTGGCTTTGCCCAAGGGCAGGGGATCGGCGCGCTGTGGATGGCCCCCGATCAATGGCTGATCCTTGGCACGGGCCAGGCCTTGGGCGATTTTGCGGCGCAGGTTGCGGTCCTGCTGCCGGGTGGCTGTGTCACCGACCAGACCGACGCCTGGGCGGGGATCGAAATCACCTCGGACGCAGGCCCCGGCCCGATCGAGGCGCTCATGTCCAAACTGGTCAACATCGACCTTGCCGGTTTCGGGCCGGGCCGGGCCACCCGCACCGGGCTGGAACATATGTCGGTCTTCGTTCTGCGCCGGTCCGAGAGCCAGATCGCGGTGCTGGGCATGCGGTCTGCCGCGGCATCCTTGTGGCACGCGCTGACCACGGCTGCGGCACGGTTGGACCACGCCCGTGGCACGGCCTGACCGGGCAGTCTTGCGGCCCGCGCGGCCTGCGTGATCACAGCCCCCCTTTTCGCCCGCGATCCGCGGCTTATGTCAGGCACGAAGGGATACCCCATGCTTGTCAGCCTGCGCGATGTGACCAAAACCTATCCGGGAACCGAAGCCGCCGTGCTGCGCGGGGTGTCTTTCGCGCTGGATGCAGGCGAAATGCTGGCGCTGACCGGCGAATCCGGGTCGGGCAAAAGCACGCTGCTGCATCTGATCGGCGGGCTGGATACGGCCGATCAGGGCGTTGTGGCGATTGACGGCATCGATCTGACACCGCTGGATGATGTCGGCCGCGCGGCGCTGCGGCGTGGCAAGGTGGGGGTGATCTTTCAGCAGTTCAACCTGATCCCGTCGCTGACGGTGGCCGCCAACATCGCGTTTCAGGCGCGGCTGGCCGGGCAGCATGACCCGGACCGGGCGCAGGCCCTGGCCGATCGTCTTGGCCTGACCCCGCATCTGCACAAATACCCCGAACAATTGTCGGGCGGCCAGCAGCAGCGCGTCGCCATCGCCCGTACGCTGGCCCCGCAGCCACGGCTGGTGTTGGCCGATGAACCCACCGGCAATCTGGACGAGGCGACCGCCGATACGGTGTTTGACCTGATGTGCGCGCTGGTGGCCGAAACCGGTGCGGGGCTGGTGCTGGTGACCCATTCCGAACGGCTGGCCGCGCGCATGCCGCGCCGCCTGCACCTGCGGGCCGGGGCCTTGGCATGACCCGCACCATCCTGTCGGCCCTGCTGTCGCATTGGTGGCGCAACCCGTTGCAATTGTTCACCTTGTTGGCCGGTCTGGCGCTGGGCACCGCGCTGTGGTCGGGGGTGCAGGCGATCAACGCCGAGGCGCGCGCCAGTTATGATGCCGCGGCGGCGACGCTGGGTGAAGGCAGCTATGCCCAGATCACCGCGCAAGACGGCGGGGCGATCGCGCAAGCCAGCTATGTGGCGCTGCGCCGCGCGGGCTGGCTGGTGTCGCCGGTGGTGCAGGGCAAGCTGGGCGCGGTGCGGCTGGTGGGGATCGACCCGCTGACGGCACCACGCGGTATCGGTGCGGTGCCGGTCGATGGCAGCGCCGATCTGGCGGCATTCCTGTCCGGTGCGGGCCAGATCTTCGCCCGCGCCGACACGCTGGAGCGGTTGCCCCCCACCGGCGCGCAAGGCGTGGCAGCGCCCGACGTGGCCCCCAACACCGCCATCACCGATATCGGGCTGGCACAGCGGTTGTTGAACCGCGCAGGCCAGATTGACCGGCTGATCGTGGCACCCGAGCAACCGCTGACCCGCCGCCCGCTGGATCAGGTGGCGCCCGGTCTTGTGCAAACCGTGCCGCAGGGCGGCAATGACGTGGCACGGCTGACCGACAGTTTTCATCTGAACCTGACGGCGTTCGGCCTGCTGTCGTTTGCGGTGGGGCTGTTCATCGTGCATGGCGCGATTAGTCTGGCGTTTGAACAGCGCCGGCCGATGGTGCGCACCCTGCGGGCCTTGGGCGCGCCGTTGCAGCACTTGATTGCGCTGATGGCGGTTGAGCTTGCGGCCCTGGCCCTGATCGCGGGGCTGATCGGGGTGGCGCTTGGTTATGTCGTGGCGGCGGCGCTGCTGCCGGATGTGGCGGCCACCCTGCGCGGGCTTTACGGGGCCGATGTGTCGGGGCAACTGGCCTTGCGCTCGGCGTGGTGGCTGTCGGGGCTGGCGATTGCGATGGGCGGCACGGCGGTGGCGGCGGGCGGCGCGCTGTGGTCGCTGGCACGGATGCCGCTGCTGGCCAGTGCGCAACCGCGCGCCTGGGTGATGGCGCGGCAGGGGCCGGGGCTGGTGGTGGCGTCGCTGGGGTTGCTGGCGCTGTCGGGCGGGCTGGCGCTGTGGGGGCAGGGGCTGCTGGCTGGCTTTGTGATGCTGGGGGCGCTGCTGATTGGCGGCGCGCTGGCCTTGCCGCCGGTGCTGGCGCTGGCGCTGCGGGCGGGTCAGGCGGGCGCGCGCGGTCCGGTTGCGCAATGGTTCTGGGCCGACACCCGGCAGCAGGTGCCGGGGCTGTCGCTGGCGCTGATGGCGCTGTTGCTGGCGATGGCGGCCAATGTCGGCGTGTCCACCATGGTGTCATCCTTCCGGCTGACGTTCGTAGGCTTTCTGGATCAGCGTCTGGCATCTGAACTTTACGTCAGCGCGGCGGATGTGCCGACTGCGGCAGCGATCATCGCCGTGGCCGAGCGTCAGGCCGCGGTGGTGCTGCCGATCCTGTCGGTGGATCGTCAGGTGGCCGGCCTGCCAGCCGAGATTTACGGTGCCCGCGACCACGCCACCTATCGCGACTCGTGGCGCTTCCTGCGCGAGGTGCCTCAGGCCTGGGACAAGCTGGCGCGCGGCGAAGGCGTGTTGCTGAACGAACAGCTTTACCGCCGGGCCGGGCTGGACCTGGGGGCCATGGTGCCGGTGGCCCCCGGATTGGCCCTGCCGGTGCTGGGCATCTATGGCGATTACGGCAATCCGGTCGGTCAGGTGATCGTGACCGAAGACGTGTTTCGCGCGCAGTTCCCCGAGGCGGCCGCCTTGCGCTTTGGCCTGCGGGTGGCCCCGGGCCAGGTCGGGGCGCTGCGCGAGGCGTTGCAGCAGGAGGGCGTGGCCCCGACCGCGATGATTGATCAGGCAGCGATCAAGGCCTTGTCGCTGTCGGTGTTTGAACGCACCTTCACGGTGACCACCGCACTGAACATCCTGACCCTTGCCGTCGCGGGCTTTGCCATTCTGATGAGCCTGCTGACCCTGGCCGCGATGCGCCTGCCGCAACTGGCCCCGGTCTGGGCGCTGGGGCTGACGCGGCGCCGCCTTGCGGCGCTGGACCTGTTGCGCGCTGTGGTATTGGCGGCGTTGACGGCGGCCTTGGCGCTGCCGCTGGGTCTTGGCCTGGCTTGGGCGCTGCTGGCGGTGGTGAATGTCGAGGCCTTTGGCTGGCGTCTGCCGATGTATACGTTTTGGCTGGATTATCTGCGTCTGGGTGGGCTTGCCTTGCTGGCGGCGGCATTGGCCGCGCTGTGGCCCGCGTGGCGGCTGTCGCACACACCGCCCGCGCGTCTGTTGGGGGTGTTTCGCCATGAACGCTAAGGTTTTGGTTCTGCTGGCCTTGCTGCCGGTGCAGGCGATGGCGCAAGGCTTTGCCGGGCTTGGCAATGACGCCGGGGGGTTTGCGATCCCGCAGCCGGACACCGTGTTGCAATTTCCCGCAGATCACGGCGCGCATCCTGATTATCGCATCGAGTGGTGGTATCTGACCGCCAATCTGACCGGGGCGGATGGCACGCCCTATGGCCTGCAATGGACGCTGTTCCGATCAGCGCTTGCCGCAAGCGACGGGCAGGGCTGGGACACCCCGCAACTGTGGATGGGCCATGCCGCCGTCACCACGCCGACAGCGCATTTCGTGACCGAGCGTCTGGCGCGCGGCGGCATCGGGCAGGCCGGGGTGCAGGCGGCACCGTTTTCGGCATGGATCGACGACTGGGTGATGGAAGGTCCGGATTTCAACACGATGCGGCTTGCGGCCTCGGGTCCGGATTTTGCCTATGACGTGGGGCTGAGTGCGACCGGGCCTTTGGTGCTGCATGGCCAGCAGGGCTATTCGGTGAAATCAGCCTCGGGTCAGGCCAGCCATTATTATTCGCAGCCGTTCTTTGACGTGGCGGGCACGCTGACCCTGCCGGATGGTCCGGTTGCGGTGACCGGCACCGCCTGGCTGGACCGTGAATGGTCGTCGCAACCCCTTGCCGCCGATCAGACCGGCTGGGACTGGTTTTCGCTGTCGTTTGACAGTGGCGACAAGCTGATGGGCTTTGTGCTGCGCGGCCAGCCGGATTACACCGCTGCCACATGGATCGCCGCCGATGGCCGCACCACGGCCTATCCCGACGGTGCCTTTGCCGCCACCCCGCTGCTGCGCGAGGATGTGGCCGGGCGCAAGGTGCCGGTGCAATGGCAGGTGCGTTTGGCCGACCGGGGGGTGGATGTCACGGTGACGGCGCTGAACCGCGCGGCGTGGATGGCCACGTCGGTGCCCTATTGGGAAGGGCCGGTCACGATGACCGGCAGCCATGGCGGCGTGGGCTATCTGGAGATGACCGGCTATGACGGTTGATCCGCACCCTTGGGCCGCCGAGCTTGACACGTTGTGCGCGCAGGTCTGGGCCCGGCTGGTGCGCGGTGTGGGTGACAGGCATGCGCCGGCCCGCCATCCGACGCTTGCCACGGTCTCGCCCGAAGGCTGGCCCGAGGCGCGCACGGTGGTGTTGCGCGCGGCTGACCCGGTGGCGGGCAGCGTCGATATCCATACCGACCTGCGCTCGGCCAAGGTGGCGTCGTTGCGCGCCAATCATCGCGCCGCGCTGCATGTCTGGGACGCGTCGGCGCATCTGCAAACCCGGCTTGAGGTGACGGTCAGCATCCTGTCCGGCCCCGAGGTCGCGGCAATCTGGGCAAGGGTGCCCGATGCGTCGCGGCAAAGCTATGGCACCATGCCCGCACCGGGCCAGCACATCGCCTCTGCGCTGGAGTATGCCAAGCAGCCCGAGGCTGCGTCGTTTGCCGTGCTGCGCTGCACCGTGCAGGCGATGGATGTGGTTCACCTTGGCCCGCACCACCGCCGCGCCCGGTTTGACCGGGGAACGCATTGGGCCGGGCAGTGGCTTGCGCCCTGACGCGATGGGTGCAACGGTCGGCCCCTTCGCGCGGCCGCCCAAGGCTGGAAGCCCGTGATGCAGTGGCAGATGTCATGGCGGCCATGCGCTGGCCGCTGGAACCTATGGCCTGCCCGGGGCGTTTGATCGGCTGACGGAACGTCTGCCTGCCGTCGCCTTCTTTCGGCCTCACCGTCACCGCCTGCCAAGGACCATCTCATGAAAACCCCTTTCGCTGCGGCACTGCGCCGGGCAAACAGATGGATGCGCTCGGCCAAGCTGGCCAAGGCGACACGGTCGTTCCATGCGGCGATGACGGGGCTGGCGGTCACATCGGCGCTTGCGCCGCTGACCGCCTTGCAGCCCAAGACCGCCAAACCGCGCAAGGCCATGTCCAAGAAGACCGCCAATCCGGGCGAGGGGATAAAACCGGTGCGTGCGGTGCGCGCGCTGCTGCCAAAGGCGACGCGGCGGGTTGTGGCCGTCGCGCCGCGCATCCCGCCCGGCGCGCAGTATCTGACCCGGCGGCACCGCAGCACCGCCGGGTCGCGCAGCTACAGGCTTTATCTGCCCGCCAGTCAGCCGCAGCGGCCCAAGGGACTGATCCTGATGCTGCATGGCTGCAATCAGACGCCCGATGACTTTGCCCTTGGCACCCATATGAACGCGCTGGCGGAAAAGCATGGCCTTGCCGTTGCCTATCCGGCGCAGACCGGGGGGCAGAATGCGGCGTCGTGCTGGAACTGGTTCAAGCCAGCCAATCAGGCGCGCGGGGCGGGAGAGCCCGCTATCCTGGCCGCACTGACCCGCAAGCTGATGAAGGACTTTGGCTTGGGTCGGGACGCCGTGTTTGTGGCCGGGCTGTCGGCCGGTGGTGCCATGGCGGCGATTCTGGCAGACGTCTACCCCGATCTGTTTTCTGCCGCTGGGGTGCATTCCGGGCTGGCGCGCGGATAGGCCAAAGGGGCGCTGTCAGCCATGTCTGCGATGCGCCGCGGTGGCGTGGCTGACAGCACGGGCGTCGCTGTGGTGGCGTCGCATCCGGTGCGGCGCATCATCTTTCAGGGCGATGACGACAGCACGGTGCATCCGTCGAATGCGGGCGCGCTGGTTGCAGCGGCCTTGGGCGATGCCGCGGTGCCTGCACGGGTGACCAAAAGGTCGGTTCGGGGGCGCAGCTATGCCCGCAGCGAATATGCCAGCCCGGACGGTGCAGTGCAGCTTGAAGTATGGATGCTGGAAGGTGGTGGTCATGCCTGGTCAGGCGGCCGAGCGGCGGGGTCTTACACCGATGGCAAGGGCCCCGATGCCTCGGCCCAGATGATGCGGTTCTTTCTGGCGCCGCAGATTTGAGCCCGGGCGCGCCCGCCGCCTTGCGTTGTTTTGGGTCGTGGCTGCGCGCCCTGCAAGCCGGGGCTTGCATCGGCGCACGCGCGCAGCCATGCAGGCAGTCATGACAGATCAACCTGACCCGGACCCTGTGTTGGCGGCCCTTGGATGGTCGGCGTTTTTTGCTGACCAGGTGACGCCGGAGGAACACAGCCTTGCGCCCATGCGGGTGGCAACCGTGCATCGTGCCCGGATGTCAGCGCAATCCGGCCTTGGCGCGCTGCGGCTGATGCTGCCGCCGCATGCCAACACGGCCGACTACGCGGTGGGCGACTGGGTGCTGGTCGAACCCGGCAGCCACCTGCTGACCCGCAGGCTGAAGCGCAAGACCGCGCTGCAACGCCGCACCGAAGGCGGTGGCGCACCGCAACTGATTGCGGCCAATGTCGATACGCTGTTCATCGTGTCGTCGTGCAACGATGATCTGAACCCCGCGCGGCTGGAACGCTATCTGGCCTTGGCCAATGAGGCCGGGACCACCCCGGTGATCGTGCTGACCAAGGCCGATCAGGTGGCCGATACCGCACCTTACCGCGCGAAGGCGGCGGCGTTGCAGCGGGGTTTGCCGGTGGTCACGCTGAATGCCCATGCGCCCGAGGCGGTTACCGCGCTTGCGCCGTGGTGCGGCGTCGGGCAGACGGTGGCACTGGTGGGGTCATCGGGGGTGGGCAAGTCGTCGCTTTTGAACACGCTGGCCAAGAAGGCCCCCGAAGACGCGCAACTGACCGGCAGCATCCGCGAGGCTGATGCCAAGGGCCGCCACACCACCACGTCGCGGTCGCTGCACGCGATAGCGGCGGGGGGCTGGGCGATTGACACGCCGGGCATCCGCACGCTGCATGTCAGCGATATCTCTGCCGGGCTGGACGTCTTGTTTGCCGAGATCGCCGAACTGGCCCCCGATTGCCGGTTTCGCAATTGCACCCATGCGCATGAACCCGGCTGTGCGGTGCAGGCTGCGGTGGCCGCAGGCACGCTTGATGCGGCGCGGCTGGAGCGCTGTCGCAAGCTGGCCGACGAAAACCGGACCAACACCCCGGTGCTGACCGGGCCGCGCGGCAACAAGACACCGCAAACCTATGGCAAACGGCGCTAACAGTCAGTGGCGTCACGCCTTGGCCCGGCCCAGAGTTAGCGACTCTTTGAAAATCGGACGGTGACGCAAACAGGGATGCGATCTCTGCCGGTTTTGAGGAACGGCGGGGTTGAACATGTGGAAATGCAGAAAACACAACTCTGCGTGCACGGCAGGTGTGGCGTTGGAGGCGCTGAAGGGTGTGCTCAGGGTGTCGGAATTGGCGACCATCGACAATCGGGGTATCCCGCCTGAACATCCACATCCGTCCGACCCTGTCCGCGTCACAATGTGGGGCAACCGGGTGAGAAAGCCGGCGTCTGCTTCAGGTGTTGCGCGTCTTTTCATCGTCTTGCATGCTGCCCAAGCCATCACCGCCCAAAAGCCAGTGCACAGGGCCATCGCGCTGACAGTGCACATCCCGTAGGCTCCGCCCGAGGCGACGTGTAGGCCGAAGGCCGCAAAGACCAGTGTGCCGTCACGCTCAGAATTGCCAGCACCAAAGACAAGGCAAGGCGATGGCCGCGCCACAGCGCAAGGCCGCCTGCGACACAGGCGCAGCTTGCCGAACCGATGAACCACAGGAAAAAGGGCACCACAGCGCCCATGTTGGCCACCCCAAACAGCGCCTTCCCCGGCTTTTTTGGAGAGCGTTCGGCTCACTTCTCCGCCAGTTTTGCCCTTCGGCAAACCCGGCGCGGTTCAAATCGCATCCGTGCCTGAGCGGCCGGAACCGTCCAAGGATGACTGAAGAACGGAAGGACGTTGGGGGCGATGTTGACCTGTCACTGGCTGAACTGCGCTGGACTTGGACGAAGGATATGGTTAAAGCGCAGTGTGGTAAAAGTGTCAGGCCGAGACGGCAGAGGTGTTTCACCCTCTGGCATATCAAAAAGGCCTCGCTTAAGCCCGGATCGTTTGGAAGTGTGGCCGAGTGGTTTAAGGCTCTAGTCTTGAAAACTAGCGTGCGGGGAACCGTACCGTGGGTTCGAATCCCACCGCTTCCGCCAATTCCCTGTTTCTGATAGTGTCACGCAGTCCCACATTGAGTTATTTTATCCAATTATTTCCGCGCGTTGCGCGAAATTTGGGTTTCCGTGTGTCCCGCCGAGTCTCCCTTAGGTTGCCTGAATCCCGGTTTTGAGCTAGGACAGAAGCTAGGACGCCTGGTTCGAAGGAGGGTTAGGGACCATGACTCGCCAGCTTCATTTGCTCACCGCGCGAACGGTTGCGGGTCTCAAGGATCCGGGGAGATATGCCGATGGAGGCAATCTGTACCTGCGGGTTTCGCCGACTGGCGCAAAGCGATGGACCTTCCTTTACACGATTGGCGCGAGGAAAAACCGAGAGCTTGGCCTTGGGTCCGCTGCCACCGTCACACTGGCGGAAGCCCGCGAGAAGGCCACGGCAGCCCGCAAGTTGCTGGTCAATGGCATCGACCCCAAAACCGAAAAGCGGGAGGAAGAGGCCGCGCGCGAAATTGCCTCTGTCCGGTTTGGGGACTTCGCGGACGCCTACATCAAGGATCACGAAGCCGGGTGGAGCAACCCCAAGCATATCGCGCAATGGCGCATGACCCTGAGCGACAGCTATTGCAAGAAGATCAGGTCGCGCCCGATTGCCGAAATTCAGGTTGATGACGTTCTGGCTGTTCTGAAGCCCTGCTGGCAGACTCGGCCAGAAACAGCGCGCCGCATCAGGATGCGACTGGAAAAGGTTCTGGATGCGGCGAAGGTCAAAGGGCTGCGTACTGGTGAGAATCCTGCGCGTTGGCGTGGCCAACTGGACCATCTGTTGCCGCGGCACTCCAAATCGTCAGACGATCATCACTCATCGATGGCTTACGCCGAGGTCCCGGCTTTTCTGGCTAGCCTAGGTCAAAAGCGCGGTTTCTCAGTCCTTGCCTTACGGTTTGCGATTCTGACTGCGGCGCGCACCGGCGAGGTGATCGGCGCGCGCTGGGACGAGATCGACATGGAGGCCGGGCTTTGGACGATTCCTGCCCAGCGCATGAAAGCCCGCCGCGCCCACCGTGTGCCACTTACTGCCCCGGCGCTGGAAGTCCTGAACGAAGTGAAGGGCGCGCATGTCGAATGGGTTTTCCCCGGCCCCGGCCTGCAAGCGTCGCTCAGCAACATGGCAATGCTGAGCCTCTTGAAGCGTGCCAAGCTGAACTGCACGGTGCATGGGTTCCGGTCAGCGTTTCGCGATTGGGCGGCCGAAACTACCAATTTCCCGTCTGAAGTTTGCGAAATG
>DYMU01000002.1 GCA_020721445.1 Gemmobacter nectariphilus
CAAGGAGAGGTGGGACCGGATCAGGGAGCTCACCGCCGCTGAGGAGAGCCTTGCAACCGTTGACCGCCTGTTCGCCAACCCGATTGCCGTGCTTGCGCGCTCCGGGCTGGGGTCTGCGGAGCGCGTCAACTTCGCCGCCGCTGTCGCCACCTCCGGCCCGGCTGAACTGCGCCAGTTCGCAGAGTTCGCCGTTGCCACCAAGAACCGCGTCTTGGGGGCTGCCCTGCTCAGCCGCTTGGACGCCCTTCCCGCGAAGAACCGCCCGTTCTCGGCACACGAGCTTGCGGACAAGTTGTGCGGGGAGGAGACGCGGGCTGTCCGTGCCAGCATCGACGCTGTCCGCAACGCCACCAACCGCGCCCTCACCGCAAACCGCGCCTTCACTGCGGGCAAGAGCAACCCGCTGGACACCATCAAGATGGGCCTGCGCGCCCGCAAACAGGAGGACTGAAAAATTCCGCTTTACCGCATCTCCCGCTCCGCCAACCCCACCCTTGCCGAGACGCTTGGCACCTCCTCCGGCATTCGCGGCGCTCTGGTTTCGGCCGCATCGCCCGCCGCCGCGATTGTCGCCGCCAACGCACTCGCCTTTGCCCGGGGCTTCAACGATGTGTTCACGCCCGCCGCGTGGGTCATCACCGACATTGCCACCACGCCCGGGGGCTTGCACACCGACACGCTGGTGGATGGCGATTTCAGCACCGTGCGCGGCATCTGGCCGGGGAAGTGACGATGACCGACCAAGAAATCTTGGACGGCTACGATGTGCTGTTTCCGGCCAACCTCAGGCTTGCCCATGAAGCCGTCCTCACCGCCGCCGCAGAGCTCAGCGATGATGGCTGGCCGACCCCCGCCATGATCGTGAAGTGGGCCAAGTGCTACGATGTTCCGGTGGTGGAGCTCGCAGGCCTGTGCGGAATACTGGTTTCCAAGGTCGGGCGGCGCACCGTGTTCAGTGACTCCCGGCGGCACCCCTACCTCGTGAACCGGCTGAACGCGGCCCAGTGGAGCCGCCGGGCGCTGGTCTGCTACGGCTTCTACAACGTGGCGGTGGAGATGACGATGCGCGACCGCGCGGCCATCCACTGACGCCCACCACAGGGCGCTTCAAGTGCTTGCTGTGGAACGAAAGTTTCCGCTGTCGCGGCGGTGACGACCCCTAGACGTGCTCCAAGTCGCCCCGCTAGACCGGGGATAGAAATGGAGAACAAAAGATGAACACACACCGCTGCCCGAAGGCCACCCGCGCCGCATTCGCCGCCCTGCTGCTGGGCATCATCGCGTCCTGGACCGCCATCGTCTGGGCGCTCGCATGAACGTCATCCCCTTCGCCCGCCACCGGGCCACGGCTTCCGCCGCAACCGCTGCATGGGCAGCGTCCAGCGTCCCGGCTCACCTCTCCGCCCGGGGGCTAAAGGTCCCGCTTCTGGCCGCGCTGTGCCTCCCGCTGGCGCTCGGCATGGCCGCGCTCGTGCCTTGGGCGTCCTACATCCTAGCCCCGGCCTTCGCCCTTGCGGCGGCGCTCCGGCTGGCCGCTCTTGTGGGCCTGATCCTGCCCGAGGTCCCCGAACCGCCGCCCCTGCCAGACGCGCACCTGCCAGCCCTGACCGTGCTGTTGCCGCTCTACCGGGAGGCGGCTGTGCTGCCCGACCTCGTGGCCGCAATGGGGGCCTTGGACTACCCCCGCCACCTCATGCAGATCATCGTCTTGTTGGAGGAGGGTGACGCAGAGACGCGCGGCGCGGCGGGCGTCCACGTCCCCCGGGGCCAAGGGTGGCAGGTCATCGTCGTGCCCGTTGGCAAGCCCCAGACCAAGCCACGGGCGGTCAACGTGGGGCTGGCAGCGGCGCGCGGTGAGGTGGTGGTGATCTATGACGGGGAGGACAGGCCGGAGGTTGACCAAGCCCGCCGGGCCGTCGCGGCGCTCATGGCTGACCCCGGCCTTGCAGTGGTGCAATGTGCACTGGCCTGCGACCACGGGGGGCCTTGGTTCACTGTTGGCTGGCGCACCGAATACGCTGTGTTGTTTGGGGCCATCCTGCCCGTCCTGTCCCGCCTGGGACTGCCGTTCCTGTTCGGCGGGACCTCGCAATTTCTCCGGCGTGACGCCCTGATGGAGGCCGGGGCCTACTGCGCGCACAACACGACCGAAGATGCTGACCTTGCTGTCCGCATGGCCCGCCTGGGCCACCGCTCCGCCTTCATCCCGTCAGCCACCTTTGAAGAGGCCCCCGTGACGCTCCGGGCCTTCCTGCACCAGCGCCGCAGATGGATCGCAGGGCACATCATCACCGCCTTGGTCCACCTTCGCAATCCGGTTGAGACATGGCGGCAGGTCGGCCCGGCGGGGTCCCTGGCCCTGCTGGCGCAGCTTCCTGTGGCGACCTTGTCAACCGCTGCCCACCCGCTGGGTTTCGCACTCTTTACCTCTGGAGAGCTCCACGGCGCGCTGGGGGCTGTGCTAGCGCTGGGCTACGGGGCAGCCGTCGCGCTTGTCTGGGCCACGTCGCGGAGCCTCTGGGCGGTGTTCATGCTGCCAGCCTACTGGTGCCTCCACGTCGCTGCGCTGGTGATGGCCCTGCATGACGTGGTGCTCTGTCCGCAACACTGGTTCAAGACCTCCCATGGCATTGCGGTGCGGCCTGCGATGAAACAGGCCTGTTGACAGCCCGACTGTGAACGATGTAAACACACAGTGTGTATAGCGTTCACAGGGAATCAATCGGGTGGATGATGAGCTTGTCGGCATCAACGAGATAGCCGAGATGGCCGGAGCCTCCAAACAGGTGGTCGCCAACTGGCGAGCACGGATTGCCAACTTCCCAAAGCCCATTGCCGTGCTGGCATCGGGCCCAGTGTTCCGCCGATCACAGGTGCGATCATGGCTGCGAAAGAGGAAGGTTCCAATGGCTCACGTTTTCTCAACAATCAACCTCAAGGGCGGGGTTGGAAAGACGACCACCACAGTCGCGGTGGCCGAAACCCTGTCATCTGAGTTCGGCAAGAAGGTCCTTGTCATCGACCTTGACCCGCAGACCAACGCCACCACGATGTTGATCGGGGAGGACAAGTGGCGGACCCTGAACGACAGCGGGCGCACCCTTGCCCGCCTGTTCAAGGACGCGCTTGAGCCTGACAACAAGCAGTTCAACTTTGACGCTGCGCTCCAGAAGAACGTGTCTGATGTGAGCGGGACGCACAAGCTAGACCTCCTCCCGTCCAGCCTTGACCTGATCGACGTTCAGGACCGTCTGGCAGCCGCGCCCAGTGGCAAATACTTCTCCAACAACCCGATTGAATTGCTGTGGAAGGCCGTGAAGTCGCGGCTTGATGACTATGACGTTGTGATCGTGGACTGCCCGCCCAACTTGGGCATCATCACGCTGAACGGGCTGCGCATCTCCGACGGCTACATCATCCCGACCATCCCGGACATCCTGTCCACCTACGGCATCCCGCAGATCGTGACCCGGGTGCGCGACTTCGCCGATGAGATCGGTGAGAGCATCGAGCCCTTGGGCATCGTCGTGACCAAGTTCCAAGCCAACTCATCGGTCCATGCAAACGTGATGCGCAACCTCCGCGCTGGAAAAGACGCCCCCGTGTTTGCCACTGTCATACCGCAGGCAAACAACATCGCGGGCGCGGCTGAACACCAGTCCTACGCGCGCACCCTCAAGCAGAAGTATGGATATGGAGGGTTGGCTGAATCCTACCGGAGCCTTGCCCAAGAGATCATCACAAAGCTGGAGGCCTGAGCGATGAAGCTGCGCACCAAGTTGCTGGACCTCGCCAAGGCGGTAGCCGATGCAGCCGACCGGGACCCGGAGCTTGCCAGCCGCCTTTCTGAAATCTTCGGTGCAGTGCCCGCCGTCCCCAAGCGGCCTGAACCTGTCCCGGGGCGGGCCAAGAACCGGAGGCCAGCGGCGGTGCTGGACCCGGTGGTGGTCGTGGGCGAAGGGGAGGACGCGCTGCGCAGCCAACTGTCAGCCCTCTCACTGGACCAGTTGCGCGACGTAGTGGCTGAGTATGGGATGGACCAAGGCAAGCTGGTGATGAAGTGGAAGGACCCGGTGCGCATCATTGACCGCATCGTTGAGATTGCGGTTGCCCGTGCGCAGAAGGGACACGCTTTCCGGTCTGAGTGAACATCAGCCGTTACGTCAGAGGTCATCGCTCCAAGCCTCGTCAAGCGACTTCGGCGGCGGGAGCTGGCCGTAGAACGCCTGGCGGTGCAGATGGATGTTGATGCGCGCTGAATACATCTTGGGCATTGAGTCGATGGCGAAAGCCTGCCCATCAGCAGCTCCCTCTATCAACTGCTCGCCCCAGATGCCCAAGCCGCCGCTCCACTTCCCCGACTTCTCAATGACCCTCTTGGCAGCGGCCTGGAACGACACCGGGCTGTCGTTGTCGCGGGCGATGACCCAGCCTTTGTCGGTGGGGTAGTCAATCCTGTTCTTGGGTGCGCTCGCATGTCCGTAGGCCCTGGGCTTGGTGGAGCCCCAGTCGGCATAGATCATCCTGGGATGGTTTGTCGCCAGCTTGATCTGGGCCAGTAGGTCCCGGTTGGAGAAGCCCAGTTCCTCAATCCCGTCGAACACCGTGAAGTCGCTGGGGAATGTGGTGCAGCAGACCGCAATCGGGATTTCAGGCGGTGTCGCTGAGAAGAAGCTCTTGATGTAGCCCGCAGCGACGGGGGCAACCTCAAGGGCGCTTTGGACAAGCCCGAAGTCGAACACCACCGTGTAGTCCACCGCGCCCTCAGCAGCGAGCTCAGCGACCAGGCTTGGCAACCAAGTCGGGATGCCTGACCCGGCTACCGCCATGTCCATCCTCAGGCAGAAGGATCGGTCATTCTCACGCGCCCACGCGACCTGTCCTCTGGCGCTCTCAAGCGTGGATCCATTCATCAGCAGGCACGGGTTGGCATTGGGGTAGGGGAGGAGGAGCGCCTGCCATACGCCCAGGTCAGCGGGGCGCTTGACCAGCTCTGCCCAGGCGTCCTTCGCCTCGTTGCCGTTGTCGCCTGGGTGGTAGTAGGTGTCCACGTCGATGAAGTAGGGCCTGCCCGGGTAGGCATTCTCAAACTTGTCGATGGCCTTTGAGAGTGGGTAGGTGGCCATCCAGGGTGCCAGCAGCACGAGCGGCGTGAGCCGGTCCTTTGTGCTGCCGGGAAGCTCCTTCAACCCGCTCAGTTCGGCGCGGCGGATGCACAGCGTCACCAGGTAATCTGTCACGTCCATGTGCCGCGCCGCCCCCTCACACCATCTGGAGTTTGATTTCCATCGCCGCCGTTGAGACGCCGAAGCGCCGGGCGAGGTCCTCAATTACCTCGCTGGTCATCGGCCCAGTGTAGTCAGCCGTGGCCTGCGCCAGCAGATGTGACGGAATCACAAGGTCAGACGCAAGCCGGTTCGCCTCATACTCAATCTGGATTGGCTGGTTGGGCGCGCGGAGGAGGACGTTTTCAGACCAGCCGCCTTCTGCCACGATCCGCTCCCGGTGCAGCAGGTAGTGGGCCAGTTCGTGGGCAAGCGTGAAGCGCTGCCGGTGCTTCGCCTCGTGGCGGTTGATGCGGATGACGAATTCACCATCCTCCTGGGCGATCTGCCCAGAGGTCCCGCGCGGCAGGGTGGACAGCAGGACCTTGACCCCAAGCCGCTCAGCTATCGCACCCAGCTTGACCGGATGCTCAGCAAGGAAGCCGTCAATCTCTTGCCGCACCGCCGGGGCGAGGGTCGTGTATTCACGGGATGGCGACTTCACCTCCCAGCCGCTTGAAGCTGCCATCTTCGTCATGCTCCCGTCCATTGTTGCTCCCTCCTGTTTTGTCACGCCTGGTCGCCTGATTCGGGCTCTGGCTCGCCGCTCTGCAACCGCATCGCCACCCGCTCAAACACCTCGTCTAGCTCGCCCTTCCGGGCCATCTCGCTCAAGATCGTGTGGCCCAGCCCGGCGGCCATCGTCGCGTTGATCTGCACCGCCGCCGCACCCTTCGCCTCAGTGGCGGCCTCTGTCTTGATCTCACGCAGCGTCTTGAAGGCCACTAGACCGATGACCAGCGCACCGACAGTGACTGCAAGGCCGATGGCCCCAAGAAAGATCGTCACCACCGTGAGCAGCAAGTCCACATAGTCAGCCCTGGTCGGATCAACGTGCGCAACCTGGCCGCTACCGGGCAATCCCCACCCGAACCAGAACACCATGGCAGCCACGGCGGCGAACCCACCGACAATGGAACCCATGAGCGCGGCGCTCACCTTACCCATGTGACCTCCTTGTGGGAACGAACAGAGAACAAATCAAGCCTGATTGTAAACCATCTTGACAAAGGCGTCGATAGGGAATCCACGATGCAACAGGACGCGACTCAGCCAGATGGGCGGTCAACTTGTTGATTCTGTGAGGAAATGGTGCCCCAGGAGGGACTCGAACCCCCGACCTCCTCATTACGAATGAGGCGCACTACCAGCTGTGCTACTGGGGCAAGCCCGTCTTTTTCCGTTTTAGTGCCCCGTTTTAGAGCACATCTTTCTGTTTCCCGTCAACCACCTACGCCAGCCGTGAGAGCACTATTACGAATGACGTGCTCTACCAGCTGAGCTACAGCGGCACTTTCTGGTGGGTGTGTCCTATTGCGCCACACCATCCGCGTCAAGCCCGCGTCGGCGGGCTTGACGCGGTGTTTTTCTGTCAACCCCCTAGGCTGACTTCGGCTCGCTGGTGTCCATCACCTCGGCCGTGGCCTTGATCGGGGCGGGCTGGCCGACGATCAGGGGCATCAGTTCGGTCCCGGTCGCGGAAGGCCCCGTCATTTCGGGGGCCTCGCGCCAACTGAGCGTATCAAACCCACCGCAATTGTCGCAAATCGGGTGCCATTGGGCATGCACGGCCTGGCACTTGTCACAGCACCATTGCGGGCCGCGCGGCGCTGTCAACGCCCGGGTCAACCAGCCGCGAACCACGGCATCGTCCTCGCCTTCGCCACGCGCCACGGCGGCCATGATCGCCAGTGTGCGCTGCGTCGGGTGCTTGGTGACCAGATCGCCAAGATTGCGCTTGGCGGCAGGAAAATCCTCGGCGGCGACGTGCAGTTCGGCTTGCAGCAGGCGGGTTTGTTCGTCTTCGGGCTTGATCGCGGTCAGGACCTTGAACCGTTTCAGTCGGGCGGTGGCCGTTTCTTCGGGCTCAATCTCGGCGAAAGCGGCGGCCAGGTCGGGGTGCGGCTGCATGGACCAAGCCTTTTTCAGAACGGCAGTTGCGCCCTTCTTGTCGCCTTTCGCCACCAGACTGCGCGCGGCCATGGCGGCGGCGGGAATCAGATCAGGCGACAGCCGGTTGGCCTCGATCGCGGCCTCGCGCGCCTCGATGCTGGCTGTATCGTCAATCACGGTCTTCGCCTCTTGCAGTGCCAGAACCGCATCGCGGCGGCGATAGACATCGCGTGGCAACTCGCCGGCTTTCAGCTTGGCACCAAGGGTCTGACGGGCACCCTTCCAATCAGAATGCTCTGCTTGCAGTTTCAGCAAGATATCTTGGGTTTCCACATGGCGCGGCTTCATGGCAAAGGCTTTTTCCGCCAATTTCAAGGCGGTATCGGTATCACCTTCGGCAAGCTTTTGCTTCATCAGGCCCCGAACACCGACGAAACGGGTCTTTTCATCGCCAAGCAGCTTTTTATACGCATCGCTGGCGCGCTTGCTGTCGCCCACCGCCTCGGCTGATTGCGCCATCAGCAGCGTGGTCAGTTCCGGTGCGGCCAGATAGCGTTCGGCCCGCTGCGCCCGCGCCAAGGCCATCCGGCCATCGCCCGAAGCCAGCGCCAGCAGGCCCTCGGTCAGGGCCTGATAACCTTTGCGCTCGCGGTTGCGATCAAAATACCGCGAAATTGCGGTTTCATCGCCATTCAGAAAGCGCAGAACCGCGACCAGCAGGCCCACCAGTTTCAGCAAGATCCAGAACGCGCCCAGGATCAGCAGCACCAGGATGACAGCCTGAAACGGGCCAAGGTTCAATTCCCAGCCCGCAACGGCCACGCGCACCCCGCCATCGGTTTCAAGCAACACGCTTGCCCCATAGGTCAGGCCACCAACGATGGCCACGAACAGAACGACTTTCAGCAAAGACCAAAGCATCAGCGCACCCTCACCCTTCGACAGCAGCGGCAAGTGCCGCGATGGCACTGGCTGCATCCAGCCTGTGTTGCGCCATGGCAGACCATTCGGCCATGGCGGCCTTTCCTGCATCGGGCAAGGCCTGCAATTCGGTCAGCGCGGTTTGCAGATCGCCCGCTTTCACGGCCGCTTCGGCGCGCGACAACACGGCATCCGGACCATCGCCTTCTTGCGGAGTCAACGACCGCGCGCCGGTAGCGCTGCGCAGGAAAGACGCGGCGCGGTCGGTCCAGTTGTCGCCGATGTTTGACCGGATCGACGTATCAAGCGCCGCCCGCGCCGCCACCGGGAACCCGGCGATCAAGACCGCCGATGATGGCACGCCGGTTTCGGCGGACTGGGTCAGAATGTCGGGCACATCAAAGCCCGCCAGATCGGGCAAGGCATCGGCAAACGGGCTGCCGCTTTCCAGCGCGGCCGTCAGGCGACCGACAGATGCCTTGGCCAAAGCGATGCGTGCGGTTTCTTCGGCTTCGGCCTTCATGGCGGCGGCCGAGGCCTCGGCTTCGGCGATCTGGGCCTTGGCTTCGTCAACCATGGCCAGAACCCCGGCGCGTGCGTCGCCCTCTTCCAGCTTCAGCACATCCATTTCGGCGCGCAGGGCCTTTACGGTGGCGACCAGATCAGAAGGAACACCATCCGCCGAAATGATCGGACCCGCCGCTTCCAGCGTTGCAAGCCGGGCTTCCAGCGCGGCAATCGCATCCGTCACCGGCGCAAGATCGGGCTCTGCCGCCACGGGCCGCGACTCAAGCGCTGCGACGCGGTCTGCCAGTGTCGCCTCTTCCAGCGCACCGATTCGCGTTGTCAGCGCCTGCATCGCCGCCTGTTCTTCGGCAGATGGGGCGGGGGCAGGCAGCAGACCGGGGATCGGGTTGAAGGTGGCCAAGGCATAACCGGCTGCCGCCGCAACAACACCGCCAAGGGCCATTCCGAAAAATCCGCCGCCCGATTTTTTCGGTGTGGGCGGCGGGGCCGAGGGGGCCGGCGGCGGGGTGGGTTCAGGCCGGGTATCTTCAATGATCTCGGCGTCAGTCACATCCGACCGATCTTGCGACTGCGGGCTGTCATCGCCCAAAGCTTCAAGGATTTCATCCGCTTCAACGGTTTCGATAAACTCATCTGCGCGCTTGCGATCGGCGTCCTCGGCAGCCTGTTCTGCCCAGCTGGCCACCTCGGCATCAAGGATTTTGGACTCATCATCCAGCAAGGCCGGTGTGACCGTCTCGTCGCCCGGCACCGCCGAGGCCGTGTCGGCAGCGTCAGACGGCGTGTCGGAACTGGGGCTGGCTTCGACCGATTCAGGACCGGTCATCTGGCCATCATCGGTTTCGGCCTCTTGGTTTGGGCGGACTGGTGTGGCCATGGTGTACATTCCTGTTTACACTTTGGCAGGCGAGCCTGCGATTTAACGCGATCCTAATCCTGCTCGTTAGTGGTCATCAAGCATTCAAAAAGCAATGATCCATCGCAAGAAGCAGGTCTTTCTGTGTCGGGGCGGCGGCAACCTTAACCTGTTGAACCTGCATATCTGCAACGGCTTGCGCCACCGCAGGGCTAAGGACCACCACATGCAGCGTGGCATGCAGCGTCAACCCCGCACATGCTGCGCCGAAAAGCCGCGCACTGCGGGGCGAAAACAGCGGCACGATCACCGGACCACAAGACTGTAAGGTAAACTTGACAGTTTCGTTGAGCGGACTCGGCTCTTGGGCATAGATGACCCGGCTTTCCGCCCTCACCCCGCGATCTGCCAGGGCCTGCGCCACATCGCCAACCGAATCACGCCCATGCAGGTGCAGGAAAGGCGCGTCCTCGGGGTGGTTGGCCAGCATTTGTGCCAGATCACCAGACGCGCCATTTGCCGAAATCGACTCGAAGCCCAGCGCCCTTGCCACCTCGGCGGTGCGATCACCCACGCAATAGGCACGCCGTGGCAGCGACAGGTCCAGCGTGCGCGCCGCTTGCACGCCGGTTTCCGAGGTAAAGACCACGGAATGGAAGGCACCGGGTTCGACCTGCGTTGCCACCACCACCGGGCACAGCAGCGGGCTGAGGATCGGATTGACCTTGTCGCCATAGCGGTCCAGCAAAGCCTGCCGGAACCGCGACGCCTGCGGCTCGGGCCGGGTGATCAGGACCGGAATGGCGCGGGATTGCGAGACCATGGCACAGGTGTTACCTGCGACAGACAGATTTCGCAACGGCGGACCATGCGGGCACCCCTAACCTTTCTTGGCATCGAATCAAGCTGCGACGACTCGGCCGCTGCCGTCGTGCGCGTGGGCGACCGGGCCGAGGTGCTGTCTTCGGTGGTGGAAGGCCAGGTGGTTCTGCATGCGGCCTTCGGCGGCGTGGTGCCGGAAATCGCCGCCCGCGCCCATGCCGAACGGCTGGACGGCTGTGTCGAGCGCGCGTTGGATCAGGCCGGGCTGACGCTGGCCGATCTGGACGGCATCGCCGTGACCGCAGGGCCGGGGCTGATTGGCGGCGTGCTGTCGGGGGTGATGCTGGCCAAGGGGTTGGCCGCGGGCACCGGCCTGCCGCTGGTGGGGGTCAACCACCTTGCCGGCCATGCGCTGACGCCGCGGTTGACCGACGGGCTGGCATTTCCCTACCTGATGCTGCTGGTATCGGGCGGGCATTGCCAGTTTCTGATCGTGGGCGGGCCCGAGGATTTTCGCCGGATCGGCGGCACCATCGACGATGCACCCGGCGAGGCGTTTGACAAGACCGCCAAGCTGCTTGGCCTGCCGCAACCCGGTGGCCCAGCGGTCGAGGCCGAGGCCGCGTTTGGCGATGCCGCGCGCTTTGTGCTGCCGCGCCCGCTGCTGGACCGGCCGGGCTGTGACATGTCGTTTTCCGGGTTGAAAACGGCGCTGCTGCGGGCACGCGATGCGCTGATCGCTGAACAGGGCGGGCTGATGGTGGCAGACCGGCGCGATCTGTGCGCCGGGTTCCAGACGGCGGTGACCGCGGTTCTGGCCGAGAAAACCCGCCGCGCGCTGGAGGTTTATCTTGAGACTACCCCCCCGAACCCGGCTTTTGCCATCGCAGGTGGTGTGGCGGCCAATACCCCCATTCGCGCCGCGTTAGAGACGCTTTGTGCGGGCCATGGCGTGCGGTTTGTCGCGCCACCCTTGCGGCTGTGCACCGACAATGCTGCGATGATCGCCTATGCCGGTATCGAACGCTTTCGTCTGGGCCATCGGGATGACGCCACCCTGTCGGCCCGGCCACGCTGGCCGCTGGACCAGACCGCGCCCGCGATGATCGGGTCGGGCAAGAAGGGGGCCAAGGCATGATCGGCATCGCAGGCGCCGGGGCATTCGGGTCGGCCTTGGCGGTGGCGCTGGGCCATGCCGGGCAAGACGTCACGCTGTGGGCGCGGGATGCGGATCAGGTCAGGCAAATGGCCGAGACGCGGCGCAACCCGCGCCATCTGGGCAGCGTCAGCTTGCCGCAAACAGTGTCTGTCACGGCGGAAATGGGCGATTTGCGCCGCGCAAAAGCCGTGCTTCTGGCGGTTCCGATGCAATCATTGCGCGGCTTCATGGCCGATCACGGCGGCGCGCTGGACGCTGTGCCTTTGGTGGCCTGCTGCAAGGGCATGGACCTTGCGACACTGCACGGCCCCACCGCGCTGATCCGGCAAAGCCAGCCACAGGCCACGCTGGCCTGCCTGACCGGCCCCAGTTTCGCGGTGGATATCGCCCATGGCCTGCCCACCGCCCTGACCCTTGCCTGCGAAAGCGATGCCGGAGAGATGCTTCAGCATCTGCTTTCGACCCCAACCCTGCGGATTTATCGCACCACCGATGTGATCGGGGCCGAACTTGGCGGCGCGCTGAAGAATGTAATCGCCATTGCCGCCGGCATTGTCATCGGGGCAGGCTTGGGCGAAAGCGCGCGCGCCGCACTGGTGACGCGCGGCTTTGCCGAGATGGTGCGGTTTGCCAGCCGCATGGGGGCGCGGCCCGAGACGCTGATGGGCCTGTCAGGTCTGGGCGATCTGGTGCTGACCTGCACCTCGGATCAATCGCGCAACTTTCGCCACGGACAGGCGCTGGGTCAGGGCATTGCCCCAGATGCACGCCTGACGGTGGAAGGCGTGGCTACTGCGCAGGCGATTTTGACCCAGGCATCGCGCCTTGGCATGGCCGCACAAATCCCGGTGACGGCCATGGTGGCGCAGGTTACCTCTGGCCGAATCGGTATTGCCGAGGCCATTCATGCCCTGATGACCCGCCCCCTGAAAGAGGAATAGACCATGCGCGCTGCCCTGATCTGCATTGATAAACCCGGCCATCTGCAAATCCGGCTGGACACCCGCGCCGCCCATCTGGCCTATGTCGACGCTTCGGGCATGGTCGAAATCGCCGGGCCGTTTCTGGATGCAGACGGCACGATGATCGGCAGCCTTGTGGTGCTGACCGTCACGTCCATGGATCAGGCGCGGGCCTGGGCCGACGCAGACCCCTATGCCAAGGCCGGATTGTTCGAAAGCGTCGCCATCCATGAATGGAAAAAGGTGGTGGGATGAGGTTCTGGCTGTTCAAATCCGAACCCGAAGCCTGGAGTTGGGACCAGCAGGTCGCAAAGGGGCCGGCGGGCGAGGAATGGACAGGCGTTCGCAACTATCAGGCCCGCAACAACATGCGGGCGATGCAGGTGGGCGATCTTGGGTTTTTCTATCACTCCAATGTCGGCAAAGAGATCGTCGGCATCGTCGAGGTGATCCGGACCAGCGCACCCGACAGCACCACGGACGATCCGCGGTGGGATTGCGTGGTGATCAAGGCGGTCTGCCCCGTCCGGCACCCGGTCACACTGGACACCTGCAAGCTGCAACCGGGGCTGGAGGGGATGGCGTTGGTCACCAACACCCGCCTGTCGGTGCAACCGGTCAGCGATGCGGAATGGCGGATTGTCTGCGGTCTGGCAGGGCTTGATCCTATCGGCCTGTAGATCTTTGGCCGGCAATGGCCGCGATCACGGTCTGCGCCTGTTCGGCCAAATGCCGTTCCTGGGCCTGCGACAAGCGCAATTTGCCTTTGCTGCCCCAGATCGGCAGACCAGCACCTTGCACCGAAGGGTGCAGGCCAAGATCGGCACAATGCGCCCGAAGCGCCGCGTGCAGGGCCATGACACGCGCCTCGGTGCGCGGTAAAATCGCAAGGTTGGGCGCGGTTTGCAAAAGGCGCGCCAGAAAGCCTGTGGCGAAGGCAGCGGCCAGAACTGTTCCCGAAACCGTGCGCTGGCCAATATTCAGACCAACGCCGGGGGCCAGAACGTCAAGGCCGCTGCCCGGCGCGCCCCTGCCAAAGGCAGCAAACCCGTCACCCCCCGCATCGGCAAGAAGGTGCCGGATCGATCGGTCTGCGCTGCGCCCAATGGCGCCAACCCCCAGCACCTCGGGCCAGGCCGCTGGAAACCGGACGGGGCAACAGGTTTCGCCCACCGGTGCTATGACGACAAGGCCGGCCCCGCGCGCCAATCGCAGCGCGCGCAGCATCCGTGGGTCAGGATACGGGCAAGACACCGCCAGACAGACAAGATCAAGCTGTTGACGCACGCAGTGGTCCAGCGCCGCGATCAGGTCGGTGACACGCGCCCGCAGCGGCAATGACAGGTGGTGAATCTCGACGCCCGGCGCGCAACCGCCCAGGATCTGCGTCAGCGCCGAGGTCAAGGGGCTGTGGGTTTCGGGCCGGGCGGGGCAAGCTTTCGGACGGTTCCAGTCGGTCACCAACTGATCATCGCACAGCGGGGCGATCACACAGCCTTCGCATCCGGCGCGGACCTTGCCCCAGGGATGACAGGAAATGACGGCGACCCGAACCAAGGATGCGCCCAGCACAGACAGGCTTGGCACCGTGTGCAGGCGCATTGCCTCTAGGCCCCAACAGGGGCGATCATTTTCCGCCTCTGGGATTGCCTCCAGCACCACGGTGTTGTGCTGCGACAGGGTGGGCCGGGTTTCCAGCAACCTTGGTTTGACCTGTCGCAGCGTGAGGTATCCGTCGGCTTCGACCAGCAAAAGCGTTTGTGCGGTATCGGGAACGGCCACAACCGAAAGCAAGGCCCGACCCAAGACATCCGTCTCGACGCAATCGCCACCATCGGGGATGGCGGTCAGAACGGTGACGGTGGCCCCCGAAACCGGCCGCCCCCGCGCATCGGTTACGCGCAGATCAATCTTGCGCCTTGGGCCATAAACCAAAGCGGATGCCGGGGCTGCGGCCTTGGTCAGGGTTTCCTGATACAGGCCTTGTGCGGTCAGGGCCTCTTGTTCCGCCAGGATGCCACGACGGATCGGCACCCAACGGCGTGACCATCCCTTTTCGTGATCCGCACCTGTCATTTCCCTATCCTCACTTACCGTTTTACCGTCGCAATCAACGTCTGGCGAGTCTTTCCGCCCGCGCCTTCGGACCACACAGGAAAGACGCAATCTGATCTTCCATGGTGCCATACCGGGGCTTTTTGACCGTTTCATGCCGAAGGTAAGGCGCGACCGGCACGCGCCTGATGGCAAAGCAGGCTAGTGATGGGTATTTGGCAAGAGAGGCGGGCCGCTTCAAAGGCAAGGCCGCCGCCAGCATGGCTGCCCTGTGACCCCCTCGGTGCCTTGACCTGCAATGATGCTGGTCCGTCAGCCAGTCACCCTTTTGCGCGGCGCTGGACCACGGCACGGCGGGTGCGCTTCTGACGTGGCGATACCTTGGCTGTCGGCCAGCCCGCCACCATTGGGCGTGATCGTAGCCGGCTGTCGATGCTGATTTAGCGTGCCACAGCAGCGCTTTAGTTCACAAATGGTTGTAAAATGGAGGGCCCCGACCCCAACAGGACCCTCCATCCACCCCACGTGCTCCCCTGGCACCACACGTGTTCTGAAAAAGGGTCCCGGGCATACTGCCCTGTTCTTGTTACGCTACAGGAGACCAAGGTCGCCGCGCAAGTTCGACAAAGATAAAACTGTAATCTTGGCGGTGTCACGAAAAAGGCCCCACGGCAGATGGGGCCTTTTCGGGTCTTTTCGCGGGCAGCTTACTTGTACACGGCTTCCTTGCCGAAATGCTTGGTCAGCATGTAATACACCACAGCGCGGTATTTGCTGCGGTTTGACCGACCATAGGTGTCAATCACCGCGTGGATTGCTTCCATCAGTCGGGGGCTGTCTTCCAGCCCCAGCTTTTTCATCAGAAAGTTTTTCTTGATCGTCTCCAACTCGCTGTCATCGGTTCCGGCAACGGTCGAAGCATCATCATTATAGATCGCAGGTCCACAGCCGATGGTCACTTTGGTCAACAGGGCCATGTCTGGCGTCATGTTGCATTTGGTGGTCAGGTCGTCGGCATATTTCGCAATCAGGTCGTCACGCTTGCTCATGGTTTTTTGTCCCCGTCAGGCTTGCTTTTGGCCGCTCGGCAAGCTTAGGCGGAAATCCCGCAGCAAACCAAGGGAAAAATCCAGCCGTCTGCGCTCTGGTCGGTGCAAGCGCAAACCTAGCGTTTCAGGGTGATGATGTATTGGTTCGCCATCAGCCTGAGCTGGGCCCTTTCGCCAAGTTCCAGCATCATCGCCTCGACCGCTGCTTTCACTGGCGCCCCCGAGGCTTCGGTCTGCCAATTGAAATCGTCGCCGGCGATGATGCCTGTCGGCTTTACCTTTTGCAGGCACAGATGCAGGTCGTTGCCGATAAAGGGCTCGTTGTGATTGCCATCAATATAAACCCAGTCGAGTGAGGCATCGGGCAAGGTGGCAAGCGCCACTTCCGATGTGGCCCGTTGAACCTTGACCCTTGGATCGTCGGCAAAGCGCGCCACCACATTCTGATAGCGTTGCTCCATCAGATGTTCGTTCTTTTTCTTGCCAAAGCCGGTGTTCGAAAATTCTGGCAGATACAGCCACGGGTCGATCAGGTGCAATTCGCTTGGCTGGCAAAGTTCCAGAATGCGCTGGGAAAAATCACCTTCCCAAACCCCGATTTCCGCAACCACTCCGCCCTTCGGCAGGCTTTGCAACAGCCGTCCCCGAACCATGTCCCGTTTGGTTGCTTCTGTCATGTTTGCCGCCCTGTCACGCACCTGACCGTCGGGCCGACGCTTGATCAAACGCCAGAAAAAAGAAAGCCCGACCAATCGCATGGCCGGGCTTTCGTTGCAATGTTGCAGCAGATCAATAGCGATAGTGGTCCGACTTGAACGGCCCGTCGATCGCAACGCCAATATAGTCGGCCTGATCGCGGCGCAGTTCGGTCAGCTTCACACCGATCTTTTTCAGGTGCAGGCGGGCGACTTTTTCATCCAGCGATTTGGGCAGGATGTAGACGCCGGGCTTGTATTCGCTGCCCTTGGTCCAAAGCTCGATCTGCGCCAGCACCTGGTTGGTGAACGATGCCGACATCACGAACGACGGATGACCCGTGGCATTGCCAAGGTTCAACAGGCGGCCTTCGGACAACAGGATGATGCGATTGCCATTCGGCATCTCGATCATGTCCACCTGTTCCTTGATGTTGGTCCACTTGTGGTTCTTCAGCGCGGCCACCTGAATTTCATTGTCGAAGTGTCCGATGTTGCCGACAATGGCCATGTCCTTCATCTCGCGCATATGCTCGATGCGGATCACGTCCTTGTTGCCGGTGGTGGTGATGAAGATGTCGGCGCTGGCGACCACATCTTCCAGCAACACAACCTCAAACCCGTCCATCGCGGCTTGCAACGCGCAGATCGGATCGACCTCGGTCACCTTCACGCGGGCACCAGCGCCTTGCAGCGACGCCGCCGAGCCTTTGCCCACATCGCCATAGCCGCAAACCACGGCAACCTTGCCGGCCATCATGGTGTCGGTGGCGCGGCGGATGCCGTCGACCAAGGATTCCTTGCACCCGTATTTGTTATCGAACTTCGATTTGGTCACACTGTCATTGACGTTGATCGCGGGGAAGGGCAGCAGCCCCTTCTTGTGCAGATCATACAGGCGGTGCACGCCGGTGGTGGTTTCTTCCGAAACACCCTTGATCTCGTCGCGCTGTTTGGTGAACCAACCGGGGCTGGCCTTCAACCGCTTCTTGATCTGGTTGAACAGGCAAACCTCTTCTTCCGAGGTCGGAACCTCGATCAGGTCGGTTTCACCCGCCTCAACCCGCGCGCCCAAAAGGATATACAGCGTGGCATCGCCGCCATCATCAAGGATCATGTTGCAGGTGCCGCCTTCACCACCAAACTGGAAGATACGGTCGGTATAGTCCCAGTATTCCTCAAGGCTTTCGCCCTTGATCGCAAACACCGGGATGCCCGATTTGGCGATGGCGGCGGCGGCATGGTCCTGGGTCGAGAAGATGTTGCACGACGCCCAGCGCACATCGGCGCCAAGCGCTGCCAGGGTTTCGATCAGCACGGCGGTTTGAATGGTCATGTGCAGCGATCCGGAAATCCGCGCGCCAGTCAACGGCTTGGTGGTGCCAAACTCTTCCCGGCAGGCCATCAGACCCGGCATTTCGGTTTCCGCGATCGTCAGTTCCTTGCGCCCGAACTCGGCAAGCGCGATGTCTTTTACGATGTAGTCAGCCATGTTCAATTCGTCTCCTGATCTGTCGAGGGGGCTTTATCACCGCCGGACCCCAAAAACAACGAGCATTGCCCTTGCCCGCCCGGGCCGAAGGGTCGAGGGCATTTGCACGCAGCCTGCCAAGGCGCTAAATGCTGCAATGAAAACCAAAGAAAAGGGCAACGCTGATGGCAAAGCCGCAACGCGCATGGCAACGCATGCTGTCAGGTCGGCGGCTTGATCTGCTGGACCCCACGCCGATGGATATCGAGATCGAGGATATCGCCCACGGGCTTGCCTTTGTCGCGCGGTGGAATGGCCAGACCCATGGTGACTGGCCCTATTCCGTCGCTGAACATTCGCTGTTGGTTGAGGCACTCTTTTCGCGGCTGAACCCTGGGTGCGCAGACAGATGGCGATTGGCCGCCTTGCTGCATGATGCGCCCGAATATGTGATCGGCGACATGATTTCACCCGTCAAGGCGGCGGTCGGGCCTGCCTATGGTGCGCTGGATGAACGGCTGACGGCGGCGGTGCATCTGCGATTTGGCTTGCCGGCACGCCTACCCGCGGCCATCAAGAAACAGATCAAGTCCGCAGATCGGATCTCCGCCTGGATGGAGGCTGTTCACATCGCCGGGTTTTCGCAAACCGAGGCCGACCGGTTTTTCAACCGCCCCGACCCTGCGTTGATTTCCGGGTTGGAAATCCGGTTGCGTCCCGCATCGGCGGTAAAGGCCGATTTTGTTGCCCGACACGCGGCCTTGCTGGCAGCGTGCTGATAAGGAAATATGGCCACATTTGCCGCCTGCCACGCGGCCTGAAGCGGTCAGATCGCCATATCTTCCGGTTTGGCGCCGGACTTCAGGGCCGCGTCAAACCACCGTGGCTTGCGCCCGCGGCCAGACCACGTCTCTGCCGCATTCGCCGGGTTGGCGTATTTAGCCACCGCGGGTGCGCGTTTTTTCGGGCCCGTCACACCTATCAATTCGGAAAGGGAAAAACCCATCGCGCGGGCATTCTCTTCAAGCTGGGCGACAGCCTCTTTCTTGCGACGATCTTCAAAAGATGCAATCGCCTTGGCGACTTGCGATTGAAGATCCTTCAAGTCTTTCAGGGACAGATCATTCAGATTGACATCCATTCCCACGGTCCTTTTATTTATTGCCATCCTGACCAGATAGAATGTCTTTGGCAGAAGCACAACAATTCGTTAAATGCTTTTTAACGTGGGCTGCGTTTTGCCAGGATCCGCTGAAGCGTCCGGCGGTGCATCGAAAGGCGGCGTGCGGTTTCAGATACATTGCGGTCGCACATTTCAAATACCCGCTGAATATGCTCCCACCGCACACGGTCTGCCGACATCGGGTTTTCCGGCGGTGCGGGCATGGCTTCGCCCTTGGCCAGAAGGGCATTGGTCACGTCATTGGCATCGGCGGGTTTGGACAGATAGTCGATCGCCCCGATCTTGACCGCCGCAACCGCCGTGGCAATCGCGCCATAGCCGGTCAGAACGACAATCCGGCAATCGGGCCGGCGTTCACGCAGGGCCTCGACCACGTCCAGCCCGTTGCCATCTTCCAATCGCAGGTCAACCACCGCATAGGCCGGCGGGCGGCTTTGCGCGATGGCCTTGCCGACGGCGACGCTTTCCGCGGTTTCGGTGACAAAGCCCCGGCGCTCCATGGCGCGGGCCAGCCGTTTGACGAACGGCTCGTCATCATCCACCAGCAGAAGGGTTTTATCCGGACCCAAGTCTGCCATCATCTCATCTGCCATCGTTTTGGTCCTTGCGTATTTGCCGCGTAGACCCGGAACCTAGGGGCTTTGCGGCGCAGGGTCAATTTTTCTGCGCGCCGGGTGCATTTTTCACAAAGCAGGCCACCTGATCGGCCATCTGATCTGACAGATCTTCACGCCGGAAAGCGTAGACAAAACCGATACCCGGCAAGGTCAGATAGGTAGAGGTCGAGTGGTCGATCAGATAATATTCGGGGTCGCCGTCTTCCTGCCTCTTGTAAAAAGTCTTGTAGGCCTGCGACGCGGCCTTCACCTGCTCGGGCGTTCCGGTCAGCCCGACCATCTGCTGATGCAGGTTGTCGGTAAACTCGGCAAGCGCTTCGGGCGTATCGCGCTCGGGGTCGATCGAGATGAACACCGGCTGCACCTCTATGCCGCGGCTTTCCAGAATATCCACGGCTTCGGCATTGCGGGCATTGTCCAGCGGGCAGACATCGGGACAAAAGGTATAGCCGAAATAGACCAGAGATGGTTTGGTCAGCACGTCGGCATCGGTGACGGTGGCGCCGGTTTCGTCGATCAGCGTAAACGGACCGCCGATCTGGCCACCCGCGATCTGGCCACCACGACATTCGGCAAAGGCATCGCCCTCGGTCGGTTGCAAGAGATAAAGGGCGGTGCCACCCAACAAGGCCACCACGACGGCCGCTGCAAGGGCCGCGGTTGTTTTTGTCATCGGTTCGATCCCTTGCATGCTTCTGACTTCGGACGGCATTGATCCCACGGGCCTGCCCGCCTAGGCTTGGCACGATAATGGCTTTGCCGGAAAGATACCATGTTTTCCCCCACCCCCGGACTTCTGTCTCGTGATACCCGCAGCGATTGGGTTCGCCTGCGCACGTTGATCTTGCTGCGCTGGACGGCGATCGTGGGGCAATTGGCCGCAATCACGGTGGCTGACCGCTATTACGACATCCAGCTTCCATTGGGGCTTTGCTATCTGGCGGTCGGGGCCTCGATCATCGCCAACCTTGTGTCGATCTTCGTGTTTCCGGAAAACAAGCGTCTGTCCGAAGTCGAAGCGATGATGACGCTGCTGTTTGACCTGACGCAGCTGTCGTTTCTTCTGTATCTGACCGGCGGGCTGGCCAATCCCTTCGCACTGCTGATCCTTGCGCCGGTCACGATTTCCGCCTCGGCGCTGGAGTTGCGCACCACCATCTTTCTGGGCAGCCTGTCGATCATTCTGGTGACGCTGACGGCTTTTGTCCACGTGCCCTTGCGCTTGGCCGATGGCACCATTCTCACCGCGCCGGCGCTGTTCGAGTTTGGGTTCTGGCTGTCCATCGTCATTGGCATCCTGTTCCTTGGCCTGTATTCGCGGCGGGTGGCCACCGAAATACGGTCAATGTCCGAGGCGCTGCTGGCCACCCAGATGGCCTTGGCCCGCGAACAGAAACTGACCGATCTGGGCGGCGTGGTTGCCGCCGCAGCACATGAGCTTGGCACCCCGCTGGCGACCATCACACTGGTATCTGCCGAGATGATGGATCAGTTGGACAAAGGGTCCGAGCTTTACGATGACGCCAAGCTGATCCGCGATCAGGCCGACCGTTGCCGCGATATCCTGCGGTCGATGGGGCGGATCGGCAAGGATGACCTGCACATGCGAACCACCCCGTTCGAGATGCTGGTCCGCGAAGCCGCCGAACCGCATCAGTCGCGGGGCAAGACCCTGCACTTCAGCTTTTTAGCGGGGGTTGACGGCCATGACCGGCAGCCCTTGGTCACCCGCAGGCCCGAGGTGATCCACGGTCTGCGCAACCTTATTCAGAACGCCGTCGATTTTGCCCGCACCTCGGTCTGGCTGGATGGAGAATGGACCGCCGACACCCTGACCCTGCGGATCATCGACGATGGCGAGGGCTTTCCGTCGCAAGTGATCGGCCGCATCGGTGACCCGTTCGTGCGCAGTCGCCGGTCGGCGCAAGATCTGGCGCGGCGGCCCGAGTATGAGGGGATGGGCCTTGGTCTGTTCATTGCCAAGACCCTGCTGGAACGCACCGGCGCCGAGTTGACCTTTGCCAACGCCTCCGACCCGTTCCTGACCCCGGAAGAACGCCCGGAACGCAGCGGGGCGATCGTCGAGGTGGTCTGGCCCCTTAACCGGCTGGTGCCACCGGCCCAAGCCGGTCTGGGTCAGAACGCCCCGTTCGAAATATAGCGTTTGACCGGCATTAATCTGATGCTCGCCTTTTTCCTCGCCTTTAGATTAACTTTGCATTAATACACTCCCCATTAGGTTGTAAGACGAATGCGGCGAGGTCGACCGATGGAGTCACACCTTTTGTTTGGGATCGGCCTTGGGGTGACGGCCATCTTGGCGTCGCTGGGAAGCTTGATGTTGCTGACCGCCTTTCAGGCCCGCCGCAGGCCCGCCCGGCAGTCCATCTTTGATGACCGACAGAAAGCCACGTTGTTCCTGTTTGATGGCGAGTCGCTGGTGGATTGCACACCTGGCGGCCGCGCAGTTCTGTCTGCCTCGCCCGCCGAGGGCAGCGCCTGGGTCAAGCTGGTGGCGCATCTTGGCGCAACCTTCCCAGAGATTGACAAGCATCTGGCGCGGCTGGAAACCGAAGGCACCGTGACCCTGGCCACCGAAGACAGCGCGGGTCAGCCCTTGTTGCTGCAGGCTGAACAGCGGGGCGGCCTGACCCGGATCACCCTGATCGACCCGGAAACCGACCCTGCCCCGCCCGGACTTGACCCCTTGGCGCATCGCGCGATGACCGAAGAACTGACCTTCCTTCGCGCCATGCTGGCGCAGGCCCCGATCCTTGCCTGGCGCGAGCGCGACGATGGCGCGGTGATCTGGGCCAATGCCGCCTATATGATGCGCGCCGCCGATCTGTTGCCGCAGGGGCAAGACCTGTCATGGCCCCTTCCCCACCTGTTTGAACGAAACGCCATCCATCAGGGTGCTGCAGGCCAGCGGCAAAAACTGCGCTTTCCGGATGGGGCCACTGCCTGGTTCGATCTGGTCAGCACACCCGATGGCACCGGGCGGCGGGTCTATGCCTTGCGTGCGGACGCGGCAGTTCAGGCGGAAACCACACTGCGCGACTTCATGCAGACCTTGACCAAGACCTTTGCCCATCTGCCCATCGGGCTGGCGATCTTTGACAATCAGCGCGCCTTGCAGATGTTCAATCCGGCGCTGCTGGATCTGACCGGGCTTCCGCCCGATTTTCTGTCACGGCGCCCGTCACTGGTTTCGGTTCTGGATGCGTTGCGCGACCAGAACATGGTGCCCGAGCCGAAGGATTATCGCAATTGGCGGCAACAGATCACCGATCTGGAGCGCGCGGCGGCATCGGGCATCTATGAAGAGACCTGGAACCTGCCAGGCGGGCAGACCTACAAGGTGATCGGACGCCCCCACCCCAACGGGGCCCTTGCCCTGATGATTGAAGATATCTCGACCGAGATCACCCGCACCCGGCGCTACCGCGCCGATCTTGAATTGGGCCAATCGGTCATAGACTCGCTGGAAGAGGCGGTCTGCGTGTTTTCGGAAACCGGGCTTTTGGTGATGACCAACGCGGCCTATGCCAGGCTTTGGCAGCACGATCCGGCCGAGGCCGTCTCGGTGGGCGGGGTCACCTCGCTGTGCCAGCACTGGCGCAGCCAGTCCGCGCCCAACCCGCTGTGGGCCGAGGCCGAGGAATTCGTGTCCACCGTGGGCGACCGGACAAACTGGGCCGCAGATGCGCGGCTTCTGGACGGCCGCATGGTCACCTGCCGCTTTGCGCCGCTCTCCGGGGGGGCAACCCTTGTCGGGTTTCGGGTCGTTCAGCCCGAAAAGGGGTCGCGTCCTGCGCTGCCGTCCAAGCGGCGCAGCGCCTGACCGGATCGGCTTGCCACGGCGGACAGGGGCGGTAAAACTGCCGCCATGTCACACCCCGCCCCACTGCTGATTGTTCTGGCCACCGAGGCTGATACCGATGCCCTTGGCAGGCTTCTGGCCGACCATCTGCACCCGGGCGACACGCTGCTGCTTGGCGGGCCGATCGGTGCCGGCAAATCGCATCTGGCCCGCGCCGTCATTCGCCAGCGGCTGGGCCGCATGGAAGACGTGCCCTCGCCAAGTTTCACGCTGGTGCAAACCTATGAACACCCGGCGGGCGATATCTGGCACGCCGACCTTTACCGCCTGTCGCACCCCGATGAGGTGATGGAACTGGGTCTGGAGGATGCCTTTGCCAGCGCGATCTGCCTTGTCGAATGGCCCGACCGGCTTGGCCGTCTCGCCCCCATTGACGCCATTCACCTTACCCTGTCGCATCACGGTGACGGCCGGTTGGCCGAGATACGCTTTGCCGGTCGCGGTGCGCTGCGCAGGGCCTTGGCCCATTTCTGCCCGCCCGATGCCAGCCAAGCTGATGACTGACCGCGCCGCCTTGTCGCAGGCCTTTTTGTCCGCCCATGGCTGGGGTGATGCGGATCGGCGTTTTCTGGCGGGCGATGCGTCGGACCGCAGCTATGACCGGCTGACAAGGGGCAGCAAGACTGCCGTGCTGATGGATGCGCCACCCGGCAGGGGCGACGATCCGGCCCGATTTGTCGCCATTGCCGCGCACCTTAACGGCATCGGACTGTCACCTCCGGCGATTTATGCGCAGGATCTGGTGCGTGGCTTCTTGCTGATCGAAGATCTTGGCGACCAGCTTTTCGCCCGCGTCCTGACCGTCGATCCGCAGCGTGAGGCCCCGCTTTACCGTGCCGCGACCGATGTTCTGGTGCATGTGCAGCGCTTTCCCGCACCCGCCGGCCTGCCGGATCTTTCGGCGCAGGATTGGGCGACCGCCGCCGGCTTTGCCCTTGACTGGTATGCCTTTGCCGCCACCGGGCAACGGCCCGACGCCACCGCCTTTGTCGCAACCCTGACAGCCGCCCTGCTGGCCCATGCCGATGGCCCGCGCGTGATGATCCTGCGCGATTATCACGCCGAGAACCTGCTGCACCTGCCGGGGCGGCATGGGGTTGCCGCCGTGGGGCTGCTGGATTTCCAACTGGGCCAGATGGGGCAGCCGGGCTATGATCTGGTGTCGCTGGTGCAAGATGCGCGGCGCGATGTATCGCCCGAGGTGGCCGCCGCGATGATTGCGCATTTTGCCGCCCAGACCGGCCGCGATCTGGCGGCGTTTCAAACCTCGTGCGCGGTGTTGGGTGCCCAGCGCGCATTGCGGATTATGGGTATGTTCGCGCGGCTTTGTCTGGTTGATGGCAAGCCCGGTTATCTGCGGCTGATGCCAAGGGTCTGGCAGCAGTTGCAGACAAACCTTGCACATCCGGCCCTGTCGGATCTGCGCGATCTGTGCGACACCCTGTTGCCCGCCCCCACCGAGGCCGTCTTGCAAACCATAGGGACGAAATGCGCGCTCCATTCCCTCTGATGCTGCTTGCCGCCGGTTTTGGCACCCGGATGGGCGCGCTGACCGCCACCCGGCCCAAACCGCTGATCAAGGTCGCCGGACGCGCGCTGATCGACCATGCCCTTGCCATCGCTGATGGCGCAGGCATCACGCGGCGGGTGGTGAACCTGCACTATCTGGGTGACCAGTTGGCCGCGCATCTGGCGGGTGCCGGTGTTGCCCTGTCGTGGGAAAGGGATACGATCCTTGATACCGGCGGCGGCCTGAAGGCGGCGCTGCGTTTGCTGGGCGACGGTCCGGTTCTGACGCTGAACACCGATGCGGTCTGGACCGGGGCCAACCCGTTGGTGCAGCTGATGCAGGCGTGGGACGCAGACCGGATGGACCAGCTGTTCCTGCTGTTGCCCGCCGCACAGGCGCACAGCGCCACCGGGCGGTCGGATTTCGTGATGGATGCAGCGGGCCGCGTCGATTGGGCCAAGGGGCGCGACGGCTTTCATTATCTGGGGGCGCAGATCATTCATCCGCGTCTTCTGACCGAAACCGAACAGGTGTTTTCATTGCACGCACCTTGGACACGGGCCATGACGGCAGGCCGCGCTTACGGTGTGCTGCATCAGGGCGAGTGGTGCGATATCGGGCACCCCAGCGGCATCGCGCAGGCCGAAGACATGCTGCGCCAGGCCGGGGAAGGGCCCGATGTTTGACGCGGGCAGCCCGCGCCTGTTTGCCCTGCCGCCGGGGGTGGATTTTCCGCAGGCACTGGTGGCCGGGCTGCGCGCCCGCATGGCCGGCCAGCCACCCGAGGCGATGGCGCGGGTCACGCTGTATCTGAACACCACACGGATGCGCAGGCGGGTGGTGCAGATCTTTGGCCAGCAGGGCGCGGGCTTTCTGCCGCGCATCCGGCTTGTCACCGATCTTGGTGCCGATCTGATCGCCCCCGACCTGCCGCCCGCGATTCCCGCCCTGCGGCGCAAGCTGCAACTGACGGTGTTGATCGGGCGTTTGCTGGACGCAGCCCCTGACCTTGCGCCGCGATCCGCGCTGGCCGATCTGGCCGAAAGCCTGTCGGCGCTGATGTCGGAAATGCAGGGCGAAGGCGTCGGGCCTGACCGGGTGGCCGGGCTGGACGTGGCAGACCATTCCGAGCATTGGGCGCGGACGCGGGCCTTCCTGACCATCATCGCGCCGTTTTTCACCGATGCCGAGGAACCCGATGCCGAAGGCCGCCAACGCCGTCTGGCGCTGATGTTGGCCGATCTTTGGGCCAAGGCGCCGCCCTCTGACCCTGTGATCGTGGCAGGCTCTACCGGGTCGCGCGGCACCACGGCCTTGTTCATGCAGGCGGTGGCGCGGCTGCCGCAGGGCGCGTTGGTACTGCCCGGGTTTGATTTTGACATGCCGGGTGTGGTCTGGGACGGGCTGCATGATGCGCTGACATCCGAGGACCACCCGCAATACCGCTTTCGCCGCCTGATGGACCTGACCGGAACCGCCCCCAGCGACGTGCGCCCGTGGCATGACACGCAGCCCCCCAGCCCGGCGCGCAACCGCGTGCTGTCGCTGGCGTTGCGCCCTGCCCCCGTCACCGATCAATGGCTGGTCGAAGGGCCAGACCTGCCCGACCTGCCGCAAGCGATGGAGGGGGTGTCGCTGATCGAAGCCCCCTCCCCCCGGAATGAGGCCTTGGCGATTGCCCTGATCCTACGCGAGGCGGCGGAGGTTGGGCAAACGGCGGCGCTGATTTCGCCCGACCGGGTGCTGACGCGGCAAGTTGCGGCCGCGCTGGACCGTTGGGGCATCCGCGCCGATGACAGCGCCGGGCTGCCGTTGACCCAATCGGCACCGGGCCGGTTCTTGCGCCATGTGGTGCGGTTGTTCGGGCAACGGCTGACGTCGGATGCCTTGCTGACGGTGCTGAAGCATCCGCTGACCGCCTCGGCCATGGACCGGGGCCAGCACTTGCTGCTGACCCGAGACCTTGAGCTGACCCTGCGCGAAAAGGGCCCGGCCTTCCCCACCGGCCCCGATCTGATCGCCTGGGCGATGGCGCAGCGCAACGAACACGCCTTGGGCTGGGCCACCGCCCTTGCCGGGGCGCTGCATGGGTTGGACGCGGCGGGCAGTGCGCCCTTGGCCGACCATCTGGCCCGCACCCGGCTGCTGGCCGAACGGCTGGCGCGCGGCCCGGCCCCCGAAGGCACCGGCGAGTTGTGGAAGGAAGAACCCGGCATCAAGGCGCGGGACTTCCTGACCGGGCTGGAGGCCGAGGCCCGGCATGCAAGCACGCTGACCCCGTCCGAGTTTCGCGATCTGTTTGACGGGCTGATCGGGCTGGAACAGGTGCGCGATGCGACCATCGCGCATCCCGGCATCATGATCTGGGGCACCATTGAAGCGCGGGTTCAGGGGGCCGATCTGGTGATTTTGGGCGGGCTGAACGATGGCACCTGGCCCGGCCTGCCGCCGCCAGACCCGTGGCTGAACCGCAAGATGCGGCAGGATGCGGGCCTGTTGCTGCCCGAACGGCGCATTGGCCTTTCGGCGCATGACTTTCAGCAGGCGATCGCCGCTCCGCGCGTGATCCTGTCGCGCGCCTTGCGCAGCGTGGATGCGGAAACCGTGCCGTCACGCTGGCTGAACCGCCTGACCAACCTGATGGACGGCCTGCCGATGCGCGACGGGCCAGCGGCCTTGGCGCAGATGCGGGCGCGGGGTGGGGTTTGGCTAGCGCGGGCGGCGGCGATGGACCGGCCCTTGCCAAACCCTGCACCGGATATGCTGCCCGCCAAACGCCCCTCGCCCCGCCCGCCGCTGGACGCGCGGCCGAAATCGCTGTCGCTGACGCGGATTGAGGTGTTGATCCGCGATCCCTATGCCATCTACGCCGACAAGGTGCTGCGCTTGCGGCCGTTGAAACCCCTGCGCCAGATGCCCGATGCGCGCGACCGGGGCACGGTTGTGCATGCCATTCTGGAAAGCTTCGTAAAGGAAAGACCCGGGCAAGAGGCGCGGCCCGACGCCCACGCCCGGCTGCTGGCCATCACCGAAACCGTGCTGGCCGAACAGGTGCCCTGGCCCGCTGCCCGCGCGCTGTGGGCGGCGCGAATGGCGCGCGCAGCTGACCATTTCCTGACCGTCGATGCCCGCGACGATGGGGAAACCCTGCTGATCGAAGGGCGCGGCGAACTGCTGCTGGACGACCTGGGCTTTACCCTGTTCGGCACCCCCGACCGGATTGACCGGCTGCCCGATGGCCGCCTGCATCTGATCGACTACAAAACCGGATCGCCACCCACCAAAGAGCAGCAGAAATCCTATGCCAAGCAATTGCATCTGGCGGCGCTGCTGGCCGAAGAAGGCGGCTTCAAGACGCTTGGCCCGCAACAGGTGGCAAAGATCAGCTATGTCGGCCTTGGGTCAGGGGGCAAGGTGACCGGGGATGAAATTTCCGATGCGGTGATCGAAACGGTGCGCGATGGCTTGCGCAAGCTGATTGGCAGTTATGCCGTGCGGGCGCAGGGCTATACCTCGCGCCGGGCGGTGTTTTCCGAACGTTTCCCCGGCGATTATGATCACCTTGCGCGGTTTGGCGAATGGGAAATGACAGATGCGCCCTGCCCCGAAGATGTCGGCCAAGGCGGCAACACATGACCCATGATGCCAGCCTTGCCCAGATTGCCGCCGCGCAACCGGCTTTGTCGACATGGCTTTCGGCCAATGCCGGGTCGGGCAAGACGCGGGTTCTGACCGACCGGGTGGCGCGGCTGCTTCTGAACCGGGTGCAGCCACAGCACATCTTGTGCCTGACCTATACCAAGGCCGCCGCGACCGAGATGCAGAACCGCCTGTTCCGCCGTCTGGGCGCATGGGCGATGAAGCCCGATGCCGATCTGCGCGCCGATCTGATGGACCTTGGCGAAGGGGCCGCACTGGACGCCGACCAGTTGGCACTGGCGCGGCAGTTGTTCGCCCGCGCGATTGAAACGCCGGGCGGTTTGCGTATTCAGACCATCCACAGCTTTTGTGCCACGCTTCTGCGCCGCTATCCGCTTGAGTCGGGCGTGACCCCCGGTTTCAAGGAAATGGACGACCGCACGGCAAAGGCGTTGCGCGATGCCATCGTGCAGGACATGGCCGACCGGTTGGCACCCGATGCCGTGGCCGACCTTGCCCGCCACTACACCGCCGAAGATTTTGACGCGCTGATGGCCGAGATTTGCAGCCGAGCCGATGATTTCGCCGCACCGCTGGACCGGGTGGCGGCCTTGGCACGCTTCGGGCTGGGCCCTGACACCACGGCCCACAGCATTCTGGACGCGGTGTTTCTGGGCGATGAGACGGATATTCTGGCCGAGCTTGTGGCACGGTTGGCGACCGGCAGCGTCACCGACCAGAAAGCCGCAAACCGCCTGTCAGGCCTTGACCCGCTGACCCCGGACCTGCGCAGCTTGCAGGTGTTCGAAGACGTGTTCCTGTTCCAGACCGGTGCCCGCGCCATGCAGGCCAAGGTTGGCGACTTTCCGACCAAAGACCTGCGCAACGCGCTTGGTCCGCTGCAGGGCCGGCTGGAAAAGCTGATGCTGCGGGTCGAGTCGGCACGGGCGGCGCGCATCGGGCTGATGGCCGCCGAAAAGACGCTGGCCCTGCACGGCTTTGCCCGGGTGTTCCTGCGGCTATATGCGGGCCGCAAGGCGCAGTTCGGCTATCTGGATTTTGACGATCTGATCCGCAAGGCGGGGTTGTTGCTGAACGATCCCGGACTTGCGGCCTGGGTTCTGTTCCGGCTGGATGGCGGCATTGATCATATTCTGGTGGATGAGGCGCAAGACACCTCTCCGGCGCAATGGGCGGTGATCGAAAAGCTGACGGCCGAGTTTACGGCAGGCCAAAGCGCCAGTGACAAGCTGCGCACGCTGTTCGTGGTGGGTGACAAGAAGCAGTCGATCTATTCGTTTCAGGGCGCTGACCTTTCGGCCTTTGATGCCAAGCGCCACGATTTTTCCCGCAAGTTCGAGGCGGTTGGCCAGCCGATGCAGGACCGGACGCTGGACTATTCCTTCCGGTCATCGCGCGCCGTGCTGGATGTGGTGGACGCCACCTTTGGCAGCGCCTTTCCCGCCGCTTTGGGCGACCCGCCGCGCCACCTTGCGTTCTTTGACGGTTTGCCGGGGCGGGTGGATTTGTGGCCCCTGATCCCCAAATCGGGCAGCACCCAGGATCAGGATGGCTGGGACCCGGTTGACCTGATGTCGGACAGTCACGAACGTGTGGAACTGGCCCGCATGATCGCCGCCGAGATCAGGGCGATGATCGACAGCGGGGTGCAAATCCCGATCTCGGCCAGCGAAAGCCGCGCCATGCAGGCGGGCGATGTGCTGATCCTGGTGCAAACGCGGGGCACGCTGTTTGAGCAGATCATCCGCGCCTGCAAGCAGGAAGGCCTTCCCATCGCCGGGGCAGACCGGCTGAAACTGGGAGAGGAGCTGGCGGTCAAGGATCTGACCGCACTTCTGGCGTTTCTGGCCACACCCGAAGACAGCCTTTCCTTGGCCGCCGCGTTGCGCTCACCGCTGTTCAGCTGGTCCGAAGACCGGCTGTATCGGCTGGCCCACGGTCGCAAAGAGCATTTGTGGGAGGCGCTGCGCAACGCCGATGAGCCAGACACGCTGGCCATTCTGCACGACCTGCGCAACCAGACCGATTTCCAGCGCCCCTACGAAATCCTTGACCGCATGCTGACCCGCCACAAGGGCCGTGAACGCCTGCTGACCCGGTTGGGGCCCGAGGCCGAGGATGGCATCGACGAATTGCTTAATCAGGCGCTGGCCTATGAACAAACCGATGTGCCCAGCCTGACCGGCTTTCTGATCTGGCTGGAAAGCGATGTGGTCGAGGTGAAGCGGCAGTTGGACAGCGGCGGGTCAAGCATCCGGGTGATGACGGTGCATGGCGCCAAGGGGCTGGAGGCACCCATCGTCATCCTGCCCGACACCGCCGACCGCAGCCCGCGCGACCGGGCCGAGATTTACAAGCTGGAAGATGGCTTGCCGGTATGGAGGACTGCATCCGAACAAAGCCCCCCCGACATCGCCCTTGCCCGCGCCCGGCGCCAGGTGAAGTCGGGCGAGGAAAACCTGCGACTGCTGTATGTGGCGCTGACGCGGGCGCGCTGCTGGCTGATCATCGCAGGCGCGGGCGAGGCCAAGGTGACATCGGGCAAAGGCGCAAAACCGCGCGAGGATTGGGCGTGGTATCGGCAGGTAGAGGCCGGGTTGGCAGCACTTGGGGCGCAACCTGTGCAGGACGGGCGGTCGCGGCACACCTTTGGCGTCTGGCCGGAAAATCGCCTGTCTGACCACGCGATTGTGCCGCCTGTGGCGCTGCCCGACTGGACCCGCCAGCCTGCACCAGAAGCGCCCCGCGACCTTGGGCCGATCAGCCCGTCAGATCTTGGCGGTGCCAAGGCCCTGCCCGGTGAAGGCGACCCGGTCGAGGTGGCGCTGGCCCGCGGCACCGCCCTTCACCGGCTGTTGGAACATTTGCCCGCCACCGACCCCGCCAACTGGCCCGCGCTGGCCCGTGCTGTCACGCCCGATGGCATCGACGCCGGCGCACTGCTGGCCGAGGCAGCCGGGGTGCTGGCCGCGCCAGACCTTGCCGTGCTGTTTGCGCCCGGATCGCTGGCCGAAGTGTCGGTGACTGCCACGCTGAACGGGCGCCAGATCGAAGGCACGCTGGACCGGGTGATTGTTACGGCCGATCGGGTGCTGGCGGTGGATTTCAAGACCAACCGTATGGTGCCCGACCGGCCCGATCAGGTGCCCGAGGGCATCTTGCGGCAGATGGGGGCCTATGCGCATGCCTTGGCGCAAATCTACCCGGACCGGCGGATTGAAACGGCGATCTTGTGGACGGTAACGCCGAATTTGATGCCGCTACATCCCGATATGGTGACTGCGGCACTGGCACGCGCCACCATAGCTTGACGTTTCCCACAGCTCTCCTTAGCTTTGGAGGTGATAAATTCCTTTCAGGAGATATGAACATGGGCGCTGCGACAATCGCCGTAACCGACGCCACCTTCGATGCCGAGGTCCGCAAATCGGACATTCCGGTCGTGGTGGATTTCTGGGCCGAATGGTGCGGGCCCTGCCGTCAGATCGGCCCGGCCTTGGAAGAACTGGCCGTTGAATACGCCGGCAAGGTCAAGATCGTGAAGGTCAACGTCGACGACAACCCCGACAGCCCGGCCATGCTGGGCGTGCGCGGCATTCCGGCGCTGTTCATGTTCAAGGACGGTCAGGTTGTATCGAACAAGGTGGGTGCCGCGCCGAAGGCCGCCCTTGCAACCTGGATTCAATCCGCGATCTGATTATGTCGCAGATGGCACAAGGGGCGGTCCATTGGGCCGCCCTTTTGTTTTGCATGCACAGCCGCCATATTGGGGCAAAGCGGCGGGAGGGGTTTCATGGCTGACGACAGGTTTCCGGGTTGGCACGGCACCACCATTCTGGCGGTTCGGCGCGGTGGTGAGGTGGTGGTGGCCGGTGACGGCCAGGTGTCACTGGGCCAGACCGTGATCAAGGGCACCGCCCGCAAGGTGCGCCGCCTGTCGCCCGGCGGGCATGACGTGGTCTGCGGCTTTGCCGGGTCCACCGCAGATGCCTTTACCCTGCTGGAGCGGCTGGAGAAAAAGCTTGAGGCAGCGCCCGGCCAGCTTGGCCGAGCCTGCGTTGATCTGGCCAAGGACTGGCGCATGGACAAATACCTGCGCAACCTTGAGGCCATGCTGATCGTGACCGATGGCAGCGATCTTTACGTCATCACCGGCGCGGGCGACGTGCTGGAACCGGAACACGACATCGCCGCCATCGGGTCGGGCGGCAACTTCGCCCTTGCCGCCGCGCGCGGGCTGATGGAAACCGACCTGCCCGCCGAAGACGTGGCCCGCCGCGCCATGGCGATTGCCGCCGACATCTGCGTTTATACCAACGGAAACCTGACGGTGGAACGGATCAGCGCGACATGATCACGCCCCATGACCTTCGCGCCGCCGTTCAGCGCGGGCTGATTACCGAGGCGCAGGCGGCGGGGTTGACCGGCCTTGCCGAGGCACGGCGGCAGGCGGTGGCCGGGGTCGAGCCCGGGGAAGAGCCGTTTGTGCTGTTCAAAGGCTTCAACGAGATCTTCATCGTCATCGGCCTGACCATCCTGTTCACAGGCTGGGTCGGTATTGCCGCGCTGATGGGGGCCGAAGTGTTTGCGCCCGGTGGCTTGGACACGGTTCTGGTGGCACTGGCGACGCTGGCCGGATTGGCGGCGGCGCAGCGTTATTTCACCATCACCCGCAGGATGATTGCGCCATCTATCGCGCTGGCGATCATGTCGGCACTGACGGCTTTGGTGCTTGGCTGGGCTTTGGCCGATCTGGCGGGACTGCGCGATCTGGCCGCTTCGGCGGTGTCGTCTGCCGTGGTGGCGGCGGTGATCGTGCTGCATTACCGGACCTTCCGGGTGCCGTTTGATGCGGCGATCATTGCCACGGCGCTGTTTTCAGCCATTTGGGCGGTGCTGGCGGGGCGGGGGATCTTGCCCAGCGATGGCACGGGGCTTTTGCATCTGTCGGGCAGGGGGTCGCTCGCGGTGTTGTCGCTGCTGTTCGGGCTGGTGACCTTTGCCATGGCAATGCGGTTTGACATGTCAGACCCGCTGCGGGTGTCTACCCGCAGCACCACCGGGTTTTGGCTGCATGTCACCGCGGCCCCGGCGATTGTGAACACCATTGCCATAAATCTTCTGGGCAAGGGGCAGGGCGGCGAATTGTTGCTGTTTGCCTTTCTGCTGGCCATTGCCTGCGTCGCCTTGGTGATTGACCGGCGATCATTTCTGGTGTCGGGCGCGGGCTATGCGGTCTGGCTGATCTTTGCCTTGTTTGACGGGTCGGCCCTGACGATCCTGTTTCTTGGTCTTGGCCTTGTATTCCTTGGGGCGCAGTGGGACCGTCTGCGCTCTGCCTTGATGCGGGCCTTGCCTGATTTTCCCGGCAAGGACCGCCTTCCCCCCTATGGGAGCACAGCATGACTGACCTGACCCCCCGCGAAATCGTGTCGGAACTTGACCGATTCATCATTGGCCAGAACGACGCCAAGCGCGCCGTGGCCGTGGCCCTGCGCAACCGCTGGCGGCGCAAGCAACTGGCCGATGATCTGCGCGATGAGGTGTATCCGAAGAACATCCTGATGATCGGGCCGACCGGCGTGGGCAAGACCGAAATCAGCCGCCGTCTGGCCAAGCTGGCAAAGGCGCCATTCCTGAAGGTCGAGGCGACGAAGTTCACCGAGGTGGGCTATGTCGGCCGCGATGTCGACAGCATCATCCGCGATCTGGTGGATGCCGCGATGGTCGATACCCGCGCCCGGATGCGCGAAGACGTGAAGGCGCGCGCGCAACAGGCGGCCGAGGACCGGGTGATTGAGGCGCTGGCCGGCAAGGATGCACGCGAGCAGACCCGCGAGCTGTTCCGTGGCAAGCTGCGCCGGGGTGAGCTGGACGCTACGGTGATTGAACTGGAGCTGGTCGACAGCTCTGGCCCGATGCCGATGATGGGCATGCCGGGGATGGAAACCCAGATGCAGGGGCTGCAAGACCTGTTCAAGGCGTTTGGCACCCGCACCGTGCGCAAGAAGGTGACGGTGGCCGACAGCTATGACCTGCTGATCGGGCAAGAAGCCGACAAGCTGCTGGATGATGAGGCGGTGAAGGCCACCGCGCTGGAGGCGGTGCAGGAAAACGGCATCGTGTTTCTGGACGAGATCGACAAGATCTGCGCGCGCAGCGATGCGCGTGGCGCCGATGTCAGTCGCGAAGGCGTACAGCGCGACCTGCTGCCGCTGATCGAGGGCACGACCGTTTCCACCAAATACGGGCCGATCAAGACCGACCATATCCTGTTCATCGCCAGCGGCGCCTTCCATATTGCCAAGCCGTCAGACCTGCTGCCGGAATTGCAGGGCCGCTTGCCGATACGGGTCGAGTTGAAACCGCTGACCGAGGGCGATTTCGTGCGCATCCTGACCGAAACCGACAATGCGCTGACCCTGCAATATTCCGCGTTGATGGCCACCGAACAGGTCACGGTGACCTTTACCACCGATGGCATTGCCGCCTTGGCGCGCATCGCGGCTGATGTGAACCGATCCGTTGAAAACATCGGTGCGCGGCGGCTGTATACCATTCTTGAACGGGTGTTCGAGGAGCTGAGCTTTACCGCGCCCGACAGGTCCGGCCAGTCGGTCACGGTGGACGCCGATTTCGTCGAGGCTAACGTAGGGGCACTGGCCCGCTCGGCCGATCTGTCGCGCTACGTTCTTTAGGGTGGTTCGGCACTGAAATGCCTTTGTGTCTGGCAGGCCGCTTGACGAGCGCCGCCTAAGCCGCAAAAGCTGTCGGCATTTGCCAGAGTGGGGTTCTTGTTTTGCGTGTGTCAAAACTGCTGCTGATGCTTGCACTGGGCGTTCTGGCGGCTTGCACCCAACGCGGGCGGCTGACCCTTGCACCCGAGGCCCACAGCATCGGGGCGCAGCGCGAGGTGTTTGTCGGGTCCACCCGTGGACTGGATGACGCTGGAAACTATGACGGGTCGCGGGTAGAGGCGGTCAGTTTCGGGCGCTATGACATCTCGATCCCGCCCGACCGGCAACCGGGTGAAATTGCCTGGCCACCCCGATCGGGCAAGATTGACCCCAAGACCCAGTTCCTGACCACCTCTGCCACGCGCTATCCGTCCGACAAGCAGTTTCGCAGCGCTTTGGCGTCGGACCTGCGCCTGCACGACGATGAGGCGGTGATCTTTGTGCATGGCTTCAACAACACCTTTTCTGAAGGCGTCTATCGCATCGCCCAGATGTCGTATGATCTGGGTCTGCCCGGGTCTGTGGTGCATTATTCCTGGCCCTCAGCAGCGCAACCGCTTGGCTATGTCTATGACCGCGACTCGGCGCTGTTCGCGCGCGATGGGTTGGAGCGCCTGCTGCTTGAGGTGGAGGCGGCAGGTGCCAGACGGGTGGTGCTGGTGGCGCATTCCATGGGCAGCGCGCTGGTAATGGAAACCCTGCGCCAGATTGCCATTCGCGGCGAAAGCCGGGTTCTGGCGCGTATCGGCGGAGTGGTTCTGATCTCGCCCGATATCGACGTGGATGTGTTCCGCGCACAGGCCCTTGCCATCCCGCGATTGCCACAACCGTTCATCGTGTTTTCGTCCGAGCGCGACAGGGTCCTGCGCCTGTCCGCCACCCTGACCGGGCAACGCGACAGGCTTGGAACGCTGGTTGATGTCTCCAAGGTCAGCGATTTGCCGATCACCTTTCTGGACACGGCGGCCTACAGCAGCGGGGCGGGGCATTTCAATCTGGGGGATTCGCCCAGTTTGCTGCGCCTGCTGGACGGGATCTTGTCGGTCGATGCCGCATTTGACACTGATCGCACGGCCCGCACCGGACTGTTGCCGGGGGTGGTCTTGACGGTTCAAAGCGCGACGCGGATAGTTCTAAGCCCGGTTGTCGCCATCAGCAACGAGTTGCAACGGTAAAACTGCGTCAGGTTCATCGACCCCGACGCAAATAAACGTAGTAGGCCCCCGCGCCGCCATGGCGCAGGTGCGCCTCGGCCACTTGCAGGATCAGCGGACCCAGCGGTGGCAGGCGCAGCCATTGCGGCACCTGATGGCGCAGCACCCCGATGCGGGTGGGGATGGGGCCATGGTCGGGCTTGGCCTTGCCCTTGCCGGTGATCACCAGGACCAGACGCATCCCTTGTGCATGGGCGTTCAGGATAAACCGGATCAGATCGGGGTGGGCCTCGGCCAGCGTCATGCCGTGCAGGTCAATCCGGGCCTCGGGCACCAGTTTGCCGCGCGTCATGCGGCCATAGGCCTTGGCATCCATCTGCTTGGGCGCATTGGCAAGCGCCTGCGACAGCGTGGGGGCCAGATCATGGCCGCTGGCGGGCTTGGCCTTTTCGCCCAACCGAAACGCCATCGGCCGTTGCGGCAGAACCGGCACCACGGGTTCTTTCGGGTGAAACGGGCTGGTGTCCTTGGTTTGGTCTTTCGGGTGCAGGATCGACGTGCCGTTCGAATGCATCGGCCGCGCGGTGCGGGCCACGGCTTGCCAGATTTCCTCTTCTTCCGGGCGCAGGTTGCGGCGGCGGGCCATGTCAGCCGTCCGACAGCATGGCATAGGCGCGGTCGATCGGCAAAAGCTGGATCAAGCGCCCACCATCCTTGATCCGCCCGGCGGCTTCACCGGCATCAAGGCCGGTGCCATAGAAAATATCCGCCCGTTGCGCACCCTTGATCGCGCCGCCGGTATCTTGCGCGATCATCAGGCGGCGAAACGGCTGCCGCCCGTCCTTTTCGATCCACACCGGCGCACCAAGCGGAACATGGTCCGGGTCGATGGCCACCGACCGCAGGCTGGTGATCGACCGGCCCATCGCGCCAATCGGGCCGCTTTCGGCGGGCAGGCGGTCCAGCACCCGGAAGAACACGAAAGACGGGTTTGAGTTCAGCAACTGGCGCCCCGCATCCGGGTTGGCGCGCACCCAGGCCTTGATATCCTGCGCCGAGACATCCGCCATCGACGCCCCGCGCCGGATCAGTTCCTGCCCGATCGACCGATAGGGATGCCCGTTCTTGCCCGCATAACCGACGCGCATCACCCGCCCGTCGGGCAGGCGGATACGGCCAGAGCCTTGAACTTGCAGGAAATACACTTCGACCGGGTCATCCAGCCAGACAAGCTCCAGCCCGCGCCCGCGCAAGACACCGGAGTCAATCGCCGCGCGGTCGTGATAGACCTGCCCCTCGGCCAACTCTGGCGGTTTGCGATACAGCGGATAGGCAAAGCGCGGGGTGCGGGTCAGCGATCCCTTCAGTTCCGGTTCGTAATAGCCGGTGAACAGGGCGGGCGGGGTGCCAACCAGAACCGGGCGAAACAGCAGTTCAAAAAACTGCCGGGCGGCGGCGGGGCTGGTGCCCGCATCGGCGGCAAGGTTGCAGATCGGCCGCCAGTCGGGGTCCTGCAACAGGGCGCAGGTGCTGCGAAAGGTGGCAAGTGCAGCGCTGTGGTCGTCCTGCGCCCAACCGTCAAGATCCTGAAACGACAGAACCTGCGCCGGGGCTGCTGGCGCGGCCATCAGCGCCGCACCCAGAAGAAGGCCATGTAGGGCATCGCGCAGCCGGGCCACAAGGCAACCTTAGTCGCCGGTGGCGACAAGTTGCCAGTTCGGATCGGCCGACCCCATCACGCGGGCAAAGGTCCAGACATCGCGCTGACGCTTGATTTCCTTCGGGTTGCCTTCGACGATCTCGCCGGCCTTGTTGCGAATGGCGGAATACAGCTCGCCGACATAGCGCACCGAAACCTCGGCGCGTTTGGTGTCACGGTCAAACGTTGCGTCTTGCAACGCCATTTCCTTCAGCCCGACAAAGGTGGCTTCAACCGTCAGACCCGCAGCCTCACGCGCATTGATGGCCTGGGCAAAGGCGGCCTCGATCTCGTCATCCAGAAACGGGCGGATCGCGTCGAGATTGCCATGTTCAAATGCCATCAGGATCATCTCATAGGCGCCACGGGCGCCTTGCAGGAAGGTGTTCACCGAAAAACTCGGCTCGGCCATTTTCATCGCGGCAAGGGCCTTTGCGGCATTTGACCCATCGGCCACGTGATCGGTGATATCGTGATCGGCACCACCTTCGATCACCTCGAAATCGCGTTTGACGCGCGGGCGCAGTTCTTCCACCGGCACGGCAGGCTTTTCAAACCCGTCGCGGGTGCCAAGAACCGAGCGCAGCTTCAGAATCAGGAAAATGGCGATCCCGGCAAGGACAAGCAGCTGGATCAGGGAAGAGTTCATGAAAAACCTCGATCGGGTATCCCGGGTGGGTCCGGGCGGCATTGCGGGTTGGTAACTGATACCATTAGCCCTTATGTAGGGCCGAGTGGGGGATGTGTCTACCGCCCCCCCCTGCGCAATTGCCTGTGAAGGAGGCTGCAATGTGGCTTTTCAGCTTGTTCCTGATCATTCCGCTGATCGAGATCGCGCTTTTCATCACGGTTGGCGGCTGGCTGACCCTGTGGCCGACGCTGGGCCTGGTGCTGCTGACCGGCATTCTTGGAACCGTCCTGATGCGGTGGCAGGGGCTTAAGGTCTTGTCGCAACTGCGGGGCGACATGGGGCAGCTGAAAAACCCGCTGTCGCCACTGGCGCATGGCGCCTTGATCGTGGTGGCGGGTCTGCTGTTGCTGACGCCCGGATTTTTCACCGACAGCATCGGCTTTCTGCTGATGGTGCCAAGGGTGCGCAGTTTCCTGATCGCGCAGATCGGCGCGCGGGTTCAGGTGCAAAGCTTTGGCATGGCGGCGGGACCGTCCCGAACAGACGGGGTCACGGTCATTGACGGTGAATTCTTTGAGGTCGACGAAAATACACCGCGCCGCGGCCCATCCGGCTGGACCCGGGATTGAGCGGCGCGCCATGACCTGCTAGGAACCGAAGCGAAGTGTTTTCAACAGGGAAAAACTGATCATGGCCGAGGAAAATGGCGCCGACGCGCAACCGCAGGCCCAGCCGCAGATCAAGATGCAGGTGCTGGCGCAATTCATTCGTGACTTGTCATTCGAAAACGCCGTCGCGCAAAAGGGCCTGACCGGCGGCGAAGTTCAGCCCGACATTCAGGTGTCGGTCAGTCTGGACGTGCGCAAGCGCCCGGCGGACCACCAGTTCGAAGTGATCCAGAAGTTCCGCGTCACCTCGAAGAACCGCGCCACCAATGACACGCTGTTCCTGTTGGAAGTCGATTATGGCGGCATCTTCCACGTCGAAGGCGTGCCGGAAGAACAGATGCACCCGTTCTTGTTGATCGAGTGTCCGCGCCTGTTGTTTCCGTTCATCCGGCGGATCATTTCCGACGTGACGCGCGACGGTGGCTTCCCGCCGCTGAACATCGACACGGTGGATTACCTGGCGCTGTATCGTCAGGAACTGGCGCGGCGCGCCCAGCAGGCACAGGCCGAAACCGCCCATCCGAACTGACTGAAAAGGCCGATCCTCTGGGTCGGCCTTTTGCTTTCAAAGACGCTTTTTCCAGATCGCAGCCTCGCCCAGCTTGGCAACAAATGCAGCATGGGCGGCGGTTTCGTCTTCGGTCATCCGGGGGGACAGCGGCACCGGGCGTGGACGCGGGCGCCAGTCCTGCGACAGGCCGGATGCGCCGTCTTGTCGCGGGTTGGTGCTGGCGGCGGACAAGGCAAAGTCAGGCTGTCGGCCGCCCACAAGTTCCAGATAGACTTCGGCCAAAATCTCGGAATCAAGCAGCGCGCCGTGCTTTTCGCGGGCAGAGTTATCGACCCCAAAGCGGCGGCACAGCGCATCCAGCGATGCAGGTGAGCCCGGATATTTTTGCCGGGCAATCAGCAGGGTATCGGTGGCACGGTGCAGGGGAAGGACGGGCAGTCCGGCACGCTGCAGCTCATGGTTCAGGAACTTCATGTCGAAGGCGGCATTGTGGATCACAAGCTGTGCCTCTCCGATAAACTGCAAAAACGCCGTGCCAATCGTGCTGAACACCGGCTTGTCGCGCAGAAAGTCATCGCCAAGGCCATGCACGTCGAACGCGTCTTTCGGCATGGCGCGTTCGGGGTTGATGTATTGATGATAGGTGCGGCCCGTGGGCAGGTGGTTGAACAATTCCACAGCACCGATTTCCACGATGCGGTGGCCTTCGGACGGCTCAAACCCGGTGGTTTCTGTATCAAGGACAATTTCACGCATGCAGGCCCCGGATATAGCGGATCAGTGCCTGCACATAGGCACGGGTCTGGTCGATGGACAGGGTTTCGACGATATGGTTGGCGCGCGCGCGCTTTTCGGCATCCGGCATCTGGCGCGACAGGATCAGCGCGAATTGCGCCTCCGTCATGCCGGGGCGTGACAGAACACGCTGGCGTTGCACAGCGGCAGGCGCGGTGACCAGAAGCGTGGCATCCATCCCAGCGTTGCCGCCCGTTTCAAACAGCAAGGGAATATCGAACACCGCAAGATCAGAGACGTATTTTTGGGCAAAGGCCGCGCGGTCGGCGGCCACAAGCGGGTGAACCACGGCTTCCAGACGGCCCAGGGCGGCCGGGTCGGCGGCAATGGCGGCGCGCAGGGCGGCGCGGTCAATAGCACCATCCGACAGCGCTGCGGGGAAAAGCGCGGCCACGGCGGCAACCGCCGCGCCCCCGGCGGCATAGGCGCGGTGCACGGCGGCATCGGCATCCCAGACCGGAACGCCTTCGGCGGCAAACAGCGCTGCCGTGGTGCTTTTGCCCATGCCGATAGACCCGGTCATGCCAAGGCGAAACACCGTCATGCCGACAGAACCGCCCGGCGGGTGGCGTCATCGACCTGTGGTCGCTGGCCAAACCAGCGTTCAAAGCCGGGGGCGGCCTGATGCAGCAACATGCCCAGACCATCAACCACCGTGCAGCCCTTTTCCTGCGCTTCGATCAGGAATTGCGTCATCAGCGGCGCATAGACCAGATCGGTAACCACCGCGCGGGGGTTCAGGCCATCCAGCGGCACCCGAAACTCGGGCTTGCCGGTCATGCCCAGCGAGGTGGTGTTGACCACTGTCGTGGCCCCGTCCAGCATGTTGGCGGCTTGCACCCATTCGCTGACGATCAGCTTGGCACCTAAGTCTGAGCGCAATGCCTCGGCCCGCGGGCGCGTGCGGTTGGCGATGCGGATCTCGGGCACGCCGACCTCAATCAGCGCCGCAACCACGGCCCGCGCAGCACCACCAGCCCCAAAGACCACCGCCGGGCCACTGCCGGGCTGCCAGTGCGGCGCATTCTGGCGCAGGTTCGCGATGAAACCCGCACCATCGGTGTTGTCGGCCTGAATCCGGCCATCCTTGCGAAAGATCAGCGTGTTGGCAGCGCCGATAAGGGCGGCGCGGTCGGTGACGACATCGGCGATCTGCAGGATCGCTTCCTTGTGGGGAATGGTGATGTTGACACCGACAAACCCCATCAGCGGCAGGGTCTGCAACACATGGGCAAGGTCGGTTGGGGAGACATCAAGCGGCACGTAATGGCCCCGGATGCCATAGCGTTGCAGCCAGTAACCATGCAGCGCCGGAGACCGGCTGTGCGCGATCGGGTGGCCGATGACACCGGCAAGGGGGATGCGGGGATGATCTGTCATGTCGGGATGCTGCCTCTGTCGCCCAGATAGCCCAAAAGCGGCAAAAGGGGAAGTCCGAGCACCGTGAAGTAGTCACCTTCGATGGCAGAAAACAGCCGCGCGCCTTCCTCCTCCAGCTTGTAACCGCCCAGGCTGTGGCGGATGCTGGACCAGTTGCGATCAACATAATCCGCCAGATAGGCATCTGACAGCGGCCGCATGGTCAGGCGTGCCTCGGCGGTGTGACGCCAGATCGGCCGGGCATGATGATACAGCACGGCGGCCGACAACAGACTGTGCGTTTGCCCGCGCAGGCGGTGCAGTTGTGACAGCGCATCCTGGGGGCTTTCGGGTTTTGCCCATACATCGGCCTTGAAAGCCAGCACCTGATCGCAGCCCAGAACAAGATCATCGGGGCGGTTTTCTGCGACCTTGCGGGCCTTCATCTCGGCCAGGGTATCGGCGATGTCTGCTGGCGGCGCGGCCTCGGCCTGAAGTGCCCGACGAATGCTGTCTTCATCCACACGCGCGGGGATGGCCATGACCGCAACGCCCGCGGCTTGCAGCAGGCGGATACGGATGTGGGATGCAGAGGCAAGGATCAGTGTCATCGGTCATAAGAACCTTGTGGGTAAACGCGGTTTGTTCTTGGGTCGGGTTGTGTGGGCCAGAGGGTGCCGCGCGCAGAAGGTGCCGGCCTGCGCTGATATGTCAACAGCGCCAAAACAGATATCCCGATGTGCGCGAGTTTTGATCGGGGTTGTGGGCCACTGGGTTGCGGCGATGGTTAAAGGGGTGGCCTGTGCGCTTTCGGTGACCGGACACTTTTCCTTTACCGTATGTTTTTGTTACATTTAAATTAACTTATCCACTGATCGTACTACTTTTCCACCAGGTTATCCCAGCGCCCCGTAATGTGGAGAAGTGTCGTGATGATCCGGGATAGCCTGTTCTCCACAAGACCTACATCATCATTCCCTTTTTCTTTCTCTTTTTATAAAGAAGGGTCAAACGAAAGGTAGGGGCACGATGGGCGGTTATCTGGTCGAGTGGTATCCTTGGATCAAATCGATGCATGTGGTGTCTGTTTTGGCTTGGATGGCCGGGCTGTTCTATCTGCCACGCCTGTTTGTGTATCATGTCGAAGTCGTAGAGACGGGCAGTGGCACGGATGAGCTGTTTCAGACAATGGAACGACGATTGTTGCACGCGATCATGAACCCGGCGATGATCTCGACTTGGATTTTCGGGCTGGCCTTGGTGTTTACCCCGGGCATTGTGGATTGGACGATGGTGTGGCCCTGGCTGAAAGGGGCATCGATTCTGGCAATGACATGGTTTCACATGTGGCTTGCCGGACGCCGCAAGGATTTTGTCACGGCGAGTAACACGCGCAGCGGGCGAAGCTATCGGATGATGAACGAACTGCCGACGATCTTGATGCTGGTCATCGTGTTCTCGGTGATTGTGAAGTTCTGATTTCTTGACATTTGCAGTCTGGGCGCATAATGCAGCGCGGGTAATGCCGTCCGGCACTTGCCTTCCCCCTGATCATTTTGTGCAGACCCTGCGTGCAGCGGGGCATGTCAAGGACCATTCGATGACCGTTGAACGCTTGAACCTGTCTGATCTGAAAGCCAAGACACCTGCCGATCTGCTGGCGATGGCGGAAGAGTGGGAGATTGAAAACGCCCCCAGCATGCGCAAGGGCGAGATGATGTTCCAGATCTTGAAGGAACATGCCGAGGAAGGCTTTGAGATCGGTGGCGATGGTGTTCTGGAGTGTTTGCAGGACGGATTTGGCTTCCTTCGCAGCCCTTCGGCGAACTATCTGCCGGGGCCGGACGACATTTATGTCAGCCCGGAAATGATTAGACAGTTTTCTTTGCGAACTGGCGATTCGATTGAAGGGGTTATCCAGGCCCCGCGGGACAATGAGCGCTATTTTAGTCTGGTGAAGGCGACAAAGATCAACTTTGACGACCCGGAACGGGCACGGCACAAGGTGCATTTTGACAACCTGACGCCGCTGTATCCGGATGAGCGCTTGAAGATGGAGGTCGAAGATCCGACCGTCAAGGACCGATCAGCGCGGATCATTGATCTGGTCTGTCCGATCGGCAAGGGTCAACGGGCACTGATCGTGGCACCGCCGCGCACCGGCAAGACGGTGCTGTTGCAAAACATTGCCCATTCGGTGGCCACCAACCATCCGGAATGTTATCTGATTGTCCTGCTGATTGATGAACGGCCGGAAGAGGTGACGGACATGCAGCGCAGCGTCAGAGGTGAGGTTGTGTCGTCGACTTTTGACGAGCCGGCAACACGGCATGTGGCGGTTGCCGAAATGGTGATCGAAAAGGCCAAGCGGTTGGTGGAGCACAAGCGCGATGTGGTGATCTTGCTTGATTCGATCACGCGCCTGGGTCGGGCCTTCAACACGGTGGTGCCGTCCTCGGGCAAGGTGTTGACCGGGGGTGTGGATGCCAATGCCTTGCAGCGGCCCAAGCGGTTCTTTGGCGCTGCGCGGAACATTGAAGAGGGTGGGTCGCTGACCATTATCGCCACCGCCCTGATCGATACCGGCAGCCGGATGGATGAGGTGATCTTTGAAGAATTCAAAGGGACCGGCAACAGCGAGATCGTGCTGGATCGCAAAGTGGCCGACAAGCGTGTGTTCCCGGCGATTGACATTCTGAAGTCAGGGACGCGGAAGGAAGACCTGCTGGTCGAAAAGACCGATTTGCAGAAAACCTATGTCTTGCGGCGTATTCTGAACCCGATGGGGACGACCGACGCGATTGAATTCCTGATCTCGAAGCTGAAGCAGACCAAGTCGAATTCGGAGTTCTTCGAGTCAATGAACACCTGATCGCGCAAAATCGGTGTGAAGGTGGGCGATGATGACTGAGACCATTTTCGCGCTGGCCACAGCGCGGGGCAAAGCAGGTGTTGCCGTCATTCGCATATCGGGACCTTGCGCTGTAGCCGCCGCTGCATCGCTTGGGGCGGTGGGACTTGAGCCGCGCCGGGCAGCTTTGCGTCGGCTGGTGCTGCGCGGGGATGTGCTGGATGACGCTTTGGTGCTGCACTTTCCCAAAGGCGCAAGTTTCACGGGTGAAGATGTCGTTGAAATTCAGGCGCATGGCAGTGTGTCGGTGGTGGCGGCTTTGCTTTCGGCCCTTGGGTCAATGCCCGGCCTGCGCATGGCCGAGCCGGGTGAGTTTACCCGTCGGGCGCTGGAAAACGGCAGGTTGGATCTGACACAGGTTGAAGGGCTTGCAGACCTGATCGACGCGGAAACCGAAAGTCAGCGCAAGCAGGCGCAAAGGGTGTTGTCGGGTGCTTTGGGCGCTCGGGTGGAAACTTGGCGGCAGGATCTGATTCGTGCAGCCGCCCTGATTGAGGCCGTGATAGATTTTGTTGACGAAGACGTGCCGGTGGATGTGACCCTTGAGGTGCGGGCGGTGCTCGATCGATTGATCGCTGCGTTTCGGTCGGAGTTGCAGGCGGGAAAGGTGGCAGAGCGCATCAGGGTTGGCTTTGAGGTTGCAATCGTTGGCAGCCCAAATGTTGGTAAATCAAGCCTTATCAATGTGTTATCGGGTAGAGAGGCCGCTATCACCTCGGCGATCGCGGGCACGACGCGGGACGTGATTGAAGTCAGGATGGACATTGGCGGCTTTGCTGTCACGTTGTTGGATACGGCGGGTTTGCGCGAAACCGAGGATGAAATCGAGAAGTTGGGCATCGCCCGGGCAAAAGAGCGGGCGATGATGGCGGATTTGCGGATTGTCTTGCTGGACCCGCACGAAGAACGGCCGCAGGTTGGGCTGGACAGTCGCGACATTGTGGTGTGGTCGAAGGCGGATTTGGTCCAGCGCCCTGCGGCGATTTCCAGCAAGACCGGGCTGGGTCTGGATTGGCTTTTGGCAGAGGTTGAGCGCCGTTTATCCAGTATGAATGCTGACAGCGGACTCATCATACGGGAGCGTCACAGGATCGCGATAGAGAGGGCGCTTGGAGCTTTGGAACTGGCGCAAGGGATGCTAACGAGTCATAGTGAGGCGCTGGAATTGGTGGCCGCTGACCTGAGAGACGCATTGTCACATCTTGAGCTGTTGGTCGGCAAGGTCCATGTCGAAGTCTTGCTGGACGAAATCTTCGCTAGCTTCTGTATCGGAAAGTAGGAGTGTTTCACGTGAAACATTTTGACGTGATCGTGATCGGTGGTGGCCACGCGGGAACCGAAGCGGCGGCGGCCGCGGCGCGCGTCGGCGCATCGGTTGCCCTGATCACACAGAATGCGCAGAAGATCGGTGTGATGTCGTGCAATCCGGCAATCGGCGGGTTGGGAAAGGGCCACCTTGTCCGTGAGATTGACGCCCTTGATGGCATTATGGGACGGGCCGCTGACGACGCAGGTATCCAGTTTCGATTGTTGAACCGCAGAAAGGGCCCGGCAGTCCAGGGCCCACGGGCGCAAACGGATCGGGAACTCTATGCAAAAGCGGTGCAGCAGTATCTGCGGCACCAGCGAAAACTGGTGATTGTGGAAGGTGAAGTCGTCGATATTGTGTCGCAGAACCATTGCGTCACGGGCGTGGTCTTGTCGGGTGACCAGCGCCTTACCGCAAAAGCGGTTGTCGTGACGGTAGGGACGTTTCTAAACGGGGTCATTCACATTGGATCAGATACTTCGCGTGGCGGCAGAATGGGGGATGGCCCATCGATCCGGTTGGCTGCAATGCTGCGGGATCTGGGGCTTGCACAAGGGCGCCTGAAGACCGGGACACCGCCGAGGTTGGACGGAAAAACGATTGCTTGGGACAGGATAGACCAACAAGAAGGCGACGACGAAGCCAGCCTATTCTCTTTCCTTAGCGATGGCCCGAGGGTCAGGCAAATCGCCTGTGGAGTTACCCACACGAATGAGGCGACCCATGCGATCATTCGAACGAACCTGTCCAAATCTGCAATGTACGGCGGAAATATTGAGGGTGTTGGCCCTCGGTACTGCCCATCAATTGAAGACAAAGTGGTTCGGTTTTCAGAAAAGACGTCCCATCAAGTTTTTCTTGAACCCGAGGGATTGACCACTGATACCGTGTATCCGAACGGCATCTCGTCTTCCTTGCCCATCGACGTTCAGGCAGAATATGTGCGCAGCATTGCCGGGTTGGAGGATGTAAAAATACTGCAACCTGGCTATGCCATTGAATATGATTACTTTGACCCGCGCGACATGAAGTCGTCGCTGGAGCGGAAGGAGCTTTCCGGGCTTTTCTTCGCGGGTCAGATCAACGGTACGACTGGCTATGAAGAAGCTGCCGCGCAGGGCCTGGTCGCAGGGCTTAATGCAGCACATTGCGCCCAAGGCAAAGACCCCGTTCATTTTCATCGCTCGGAAAGCTACATTGGGGTGCTGATTGACGATCTGATCATGCGCGGTGTCACTGAGCCCTATCGGATGTTTACCTCGCGGGCAGAATACCGCCTGCATTTGCGTGCGGATAATGCAGACCAGCGTTTGACCGAATTCGGTATTTCAATGGGATTGGTGGGTGAGGCTCGGGCACAGCGTTTTCACGCCAAGGCTGAAAAGCTTACGATGGCGCGATCAACCCTGGAGGCCCACAGCTTCACAAACAAGGAACTGCGTGACAACAATATTGCAGTCAGTTCGGATGGGGCCCGGCGGAATGGCTTTGAGGTGATTGGTGCCTTCAACTTGGCGCCGTTGGAATGTGAGCGGCTTTTGCCGGAACTATGTGCACTTGACGCCGATATCCGCGCACAGATCTATCGTGATGCGTTGTATGATCGCTATCTTGACCGCCAACGCACGTCCATTGAACACCTTCGCAAAGACGAGCACTTGCAAATTCCGCGAAGCTTGGATTATGCGGGCATGTCCGGTCTGTCGACTGAATTGGCGATAAAGCTCCAACGTATCCTGCCATCCAACCTTGCGCAGGCGGCCCAGATCGAGGGGATGACACCATCGGCGATGGCTCTCCTTCACGCCAAGATCAAACGCGTTGACGCTTCCAGAAGCCGTGTGTGACCCATGGACCGCCTGGTTGGACAGCAGAGTGTTTCACGTGAAACATCCGAGATGCTCTTCGCGTTCAAGACAATCGTTTTGCGGTGGAACAATGCCATCAATCTGGTGTCTGCCAAAAGCGCGGAAGAGATTGATCGCCGCCATATCACAGACTCGCTTCAACTGTGCGAGCTGGTGAAGTTCCCAGTCCGACGTTGGTGCGATATCGGAAGCGGCGCTGGTTTTCCTGGGATTGTTGCGGCAATTTACTTCCACACCGCTGGCAAGGCTGTAGATATGCACTTGATTGAAGCTGATGCCCGAAAAGCAGTGTTTCTGCGAGAGGCCGCAAGGCAGCTGGGGCTAAAGGTGACGGTCCATAACAAAAGAATCGAGGATCTGGACCCGTTGGAGGCCGATGTTGTGTCAGCGCGGGCATTGGCGCCGCTTTCAACGCTGTGCGCTATGGCCTTGCCACATCTTTCATCTGGGGGGATTTGCATTTTTCCGAAGGGCAAGACCTATCGCGATGAACTCGGTCTGGCATATAAGGACTACAGCTTCAGCCTTGAGACTGTTCCCAGTCAAACCGACGAAAATGCGGTGATCCTGTTGTTGAGGGAGTTGTGTTGTGTCACCAAATGAAGGCTTGAAGACAGCGCGCATCATTGCAGTGGCAAACCAAAAGGGTGGCGTGGGAAAGACAACCACCACGATCAACGTCGCCGCCGCGTTTGCAGAGTTCGGTTATCGGACGCTTGTTATTGATATGGATCCGCAAGGCAACGCATCAACCGGTCTGGGGGTTGGCGCTGAGATGCGGGCCAAAACAAGTTACGACCTGCTTCTGGAAAAGGCTCATCTGGTTGATTTGCTTCAACAATCCTCAGTCCCAAACATCTTGGTCTGTCCAGCCAATGCAGATCTGTCCTCGGCGGATATCGAGCTTGTGGCCAGCGAAAAGCGGTCCTTTCTGCTCAGGGATGCGATCAACGATCCAAAGTTTTCTGCACTGGGTTTTGACTTTGTGCTTATCGATTGTCCGCCGTCGCTGTCACTTCTGACCGTTAATGCCCTCGTCGCCGCACATTCCGTACTTGTCCCGCTGCAAAGTGAGTTTTTTGCGCTTGAAGGCCTGTCGCAGTTGATGCTCACGGTGCGCGACATCCGCAAAAAGGCCAATCCTGGCCTCAGGATTGAAGGTATCGCAGTCACCATGACCGACAGCAGAAATCGTCTGTCACAACAAGTAGAAGCAGATGCGCGGGAAAATCTGGGTGAACTCGTCTTCTCGACCACCATCCCTAGAAATGTGCGGGTGTCCGAAGCTCCGTCTTTTGCCCTACCAGTGTTACAATATGAACCGACGTCAAAAGGCGCCGAGGCCTATCGCAAGCTCGCGCTCGAAATAATTGCACGAAAACCCGTGGGCCGTGCGACAAAGAGAGAAGCAGTCGAACATGGATAAAAAGCTGGAACGTAGGGGCCTTGGGCGTGGCTTGTCGGCCCTGATGGCGGATGTCAATCTTGGGTCCGATGCTGTATCAGATGCAGCGCAGCGCTATCCTGCCGCAGACCTTATGATTTCCATCGAGCGTATTCGCCCCAATCCGAAGCAACCGCGCAGGGATTTCGACCAGACAGCCTTGGAAGAGTTGGCAGGCTCGATTCGGTCAAGGGGCATTATCCAGCCCATCATTGTGCGTCCGATCGCGGATGAAGATGATTTTGAGATTGTGGCTGGCGAAAGGCGTTGGCGCGCAGCTCAATTGGCACATCTGCACCAGGTGCCCGTTGTGGTTCGGTCGTTTTCAGACGCCGAAATGCTTGAAATTGCAATCATCGAGAACATTCAGCGTGCGGATCTGAACGCCGTCGAAGAGGCGCTTGGCTTTAAACAGTTGATGGAGAATTTTGGCCACACTCAGGAAAAACTGGCCGAGGCACTGTCGAAAAGCAGGTCTCACATTGCCAATACCTTGCGCCTTCTGTCGCTTCCAGATGACGTGTTGCGCTTGATCCGCAGCGGTAAACTGACCGCCGGGCATGCGCGGGCCTTGATTGGTGCAGCCGATCCCCTCGCTCTTGCGACAAAGGTTATAGGTGCCGGATTGTCCGTGCGCGAAACCGAAAAGTTGGCCAAGCGTGTCATGCACAAGCCTGACAGAAGCAGCGTTGGTGGAAAGGCCACAGAGAAGGACGCCGATACGCGCGCCATCGAAGCCGACCTCAGCGCAAACCTCGGGATGAGTGTGGCGATTGACCACGATCCTGCTGGTGAGGGAGGAACGATAAAGGTGCGTTATCGCACGTTGGAACAATTGGACATGTTGTGTCAGGTACTATCGGTCATTCCGCGCGACTTCAGCGCAGAATGATCTCTGCGCCTACGTCAGAAGGTGTCGAATCACACTGTTCAGCACAAGTCGTCCTTGCAAACTGGTGTGCAGACGCGGGCCACTAAGGTTCACAAGACCAAGGTCGATCAGATCCTTGATCTTCTTCGACTGAATCTTCTGTCCGGTGATCGACTCGTATAGGTCCAGGTCAAGGCCAGAAGACACCCGCAACCCCATGACCAGCAACTCATGGCCCTGATCTTCGGCCGTCAAGCGCTCTCGCGGTTCTTCGCCATTCCCGCTTGTTGCCATCTGGTCAAGCCATTGCGTTGGGGATGCCGGGCAGAAGGTGGCAAACCTGGCGCTTTGCTCCAAGGTTATTCGCCCGTGCGCACCGGGTCCGATGCCCAGATAGTCGCCTCCGCGCCAGTAGACCATGTTGTGCCTTGAGAACGACCCCGCCCTTGCATGATTGGAAACCTCATATGCAGGCAGGCCCGCGGCGTTGCAAATATCTTGTGTAGCCAAGTACATGTCAGCGGACAGGCCCTCGTCCGGCAGGCCACGCAACTGCCCGCGGGCATGACGTTCGCCAAAGACGGTCTCCGGCTCGACGGTCAGTTGATATAGCGAGAGGTGGTCACCAGCCATGTCCAATGCGATCGCAAGTTCGGTTTGCCAATCGGCAAGAGATTGATCCTGGCGGGCATAAATCAGATCAAAGCTTGACCTCGGAAAGATCCGCTGGCCGAGTGCAATGGCCGACCGGGCCTCTGACGCGGTGTGCATGCGACCAAGCCGACGCAGATCTTCGTCGTTCAGCGCCTGTATCCCGACCGAAACGCGGTTCACGCCCGCAGTTCGATACCCGGCAAAGCGGCCTGCTTCCACCGAGGTTGGGTTTGCCTCCAGCGTGATTTCTATGTCATTGGCCGGTGTCCAAAGACTGGTTGCCGCGTCAATGATCGCTGCAACCAAAGAGGGCATCATCAATGATGGCGTCCCTCCGCCGAAGAAGATGCTTTGCAGTACGCGGCCTTCGGTTTCAAGCGCAAGACGCTGCAGTTCAGAAACATAGAACCGCTGCCAAAGCGCCTGATCGACATGGGAAGAGACATGGCTGTTAAAGTCGCAATATGGGCATTTTGACTGGCAGAATGGCCAATGCACGTAAAGCGCAAAGCCCGTCTGCTGCCAGCGCTCCAAAGCCGCACCGTTCTGTTTCATCATCGATCACCCCACCTGACGCTGCTTGGGTGTTTCACGTGAAACAGGCCGCAACCAGCTTGCGGAACGCATCGGCCCGATGGCTGATCTGGTTTTTCAACTCACCCGCCATTTCGGCAAATGTCTGGTCGTATCCGTCCGGCTGAAACATTGGGTCATAGCCATGCCCGTGAAGTCCACGGGGCGGCCAAACCAAGACGCCCGGCATCACCCCCTCGAAAACCTGATCGCTCCCGTCGGGATGGGCGATCACCAGGGTGCAGCGAAACTGGGCGCGCCTTGGCTCCGGCGCGCCAGCGGCCTCACAGGCCTCCCAGGTTCTGGACATTGCCAGGCCAAAGTCGCGACCAGACGCCGTTTCGGCCCAATCGGCTGTCCAAACGCCTGGTGCCCCATCCAGCGCATCAACACAAATCCCCGAGTCATCTGCCAAAGATGGCAACCCGGTCGCCCGCGCGGCAAAATGCGCCTTGATCCGCGCATTGCCCACAAAGGTGTCCTCAGTCTCTTCGGGCTCTGTCAATCCAAACGCCGCCGCCGGCACAATCTCAACGCCAAACGGCTCTAGCAAGGCGGAAATCTCCGCCAGCTTGCCAGCATTATGGGTGGCGATCACCAGTTTCGGCCCGATGCTCTTTCGCATTGTCACAGTCCTAAAGCTGCTTTCTGCGCGGCCACCAAGGACGCAATGCCAAGGTCCGCCAAGTCCAGCAACTCGCCCATTTCGGCGCGGGAAAACGTGGCGCCCTCTGCTGACATCTGAACCTCGATCAACCGCCCGCGACCGGTCAGAACAAAGTTTCCATCCGTGCCAGCGGTCGAGTCTTCCGGATAATCCAGGTCCAGAACCGGCTGCCCGGCAAACACACCGCAGGAAATCGCGGCCACATGGTCGACAATCGGATCGCTGACAATCGCTCCTGTCGCCAACAGCTTGTTGACCGCCAACCGCAGCGCAACCCAGCCGCCGGTGATTGACGCACAGCGTGTGCCGCCATCGGCCTGCAAAACATCGCAATCCACCACGATCTGACGTTCGCCCAACGCGCTGCGATCAACCCCCGCCCGCAAGGAACGACCGATAAGCCTTTGAATTTCTTGTGTTCTTCCGCTTTGCTTGCCAGCGGCCGCCTCTCTGCGAGTCCGGCTGTTGGTGGCCCGTGGCAGCATGCCGTATTCCGCCGTCACCCAGCCAAGCCCGGTATTCTTCAGAAACGGCGGTGCCTTGTCCTCTATGGTTGCCGAACACAGAACATGCGTATCCCCCATCTTGATCAGGCAAGACCCCTCGGCATGCCGCATCACGTCGATTTCAATGGTAATCGGGCGGGTCTCGTTCAACTTCCGGCCAGAGGGGCGCATCACAGGTCCTTTCCATAGGGTCACACCTGATATGCGCCCGACCTGCGCCGATGCAACCCCGATTGACGCCCCCGCCATTCGGAATACTCTGCCACGCCAAAGTAGGAGTGCGCATGTCTGAAGGATCGAAGCTTCTTGCCGAAATGAACGATCGCTCGCGCGAGGTGTTTCGCAAGGTGGTCGAAGGCTACCTCACCTCTGGCGATCCGGTTGGGTCGCGCAGCCTGACCCGCACGATGTCCGAAAAGGTTTCCGCCGCCACCATCCGCAATGTCATGCAGGATCTCGAATTTCTGGGCCTGCTTGACAGCCCGCATGTTTCGGCAGGCCGCATCCCCACCCAACTTGGCCTGCGAATGTTCGTCGATGGCCTGCTCGAGGTCGGAACGGTCGCCGATGAAGACCGCGAGCGGATTGACGCCACCATGGGCAGCAATGACCGCGACGTTGCCTCGCTGCTCGATCAGGTTGGCGCCGCACTGTCTGGTATCACCCGCGGCGCCAGTCTGGTTCTGTCGCCCAAGCACGAAGCCCCGATCCGCCATATCGAATTCGTCAGCCTCGGACCGGATCGCGCGCTGGTCGTGCTGGTCTTTGCCGATGGCCATGTTGAAAACCGCCTGTTCACGCCACCGCCCGGCCAGACGCCGTCTTCCATGCGTGAGGCGGCCAATTTTCTGAACGCCCTTGCCGAAGGCCGCACCCTGTCAGACCTGCGCCGGACGATGGCCCAGGACATTGCGCTGCATCGGCGGGAAATTGACAGCCTCGCCCGTGACCTTGTGGAAAGCGGGTTTGCGGTCTGGGAAAACAGCACCGAGCGTCGCGAACGGTTAATCGTGCGCGGCCGTGCCAATCTGCTGGAAGGGGCGACCGAAGCCGCCGATGTCGACCGCATCCGCACCCTGTTCGATGACCTTGAACGCAAGCGCGACATTGCCGATTTTCTGGAACTGACCGAATCCGGTGAAGGTGTGCGCATTTTTATCGGCTCCGAGAACAAACTCTTCTCACTTTCGGGTTCCTCTCTGGTGGTCTCTCCCTATATGAACGCTGATCGCAAGATCATCGGTGCCGTTGGCGTCATTGGTCCGACTCGGCTGAACTATGGCCGCATCGTGCCGATTGTTGACTACACGGCGCAGCTTGTCGGTCGGATCGTGTCCGAGCGTGGCGGTGGATGATCACAACGGACAAAAGGCAAGGAAGACGGACCATGGCGCAGGATATTCCCAGCACCGAAAACACCCAGACGGAACAGATGGCCGAGGCGGCAGAGTACATCGCCGCCGAAGAGCTTGAGGCCCTGCGCGCCGAACGCGACGATCTTCGCGATCGTTTCATGCGCGCACTTGCCGATGCCGAAAATTCCCGCAAACGCGCCGACCGTGATCGGCGCGAGGCCGAGCAATACGGCTCCACCCGGCTGGCGCGGGATCTTCTGCCGGTTTACGACAATCTCAAGCGCGCGCTTGATGCCGCAAGTGAAGAAACCCGCAGTCTGGACGCCGCCATGATCGAGGGCGTCGAATTGACCCTGCGCGAATTGACCCGTGTCATGACAAAGCACGGCGTGACCCCGATTTCGCCAGCCGTGGGTGACGCGTTTGATCCGCAACAGCATCAGGCAATGTTCGAAGCCCCGGTTCCCGGCACCAAGGCGGGTCAGATCATCCAGGTGATGACCGAGGGCTTCTTGCTGCATGACCGGCTGTTGCGGCCCGCACAGGTTGGCGTGTCGTCGACGGTTGGCTGAAACGGTCGGTTGAAACCCGCCGAATCGCGTCAGGGCAGCAGCCGATCAGGCCGCCGCCCTGGCCCGCTTGTCAGCCCACGCGCTTGCCTTGCACCCAAACCCCGCGCACAGCACCTGCGGCGCCCAACCGCGTGACCCTGATCACATCCGCCCTTGCGCCGGGCCCCAGATGGCCCCGGTCCTGCAACCCGGTGGCATCGGCGGGGGCGGCGGTGACCGTCGCAATGCCGCGCGCCATGTTCCCCCACAGATCGCCCAGCATCAGCGCGGCCGACAGCAGCGACGATGGCACATAGTCAGACGACACAATGTCCAGCAAATCCGCCTCGGCCAGATCACGCGCCGCCACATTGCCAGAGTGCGATCCGCCCCGGATCAGGTTTGGCGCACCCATCATCACCTTGATCCCCTGCGCACGGCAGGCCGCGGCTGCCTCGGCGGTGGTTGGAAACTCGGCAAAATGCACACCATGCCGCGCACTGACCGCGACCTGTGCTGCCGTGGTGTCGTCGTGGCTGGCCAGTGTCGCGCCATAGCGCCGCGATTCCGCCACTGCCGTCGCCTCGTGCAGCGCGCCAAGCCTGTCCCGCAGCGCGCGCAGGCTGGCAACGTGCTCGACAAATTCTTCCTCCGACAGACCCTGCTTGCCGCAGACATAGTCCTTCAACTTCGACACATCGCGAAACTGCCGCTCTCCGGGTGTGTGGTCCATCAGGCTGACAATGCCGATCCGGTCATCGGGGCCGAACTTGGCCATTTCCTCGACCAGCGTTTCCGAACAGACCTCGGCCCGCAGGTGCAGGAAATGGCTGATCCGCAGCGTGCCTTGCGCCCGCAACTCCAGGATCTCATCCGCCAAAGCGCGGGCATATTCGCCATAGTTCGCCTTGCCGTTCGACACCACCGACCCCACGCGCAGGGCATCATAGACCGTGGTGATCCCGACGCTTGCCAGTTCGGCATCATGCGCAATGATTGCGGCCTGATGCGGCCAGTTCACGCGCGGACGCGGTTCGATGTGACGCTCCAGATTGTCGGTGTGCAACTCGATCAAGCCCGGCATCACCAGATCACCCGCGCAATCAATCGCGCCCGCCGGAACAGCGTTCCCGTCTACGATGTCAACAATGCGGCCCCCCTGCATGCGCACGGCGCCTTTGCGCACCTCATCGGGCAAAACCAGCGTCGCGTTGGCAAGGATAGTGTCGGTCATGGTAGAACGTCCTGTCTTGAAGTTTTTGTGGTAAGCGCGCCGCATGACACGGCCCCGTCACACCGGTGTGACATTGCCTGCCTATCCCGCCCGGAATGGAACAGATGAAACGCTACGCCGTGTATTATGCCCCACGTCCCGGCGCCTTTGCCAGCCGCGCCGCCGCTTGGCTGGGCTGGGATGTGGCCCTTGGTCAGCCGGTGGCGCAGCCCGATCTGCCCGGTCTTCCCGTGCCTGCTGCGGCTTTGACCACTGATCCGCGCAAATACGGCTTCCACGGCACAATCCGCGCACCCTTTCGCCCGGCTGACGGGCTGACCGGCGCCGACATTGCCGCCACCGTGGCACGGCTTGCCAGCACCCTGCCGCCCTGTGTCTGCGATGGCCTGCATCTGGAAATCCTGCACGGCTTTCTGGCGCTGACGCCGATGGGCGACGAAACCGCCCTGCTGGCGCTGGGGGCGGGCGTGGTTGAAGGCACCAATGCCCTGCGCGCACCGCTGACCGCGGCCGAGATCACCAAGCGCCGCCCCGAAAAGCTTAACCCCCGCCAGCGCGAACTGCTGGATCGTTGGGGTTATCCGCATGTGATGGAGGCGTTTCGCTTTCACCTGACCCTGACCAGCCGCCTGGCCGCCGATCACGCCGATCAGGCCGCCAAGGTTCTGCGTGATCATTTCGCCCCGGTCCTGCCGCAGCCTTTTGTCATCGAAGACCTGTGCCTGTTCGGCGAAGACGCCGCTGGCCGGTTTCATCTGCTGCACCGCTATCCCCTGTCGGGCTGAAACGCAGCCAACAGCCGCTCCACGCCCACCTCCTGGCTTGCATCGTTCATCACCACGCGCGGCACAATCCCCTCGGGCAGGGTAAAACTGGCCCGCGCCAGCCTTGCCTTGATGTCCACCACATCCTCGCGTCCGCGCGCTGCCAGGCGTGCGGCAAGAATGTCATCGGGCGCGGTCACCAGCACCACCACCAGACCCGGCAGCCGGTCCCGCGCCTCGGCCAATGCCGCGCGCGAGCCGTTGAACACCACATCCCCCGGCAGCGCCAGTTGCGCCTTCGGGATGCCATAGCGCAGCCCGTGCGCGTGCCAGTCCAGGGCAAACTCCCCCGCCTCCAGCCGCCGCTGGAAGGCATCCTCGCTGACCGCTTCAAACGGCTCGCCGCCGGCGTCGGCGCTGCGGGTAATCACCCGGCGCACGATGTGCAGGTCAGGCCGCCGTGCCACAGCGCCTGCCAGCAGCGTGTCTTTCCCGGCACCAGACGGGCCGACCACGGCAAAGATCATGCGGCAACCTTTGGCGTAAACCCCGTCACATCCACCAGCCGGTCACAGACCCGGCCCCGCGCGCCTTCGTCGTGAAAGATGCCCAGAATCGCCGCGCCACGCGCCTTTGCCTCTTCGATCAGGCTCAGCACAACCTCGCGGTTCACCGCATCCAGACTGGCGGTCGGCTCGTCCAGCAACAGCACCGGATAGGGGTGGGCAAAGCCGCGCGCGATGTTCACCCGCTGCTGTTCGCCGCCGGAAAACGTGGTGGGCGACAGGCTCCACAACCGCTGCGGAATGTTCAGCCGCGCAAGCAGCGTCTCGGCCCGCGCCCGTGCAACTTCGGCCGTCACCCCCAGTTGCAGCAGCGGGTCGGCCACCACATCCACCGTTGGCACCCGGGGCACCACCCGCAGGAACTGGCTGACATAGCCAAGCGTCTCGCGCCGCAGCCGGATGATCTGGCGCGGGCTGGCGGTCGCCACGTCAAGGCCCGCCACCCGCAGGCTGCCGCTGGCGGCCAGATAGTTGCCGTAAACCATCCGCATCAGGGTTGATTTGCCCGCACCCGATTGGCCGGTCAGCCCGACACATTCACCGGGTGCCACCGCAAGGGCCGCGCCCGCCATCACCGGAATGACGGCGCTGCCCTGATTGTGCAGGGTGAACGATTTCGACAGGCCGGAAATCTCGATCAATGCTGTCACAGCCAGCGCCTCCATTTGAAAAACAGATAAGTTCCCACCCCCGACGCCACCATCAAACCGATGGCCATCGGATAGCCCCAGACCCATTTCAGCTCGGGCATCACCTCAAAGTTCATGCCATAGGCGCTTGCGATCACCGTCGGGGGCAGAAACACCACCGCCACAATCGACACGATCTTGATGGTCTGGTTCTGGCTCAGGTTGATCATGCCCATGGTCGAATCGCTTGCCAGCGCCACCCGCGCCGACAGGTGGTCGGCATGCACCTCCAGCGCGTGAATGTCGCGCATCAGCCCCTTGACCGGCGCCTTCAGCACCGTGCCGCGCTGCTCATCGGTCAGGGTTTGGCCAAAGTAGCTGACCGCCCGCTCGATGGTCAGCAAAGACAGCCGAACGCGCGCAATCTGCTCACCCTCGCGCCCGGTTCGGCGCAGCACGGCCTGCAATTGATCGCCATCGGTGGTGCCGGTGTCGCCATAGACCTCGCGGGCCAGAACATCCAGCGCCCGGCCCGAACTTTCCAGCAAATCCGCCAGCCGCCCGATGATCTCTTCGATCAGGCTCAGAAACAGCCGCCCGGAATCGCCGATTCCGGGCCCCACCTTGTCGGCCCGTTCGGGGTAGGTCGTGAACGGTCGCGGGTCATGGTGGCGCACGGTGAACAGCCGATCCGGCTTCATCACAAAGGTCACCGGCCCCGACATCGCCTCTTTGGTGTCGGACAGTCCAGGGAGCGCCACTGTCATGTAGTCGATGCCATCTTCGCGATACAGCCGGTTCGAGATTTCGATCTCTTCCATGTCGGCCAATGTCGGCACTTCGATGCCAAAGGCCTGCGCCGCCTCCACCTGCGTCGGGATCGGGCGATAGAGGTCAATCCAGATCGCATCGTCCAGTGACTGATCGGCCTCCAGCCTTTGCAGCTTTGCGCCCTGCGCCTGATAGGCAAACAACATCTCTCACACCTGCAAGACTGAAGATACAAGCAACTGGCTATAGGCATGCTGCGGGTCGTCCAGCACCTGATCGGTCAGCCCCTGTTCCACCACGCGCCCGTCCTTCATCACCATCAAGCGGTCGGCCAACAGCCGCACCACCGCCAGATCATGCGTCACGATGATCACCGAAAGCCCCAGATCGCGCACCAGCCCGCGCAACAGATCCAGCAGACGCGCCTGAACCGAAACGTCAAGTCCCCCGGTCGGCTCGTCCATGAACACCAGCCGCGGCCCGGTCACCAGATTGCGCGCGATCTGCAACCGTTGCTGCATCCCGCCCGAAAAGGCGCTTGGCCGGTCGTCAATCCGGTCGGCGGCAATTTCCACCCGGCCCAGCCAGTCGGTCGCGGTGTCGCGGATCGTGCCGTAATGCCGCGCGCCGATGGCCATCAGCCGTTCGCCCACATTGCCGCCGGCAGAAACCCCCATCCGCAACCCGTCACGCGGGTTCTGGTGGACATAGGCCCATTCTGTGCGGCTCAGCTTGCGCCGCTCGGTTTCGGCCATCGCCAGGACATCGCGCCCGTCATAGATCACGCTGCCCAGATCGGGCCGCAGATGCCCGGCAAGGCACGACAGCAGCGTGGATTTGCCCGACCCGCTTTCGCCGACAATCCCCAGCACCTCGCCGGGGAACAGGTCAAACGACACATCGACACAGCCGATCCGGTTGCCATAGTATTTGGTCAACCCCTCCACCTGAAACAGGGGCTGCTCATTCCTCTTGGTCCAAATACCCATATCCACCGACCCCATCACGCGCTTCCGTCTGCCATTGCCACACCCAACCGCCCCACATGCCCCGCCGCACGGCGGCCCGCGCAGAAATCGGTGTCCGAACAGACATACATCCGCGACCCGGCATCGTCGGTGATCACCTCGTCCAGATAGCTGCCCTTGGCCCCACACAGATCGCAGTCATGCGGGGCCTTGCTGGCGGTGAACGGGTGGTCGTCGAAATCCAGACTGACAACGCGCGTATAGGGCGGCACCGCATAGATCCGCTGCTCGCGCCCCGCGCCAAACAACTGGATCGCGGCATTGTCGCCCAGCTTGGGGTTGTCAAACTTCGGAATGGGCGAGGGGTCCATGACATAGCGCCCCTCTACCTTGACCGGATAGGCATAGCTGGTGGCGATCTCGCCATGTCGGGCGATATCCTCATACAGTTTCACATGCATCAGCCCGTATTCTTCCAGCTCATGCATCTTGCGCGTCTCGGTCTCGCGCGGCTCCAGAAACCGCAAGGGTTCGGGGATCGGCACCTGATAGACCACAATCTGCCCCTCGCGCAGCGGCGTTTCGGGTATCCGGTGGCGGGTCTGGATTACCGTCGCCTCGATCGTGGCTTCGGTCACCGCCACCCCCGCGGTGCGCTGAAAGAACTTGCGGATGCTGACCGCGTTCGTCGTGTCATCGGCACCTTGGTCGATTACCTTCAGCCGGTCTTCGGGCACCAGACAAGCGGCTGTCACCTGCACCCCTCCGGTGCCCCAGCCGTAAGGCATCGGCATTTCCCGGCTGGCAAACGGCACCTGATAGCCGGGCACCGCGACGCCTTTCAGGATCGCACGGCGGATCATCCGCTTGGTCTGTTCGTCCAGATAGGCGAAGTTATAGGCCCCGGTTTCAAAAAGCTCGGTCATTCTGCCGCCTCCTGCATCGTCATCGCCTCGGCCCGCAGACGCCGCACCAGCTCCAGTTCCGACTGGAAATCCACGTAATGTGGCAGCTTGATATGCTCCAGAAACCCGGTCGCCTGAATGTTGTCGCAGTGATACAGCACAAACTCGGCATCCTGTGCCGGGGCGCCGATGTTGTCTTCGCCCAACTCTTTCCAGCGCAGCGCCCGGTCTACCAGTGACATGGCAATCGCCTTGCGCTCGGTCTTGCCGAACACCAGACCATAGCCACGGGTAAACTGCGGCGGCTCGGTCTTGCTGCCCTTGAACTGGTTGACGGTCTCACATTCCGTCAGCTCAACCTCGCCGATCTCGACGGCAAAGCCCAGTTCGGGGATATCCATCTCTACCGCCACCCGGCCAATCCGCAACTCGCCGACAAAGGCATGGGTGCGCCCGTATCCGCGCTGCGTGGAATAGGCCATCGACAGGATGAACCCTTCATCCCCTCGCGTGATCGCCTGCAACCGCAAGGGCCGGTCGGCGGGCAGTTCCAGCGGGGTTCGGGTCAGATCGGCAGGCGTCGCATCGTCGCGGGGTTCTTCCTCGATCAGCCCGTCGCGGTTCAAAAAACCCGTCACATGCGGCACCGGGCCGGGGGTGGCGGGCGCCTTGGCGGCGGCCGGGGCCTCGCCCTCGGCGGCAAGGGCAAAGTCCAGCAGCCGGTGGGTGTAGTCGAACGTCGGCCCCAGAACCTGCCCGCCGGGCAAATCCTTGAACGTCGCGCTGATCCGCCGATCCACCGCCATTTGGGCGGTATCCACTGGCACCGAGGTGCCCAGCCGGGGCAGGGTGGTGCGATAGGCGCGGATCAGGAAAATCGCCTCGATCAGATCGCCGCGTGCCTGCTTGATCGCCAAAGCCGCCAGATCAGGGTCGAAAAGTGACCCCTCGGCCATCACCCGGTTCACCGCCAGCTTTAACTGTTCGCGAATCTGCGGCAGCGTCAGTTCGGCAACAGCAGGATCGCCCCGGCGCTCTTCGGCAAGCCAGGCATGGGCGTTGTCGATGGCGCGCTCGCCCCCTTTGACGGCGACATACATCAGACATCCTCCACGATGGTTGATCGGGGCAACCCGGCAACGCGGGCACCGCAAGTCAGCAGACAGTCGAACCCCAGCGGAAACAGCGCCCGATTGGCCCGGAACGCCGCCACCTCGGGCAACGACAGATGCGCTGCGTCCTTGATGCCCGGCCCGGTCAGCCGTGGCCCCTGGGCCTTCAGCCGATCAACCTCGACAATCAGCGTGGCGGATCGGTCGGGGTAATCCGGCAGGCCAATCCGGAAACGGTTCAGCGGGTGCAGATCTTCCCAGCGCCCCAATGCAAAATCGGCGTCTTCGGCCCGCACCAACGGCGCGCCGATGTGGAACGTCACCCAGTCGCGCACCGCAGGACAGTTAGCCGCACCGGCCAGATGCACTGACGTGGTGCCGTCAGCGAGGGTCAGAAGCGCAACCCCCGCCGCAACCGACAGCGGGGCCGGCGGGGCCGCGCCCTCCAGCAGATGAAGGGTGCCGGGCCGGGCCATCGCCTCCAGCACCCCACGAAAGGCGCGGGCCGATTGTTGCGGGGCGGCGGCAAAGCCACCCATCAGGGCATCTGGTGTCATTGATCCTCTCCGCGCACCATGGTGAAGAAATCAACCTTCGTAGCTGCAGCCTTTTCGGCTCTGTCATGGCGTAAAGCACCTGCCTCGGCCGCCAGCACAGTCACCACATCCGATTGTAGCCGTGGCGCGGCATCGGTCTGCATCAAGGCATCCACGACCGCAGCGCGGGTGGCGTGGGTCTTGTCACGGCCTTGTACATAGGCGTGGCCCACCGGGCCGTCCTCCAACCGGACCGAACAGCGCGTCACCGTCATTTCGCCCAGATTGAACGCCGCCCCGGTGCCGCCGACCCGGCCCTGCACCATCACCGACCCGATTTCGGGCGGTCGCAAATAGCTGTGGTTGGGCAGATCGGGCAGCAAAGCGGCCAACCGCGCGGGCGGGGCCTTGGCCAACACCGACATCCAGCCTTTTCGATCCATCATTTTGTGGTCCTCGACAGCTTGCAGATTTGTCTAGATTACTATACAACTAGACAAATACTACGCACAGAACCGGTCCGGCTCAACCCCCTGCCTGTGAAGTTTTGATGACAAAAATCACCGCCCGACAGCCGATCTGGAAATCCATCGCCGACACCTTGTCGGCCGAGATTGCCCAAGGCCACTATCGCCCCGGTGACAAACTGCCAACCGAGGCGCAGTTGGCCAGCCGATTCGGGGTCAACCGGCACACGATACGCCACGCGCTTGCCGGGCTGGCTGATCTGGGCACGGTGCATTCGCGGCGTGGATCGGGGGTGTTTGTGGCCAGTCAGCCGACCGACTATCCGCTGGGCCGCCGGGTGCGGTTTCAACAAAACCTCGCGGCAAGCGGGCGCAGCGCCTCGCGCAGCATCAGTCGCCGCGAAACCCGGCCCTGCGACGCACGTGAGGCCGAGGCGTTGCGCCTGACCGCTGGTGCCCCGGTGCATATCGTCGAAGGGCTGTCGCTGGCGGATGGTCAGCCGCTTGCGGCGTTCCGATCGGTTTTTCCAGCACAGCGGTTCCCTGAACTGCTGACCCATCTGGAGCAGACCCCGTCGATCACCGCCGCGCTGTCGGCCTGCGGGTTGGCCGACTATACCCGCGAGTCGACCCGGATCACCGCCAAACTGGCCCCGGCCGTTCTGGCACTGTCGCTGCAAATCCCTGAAGGCGCGCCGATCCTGCGCTCGGTTGCGATCAACGTCGATGCAGATGGGGTTCCGGTGGAATATGGCACAACATGGTTTGCCGGCGACAGGGTGACGCTGACCCACTCGCCTGATTGATCAGCCGTTGTGTTTCTCCAGAAACGCCTCGGCCTTGAGGCTGCGGAAATCCATCAGCGCGGCACGCAGGCGGGAATGGTCCCAGTCCCACCACGCCAGCGCCATCAGGCGGTCGGCAATGCCCGCGCTGAACCGCGGGCGCATCGGGGTGGCGGGGACGCCGGCCACGATCATGTAAGGCGGCACGTCCTTGGTCACCACCGCGCCCGAGGCGATGATTGCCCCGGCGCCAATGGTCACCTCGGGCTTGATGATCGCGCCGTGGCCGACCCAGGTGTCAGGGCCGATGACCGTGCGGCGGGCGGCGCGGGCGGTAACGGTCGCGGGGTCGTCGGTCGCGTCGTCCCAGTAATAGCTGGAGCGGTAGAGGAAATGGTGCAGGCTGGCATGGTCCAACGGATGATCGGTGGGGCCGATACGGGTCAGGGCGGCGATGTTGGCGAACTTGCCCAAGGTGGTGTTGGCGATGTCCGACAGGCGGTCGCAGTAGGCATAGTCCTCAAACGTGGTGTTAAGGATGCGGCTGCCTGCCCCCACTTCGACATAGGCCCCGAAGGTGCTGTTGGTGATCTGGCAATCGGGGTGGATCAGGGGGGTGGTCGGGCTGAGCTTGGGCATTTAAGGGCGGTCTTCCCACTGTGTTACAGGGTGGCAAAGTAATGTTTTCAGAGGTTTCTGCGCCTAGTTTAACGCCCTGTTAAGATTTGTGCAGCCTTAGCCCTTGATCAAACGCTTGCGCAGCCAGCCGGACAGGCTGTCCATCGCCATGACCATCAGCACGATCAGGGTCATGTAATAGGCCACTTCTTCCCAGTCTTTCTGGGTCTGGATCGCCTGCGTCAGCAAAAGGCCAATCCCGCCACCGACAATCGCGCCAATGACGGTGGCGCTGCGGGTGTTGGATTCAAGGTAATACAGAACCTGGCTGAGCAGAACCGGCGTCACCTGTGGGATGACGCCAAAGCGCGCCTTTTGCAGGTTGTTGGCCCCGGTTGACCGGATGCCCTCGACCTGCTTTTCGTCGATGTTCTCCAACGCTTCCGAAAACGTCTTGCCGAACGTTCCCGCGTCGGTAACTGCCATGGCCAAAGCGCCGGTCATCGGGCCGGGGCCAAAGGCGCGCGACAGGATGATGGTCCAGATCAGGCCATCGACCCCGCGGATGAAATCGAAGAACCGCCGGAAGGCAAAGCGCAAAGGACCAAGCGGGTTGAAATTGCGCGCGGCCAGAAAACCAAGCGGCAACGCCACGATCGCCGCGCCCGTGGTGCCCAAAAACGCCATCAAGACAGTCTCGAACAAGGCCCAAACCACGTCAGAGTGACGCCACATCTTGTTGGTCCAGAAGTCTTGCACCATCGCCGAGATGTTGGATCGGGCGGGATCAATCCGGTCGCCTGACACGGCAAGCGAGATCAGGTCCAGCGGTGACTTGCCGTGAAACGGACTGTCGAGCGTGAAGAAGAACAACTCCCACCCGGCTTGATAGCGAAAGGTTTCAACCCTGGATCTGGTATAGCTGAAGCGCCCGGCCGGGGTGGTTATGGCGATACGATTGTCGCTGGCGTTGATCCACTTTGGCAAAGGTTCTGGGGCCGTCAGCGCAAGACCATTGCCTTCGGGGCGAATGTCGATGGTTCCATAGCCGGGAACCATAAAGCGCGCGCCTGCATCGTCATAGGTGACGATGTGGCCGGTGCCCAGATCGACCGTTGTGATGCCATCGGTGATGCTGACCCAATCGGGCATCTTGCCCGGGGGATAGGTGCCTTTGCCTTCACCCTCAATCGCGACGGTGACTTCGCCGGTGCGGTTGTTGCGGGTGACATGGGTCTTGTGCGACCAGAAGTCCGACAACAGGATGGCGGCGTTGTCCATCCGGGCGCGCTGGGCCAGACCGGGGATGTCGAAGGCAAAGAAAGTATACAGCAGGTAGACAAAGATCACGACTGGCACCGACAGCGCCACAAGGCGGCGGCGCGCGAAGGTGGCAGTCATCTGATCGGCAAGGGGCGTTGAAAGCAGCGCGGTCATGTCAGATCCCCTTTGACCAGACGGTTGCGATAATGGTCGGACACCCGGTCAATCAGGAAGATGGTCAGGAACAACAACAGGAAGATCGCAACCACCTGATCATAGCGGCCCTGACCCCATTGCATCGCCAGTTTCAGATCGTGGCCGATGCCGCCTTCGCCGACAAAGCCAAGGATGGCCGAGGCGCGGACGTTGATTTCGAACCGCAACAGGCCATAGCTGATCCAGTTTGGTGCGACCTGCGGGATCACGCCCAGCCACATCTTCTGGCCCCATGAGGCGCCGACCGAGGTCAGCCCTTCGACCGGTTTCAGATCGGCGTTTTCGGCCACTTCAGAGAACAGTTTGCCCAATGCACCGCTGGTGTGCAGCGCGATGGCCACCACGGCGGCGACCGGACCACCGCCAAGGATATAGATCAGCACCAGCGCGATCACGATTTCCGGGATGGCGCGAAAGGCGTCCATCATCCGCCGGAAGACCGGGATCAGGCGCGGCCAGCGGGCCAGACCGCGGGTTGAAAGAAGCGACAGGACAATGGCCATCATGCCGCCGATCAGCGTGGCCACGGCGGCAATGTTGAGTGTCTCGATCAAGGACGGCAGAAACTCGATGAACCGACCGGGCAGCACAGCGCGCTTTTCCCAGGCTTCCGAGATCACCTCGGACGGAAACTCGGCCAGTTTGGGCAGGCCATTCCAGAAGCCACCGGCATTGCGGTCATCGGCCAGAATCCAGCCCGAGGCAAGGAAGGCCACGAAGATGACCAGCAGGATGCCGCCATACATGCGCTTGCGGCGCACCATATCCAGATAGGCATCGCGGCTTTGCGCGGCGTTTTGCGATGCGGATGCGGCGATATCGGCCATGGAGCCCCCGGAAAAAAATTGCCGGGCCCCATCGCTGGGGCCCGGCAGATCGGTTGAAAAAATTACATGCCTTCTTGCAGTTTGCGGGCGGCGATGATGCCCAGATAGTCTTCGTGCTTGACCGGAACAAAGTCCTTGGCCTCACCAGCGGCCACGTTGTAGGCGCACTTGGGGTCTTTTTCCCACATCACGTCCAGCATCGCGGTCATCTTGTCTTTCACGTCCTGCGGCAGGGTGCGACGCAGAACCATCGGGCCTTCGGGGATCAGCTTCGAGCGCCAGATTTCGACGATGTCGTTCATGTCAACCAGACCCGCATCGGCGGCCTTGCGGAAGGCGCCCGAGTTGAAGCCGTCTTCCCATGCGCCCAGACCGTCAGCCCAGGCAACGGCGGCGTCGAAGTTGCCCTTGGCGACGCCAACGATCGACTGCTCATGGCCGCCCGACATTTTCACTTCGGCAAAGTAGTCTTCCAGCTTGCCAAAGCTTTCCTGCAGTTCAGCGCCGGGGACCAGATAGCCCGAGGTCGAGTTCGGGTCGGCGAAGGCAAAGGTCTTGCCCTTGGCCTGTTCCATGTTGGTGATGCCCGAGTCCTTGCGGGCGAAACCGATCGAGTAGTAGCCGGTGGTGCCGTCAAGGTTTTCCTTGGTCAGGATCACGTCAACCGCTTCGGGGTTGGTCAGGTAGGTCTTGGCATAGGCCGAAGCACCCAACCAGGCAAAGTCGAGCGTGCCGCCCAGCAGGCCCTGGATCACACCGTCATAGTCGGCGGGGGTGAACAGCTTGACCGGAACACCCAGCTCGGCCTCGACGGCGGCGCGGAAGCATTCGATGTTGGTCATGCGGTCCTGGGCGTTTTCGCCGCCAAGGATGCCGATGTTGAAGCCGGTGATGGCGTCTTGGGCCATGGCGGCACCAGTCAGCGCCGTCGAGGCAACGAGAGAAAGCAGCAGCGTTTTCATGGGTCTCTCCATGCGGGTTAAGGCCCTGAAGGCAGGGCCGGGGAAATCAGGACAGCATCGCCTCGGCATAGGCCACGTCGGGCCGGGTGTCTGAAGGGATGGAGGTCGAGGTGGCGTCCTCGTTGAACGTCTCGTCCGCGCCATAGATGTCGCGGGCAACGCCGGTCGAAAGCTGGTCTGGGGTGCCGTCAAACACGATGCGGCCATCGCGCATGCCGATCACCCGGTCGCAATAGCGGCGCGCGGTGTCCAGCGTGTGCAGGTTGGCAATCACCATGCGCCCGTCTTCGACGTTGATGCGCTTCAGCGTGTCCATGACGATTTGCGCGTTCATCGGGTCAAGGCTGGCGATGGGTTCGTCGGCCAGAATGATCTTGGGGTCTTGCATCAGGGCGCGGGCGATGGCGACGCGCTGTTGCTGGCCACCCGACAGCGCCTCGGCCCGTTTGGGGGCCTGTTCGGAAATGCCCAGCCGATCGAGGATTTCCAGCGCGCGCAGGATGTCGGTCCGCGACCACAGGTTGAACATGGTCTGCAAGGTTGAGCGGCGGTTAAGGATGCCGTGCAGCACGTTTGACGCCACATCCATCCGCGGCACCAGATTGAACTGCTGGAAGATCATCGCGCATTGGCTTTGCCAGGCGCGGGCCTCAGCCCCCTTCAGCGCCAGAATATCGCGGCCATCAACCACAATTTCGCCCGAGGTGGCGTCGGTCAGGCGGTTCATCATCCGCAGGAAGGTGGATTTGCCCGCGCCGGACCGCCCGATGATGCCGACAAAAGCGGGACGATCCACGGCAAAGCTGATGCTGTCGACCGCAGCTTTCTGGCCGAACAAACGGGTGACAGCTTTGACTTCCAGCATACGGTAGGCCCCCTGTTGCCACCGGGGTTGCCTAACGACGCTGTGTGACGGGATTCTTGCGATATGATGAAGATTCTGTAAACGCGCGCTACAGCATCTGCTTGAGGTCATAGACCAGACGCAGCGCGTCAATCGGGGTCAGTTCATCGGGGTGCAGGTCGCGCAACCGCGCCTCGATGGCCGAAGGTTTGACAGGTTTCGCCGCCGGTGCCGCAGGGGGGGCGACGCGAAACAGCGGCAGGTCATCAATCAGGGTGGCCGGTTTGCCGCCTTCGCGTTCGCCTTTCTCCAATGCCTCAAGCACGGTCTTGGCCCGGTCGATCACCGATTGCGGCAAGCCTGCCAGCCGCGCGACCTGCACGCCGTAGCTGCGGTCGGCGGCACCTTTGCGGACCTCGTGCAGAAAGATCACGTCGCCATCCCATTCCTTGACGGTGACGGTGGCGTTTTCCACCCCCGGCAGCTTTGCGGCAAGGGCGGTCATTTCATGGTAATGCGTGGCGAACAGCGCACGGCAGCGGTTGACCTGATGCAGATGTTCCAGTGTGGCCCATGCAATCGACAACCCGTCATAGGTGGCGGTGCCGCGGCCGATTTCATCAAGGATCACCAAGGCGCGGTCATCGGCCTGATTGAGGATGGCGGCGGTTTCGACCATTTCCACCATGAAGGTGGATCGCCCGCGCGCAAGGTCATCGGCCGCACCCACCCGGCTGAACAACTGGCTGACCAGCCCGATATGGGCCGCAGCGGCAGGCACAAAGCTGCCCGCCTGCGCCAGCAGGGCGATCAGTGCGTTCTGGCGCAGGAAGGTGGATTTGCCCGCCATGTTCGGCCCGGTCAGCAGCCAGATGGCAGGGGTGGTGCCGGTGGTCAGCGCGCAATCATTGGCAACGAACGGCCCGGCACCCTGCCGTTTCAGCGCGCGTTCGACCACCGGGTGGCGCCCGCCGGTGACGGTAAAGGCGTGGCTGGCATCAACCTGCGGTTCGGCCCAGTCTTCGGCCATGGCCAGATCGGCAAAGGCGCTGGCAAGGTCGATTTCCGCCAAGGCGCGGGCCGTGGCCCCGATGGGGCCGGATTGATCAAGGATCGCCTGTTTCAGGCTGTCATAGTGTCGTTTTTCAATCTCTAGCGCGTGGTTTCCGGCGTTCAGGATGCGGGTTTCAAGGTTCGACAGATCTACCGTGGTAAAGCGCACCTGCCCCGCTGTGGTCTGGCGGTGAATGAACAGATCGGGGCGCGCACGCAGGGCGGGTTCATGGGGGGGCGTCACCTCGATGAAGTAGCCCAGCACGTTGTTGTGCTTGATCTTCAGCCCCGCCACGCCAGCGGCGGTCGCATAGTCGGCCTGCATGCGGCCAATCACGCTGCGGCCTTCGTCACGCAGGGCGCGGGTGGCATCAAGGTCGGGGTCAAAGCCGCTGGCGATAAAGCCGCCGTCGCGGGCCAGAAGCGGCGGTTCGGCCACAAGGGCGCGGTCCAGCAGGTCGATCAGCGCGCTGTGGCCACCCAAGGCGGCGGTCGCCTCGGCCAAAAGCGCGGGGGCATCGGGCAGCAGGGGGCGCATGGCTTCGGCTTGGGTCAGGCCTGCGCGGATCGCGGCCAGATCGCGCGGGCCGCCCCGGTCAAGCGCAAGGCGCGACAGGGCGCGGTCGATATCGGGGACGCGGCGCAGGTGGTTGCGCAAATCTTCGCGCAACAGACCCTGTTCCAGCAGAAACCGCACCGATGCGTGCCGGGCATGGATGGTCGGCAGATCGCAGGACGGGGCGGAAATCCGGCGTTCCAGCAGGCGCGCGCCGCCGGGGGTGACGGTGCGGTCAACCGCCATCAGCAGCGATCCGTCGCGGCCGCCCGACAAGGCTTGGGTCAGTTCCAGATTGCGGCGGGTGGCAAAGTCGATCTGCATCGCGCCGCCCGCGCTTTCGCGGACAGGCGGGCGCAGCAGCGGAAGTTTGCCGCGCTGGGTCAGATCAAGGTAATCGACCAGCGCGCCCATGGCCGAAACCTCGGCCCGGTCAAAGCTGCCAAAGGCATCGAGCGAGGTGACACCAAACAGCGCGCAAAGCCGCTTTTCCGCCGAAACAGAGTCGAAACTGCCGCGCGACAGGGGGGTAAGGGCGGCCCCCATATCCTGCGCGATGGGGGAAACGTCGCGGTCGCGTGCCTCACTCACCAGCACCTCACGCGGGGCAAGGCGGGCGAGTTCGGGCGACAGGCGCGCCAGCGGGCAGGGCATCACCCGGAACTCACCGGTCGAGATATCGGCCCAAGCAAGGGCGGCGTCGTCGCGCACCTCGGCCCAAGCCGCCAGGTAGTTGTGGCGGCGGGCGTCCAGCAGGGCGTCTTCGGTCAGGGTGCCGGGGGTGACAAGGCGGACCACATCGCGCCGCACCACCGATTTGGAGCCGCGCTTTTTCGCCTCGGCCGGGTCTTCCAGTTGCTCGGCGATGGCGACGCGAAAGCCCTTGCGGATCAGGGTCAGCAGATAGCCTTCGGCGGCATGGACGGGCACGCCGCACATCGGGATCGGTTCGCCAAGGTGAAAGCCGCGTTTGGTCAGCGCGATGTCCAGTGCTTGTGCTGCGGCAATCGCGTCGTCAAAGAACATCTCGTAGAAGTCGCCCATGCGGTAAAACAGCAAAGCGCCCGCGTTGGCGCGTTTGATGTCAAGGTATTGCGCCATCATCGGCGTCACTGTGGCGTCTTCGTCCGACAACTGGCCCCCCCGGTTGGCGGGCAGGTTACAAAACCGGCGGGCGGGGCGAAAGGCCAATCGGTCGGGTCCGGTTGCATGGGCATGGACGGGGCGGCTGCGGGTGGTAAAGTGATCGCGCGGGCAGTTTCCGGGGGCAGGGTGCGCAATCAGGTTGATCTGGCAATGCCCCCCGAGGCGTTGTTCCTGAACCCAGGCCGGGACGCGGGTTTTGCGCTGCTGGCTGAACCCGCGCAGTGGTGGCGGTTGCGCGCGCCTGCGGTGATCGAGGGCTTTGCCGCCTCGGTCGATGATGCGATGAACGCCCGGATTGACACGCAGGTCCGGCAGGCCAAGCGGCACCGCAGTTTTGCCAAGGTGGTTGAATTTGCCAGCGTTCCGGTGCTGCTGACCGGGGCAGAGTTTCGCAAATCCTATGCATCGGCGGGGGGGAAGTGTCTGTTGAACGGTGCGTCGGGCGCGCGGATGCTGAACCGCCATTCCGGCGAGGGCGATGCGATCCAGCGCTATTTTGCCGAGTGTCAGGCGGCGAATGAGGGGGCGTCCTTGCCGCTGACAACCCTGCCCGAAGGCGTGGATTTTGCCATCGAGTGTCGCAACACCTTTAACTACTTTCACTTTCTGACCGAAACCCTGGGCCAGCTTTGCGTTCTGGATGGGCTGGGGTTCATGGGTCGGGTGTTCATTCACTTTCCCAACCACGAGGCCAAGACGCGCGGCTTTACCGGGGCCTTCGTTGCGGCCCTGTTCCCGGAGCTGGCGGGCCGGGTGGTGTTCGAGCGGGCGCCAAAGTCCTATGACCGGGTGGTTTCGGCCTATGGCACGATGCTGACCTATTTCCAGATGCCGCCTGACTGGGTTGGCAGTCTGGATGCATTGGCACCGTCTGATCTGGCCTGGCACGGTCACGCGGTCAGTCGATTGACACGGGCGACCTTGGCGATGAACAGCCTTGATTCTGGCCTTGTGGCGTTGCGGGTGCGGGCGTTGCGGGCGATCGAAGGCCGGGATTTCAGCCATCTGCCGAAACGGGTGTATGTTGCCCGCGCACCGGGGCAGGCGCGTGACCGGCGGATGAAGGGCGAGGCGGCGCTGGTCGAGCTGCTGACCGCCTTTGGCTTTGTCAGCCTTTGCTTTGAGTCGCTGACGCCACTGGAACAGATCGCGCTGATGGCGCGTGCCGAGATCATGGTGTCGCAGCATGGGGCGGGCTTTGCCAACATGCTGTTTGCCAACCCGGACGCCACGGTGATCGAGATCGGCACCTTGCAGACCGCGCAAAGCCGGTGGGGCGACTTCTGGCCGTTGGCGCATGCGTCAGGCTGCCGATACGTTACCTTTTTTGCCGACCATGACCGCGCCGATCCGCTGGGCGAGCCTGACTTTGCCACCGAAGGCATGGTGCCCGTGCATTTGACAGATCGCGGCCTGGGGCGGCTGATGGGCTATGTGGCGGCGCTGTGTGGCCATGCCCCGCGCCTGACGCTGCCGGCGGATGTCGCCAGCCTGGCCGGGCAATTGCTGGCCAGCGCGCATCCGGACCGGGCCGAGGCCATGCTGGACAGGCATCGCGACATGCAGCCCGGCGATGTTGACCTGTGCCTGTTGCAGGCCGAGGTGCACAAGGCGCGGCGCGAATGGGGCGGCGAAATGATGGCGCTGCATGCGGCGTTAGAGGCCGATCCTTCGCGCTGGCAAACGCTGGTGCAGATGCTGTGGTGCGCGCGCAGCGGTGACAATCTGGAGGTGCTGATCTGGGTGATCCGGCGGATGCAGGGCGATTTTCCCGACCGGCTGGCCGACCTGGCCAAGGGGCGCGACTGGTTGCAGCACCTGTTGTAAGGGCCAATCGCTGCTGGAAGATGATTGTGTGGCCTTCGTGGCAAGGCTATGACAGGTCACCTTCATTTCAGGAACATATGGCCCATGTCCTCGACCACCCGTGTCACGCCCGAAGAGGCGCTTGCCTATCACCTTGAACCGCGCCCCGGAAAATATGACATCGTGGCGTCAACCCCGATGGCGACCCAGCGCGACCTGAGCCTTGCCTACAGCCCCGGCGTGGCGGTTCCGGTGCAGGCCATCGCCGACAATCCGGCACTGGCCTATGACTATACAGTCAAGGGCAACATAGTGGCGGTGATTTCCAACGGCACGGCGATTCTGGGCATGGGCAACCTTGGCGCGCTGGCCGCCAAGCCGGTGATGGAAGGCAAGGCGGTGCTGTTCAAGCGCTTTGCCGATGTGAACGCGATTGATATCGAGCTGGACACCGAAGACCCCGATGAGATCATCAAGGCGGTTTCTCTGATGGGGCCAACCTTTGGCGGCATCAACCTTGAGGATATCAAGGCGCCCGAGTGTTTCATCATTGAACAGCGGCTGAAAGAGATCATGGACATTCCGGTGTTTCATGATGACCAGCACGGCACGGCGGTGATCTGCGCGGCCGGCCTGATCAACGCGCTGGAATTGTCGGGCAAGAAGATCGAAGATTGCCGGATTGTGCTGAATGGCGCAGGGGCTGCGGGCATTGCCTGTCTGGAACTGCTGAAGCGCATGGGGGCCAAGCACGACAACTGCATCATGTGCGACACCAAGGGCGTGATCTGGCAGGGCCGGACCGAGGGCATGAACCAGTGGAAATCGGCCCATGCCGCCAATACGCCCTTGCGCACGCTGGATGAGGCGATGGTGGGCGCGGATGTGTTTCTGGGCGTGTCGGCCAAGGGCGCGGTGACGCCGGAAATGGTGTCTGCAATGGCGGAAAACCCGGTGATCTTTGCCATGGCAAACCCCGATCCCGAAATTACCCCGGAAGAAGCCCATGCCGTGCGGCCCGATGCGATCGTGGCCACCGGGCGCAGCGATTACCCCAATCAGGTGAACAACGTGCTGGGCTTTCCCTATCTGTTCCGCGGCGCGCTGGACATTCATGCCCGCGCCATCAATGACGAGATGAAGATCGCCTGTGCCAAGGCGCTGGCCGCGCTGGCACGCGAAGATGTGCCCGACGAGGTGGCGATGGCCTATGGTCGCAAGCTGTCGTTTGGCCGCGACTACATCATCCCGACCCCGTTTGATCCGCGGCTGATCTATGTGATCCCGCCCGCCGTGGCCAAGGCAGGCATGGATACCGGGGTGGCGCGCCGCCCGATCATTGACATGAAAGCCTATGAGCAGGGTCTGAGAAGCCGGATGGACCCGACCGCCAGCATCTTGCAAGGCGTGCATGCGCGGGCCAAACAGGCGCAGGCCCGGATGATCTTTGCCGAGGGCGACGAGCCGCGTGTGCTGCGCGCCGCTGTTGCCTATCAGCGCGCCGGTCTGGGCCGCGCGCTGGTGGTGGGTCGTGAGGCGGACGTGCGCGAAAAGCTGGATGCCGTGGGTCTGGGCGATGCCGTGCGCGAGCTGGAGATCGTGAACGCCGCCAATTCACGGTATCTGGATACCTATAAGGATTTCCTTTACGCCCGCCTTCAACGCCAGGGCCAGGACCGGCAAGACATTCACCGGCTGGCCGCGCGCGACCGGCACGTGTTCTCGGCCCTGATGCTGCAACACGGGCATGGCGATGGGCTGGTGACCGGCGTCACCCGCAAATCGGCGCATGTGCTGAGCCTGATCAACAACGTGTTCGACGCCAAGGCGTCAGATGGGGCGGTGGGGGTGACGGCGCTGCTGCACAAGGGCCGGATCGTGCTGATCTCGGATACGCTGGTGCAGGAATGGCCCGAACCCGAGGATCTGGCGACCATTGCCATCCGGTCCGCCGGGGTGGCGCGGTCGCTGGGGCTGGAACCGCGGGTGGCCTTCGTGTCGTTTTCCACCTTCGGCTACCCGGTCAGCGAACGCGCGACCAAAATGCATGACGCGCCAAAGGTGCTGGACCGGATCGGGGTGGATTTCGAATATGAAGGCGAAATGACCGTCGATGTGGCGCTGAACCCCGAGCAGATGAAGAACTATCCGTTCTGCCGCCTGACCGGGCCTGCCAATATTCTGGTGGTGCCGGCGCGCCATTCGGCCAGCATCTCGGTCAAGCTGATGCAGGAAATGGCCGGGGCGACGGTGATCGGGCCGATCCTGACCGGGGTGAAGAAGCCGATCCAGATCTGTTCGACCAATTCGACGGTGAACGATATCCTGAACATGGCGGTGATGGCCGCCTGCAAGATCGGCCAGTAAGGCAAAAGGCCCGCCCCTGTGGCGGGCCTTCGGTCATTTGGCAAAGGCGGCCTCGGCCCCCCAAACCTGCTTTACCCGCGCATCCCGACCGCAGGCATCGCGATAGAACTTGTAGGCGTTCTTCTTCTGCTTCGGCCCGGCGCGGGTCAGGATGATGTCGCTGCTTTTGTAATAATCCTGATGGTAGTCTTCGGCGTTCCAGAAGGTGCGGGCCTGCACCACCGGGGTCACGATCTTTTGGCCCAGAACCTTGCCTGCCTCGGCCACCGCCGCCTCGGCCGCCTGCTTTTGCGCCGCGTTCGAGACGAAAATGGCGGTCCGGTAGGCGGAACCCCGGTCACAGAACTGCCCGCCGGCATCGGTCACGTCGATGGATCGCAGGAACTTGGCGATCAGATCGCCATAGCTGATGGTGGCATTGTCAAAGCTGATCTCGACCGCCTCATAATGCCCCTCGTGGTTTTGATAGGTCGGGTTCTGCCTGTCCCCGCCGGTATAGCCCGACACCACCGATGTCACCCCCGGCACCTTTTCAAAATCCGACTCGACGCACCAGAAACAGCCACCCGCGACGATGGCCTTTTCCGGGGCGGCATGGCTGCCGGTCGTGCCCATCATCAGCATCAAACTGGCCAGCGCTGCGGCCAATGAACCTATCCGTGTCATTGCGACCCTCCATGTGTCACCCGCCACAGACCACCACGCCTTGCCGCGCGTCCACTCACCCTGCCGTGAGGTCACGCAACGGTGAAGCTGGCCCTTCCCCTTGGCGCGCCGTCAGCCTAGCCTGACACCACAACGGGGGGCCGACATGACCAATGCAGTTTCCACCCATCAGGCCGACGATGATGCGCGCAACGAAACCATCCTGATCTGGGTGAATGGCGCGCTTAAACCAAGACGCGAGGCGCTGGTGTCGGTCTACGACTCCGGCTTCATGCTGGGCGATGGCGTGTGGGAGGGCCTGCGGCTTTACAATTGCCGCTGGAGCTTTCTCGACGATCATCTGGACCGCTTGTTCGAAGCCGCGAAGGCAATCGACCTTGATATCGGCATGACCCGCGATCAGATCGCGGCAGCCATCTTCCAGACCCAGACCGCCAATGGCATGCAGACCGATGCCCATGCCCGGCTGATGGTGACGCGCGGGGTCAAGACCCGGCCGTTCCAGCACCCGAAACTGTCGCAGCAGGGGCCGACGGTGGTGATCATCATGGAACACTCGCGTCCAAACCTGCCGCGCCCGATCCGGCTTGCCACCGTGCCGCATTTGCGCGGATTGCCGATGACGCAAGACCCCAAGCTGAACAGCCATTCCAAACTGAACTGCATCCTGGCCTGCATTGCCGCCGAAAAGGCCGGCGCGGATGAGGCGCTGATGCTGGACATCCACGGCTTTGTGAACACCACCAACGCCTGCAACTTCTTCATCTTGAAAAAGGGTCAGGTCTGGACCAGCACCGGCGACTATTGCATGAACGGCATCACCCGGGCCAAGGTCATCGACCTGTGCCGCGCCAACAACATCCCGGTGTTTGAGCGCAATTTCAGCCTGTTCGACACCTACAGCGCGGATGAGGCGTTCCTGACCGGCACTTTCGGGGCGCAAACTCCGGTCGGCAGCATCGACGGGCGCACCATCGGCACCGGCCAGATCGGGCCGATGACCGAACGCATCCGTGCCCTTTACAAAGCCCTTGTCGGCGCGTGATTTCCTCTTGGTGAAAATACCCCACGGGGGTTTGGGGGTGTGAAACCCCCAATCCGACAGCAGCAAAAAGGCAAAGGCCCATGAAAATCGCGATGTGGTCAGGCCCCCGCAACCTCTCGACGGCGCTGATGTATGCCTTTGCCGCGCGCGGTGATTGCGCGGTGTGGGACGAGCCGTTTTATGCAGCCTATCTGCGGCAGACCGGGATTGACCACCCGATGCGCGATCAGATCCTTGCCGCGCATGAGGGGGACGCTGAAAAGGTTGCCGCGGCCTGTATCGGTCACAATCCGCAAGGTCAGAGCCTGTTTTACCAAAAGCACATGACGCTGCACATGGTCCCCGCCTTTGACCGGGGTTTTCTGCGCGGCCTGACCAATGTGTTCCTGATCCGCCATCCGGCGCGGGTGGTGGCGTCTTATGCCAAAAAGCGCGAAGGTCCGACGCTGATGGATATCGGCTTTGTCCAGCAGGCCGAGTTGTTCGATCAGGTGGCGGGGTGGGGCGGGCAGCCGCCGCTGGTGATCGACAGCGCCGATATCCGCGCCGAACCACGCGCGGCGCTGACCCGGCTGTGTGCGGCGCTGGGCATCGGGTTTACGGAAAGCATGCTGCACTGGTCGGTGGGGCCAAAGCCCTATGATGGCGTCTGGGCCCCGCATTGGTACGGCGCGGTGCATCGGTCCAGCGGGTTTGAAGACCCGGAAGGCGAGTTGCCGGAATTGCCGGAGGGATATCAACAGATCGTCGATCAGGCGCTGCCGTTTTATGATCGGTTGCAGCGGTTTGCGATCTAAGCCGGTCGCCCCCCCACCCCATCCCTCCCCCACGAGGGGGGAGGGAGGTGCGCCATGGCAGATGTCTCAACGGGGGCAAAGCCTCGGCGGGGCCAAACCTCAACGTGTCAAGACCAAGTGCCTCCCCTCCCCCTCTGTGGGGAGGGGATGGGGGTGGGGGGCTTTGCCCGGTCAGCCCTTGGCTGCGACCCTTGCGTTGCGGGTGGCGATCAGTTTCAGGCGCAGGGCGTTCAGGCGGATGAAGCCGGCGGCGTCTTTCTGGTCGTAGGCACCGGCGTCTTCTTCAAAGGTCACGTGCTTTTCGGAATAAAGCGTGTGGTCGGACCAGCGCGCCACGGTGCGGGCCAAGCCCTTGTACAGTTTCACGCGCACAGTGCCGGTGACATGTTCCTGACTTTTGTCGATCAGGGCTTGCAGCATTTCGCGTTCGGGGCTGAACCAGAAGCCGTTGTAGATCAGCTCGGCATAGCGCGGCATGATGCTGTCTTTCAGATGGCCTGCGCCCGCGTCCAGCGTGATCTGTTCGATGCCGCGATGCGCTTCGAGCAGGATGGTGCCGCCGGGGGTTTCATAGGCGCCGCGCGATTTCATGCCGACAAAGCGGTTTTCCACCAGATCAAGGCGGCCGACACCATGCTTGCCGCCAAGTTCATTCAGCTTGGTCAGGATGGTGGCGGGCGACATCGCCTGACCGTTGATCGCCACCGCATCGCCGCGCTCAAAGGTGATTTCCACCATTTCCGGCGTGTTTGGCGCGTCTTCGGGGTCAACCGTGCGCTGCCAGACGTAGGCCGGGGGTTCGTCGCCAGGGTTTTCCAGCACCTTGCCTTCGGACGAGGTGTGCAGCAGGTTGGCATCCACCGAAAACGGCGCTTCGCCGCGCTTGTCCTTGGCGATGGGGATCTGGTTCGCTTCGGCAAACTCCAGCAGTTTGGTGCGGCTGGTCAGATCCCATTCGCGCCAGGGCGCGATGACCTTGATCGACGGGTCCAGCGCATAGGCCGAAAGTTCGAACCGGACCTGATCATTGCCCTTGCCGGTCGCGCCATGCGCCACGGCATCGGCGCCGGTCTCATGCGCGATGCGGACAAGGTGCTGGCTGATCAGCGGGCGCGCAATCGAGGTGCCCAGCAGATAAAGCCCCTCATACAGCGCGTTGGCGCGGAACATCGGGAAGACGAAGTCTCGCATGAACTCTTCGCGCACGTCGACGATGTGGATGTTTTCCGGCTTGATGCCCAAGAGGATCGCCTTTTCACGGGCGGGGTCCAGTTCTTCGCCCTGACCCAGATCGGCGGTAAAGGTCACCACCTCGCAGCCGTATTCGGTTTGCAGCCATTTCAGGATGATCGAGGTATCAAGCCCGCCGGAATAGGCGAGGACGACTTTTTTGGGTTTGGACATCGGAACGCTCCCTTTGGGATTTGCGCGGGGATAAGGCGAAACGCGACAAAGGGCAAGAAACACGGCGTAACGGTTACAATTCGCCGCGCTTGCCAAATTGGGGGCGGTGCGGCATCCAAGGGCATGACCGATTTTGCCAAAGATGCCCGCCTTGCCACAGACGCCCTGCGCGATCTGTTTGACCCCACGCCTTTGCAGCGCAACGACCACCTGTCGCAGCGCTATGGTGCCGAGATCTGGCTGAAGCGTGAGGATCTGTCGCCGGTGCGGTCCTACAAGCTGCGCGGCGCGTTCACGGCGATGCGAAAGGTGCGGGCGCAGCAACCGGACCAAGGCCAGTTTGTCTGCGCCAGTGCTGGTAACCATGCGCAGGGGGTGGCGTTTGCCTGCCGGCATTTCGGGGTGCAGGGCACGATCTTCATGCCGGTGACGACGCCGCAGCAGAAAATAGACAAAACCCGCATCTTTGGCGCGGGTTGCGTGCAGATTGAACTGACGGGCGATTATTTCGACCAGACGCTGGCCGCGGCCAAGGCGTTTTGCGCCGATCAGGGTGCGCATTTCCTGTCGCCCTTTGACGATGAGGACGTGATTCTGGGGCAGGCCTCGGTCGGGGTGGAAATACTGGATCAGTTGGGGGCTGATCCTGATCTGGTGGTCTTGCCGGTGGGCGGCGGCGGGCTGTCTTCGGGCGTGACCAGCTACATGCGTGCCGTTGCGCCGGGTGTGGCGTTTCGCTTTGTCGAGCCGTTGGGCGGTGCGTCGCTGACCGCGGCGCTGGCGGCGGGCGGGCCAAAGACGCTGGCCGAGGTGAACAGCTTTGTCGATGGCGCGGCGGTGGCGCGGTTGGGTGACAAGACCTTTCAGCGGCTGGATTGGATCGATCCGTCGCATGTGCTGCTGGCACCCGAGGACCGGATCTGCATCACCATGCTGGAGATGCTGAATGTCGAAGGCATCGTGCTGGAACCGGCGGGGGCGCTGGCGGTGGATGTCTTGCCGGAATTGGCCGAGGTCATTCGCGGCAAGACGGTGGTCTGCGTCACCTCGGGCGGGAACTTTGACTTTGAGCGGCTGCCCGAGGTCAAGGAACGGGCGCAGCGCTTTGGCGGGTTGAAGAAATATTTCATCCTGCGGATGCCGCAGCGCCCCGGTGCCTTGCGTGAGTTTCTGGAAATGCTGGGGCCCGAGGATGACATTGCCCGCTTTGAATATCTGAAGAAATCGGCGCGCAACTTCGGGTCGGTGCTGATTGGCATCGAGACCAAGTCGCCGCATAATTTTGTCAGGCTGTTCACCCGGCTGGATCAGGCGGCATTTCCGTACCGCGACATCACCAATGACGGGATCCTGTCCGAGTTTCTGATTTAAGCGACGGCAACGGCCGGCATCCCGCCAAGAAAGCTTTGCCGAGAGACTGTGTAGGTGGCGACGATCTGGTCAAGGTCAATATCGGTGCGGCCGGATGCGGCCCTGCGTTCGCCCGCCTGGCAGATTTGCGCCAGATCGGCCAAGCCAAGGTTCAGCGCGCTGCCCTTGAGAAAATGAAGATCGCGCTCGATCGCGCGGGCATCGGTCAGGGTTGGGATGCGGCTGACCACGTCATCCGCCTCGTCCAGAAACAGGCTGACCACCTCGCCAAAGTCATCCGGCCCGATTTCTGCGCACAGATCGTGCACACGTTCCCAATCAATCATCACACCACCTATGGATCGCCCATGTCAGGGAAGGATCAAGGATGCCGCTTAACGCAGCGTCACCGAACAGTGGCGCGACCGGGGCAAACCTTCTCAGTTTTACATTTCACAGAGGCTTAACACCCTTGGCCGCATGTCATTGGCCAGACAAAGGGGCGGCGCACGCATGGCGATGACGGGCATCACGGTTCAGGGCAAGATGGACGGCGGTCGGGCACCCGACCGGCCTTTGCAGGTGCTTGTTGTCGATGACAGCAAGGCGCAACGGCGGATTTTGGCAATGTCGCTGGCGCGCTGGGGATATCGCGTGGTTGAGGCGGCGTCGGGCGAGGAGGCGTTGGTTGCCTGCCAGTCAGCGCCATTCGATATCATCCTGTCGGACTGGATGATGGATGGCATGTCGGGGCTGGAGTTTTGCCACGCCTTTCGCGCGCTGGAGCAAGAGGCCTATGCCTATTTCATCCTGCTGACCGCAAAATCCGAAAAGGCCGAGATTGCCACGGGGTTCGAGGCCGGGGCCGATGATTTCCTGACCAAACCGGTGCTGGCTGACGATCTGCGCGCGCGGTTGCGGGCCGGGGAACGCATTGTCGGAATGCAGGCCGAACTGGTGCAGAAAAACCGCCTGCTGGGGGCAACGCTGGCAGAGTTGCAGCGCGCCCAGGCCATGGTGGACCGCGACCTGATTGAGGCGCGAAAGCTGCAACAAGCCCTTGTGCGCGAACGGTTTCGGGATTGGGGGCGGGGGGCCGCCACGCTGTTCTTGCGCCCGTCGGGCCATGTCGGTGGCGATCTGGTCGGGTTCTTTGAGTTGGGGCCGGATCGGGTGGCGCTGTATTCGGTCGATGTGTCGGGCCATGGCGTTGCATCCGCGATGATGACCGCGCGGCTGGCCGGGTATCTGTCGGCGGCGTCGCCGGACCAGAACCTTGCCTTGCAACGCCGGGCCGATGGCGGCTTTGACCCGGTGCCCCCCGAAGAGGTGGCGGCGCGGTTCAACCGAGCGATGTTGCAGGATTTGCAGGTCGATCAGTATTTTACCATGGTTTATGCCGATGTTGATCTGGCGACCGGGGTGGTGGCCTTTGTGCAGGCGGGGCATCCCTATCCGCTGATCCTGCGCAGGGATGGGCAGATCGAACGGCTGGGGGGTGGCGGGTTGCCGATCGGGCTGCTGCCCGATGCCCGGCACGAACGGGTGATGGCCCGCTTGCAAAAGGGCGATCGGCTGCTGTTGCTGTCGGACGGGATGACGGAATGCCCGTCGCGGCTGGGCATGGAATTGGGCGAGGATGGGCTTGAACATCTGATTCGCAAGAATCGCGGCCTGGACAGCGGCCCATTGCTGGAGGCGCTGATCTGGGATCTGGCGTCGCATCTGGGGTCTGAGGATTTTCCCGACGATGTATCGGGTCTGGTGTTCGATTACCGGGGCTGATCGCGCAGGGCGCGGGCCAGAAAGGCGCGGTCGCCCGCATTGGCCAGCCTGTCCAGACCATCCCGGGCCGGCATCCAGATCGCGGTGTGGCCGGACTCTGACGGTGGGCCGATGCGCCGGACTGGCACTGCCAGATAGATGGCGCAGATCTTTTCGGCCCATTTGTCGTATTCCGGCATGTAGGTAAACCGCCGGTAGGCCCCCAGCCGCCGGGTGATCTGCATCTTCCAGCCGGTTTCTTCAAACACCTCGCGGTGCAGGGCGGCGACCGGGTGTTCGCCGGGGTCGATGCCGCCACCGGGCAGCTGAATCTCGGGCACGGGTTCGGCCTGATGCGTTACCAGCAGGTTTGACCCATCCAGCAAAACGGCATAAACGCCGGGTCTGGGTCGGTAGACCTGCCCCCACTTGATCGATTCGCCAAAGCGCCGCATCTTTCCTGCCCCCCTTGGTCACAAGGTTGCCCTGCCTATATAGGCGCGGTATGCCAAGTCTGGCTCTCGAAGGAAACTCCATGACCATTGGACCCCAGATCGCTTGGGACGATACCGTCCTGCCATTTCAGCTTGACCTGTCCGCCATCCGCGGCCGCGTGGTGCGGTTGGATGGGGTGTTGGAACAGGTGCTGTCGCAACATTCCTATCCGCCGCAGATCGAGGCGCTGGTGGCTGAGGCCGCCCTGCTGACCGCGTTGATCGGGCAAGCCGTGAAACTGCGCTGGAAGCTGAGTCTGCAAATCCGGGGCAACGGCCCGGCGCGGCTGATCGCGACAGATTATTATGGCCCGACCGATGACGGCGAACCGGCGCGCATCCGTGCCTATGCCAGCTATGATGCCGAACGGCTGGACCCCGAGGCGGTGCCGTTCAGCCAGATCGGCCAGGGCTATTTCGCCGTCATGCTGGATCAGGGCGAAGGGATGGTGCCCTATCAGGGCTTTACCCCGATTGCCGGAAGCAGCCTTTCGGCCTGCGCCGAGACGTATTTCGCGCAATCCGAGCAGTTGCCGACCCGGTTTTCGGTGACCTTTGGCCAAAGCCACGATCCGGGGCGGCCGCTGCACTGGCGTGGCGGTGGCGTGATGTTGCAGCACATGCCCAGCGTGGGGATGAGCGTGGCAGCCGAAGGCGGCTCGGGCGAGGGCGGGCTGTTGCAGCACACCGATATCCTGTCGGGCGATGACGGTGAAAACTGGACCCGCGCCAATGTTCTGCTGGATACGGTCGAGGCGATGGAGTTGATCGGCCCGCAGGTGACGCCGTCAGACCTTCTGTTGCGGCTGTTTCACGAAGAGGGGCCGCGGGTGTTCGAGGCACAGCCGGTGCGGTTTGGCTGTTCGTGTTCCGAAGACAAGGTGCGCAACACCATGTCGATCTATTCGCAGCGCGACATTGAAAAGATGACCACGCCCGAAGGCATTGTGACCGCCGATTGCCAGTTCTGCGGCGCGCATTACGAGATGGACCCCAAGACGCTGGGGTTTGAAGCCAGCAATGGATGAGGTGGCTTGCCTGCTGCGCGCCTTGCAGCGCCCGGCGGGCGAGACCTCTGACTTTGACCTGAACCCTGACGTCACGCTTGCGCCGGGCCGCGTGTTGCGCCCGGCGGCGGTGTTGGTTGCGGTCTGGCTGCGGCCTGCTGGCGCGCGGCTGATCCTGACCAAGCGGGCGTCGCATCTGAACCACCATCCGGGGCAGATCGCCTGTCCGGGGGGCAAGGTGGACCCGACCGATGCCGATGCCGAGGCGGCGGCGCTGCGCGAGGCGATGGAAGAGATCGCCCTGCCGCCCGGACGGGTGCAGGTGCTGGGCCATCTGCCGACGCATGAAACCGTGACGGGGTTTTCGATCCTGCCGGTTCTGGGCCTTGTTCGGATGGATTTCTCGCCAGTGCCAGAGGCGGGAGAGGTGGAAGAGGTGTTCACCGTGCCCTTGGCGCATGTGCTGGGGCTTGACAATTATCGGGTCGAACGGCGGCGCTGGCTGGGGCAATGGCGGCACTATTACGCGGTGCCTTACGGCCCCTATTACATCTGGGGGGCCACGGCGCGGATCTTGCGCGGGTTGGCGGAAAGGGCGGCGCCGTGAAGATTGCGGGTGATTGGGTCAGCCATCCGGGCACCCAGGCCTTGTGCCGGGTGCTGGAAGGCGCGGGCCATCAGGCGCTGTTCGTGGGCGGCTGTGTGCGCAATGCGCTGATGGGCGTTGCGGTGTCGGACATTGACATTGCGACCGATGCCCTGCCGCAAACCGTGTCTATGCTGGCGGAAAAGGCCGGGTTTCGGGCGGTGCCGACGGGGATCGAGCACGGCACGGTCACAGTGATCGCGCAGGGCCGCGCGCATGAGGTGACGACTTTCCGCCGCGATGTGGAAACCGATGGGCGGCACGCGGTGGTGGCGTTCTCGGCCCATGTTGCGGAAGATGCCGCGCGGCGCGATTTCACCATGAACGCGCTTTATGCCGACCGGCACGGCGTGGTGATTGATCCGTTGGGCGGGTTGCCGGATTTGCGCGCGCGGCGTGTGCGGTTTGTCGGTGATCCTGCCGCGCGGATTGCCGAGGATTACTTGCGCATCCTGCGGTTCTTTCGCTTTACCGCGCAGCATGGCGACCCCGATGCCGGGATCGACGCCGAAGGGCTGGCGGCCTGCGCGGCAAATATCGCTGGACTAGACACGCTTTCGCGCGAACGGATTGGTGCCGAGATGCGCAAATTGCTGGCGGCGGCAGATCCCGCGCCTGCGGTGGCAGCCATGGCGCAGGCCGGGGTTCTGGCGCAGATCCTGCCGGGGGCAGACCCGCGCCCGCTGGCCCCCTTGGTGCATCTGGAATTGGACGCCGACCCCGACTGGCTGCGCCGTCTGGCGGCGATTGGCGGGCAGGATGTGGCCGACCGTCTGCGCCTGTCGCGGGCCGAGGCGCGCGATCTGGCAGCCTTGCGCGACTGCATTGGCAGCATGGAAAGCCCGGCGGTTCTGGGCTGGCGGATGGGGGTGGACCGTGGGTCTGATGCGCTGCTGTTGCGCGCCTGTGTGATGGAACAGCCGATTGGCCCGTTTGACATGATCGAGGTTGGCCGGGGGGCCGCAGCGCGCTTTCCGGTAACGGCAGCCGATCTGGCACCGCTGACAGGTGCCGCACTGGGTGCGCGGCTGAAAGAGCTTGAGGCGCGCTGGCTGCACAGTGACCTGCGCCTTAGCCGTGATCAACTTCTGGCCTAGGCGGTTTTCCTTTTGCGGTTTTGAAGGTATACGCCTGTCGTGACCCGCAAGAGGCCGTCCCCAGTGTTCAGGTATTTTGAAAACCTCGTGGACCCTTACGGTCCTTACGAGCAGACGGACACGCCGCCCCGGGCGTTGTGGCCGTTTCTGAAGCAGTTCGTGGGGCCGTTTCGTGGGGTGTTTGCCGTGACGGCGGCGCTGTCGGTGGTGTCGGCTTTTGCCGATGTGGCGCTGATCTGGTATGTCGGGCGGCTGGTCGATCTGCTTAGCGAAAATGGCCCGCAAGCGGTGTGGGCCGAGTATGGCACCGAAATGCTGTCGGTGGCGGCGGCGGTGCTGATCCTGCGGCCCTTGCTGCTGGTGGCCAATGTGGCGCTGCTGCACAACACCATTCTGCCGAACTTTGGCACGATGATTCGCTGGCGCGCGCATGCGCATGTGATCCGGCAGCCGGTGGGCTGGTTTGAGTCCGATTTTGCCGGGCGAATCGCCAACCGGATCATGCAGACGCCGCCAGCCGCGGGCGATGCGGTGTTTCAGACCTTTGACGCGATGGCCTTTGCCAGTGTCACGGTGGTGGGGGCAGGCATCCTGCTGGCCGAGGCGGACCCAAGGCTGCTGGTGCCGCTGGTGATCTGGTTCGGGTTGTATGCAGCCTTGGTGAACTGGACGGTGCGGCGGGCGGGGCCTGCGTCGAAGGCAAGTTCGGATGCCCGTTCGCAGGTGACCGGGCGGGTGGTGGATGCCTATACCAACATCCACTCGGTCAAGCTGTTTGCCCATCATGACAGCGAGTTGAACTATGCAAAGGAGGCGATCGAGCATGCGCGCAGCACGTTTGCCCGTGAAATGCGCATCGTCACCAAGATGGATCTGGCGCTGACCGTGCTGAACGGCGGGTTGATCGTGGGCGTGACCGGCTGGGCGATTGTGTTGTGGTATGGCGGTCAGGCAACCGTGGGCACGGTGGCGGCGGCAACCGCGCTGGTGCTGCGGTTGAACAACATGACCTATTGGATCATGTGGGCGTTCACCGCGCTGGTGCAGGCGTTGGGCGTGGTGGCCGAGGGGATGGAGACAATTACCCAGCCGATTGGTCTGGTCGACAAGCCAGGGGCGAAGCCATTGGCGTTTCGGGAAGGGTTGATCGAGATCGACCGCGTCAGCCACCATTATGGCCGCGGCTCGGGCGGGTTGGAGAACCTGAGCCTGACGGTGCGCCCGGGCGAAAAGATCGGGCTTGTGGGGCGGTCGGGGGCGGGGAAATCGACCCTGGTCAAGCTGATGTTGCGGTTCTACGACCCCGAAGGTGGGATGATCAGGATCGACGGGCAGGACATTGCCGGGGTGACCCAAGGCAGTTTGCGCCGCCAGATCGGCATGGTGCAGCAAGACAGCAGCCTGATGCACCGGTCGGTGCGTGACAATCTGCTGTATGGTCGCCCCGATGCGAGTGAAGCGCAGATGATCGAAGCCGCGCGGCGGGCCGAGGCGCATGATTTCATCCTGACGCTGCAAGACCCCGAGGGTCGGCGCGGATACGATGCGCATGTGGGTGAGCGGGGGGTGAAGCTGTCGGGTGGGCAGCGGCAGCGGGTGGCGCTGGCGCGGGTGATCCTGAAAGACGCGCCGATCCTTGTGCTGGATGAGGCGACAAGCGCGCTGGACAGTGAGGCCGAAGCGGCGATTCAACACGCGCTGTCGGGTGTGATGCAGGGCAAGACGGTGATCGCGATCGCGCACCGCCTGTCGACCATCGCGGCGATGGACCGGATTGTGGTGCTGGACGATGGCCATATCGTTGAACAGGGAACCCATGCGCAGCTTTTGGCGTTGAATGGTCTTTACGCCCGGTTCTGGGCACGGCAGTCGGGTGGCTTCATCGGGCTTGAGGAGGCGGCTGAATGAAGGCCCTGATACGACTTGGCGACGCGATCAACGCGTTTGAACCGGCGACGGGGGCGCCGCCGCAGGTGCTGGGCGCGTTCCTGACCTGGTGCCTGAAAGGGTCATGGCCGATGCTGTGGCTGGCTGGGGCATTGTCGGCGGTGGCGGGGGCGACCGAGGTGGTGTCGGCGGTCATTCTGGGCTGGGTGATCGACGCGGCGTTGAACGCGGGGCCAGAGCGGTTCTTTGCCGATCACGCCGGGTTGCTGGCGGGGTTTGTGGTGTTCTACCTGATCCTGCGGCCCTTGGCCTTCGGGATTTCAGCGGCGTCGAACTCGATCATCGTGGGGCCGAATGTGCTGCCTTTGGTCCTGAGTCGGCTGCACCGCTGGACCTTGGGGCAGGCGGTGACGTTCTTCGACAATGACTTCGCGGGTCGGATTGCGCAAAAGCAGATGCAGGCGGCGCGGGCTGTGACCGATGTGGCGACCGAGGTGATCAACACGGTGTTTTTCGCGCTGGCATCGGTGATCGGGTCGGTGGTGTTCTTGCTGGCGATCGACAGTCGCATTGCGCTGGCGCTGGCGGCCTGGCTGGTGGCCTATATCCTGCTGATCCGGTTCTTCATGCCGCGGGTGCGCGTAAACTCGGCCGCGCGGGCGTCGGCGCGGGCGATGGTGACCGGGCAGGTGGTGGACACGATCACCAACATCAAGACGGTGAAGCTGTTCGCCCATGCCGCGTTTGAAGACCGGGTTGCCTTGAAGGCGATGGAGGTGTTCCGCGAAAGATCGCTGGAGTTTGGCGTGATCTCGACCTGGTTTCGGCTGTCACTGATGACGATTGCCGGGGTGCTGCCGGTGCTTTTGATCGGCGGCACGGTGCTGCTGTGGCAGCAAGGCCTTGCCACGGCAGGGGCGATTGCTGCGGCAGGGGCCATTGCAATGCGGATCGCGCAGATGTCGGGATGGGTCAGCTTTACGCTGATGTCGATCTATACATCGGTGGGCGAGGTGGAAGACGGGATGCGCACGTTGTCTGCGCCGCACCAGCTTGCCGATGCGCCGGATGCACAGGACTTGCCGCCGGTGCGGGGCGAGATCCGGTTTGACCACGCATCCTTTGCCTATGGTCGGCAAAGGGGTGGCGTGGCCGAACTGGACCTGACCATTCGCGCCGGTGAAAAACTGGGCATCGTGGGGGCATCCGGGGCGGGGAAATCCAGCCTCGTGGCGCTGCTTTTAAGGCTCTATGATTGCGAAAAGGGCGCGGTGCTGATTGACGGGCACGATGTGCGGGGCGTGACGCAAGAAAGCCTGCGGCGGCAGATTGGCATGGTCACGCAGGAAACAGCGATGTTCAACCGAAGCGCGCGCGACAACATTGCCTATGGCCGCCCGGATGCCAGCGAGGCCGAAATCATTGCCGCAGCGCGGGCCGCCGAAGCCGATGGCTTTATTGGCCAGATGATCGACCATAACGGGCGCAAGGGCTATGACGCCTTCCTGGGCGAACGAGGGGTCAAGCTGTCGGGCGGGCAGCGGCAGCGGATCGCGCTGGCGCGGGCGTTTTTGAAAGACGCGCCGATTCTGGTGCTGGATGAGGCGACAAGTGCGCTGGACAGCGAGGTGGAGGCCAGCATCCAATCGGCGCTAGACCGGGTGATGCAGGGCAAGACGGTGCTGGCGATTGCGCACCGGCTGTCGACCATCGCGGCGATGGACCGGATTGTGGTGCTTGACGATGGTCGCATTGTCGAACAAGGCACGCATGAGGCCTTGCTGGCGCAGGGCGGCCTTTATGCCCGCTACTGGAACCGCCAGTCTGGCGGGTTTATCGGGGCGGATGAAAAGGAAGCGGCAGAGTGATTTTGACCATCGACCGGCTGGGCCACCTTGGCGACGGGATCGCGCAGGGGGGCAGCGGCCCAATCTTTGTGCCGCAAATGCTGCCCGGAGAGGTGGTCGAAGGCGAACTTGAGGGCGACCGGCTGCTGGGTGCGCGGATCGTGACGCCCAGCGTGATGCGGGTCAAACCGCCGTGCCCGCATGCCCGCACCTGTGGCGGCTGCCTGATGCAGCATGCGTCCGATGCCTTTGTGGCCGATTGGAAAACCGGGATCATTGCAGGGGCTTTGGCCGGGCAGGGTTTGGCGGCTGAGGTGCGGCCGATTCTGACCTCACCCCCACAATCGCGGCGCCGGGCGACGTTTGCGGCACGGCGGACGAAAACCGGGGTCACCATCGGCTTTCATGCGCGGGGGTCTGATACGCTGGTGCAGATCCCTCAGTGCCAGTTGTTGCACCCCGACCTGATGGCCGCGATGCCGGGGCTGGAAGAACTGGTCCGGCTGGGCGGGTCGCGCACGGCCGAGGTATCGCTGACCGTGACCCGCGCGCTGGGCGGGCCGGATGTGACGGTCACGGGCGGCAAGCCGCTGGACGGGATGTTGCGGCTGGAACTGGCGCGGGTGGTTGAAGCGCATGCCATGTCGCGGCTGACATGGGATGGCGAGACGGTGGCCATGCGGGCGCAGCCGGTGCAGATGATGGGCCGCGCGCGGGTGACACCGCCGCCCGGTGCGTTCTTGCAGGCGACCGAACATGGCCAGCTGGCCTTGTTAGAGACGGTTCGTGCGGCCTTGGGGCCGCAAAAGCGGATCACCGATCTGTTCGCCGGGGTGGGCACCTTTGCCCTGCCGCTGGCCGAGATGGCCGAGGTGCATGCGGTGGAAGGCGACGCCGAGATGATTGCCGCACTGGACAAGGCGGCGCGCAATACCGAAGGCCTGCGCCCGATCAGGGCCGAGGCCCGCGACCTGTTCCGCCGCCCGCTGGAGCCCGATGAGTTCAAGGGCGTGACCGGCGTGGTGATTGACCCGCCACGCGCCGGGGCCGAGGCGCAGGTGGCGACGCTGGCACAGACAAAGGTGCCGGTGATTGCGATGGTGTCGTGCAACCCGGTGACCTTTGCCCGTGATGCAAAGGTGCTGGTGCAGGCGGGATATCGGCTGGACTGGGTGCAGGGGGTGGACCAGTTCCGCTGGTCTGCGCATGTCGAGCTTGTCGGACGTTTTGTGCGGTGATCGGCCTGTCAGGGTCGATGACACATCCGTGAGCCGAAAAGGCATGAAATCGGCTGGGCAGGTTGGCGCTTTTTCGCTATGCGGGGCGAAAAAGGGGCGTGCGGGCATGTGGATTTTCAGACTTGTGGCCATTTTTGCTTTGGCCTTCGGACTGTCGGCCTGTGCCAGCAAATTCAAGACCTACAACGGGCCTGCGGTCACGTCGGTTCAGGTGCACAAGGCGGATCGCAAGATGTATCTGCTGCACCATGAAAAGGTGCTGAAATCCTACAATGTGGCGCTTGGCTGGGCGCCGACGGGGCACAAGGCCTTTGAGGGCGACGGCAAGACCCCCGAGGGCAGCTATTTCATCGACCGGCGCAATCCGAACTCGGAGTTTCATCTGTCTTTGGGGATATCCTACCCGAACCCGGCCGATGTTGCGTTTGCCGAGGCGCAGGGCAAACGCCCCGGCGGCGACATCTTCATTCACGGCTGGTCGCGCAAACCGATCAAGCGGCGCGATTGGACGGCGGGTTGCATTTCGGTCAAGGACCGCGAAATGGAAATGATCTACGCCATGGTCAGGGATGGCACCCCGATCCATATCCTGCCGTGACGGGCGTCAGCCACCGGTAACCAGGCACCACCAGATCTTGCCATTCGGTTCCTGATACCAGGCAAAGCCGATGTCGCGCGCGGTCGGGTCAAGGATCACGGCGCGGGTGTCGGGTTGCTTCATCCAGGTGGCAAGGGTGACCAGTTCCGTCTCGAACGTCTCGGAGATCAGCTCTCCCAGCAGGGCAGAGGTGTAGCCCGCGCGCTGCACCCGGGTCAGCGGCGACGAGCCGTCCGATCCGAAGTGCCACGGGCGGTTTTGCACCGACATGTCCCGCGCATGGGTGGCGGCCGCGGCATTGAGCGACGCGTTGAACGCCAGCGGCGGGGCCGATTGGGCGCGGCGCAGGGCGTTGACCGAATCCAGCAGACGGAACGAAATCTGGTCTTCAGACCCGGGGCGGATCTTGTAAACCTGCGGCAGCGGCTGACCATCCGAGTCCACGCGCACCGCGGCAGCCTGCGACACGCAGCCCGACAAAAACCCCATTGCGCACAGGGTCAGCACCATACGTCTGTTCATCTTGCTGTCCGTCCGATCTTTGGCGTCAAAACGCGCCCGGGCCTGTTTCCGGGCCTGTTTAGCGAAAGCGGCTGTGGACTTCAAACCCAACTCTGCGTGACTTTGCCGAGTGACATCTGTTTGATTTGCGACTTTGCGCCGAAATGCGTATGCAACGCCAAAGTAACATGGTCAGGAGACCTGAGGATGAGCGTCGCAAAATCCGGGCATCAGACCCGGCGCGTCTTTTTGGGCACGGCAGCCGCCGGCATGACAGTCAGCCTGACGCCCGCCTGGGCAATGAACGGATCGACCGAAGAAGAGGCCGATGTTCTGCCGGGCAGCGTGCGCAACAACGTTTCAAGCTTTCGGATGCTGCGGTGGCAGGATTATTTCGAGAACACCCTCAAGGGGGCGATTCTGGTCGACATCACCTCACGGGCATTACATTTTTGGTCGGAAGATCAGACCATTTATCGGCTGTATCCAACCTCGGTCCCGCTGTCGGAGGACCTGACCCGGCGCGGCCGGACAGAGGTGGTGCAAAAGGTGGTGGCGCCAAGCTGGCGGCCGACCCCGTCGATGAAAGAGCGCAACCCCGAATGGCCGGATGTGGTTGAGGGCGGCGCGCCTGATAACCCGTTGGGAACCCACGCGCTTTATCTGGCGTGGACCTATTACCGCATCCATGGCACGCATGACACGCGCAAGATCGGGCGGCGGTCTTCGAACGGCTGCGTCGGGCTTTACAACGAGCATATCGCCGAGCTGTTTTCGATGGCGCAAGTTGGCACGCAGGTGTTGCTAATTTGACGACAAGTCGTTGAAGCGATTGCGCCCCTTACAAGCCAGATTGCAATTGCTGCGATTTGTCGGTTATGCAGACGTTACGAGGTACAGTCTTGGGTGCATATCGTCGCCTCTGCAACATACGTCGATATGCAATAACTGGAGGTTATTATGAAGAAACTTGCGCTCGCTGCCGCTCTGACGGTCGCTGCATCCACCGCTTTCGCTGGCGGCATGGTTGAACCGGTCATGGAGCCGGAAGTTGTTGCTGCTGCGACGTCGTCGTCGGCTGGTGGCATCATTGTCCCGCTGCTGCTGCTGCTCGTGATTGCAGCTGCTGCGTCGAACTGATCTTCGGATCATCGAAAACAAAAAGGCGACAGGGAAACCTGTCGCCTTTTTCTTTGCGTCGAGATGCTGCTGACAGCGCCTTAGCGCAGCCAGCCAGCCAGATTGTCTTCGATCACCGCCAGCAGTGCGGTGATATGGGCGTCATCATCATTCAGGCAGGGAATGTAGGTGAAGGTCTCGCCGCCGGCGTGTTCAAAGGCTTCACGAATCTCGCCGTTGATTTCCTCTAGCGTCTCGATGCAGTCGGCGGAAAACGCGGGCGCCATCACGGCGATGTTCTTCTTGCCCTGCTTGGCCAGTTCGGCCACGTGTTCCACCGTGTAGGGCTTCAGCCACTCTTCCGGGCCAAACACCGACTGGAACGTGGTGTCGATGCTGTCCTTGTCCCAGCCAAGGCGCTCGCGCAGCAGGCGCGAGGTCTTGGCGCATTGGCAATGGTAGGGGTCGCCTTCCATCAGATAGCGTTGCGGCATGCCGTGATAGCTGGCCACCAGCACATCGGGCCTGACATCCAGCCCCGCGTAGGCGCGTTCAACCGATTGCGCCAAGGCGTCGATATACAGCGGATGGGCGAAATACTCGGCCACGGTGCGCACGGCGGGTTGGCGCTTTTCTTTCATCATGGCGCGAAAGAACTGGTCATTCGCGGTGGCCGACGTGGCGCCCGCGTAATGCGGATAAAGCGGAAAAAACAGGATCTTTTCGCAACCGGCCTCCACCATGGCGCGCACCTTTGATTCGGTCGAAGGGTTGCCATAGCGCATGCAGAAATCGACAATGAGGTTGTCGCCATGCCGGGCGGCAATGCCATCGGCGATCTTGCGGGTCTGGTCCTTGGTGATGGTCAAGAGCGGGCTTTCGTTCCGCTCATGGTTCCAGATCAGCTTGTAGTTGGCACCCGACGAAAACGGCCGCTTGGTCAAAATCACCAGTTGCAACAAGGGTTGCCACAGCCAGGCCGAGTAATCGACCACGCGCTTGTCGGACAGAAACTCGTTCAGATAGCGGCGCATCGACCAGTAGTCATAGTTGTCTGGGGTGCCGAGGTTGGCCAAAAGCACGCCGATCTTGGCGCGACGCACCGGCGGATGGTCGGCGGGCGCATGGGTCAGGCGGCCCTCGCCGGGGTGGATCACGGTGCTGGGCATCGCAGGGGAATGGCCGTGCTTGGCATCGAGCATCGTTTTTGTCCTTGGTTGGTCATAAGCTAGAGGGGACATATAGGCTTATGCGCCGGGGTCAACCGCCGGGGTCGGGCGAAAACAGCGGCATTTCTGCAGTTTTCAGGGCGTCGGCCAACCTGTTCTGCGCTGAACCGGGGCGAAGCGGCTTTTGTTGGCTGTCATGCGGGGTCCATCCGGTCAGACAAATGATCTCGAACGTGGCCGGGATGCGGCCCTCGGCGTCGGCGTGGTGGGTCTGATAAATCTGGGCGGCGCGTTGCAGAACGGTTCGCGCTGTGGGGCGGCGCAGGCGGCCCGCAAGGGCATTGGCCTCGCCCATGGCGCGCAGGTCGTGCATCAGGTGCAGGGCGTTGCGATAGCGCACGGTCTTGGCAAAGCCATCGGCCACCGGCAGCGCAAAGCCCGCGCGTTGCAAAAGCGCGCCCAGATCGCGGATTTCGGCCATGGGCAGCACGCGGGGCGACAGGCCGCCCGTCACCTCGGCTTCGGCCTGCGCCAGGCAGGCGCGCAATTCGTGCAAAGTCTGGCCGCCGAACAGGAAGGCCATGAACAGCCCGTCGGGGCGCAAGGCATGGCGGCATTGCACCAACTGGCCCACGGGATCATTCGCCCAGTGCAGCGCAAGGGCGTGGATCACAAGGTCGTGCGTGCCGGGCGTCAGGGCCAGAACCTCGTCATCCGGCACGGTCATGCCGATTTCGCGCCATTCCGCCGGAAAACCCGTCACCACAGCCGGTGCTGTAAAGGTTCTGTTAACCTCGATGAGCCTTTCCTGAACTTCGGCGCGCACCTCATCGTGCAGGAAGAATGCGGTCGCGCGGGAACGGTTGCGCGACAGGGCTGTGCGGTCGGTCAGGATGGGGGGCGTCTGCATGGCGCAAAAGATGGAGCGGGGGGAATGGGATTGCAAGCGGCACTGCTGCATCTGGTCTACCCGCCGCAATGCGTGGCCTGCGATGCGATGGTCACCACCGATTTCGGCCTATGCGCCGATTGCTGGCGCGATACGCCGTTCATCACCGGGCTGGTCTGTGATCAATGCGGCACGCCGTTGCCGGGGCAAGACCCCGGCCATGCGGTGCACTGCGATGACTGCCTGACGATTGCGCGCCCATGGTCGCGCGGGCGGGCGGCGATGCTGTATCGCGACAAGGCGCGCGAGATGGTGCTGGGCCTGAAGCATGGCGACCGACTGGACCTTGCCCGCTCGGCGGGGGCGTGGCTGATGCGGGCGGCACAGCCGATCTTGCAGCCCGGAATGCTGGTGGCGCCGGTGCCGCTGCATTGGCTGCGGCTGTTGAAACGGCGCTACAACCAGTCGGCGCTGCTGTCGGCGCAGGTGGCACGGTTGGCGGGGTTGCAGCACTGCCCCGATCTTTTGACGCGGCGTCGCAACGCTGGCAGTCAGGAAGGCCGCAGCCGCGACGGGCGCTTTGCCAACATGGCCGACAGCATTGCGCTGCATCCGCGCCGTGCAGGTCTGGTTGCCGGGCGGCATGTGCTGCTGGTGGATGATGTGATGACCTCGGGGGCCACTTTGGCGGCGGCGGCCGAAGCCTGTCTGGCACAAGGTGCTGTGGGGATTTCGGTTCTGGTGCTGTGCCGCGTTGCGAAGGAGGGTTAATTCCGTATAGTCGGGCGCAGCCATCGCACAGGATATCTGATGAAGACCGTTGAGATTTATACGACACCGTCTTGCCCCTATTGCATCGCGGCCAAGCGTTTGCTGGACGGCAAGGGCGTTGCCTATACCGAGATCGATGTCAGCCGCGACATGGCAAAGCGGCAGGAAATGCGCACCCGGGCGCAGGGCCGCTATACCGTGCCGCAGATCTTTATCGGCGGGGCCTATGTTGGGGATTGCGATCACATCCATCTGCTTGACCACCGCAAGCAGCTTGATGGCCTGTTGGCCGATTGATGCGCGCCGGTCTGGTGCAACTGACGGTCAGCGATGACCCCGCGGCGAACCTGCCTGAAACACTGGCCTTGTTGCGCGCGGCGGTGGCGGGGGGTGCGGGCTTTGTGCTGACGCCGGAATGCACCAATGCGCTGTCGTCGAACCGTGACCACCAGCGTGCGGTGCTGCACCCCGAGGAGACCGACCCGACGCTGGCCGCCCTGCGGGATGCGGCGGCAAAGCTGGGGGTCTGGCTGCTGCTCGGGTCTTTGGGGGTCAAGACCGACGATGCCGATGGCCGCTTTGCCAACCGGTCGTTCCTGATCGGGCCGGATGGGGCGATTGTGGCGCGCTATGACAAGATCCACATGTTCGACGTGAACGTGTCTGACACCGAGGTGTATCGCGAGTCAGCGGGGTATCGGCCAGGTTCCACGGCGGTGCTGGCGGAGACCCCGTTTGGCCGGATCGGGATGACGGTGTGCTATGACGTGCGGTTTGCGCACCTGCACCGGGCCTTGGCACAGGCGGGGGCGGATATCCTGACGGTTCCGGCGGCGTTCAACCACATCACCGGCGCCGCGCATTGGGAGGTGCTGTTGCGCGCCCGTGCGATTGAAACCGGCTGTTATGTGCTGGCCCCGGCGCAAACCGGCTTTCATGCAGAGCGCGCGGGCAAGGGACGGCGGACGCATGGTCATTCGCTCGTGGTGGCCCCGTGGGGTGAGGTTCTGGCCGATGCGGGCACTGAACCGGGCGTGGTGTTTGCCGATCTGGATCTGGCGCAGGTGGCGGCGGCGCGGGCGCGGGTGCCTGCCCTGACCCATGACCGGGAGTTCACGGTTGCAGGTGTCACCGGGCCATGACCGATGCCGACCGCACCGAGGAAATTGCCGTGGCCCTGTTTGGCGAGTTGTTCATGGCCGATCAGCTTGCCCGCAACCGGATTTCCAAGGTGCTGCCCAAGGGGATGGAGCTGTCGCATTTCGGGGTGCTGAACCATCTGGCGCGGCTGAACGAAGAGCGCACCCCGGCGCAACTGGCGCGGTCGTTTCACGTGACGCGGGGGGCGATGACCAACACGCTGGCCAAGCTGGAATGGGCAGGCCATGTGCATATCCGCCCCGACTGGGACGATGCCCGGCGCAAGTTCGTGGCGATCAGCCCGTCAGGCCGCGCGGCGCGCGACGCGGCGGTGCAAGCGGTGGCCCCGCTGATTGCCGAGGTGGTGCAGGCGCTGGGCGCTGACCGGGTGCGCGCCCTGTTGCCGGTGCTGCGTGAGATGCGGACACGGCTGGAAGGCGATGGCTGAGCGGGTAAGCGCACCACGGGCTGTGCCGGGTTGCTGGTGGTTGGCATGACCCCGGCCAAGCGTCTGTTCGATATCGCGGCGGCGCTGTTTCTGGTGGCCGTGCTGGCGCTGCCCTTTGCCCTGCTGCTGGTTTATCTGCTGATCAGGCAGGGCCGCCCGGTGTTCTATCTGTCCGAACGGATGCGCGCGCCTGATCGGGCCTTTCAGCTGTGCAAGCTGCGCACGATGCGGGTGGTGGCGCAGGACGCGGGCGTTTCCGGCGGCGATAAGGCCGACCGTGTGACACCGATCGGGCACTGGCTGCGCAAATATCGTGCCGATGAGCTTCCGCAGCTTTGGAACGTGTTGAAAGGCGACATGAGCTTTGTCGGGCCGCGCCCGCCGCTGCGCAGCTATGCCGAGAGGTATCCGAAAATTTATGCCGAAGTGCTGAAATCGCGGCCGGGAATCACTGGGCTGGCGACGCTGCATTTTCACCGTCACGAGGAGAGGTTGCTGGCAAACTGCACCTCGGCCGAGGAAACCGACGCGGTCTATGCGCGAAGGTGTGTGCCACGCAAGGCACGGCTGGATGTGATTTACGCCAAACGTCGAAACCTGTGCAACGATTTCGTATTGTTGGTCAAGACCTTGCGAGGCGTATCACGGACGCCGCCCGAAAACCAGACAAGCTAGCCGTGGTCGGTCTGCGGGCCGTCGACAAGCTTGCAAAAGTGGTGGCTTGAGTCCAAATTACAACCCAAGGGTGCATATTGGGCAAGGCGCAGGTCATTGGGCAAATCGCTTGGACAGGTATTGCTTGGCTTCATCGGCAGGTTGTCGAGGTTGCAAAAGCAGATTATCCTTTTGTCCGTCGACGTGCTGCTGGCGCCGGTCGCATTGTTTGCAACGCACAGTCTGGCGTTTCCTGCGCGCGTGTCGTGGACCTTTCCCGCAAGCATCGGTGCGGAATTGCTGGTCGTTGTCCTGATCACGGGCATCGGGTCGATGGTGCTGGGAATTCCGCGGATCAAGCTGAAGGCCTATGAAGCAAGCGGGGTGGTCAAGACCGGGGTTCTGGCGGCCTGTGCCGGGGCCGGGCTTTGGGTGGCCACTTCGCTGTTCGGCACGGCCCTGCCCATGGCTGCGATTCTCTTGTTCGTGCTGATTTTCCTGACCTCGATGGTTCTGCTGCGCTTTGCGATGCTGAACCTGTTTCTGGCGATATTGCGGTCTGGGCAGATCCCCCACAACGTGGTGATCTATGGGGCCGGGAATACCGGGTCGATGTTGGCTACGGCGCTGCGGTCGCATGAAAGCATTCGCGTAGTGGCCTTTGTCGATGACAACCCGTCGTTGCACGGGATGACGGTGCTGGGGCACAAGGTTCGCCCGGTGTCGCAGCTTGAACGGATCGTTGCGCGCTATGATGTTCAGCGGGTCTTGCTGGCCATGCCATCGGTTTCTGTCTGCCGTCAGGCCGCCATCATCCGCGATCTGCTGTCGCGCGGTCTGGATGTTCATTCGTTGCCGTCCTTTGCGCAACTTGTGGGTAACGAAGCCTTGCTGGGCAGTCTTGCGCCGGTGGATTCCGCGGAATTTCTGGGCCGCGATCCGGTCAGGGATCTTCGGCCCGAAGCCACCGACGCCTATACCGGCAAACGGATCATGGTGACCGGGGCCGGGGGATCGGTCGGGTCGGAACTGTGCCGCCAGTTGTTGCACTACAAGCCAAGCCGGATCGTGCTGTTCGAGCTGAGCGAGATTGCGCTTTACACCATTGAGCGTGACCTGAGGGCCTGCCCCGAGGCTGTGGGGATCGAGATTTGCCCGGTGCTGGGCACCGTGACAGAAGCGCGTCAGGTGCGCGCCGTTCTGGCCGAGCATCAGTTGGATGTGATCTTGCACGCCGCCGCCTACAAGCATGTGCCTTTGGTCGAGGCCAACCCGATTGCGGGGCTGGTCAACAATGTTCTGGGCACGCGCACGGTTGCCGAGGCGGCGCTGCAAGAAAACGTCAAGCGGTTTATCCTGATCTCGACCGACAAGGCGGTGCGGCCAACGAATGTGATGGGTGCGTCAAAGCGGATGGCCGAGCTTGTGGTGCAAGACATGGCGCGGCGGTCCACGGTCACGGATTTTTCGATTGTGCGGTTTGGCAATGTTCTGGGCAGTTCCGGGTCAGTGGTTCCGCTGTTTCGCGAGCAGATCAGGAAAGGGGGGCCGGTCACGCTGACGCATGATGACGTGACACGCTACTTCATGACCCTGGCAGAGGCGGCCAGTCTTGTGCTTATCGCGGGCGGTCTGCCGGTGGCGCGGGGGCCGCATGCGGGGGATCTGTTCGTTCTGGACATGGGGCAGCCGATCAAGATCCGCGATCTTGCCGAGCGCATGATCAAGGCCGCGGGTTATACCGTCAAAACGATCGAACAACCGGAAGGTGACATAGAGGTGCTGGTGGTCGGCCTGCGTCCGGGTGAAAAGCTGCACGAAGAGCTTTTGATCGAGCCCGGCATGTTGATCACGCCGCATGGCAAGATCCTTCGCGCGCAGGAGCGCGGCCTGTCCAGCATCGAAATGGTGTCTGCCTTGCGTGAGTTGCGCAATGCCGTGGCGGTCGGTGACGCGGATGCGGCGTGCCGTGTGCTTGAAACCTATGTGGAGGGCTATTTGAGGCATCAGACAGCACCACAGCTTCCCCTGGCCCGGCCGGCCCTGCGGAAAACATCCTGACGGTGCTGCTTGACGATCAGTCAGTCTGGACCCTTGGCTTGATCCGGGGTTTTTTCGGTAAGGTCGCGGTAGGTGTGTTTCGTTTTGCTGCTTGCGCAAGCGCCCTTGCATTGTCAGCGTCTGTGACGTACATGTCTGACATCGTGCCGGGGTCCAAACCCGACGCACCCGAACGAAATTCGCGGGCCACTGGGCCCGTTTTTCATTTTTGGACACCCGCCCGCCCATGACCGACCTGATCGCCAAAACCGCCATCGACCGCCGTCTTGCCGACATCGTCGGCCCCGTGATCGAGGGGCTGGGGTTTGAACTGGTGCGCATCCGGTTGATGGGCGGCAAGACGCGCATTCTGCAGATCATGGCCGACCGTCCCGACGGCGGCATTGTGGTCGAGGATTGCGCCACGATTTCAACCGCCGTATCCGCCGTGCTGGACGTTGAAGACCCGGTCGAGGACAACTACATTCTGGAAGTGTCGTCCCCAGGGATCGACCGCCCGCTGACCCGGTTGAAGGATTTCGAGGTCTGGAAGGGCTGGGAAGCCCGGATCGAGACCACGGAACTGATCGACGGACGCCGCCGGTTCAAGGGTGCCTTGGCCGGGGTTGAGGGCGAAGAGATCCTGATCCTGATCGAAGAGGCCGGCGAAGAGGTGACCATCGGCCTGCGCTTTGACTGGCTGTCGGATGCCAAGCTTATCCTGACCGATGACCTGATCGCGGAAATGCTGCGCCAGAAGAAGGCGAGCGGCACTTTTGACGAGTCAGAGTTTGACGAGATCGAACACAGCGAAGGCGAGGATGAAGATCCCGTCGAAGAAACCAAACACTAAGCCTGGGAGTTGACCGATGGCGATTACCTCTGCCAACCAGCTTGAACTTCTGCAAACGGCCGAGGCTGTTGCACGGGAAAAGATGATTGACCCCGATCTGGTGATTCAGGCGATGGAGGAAACCCTCGCCCGGGCCGCCAAGTCGCGCTATGGCAGCGAGCTGGATATCCGGGTCAAGATCGACCGCAAGACCGGACGCGCCACCTTTGCCCGCGTCCGCACCGTGGTGGAAGACGAGGCGCTGGAAAACCACCATGCGCAACTGACGGTGAAGCAGGCCAAGGATTATCTGGCCGACCCGCAGATCGGCGACGAGGTGATTGACGAGGTGCCGCCGGTGGACCTTGGCCGGATTGCTGCGCAATCGGGCAAGCAGGTGCTGTTGCAGCGCGTGCGCGAAGCCGAGCGTGACCGCCAATACGAAGAATTCCGTGACCGCAAGGGCACGATCATCAACGGGGTCGTCAAGCGCGAAGAATACGGCAACGTCATCGTCGATGTGGGCCGGGGCGAAGGCATCTTGCGCCGCAACGAAAAGATCGGCCGCGAAAGCTATCGCATCGGCGACCGGGTGCGCTGCTTCATCAAGGACGTGCGGCGCGAACCGCGCGGGCCGCAGGTCTTTTTGTCGCGCACCGACCCGCAATTCATGGCCGAGTTGTTCAAGATGGAAGTGCCCGAGATTTACGATGGCATCATCGAGATCAAGGCCGTGGCCCGTGACCCCGGTTCGCGCGCCAAGATCGCCGTGATTTCCTATGACAACTCGATCGACCCGGTCGGCGCCTGCGTCGGTATGCGCGGCAGCCGCGTGCAGGCCGTGGTGAACGAGTTGCAGGGCGAAAAGATCGACATCATCCCGTGGAATCAGGATCAGGCGACGTTCCTGGTGAACGCGCTGCAACCTGCCGAAGTGTCGAAGGTTGTGATCGACGAAGAAGGCGGCAAGATCGAAGTCGTGGTGCCGGATGAACAACTGTCGCTGGCCATCGGGCGCCGGGGCCAGAACGTGCGTCTGGCCAGCCAGTTGACGGGTCTGGATATCGACATCCTGACCGAGACCGAGGAATCGGCCCGCCGTCAGGCCGAGTTTGCCGAGCGCACCAAGCTGTTCATGGACACGCTGGACGTGGATGAGATGATGGCGCAACTGCTGGTGTCGGAAGGCTTTACCAACCTTGAAGAGGTGGCCTACGTCGAAAGCGACGAACTGCTGTCGATCGACGGCTTTGACGAAGGCACCGCGTCTGAACTGCAGGCCCGGGCGCGCGACTATCTGGAAGAGCAGGGCCGCAAGGCGCTGGAGGCTGCCCGCGCGATGGGTGTTGAAGAAAGCCTGATCAACTTTGACGGGCTGACGCCGCAAATGCTGGAAGCCCTGGCAAAGGACGGCATCAAGACGCTGGAAGATTTTGCCACCTGCGCCGATTGGGAGCTGGCCGGCGGCTGGACCACCGAAAACGGTCAACGCAAGAAGGATGAGGGCCTGCTGGAACGCTTTGACGTCAGCCTTGAAGAGGCGCAGACACTGGTGATGACCGCTCGGGTCATGCTGGGCTGGGTTGATCCGACCGAGATGGACGCCAAGCCCGACGAAGATGAAGATGACCTTTCCGATGACACGGAGGCCGAGGCCTGATCGCAGGCCTCGGAACACGCGCATGACGCGCGGCGGTCGGGAAAAAACCACGGACGAACCGGAACGCAAGTGCATTGCGACCGGGGAAAGCCAGCCAAAAGCGGGTCTGATCCGCTTTGTGCTGGGGCCCGATGGCATGATCGTGCCAGACATTCTGGCGCGGTTGCCGGGTCGGGGCATCTATGTCTCGGCCACCCCCGAGGCTTTGGCGCTGGTGGCCAAGAAAGGCCTGTTTTCCCGCGCGGCGCGACAGCCGGTGAAGGTGCCCGACGATTTGCCGGTTCTGGTAGAGTCGCTGTTGGTTCACCGGGTGATCGACCTGATCTCTTTGGCGCGCAAGGCGGGTGACGCGCTGTGTGGCTATGAAAAGGTCAAGGACTGGTTGATAAAGGGTCAGGCAAAGACCCTTTTGCAGGCCAGTGACGGATCGGAACGCGGCAAGGAAAAGCTGCGCCCGCCGCATGGGCCGGAATCCTTGATTTCCTGCCTGACGGCGGGGGAATTGGGTTTGGCATTCGGTCGCGAACGTGCCATACACGCCGCGCTTGCGGCTGGTGGACTCAACAACCGTGTTGTAGAGGAAGCGGCAAGGCTTGTCGGCCTGCGTGGGGCAGAGGACAAGCAGGTCGGCGACGAGATCGCCGGGAAGGATACGAAGGACGCATGAGCGATACAGACGGCAAAAAACCCCTTGGTTTGGGTGGCGCACCTCGTTCTGGTCAGGTGAAGCAAAGCTTCAGCCATGGCCGGACGAAAAGCGTTGTGGTTGAAACGAAGCGCAAGCGCGTGGTCGTTCCCACAAAGCCGGGTGCAACCGGAGCTGCGGGTGGGGCTGGCGGATCGCCATCCCTTGGCGATCCGGCCAAACGGCCCGCGGGCATTTCCGATGCCGAAATGGAGCGTCGTCTGGCGGCGTTGCGTGCTGCAAAGGCACGTGAAATCGAAGACAACGAGCGTCGCGCGGCAGAAGACCGACAGCGCGAGGAAGACCGTCAGCGCCGCCGCGAAGAGATTGACGCCAAAGAGCGCGAAGAACGTGCCCGGTTGGAGGCGATCCGCCTGAAGGCCGAGGAAGACGAACGCGCCGCGCGTGCAGAGTCCGAGGCCCGCATTGCGGCCGCAGCCCAACGCAAGGCCGACGTTCTGGGCACCCGGCCACGTTCGGCCACGCCGCCGCCGGAACCGAAACCCGCACCGGGCACCGGCCGCAACGAAGGCCCGCTTTCGGCTGCACCTGCCGCGCGGACGCAAGATTCGTCGGCGCCGCGCGGTGTGGCTGCCAAGGCCCCGCTGGCCCCGGCGCCACAGCGCAAGACCGATCGCGAACGCGAAGAACGCGAACGCAGCGCCAAGGCCAAGGGCGATGAATCGCGTCGCGGTGGCAAGCTGACGCTGTCGTCGGCGTTGAACGGCGAAGGCGGGCGGACCCGCAGCCTTGCCGCGATGAAGCGCAAGCAGGAAAAGGCCCGCCAAAAGGCGCTGGGCTTTGGCACCAAGCCAGAAAAGCAGGTGCGTATCGTGCAGCTGCCCGAAACCATTGTGGTGTCGGAACTGGCCAACCGGATGGCAGAACGCGCCGCCGATGTGGTCAAGAGCCTCATGAAAATGGGCATGATGGTCACCATGAACCAGGCCATCGACGCCGATACCGCCGAGTTGGTGATTGAAGAGTTTGGCCACAAGGCAACGCGCGTGTCGGACTCGGACGTGGAACAGGTGATCGACCAGATCAGCGACCGCGACGAAGACCTGATCCAGCGTCCGCCGATCGTGACGATCATGGGCCACGTCGACCACGGCAAGACCAGCCTTCTGGATGCAATCCGCAAGGCGAATGTCGTGTCGGGCGAAGCCGGGGGCATTACCCAGCATATCGGCGCCTATCAGGTGCGCACGCCGAACGGGGCTTTGGTCACCTTCCTTGACACCCCCGGTCACGCGGCGTTCACCAGCATGCGGGCACGCGGTGCCAATGTGACCGATATCGTCATTCTGGTGGTTGCCGCCGATGATGCGGTGATGCCGCAGACGATTGAAGCGATTGCCCATGCCAAGGCCGCCAAGGTTCCGATGATTGTCGCCATCAACAAGATGGACAAGCACGGCGCCGACGCCACCAAGGTGCGGACCAATCTGCTGCAGCACGAGGTGGTGGTCGAAGCCATGTCGGGCGACGTGCAGGATGTAGAGGTTTCGGCCAAGACCGGCATGGGGCTGGATTCCTTGCTGGAAGCCATTGATCTGCAATCCGAAATCCTTGAGTTGCGGGCCAACCCGAACCGGGCGGCCTCGGGTGCGGTGATCGAGGCCAAGCTGGATGTGGGTCGTGGCCCGGTGGCCACGGTTCTGGTGCAGAACGGCACCCTGCGCAAAGGCGACATCTTTGTCGTCGGCGAACAGTGGGGCAAGGTGCGTGCGCTGATCAACGATCAGGGTGAAACGGTGATGGAAGCCGGGCCGTCGGTTCCGGTGGAAGTGCTGGGTCTGTCGGGCACGCCATCGGCGGGTGATACGCTGAACGTGGTGGAAACCGAGGCGCAGGCGCGTGAAATCGCAGACTACCGCGAAAAAGCCGCCAAGGACAAACGCGCCGCTGCCGGTGCAGCGACGACGCTGGAACAGCTTATGGCCAAGGCCAAGGCCGATGCCGATGTGTCGGAACTGCCGGTTCTGGTGAAGGCTGACGTTCAAGGCTCGGCCGAGGCGATTGTGCAAGCGCTCGAAAAGGTTGGCAACGACGAGGTTCGGGTGCGGATTTTGCACTATGGCGTCGGCGCGATCACCGATACCGATGTGGGCCTTGCCGAAGCGTCTGGCGCACCGATCATCGGTTTCAACGTGCGGGCCAATGCGTCGGCGCGGCAGTCGGCACATCAGAAGGGGGTCGAGATCCGCTACTACTCGATCATCTATGATCTGGTGGACGATATCAAAGCGGCGGCGTCAGGCCTGCTGAAGGCCGAAGTGCGCGAAACCTTCATCGGTTATGCGCAGATCAAGGAAGTGTTCAAGGTCACTGGCGTTGGCATGGTTGCCGGTTGCCTGGTGACCGAAGGTGTCGCCCGCCGTTCGGCCGGGGTGCGTTTGCTGCGCGACAGCGTTGTGATCCACGAAGGCACGCTGAAGACGCTGAAACGCTTCAAGGACGAGGTGAAGGAAGTCATCTCGGGTCAGGAATGCGGGATGGCGTTTGAGCGGCACGAAGATATTCGCCCGGGCGATGTCATCGAGATCTTTGAGCGTGAGGAAGTTCAGCGTTCCTTGGTCTGAGGCTTGACTGACAACAAAAAAGCCGGGGGAAACCCCGGCTTTTTGCGTGTCGTTGCAGGCTTGGCGTTACGAGGCGCGCGCGGGTGCAACCGGGAAGCCGACAAACAGCTTTTCGTCAACCTTGACCACCAGCTTGCCATCCGCAAGCGACCGGACCAACAGGCCCTGAACCGATACGCAACTTCCGATTGTTATTGTCCGTAGCATCGCCAATCCCCCATCAGCATCACATACATGTAGATAACGCAAAAAATTTGGAAAACTATTATTAATATGTCGCAGGAACCACTTTTTCAGCAGTTTGTGAAAAGCGGTGCCCCTAAAGCCAGTCGCGCAGCACCGGAATCAGCGGCAAATCGGCCGGGGGCATCGGAAAGTCGCGCAACTCTGAGGGTTTAACCCAAGCCAGGCGCTGACCTTCGCGGCCGTGGACGATGCCTTGCCACTTGCGGCAGGCGAACAGCGGCATCAGCAGATGGAAATCATCATAGCTGTGGCTGGCAAAAGACAACGGCGCGAGGCAGCTTTTCCAGGTGTCGATGCCCAGCTCCTCTTTCAACTCGCGAATCAGGGCAGCCTCGGGTGATTCGCCGGGCTCGACCTTGCCGCCCGGAAACTCCCACAACCCGGCAAGGGATTTGCCTTCGGGGCGCTGTGCCAAAAGCACGCGACCGTCGGTGTCGATCAGGGCAACGGCCGAAACAAGGACGATCTTCAAGACCGATAATCCGCGTTGATCTCGATATAGCGATCGGTCAGGTCGCAGGTCCACACCGTGCGTGACCCGGTTCCAAGGCCCAGACCGACACGGATCAGGATCTCGTCCTGACGGAAATGCGCCGCGCCGTCTTCTTCCTTGTAGCGGGGGTTGCGCCAGCCGTTCTGTGCGACAAGCACATCGCCAAAGTGGATTTTCAGCAGATCGCGGTCAGCCGCAGCGCCGGATTTCCCGATGGCGGCGACAATGCGGCCCCAGTTCGGGTCTTCGCCAGCCACGGCGGTTTTCACCAGCGGCGAATTGGCAATGGCAAAAGCGACCTTGGCGGCATCCGCGTCGGTTGCAGCGGCGCTGACCCGCACTTCGACCAGTTTGGTGGCGCCTTCGCCGTCGCGGATCACTTGCAACGCAAGGTCGCGCATCACGCCGTGCAGGGCGGCCTCGAACGCCTTTGCGACAGCCCCCTTGACCGGGCCTGCCGCGCTTTGGCCTGTGGCCGCCAGCAACAGCGTGTCTGACGTCGAGGTATCGCTGTCGACGGTGATGGAATTGAAGGTGGCATCCACATTGCGCGACAGCATGCGCTGCAAGGCCGCGGGCGCGATCTTGGCATCGGTGAAGATATAGACCAGCATCGTCGCCATATCGGGTGCGATCATGCCCGAGCCTTTGGCGATGCCCGCAATCTGAATCGGGCCGCCGTCGCCCTGCACGGTGGCACAGGCCCCTTTCGGGAAGGTATCGGTCGTCATCATCGCATGGGCGGCCATTTCGATGCCTATTTCGGCAAGCCCGTCGACCAGCGCAGGAATGGCTGCGGTGATCCTGTCATACGGCAGCGGTTCCCCGATCACCCCGGTTGACGAGGAAAACACCCGTGACGCGGGCAGGCCAAGCGCCTGCGCCACGCCTGTCGTCACAGCGGCCACCGCTTCGTCGCCGACCTTGCCGGTGAAGGCGTTGGAGTTGCCCGAGTTGACGATGATCGCCGCACCGGCGCCTGCCGGGGCCTTCATGACCAGCTTGGCCTGACAATCGCGCACGCAGCCTGACCGGGTGGAGGACCGGGTGAACACGCCTGCCATCGCGGTGCCCGCTGCCAGATGGATCAGCATCACGTCCTTGCGGTGCTGATACTTGATCCCGGCTTCGGCGGCGGCAAAGGAAACCCCCTTGATCACCGGCAGTTTCGGAAAGCCGTCTTTCGGGGCCAATGGCGATACCGGCTTGGCCGGTTTCAGCATGGCGGCGATCTGGTCGCTGACTTCGGCGACCTCGTCCATGATCTCTTCCGAGACATCCGCCACGGTGGTGCCGATCTGGTCCTTCAACCGCTTCAGCTTTTTCTTCAGCGATTTCGCCTCGGCCTTCCAGTCGGTCTTTGGCATGGCGTGCCCCTTTGGCTTTACTTGTTCAGCAACGAAACATCACGCAGCAGCTTGGGGTCAAGGGCTTCGCCGGGGCGCTGCACATCTGCCGCTTCGGTCAGGGTCTTGATGTGCGCCTCTACCGCAGCACGCTCAAGCTCGGCGGCAAGTTCGTCGCGCAACTCGTCCAGGGTCGGGGCGGCGGCGATGCGGGTCTCGGACACCAGAATCAGGTGATAGCCGAAGTCTGATTTCACCGGCGCTGTGACCTTGCCGATCTCGGCGGCGACAACGGCCTCTTCAAACGGTTTGACCATCATGCCAAGCCCGAACCAGCCCAGACTGCCGCCATTCGCGCCCGACCCCACGTCGGTGGAATTGGCCTTGGCCAGTGCTGCAAAATCGGCCCCTTCATCAAGCTGGGCTTTCAGTTCCTTGGCCTTTTCCTCGGTCTCGACCAGAATATGAGCGGCGTTGAACTCTTTCGCAGGCTCTGCATCCTTGAAGCGCGCGTCATAGGCGGCTTGCAGGGCGGCGTCGGTGACGGCACCTTCGACCACCGCCTGAAGGGCCACGCCCGAGACATAGCCGCGACGGTCATTGTCCAGCGCCAGACGGTGCTTCAGCGCCAGATCGCCCACCGATTGTTCCAGCGTGGTTTGTTGCACCAACTGGTCCAGAATGCCCTTGAACAGCACGTCATCGGGCAGATCCTGATATTGCTGCGGCAGGCTTTCGCGCAGCACGATCATGTGACCCAGGGTGATGGCGGTGCCATTCACCGTGGCGACCACCGTGTCGGCCGTGGCATCTTGGGCCAACGCAGGCGCGGCCAATGCGCCCATGACGGCAAGTCCTGCCACAAACCCGGTCCATTTCGTCATATTAACACCCTCCTGATCGGGCAAAGATCCTGCCAATCGTTGACTATGCCGGGCCTGTCCCTTAAATCGCGGGGGTCGCGTGCGACGGGGCCGGCCGGCCTTCTTGGGCTTTCTATGGAAGGCGCATCGGGCGGGCAAGGCCCTTGCTTCACACGATCCTGTCAGAAAAACCCACGGAGAGCACATGTTGGGTCTTGGTTATGTCGCGCGTAAGATTTTTGGCACGCCCAATGACCGCAAGGTCAAATCGGTTCGCCCGCTGATCGCAAAGATCAACGCGCTGGAGCCGGAGTTCGCCGCGCTGAGCGATGACGGTATCAAGGCGAAAACCACAGCTTTGGCCAAGCGCGCGCAGTCTGGCGAAAGCCTGGATGCGCTGCTGCCCGAAGCCTTTGCCAACTGCCGCGAGGCCGCCAAGCGCGCGCTTGGCCTGCGGGCGTTCGATGTGCAGCTGAAAGGCGGCATCTTTCTGCATCAGGGCAATATTGCCGAGATGAAAACGGGCGAGGGCAAGACCCTGATGGCGACCTTCCCCGCCTATCTGAACGCGCTGGCGGGCAAAGGCGTGCATATCGTTACGGTCAACGATTATCTGGCCAAGCGCGATGCCGACTGGATGGGCAAGGTTTACGGTGCCTTGGGTCTGACCACGGGGGTTGTCTATCCCTATCAGCCCGATGCCGAAAAGAAGGCCGCCTATCGCTGTGACGTGACCTATGCCACCAACAACGAGCTGGGTTTTGACTATCTGCGCGACAACATGAAGGCCAGCATGGAGGACATGTCGCAACGCGGGCATTTCTTTGCCATCGTTGACGAGGTGGACTCGATCCTGGTCGATGAGGCGCGCACACCGCTGATCATTTCCGGCCCGTCGCAAGACCGGTCTGAACTGTATCAGAAGGTGGATGCGCTGATCCCCAGCCTGACGGCTGAACATTTCAAGCTGGACGAAAAGACCCGCAACGTCACCTATACCGATGAGGGTAACGAGTTCATCGAAGGTCGGCTGCGCGAGGCCGGGATCCTGCCCGACGGCCAGAACCTGTATGACCCCGAAAGCACGACCATCGTGCACCATGTCACGCAGGCGCTGCGGGCGCACAAGCTGTTCACCAAGGATCAGCAGTATATCGTCCGCGATGGCGAGGTGATGCTGATTGACGAATTCACCGGCCGGATGATGCGGGGCCGCCGCCTGTCGGACGGGTTGCATCAGGCGATCGAAGCCAAGGAAGGCGTGCAGATCCAGCCGGAGAATGTGACGCTGGCATCGGTGACGTTCCAGAACTATTTCCGGCTTTACGAAAAGCTGTCGGGCATGACCGGCACCGCCGCGACCGAGGCCGAAGAATTTGCCGAGATCTATGGCCTTGGTGTGGTCGAAGTGCCGACCAACCGCCCGGTTGCCCGCAAAGACGAACACGATCAGGTCTATCGCACCGCACGCGAGAAATACGAAGGCGTGGTGAAGTCGATCAAAGAGGCCCATGAAAAGGGCCAGCCGATCCTTGTCGGCACCACCAGTATCGAAAAGTCTGAATTTCTGTCGGGCCTGTTGCAGGCCGCTGGCGTGCCGCACAACGTGCTGAACGCCCGTCAGCATGAACAAGAGGCCCAGATCGTGGCCGATGCAGGCCGCTTTGGTGCGGTGACCATCGCCACCAACATGGCCGGGCGCGGCACCGACATTCAGCTTGGCGGCAACGTCGAGATGCAGGTGATGGCGGCCATCGCCGCCGACCCGCATCTGCACCCCGACCAGGTGCGCGCCAAGATCGAGGCGGAACACGCCGACGAAAAGGCGCGGGTTCTGGCGGCAGGCGGGCTGTTTGTGCTTGGCACGGAACGCCACGAATCGCGCCGGATCGACAACCAGTTGCGCGGCCGGTCCGGCCGTCAGGGTGACCCGGGGCGGTCGTCGTTCTTTTTGTCGCTGGAAGATGATCTGATGCGCATCTTCGGGTCGGACAAGCTGGACGCTGTGCTGACAAAGCTGGGCATGAAGGACGGCGAGGCGATTGTTCACCCTTGGGTCAACAAATCGCTGGAACGCGCCCAGGCCAAGGTCGAAGGCCGCAACTTCGATATCCGTAAACAGTTGCTGAAGTTCGACGATGTGATGAACGACCAGCGCAAGGCGATTTTCAGCCAGCGGCTTGAAATCATGCAGGCCGAAGACGTGGCCGAAATCACGCAAGACATGCGGGTGCAGGTGATTGATGATCTGGTCGACAGCCATTGCCCGCCCAAGGCCTATCATGACGCCTGGGATGTTGACGGATTGCAGCAGGCAGTCCGCGAAAAGCTGAACCTAGATGTGCCGATCGTGGCATGGGCAGCGGAAGAAGGCGTTGATCAGGACGTGCTGAAAGACCGTCTGGAACAGGCAACCGCCAAGGCGATGGCCGACAAGACCGAAGCCTTCGGCGCCGATGCCATGCGGTCGATCGAAAAGCAGATCCTGCTGCAAACCATTGACGCCAAATGGCGCGATCACCTGCTGACGCTGGAACATCTGCGCTCGGTTGTCGGTTTCCGCGGCTATGCGCAGCGCGATCCGCTGAACGAATACAAGACCGAAAGCTTTGCGCTGTTCGAGACCTTGCTGAATTCGTTGCGGCAGGACGTCACGCAAAAGCTGTGCGCGATGCGCCCGCTGAGCCAGGAAGAGCAAGAGGCGATGATGGCGCAGGTTCTGGCCCAGCAACGGGCCGAGGCACCGGCGGCCGCACCCGCACCCGTGCCCGAACTGGCCATGGCGGGTGATGCCCCGGCATCCCCGGTTGCCGGGTTTGACGCGGCCAATCCGTCCACATGGGGCGACCCCAGCCGCAATGACCCCTGCCCTTGCGGTTCGGGCGAAAAATTCAAGCATTGCCATGGGCGGCTGGTCTGATCTGACCGCGTCTGATCTGCCGCTGCGGCGGCCAAGGTTGCCGCATTTCCGCCGCGATGTACGTAAACATTCCACCATGGTGCCACGGATTGGCCGGGATTGACGGTCATTGATCCCGTCAAAGCCGGTCTGGTGGAGGCGATGATGAACCTGCAACGCAAGTTGACTTTGGCAGTGGCGACCGGGGCGATCGCTCTGGGGGCCGGGCATTACGTGCAGAACAAGGCCGCAAGCCGGGTGGCAGGCGATCTGCCGATGGTCAAGGTCTCTTCCGTTGTGCCGGTGGCCGCAGGCCCGGCAGAGCTTGCCCCGCGTGTTCCCGATGTGCATCCGCCCGTGTTGCAAGGCGCAGCCGCGCCGGTCATCGCACTGGCCGCGGGTTCGATGGCGGTGCCAGAAGATGTGGCCCCCGAAGTGTTTGCCCCTCAGGTTCTGGCTGCGGTCGAGGCAACGAAAACGTCACCCATGCCCGCCGCCGAACCGCTGCCTGCCGCTGTTGATGACTGCGCGGTGCAGTTCGACCTGATCGCCCAACCCGGCGCAATGGTCGGCGTGTCGCTTCTTGCCCCTTGCCAGCCTGACCAGCGCGTGGTTTTGCGCCACGCCGGACTTGCCGTCACGGGCCAGACCTCGGCCAGCGGGGCGCTGTTTGCGGCCCTTCCGGCGCTGACAGACGTGGCCGAGGTGACGGTTGCTTTTGCCTCGGGGCAAAGCGTGGGCGCATCGGTGCCGATGCCGGATTTTGCCGGGGTCCGCCGCTTTGCTGTGCAATGGCAGGATGCCGATGCCTTTCAGCTGCATGCCTTTGAAAACGGCGCGGGATATGATCAGCCGGGCCATATCTCGGCGGCGTTTACCGGAACCTATGGCGAAACCGGCGTGCTGACGCTGTTGGGCGATGCCGCTACCCATCTGCCGCTGCTGGCCGAGGTTTACACCTTTGGCCGCGACAGCACCGCCGAAATTGTGGTCGAGGCCGCCGTGACAGAAGGCACCTGTGGCCGCGAGATCCTGGGTGAGACGATCCTTGCCAGCGGTGGCGCGGTTGAAATCACCGACCTGACGCTGGCGATGCCCGGCTGCGACGCCGTGGGCGACATTCTGGTATTGAAAAACCTTGCGCAGGGTATGACACTGGCCTCTGCAAACTGAAGGGGCAGTCAGGGTCAATGCGGGCAAGCTTTTGGCGCGCGGCGGTTTTCGCCGCGTTTTTTGTCCCCTTGGCTGCCGGGGCGCAGGATGTAACCCTGACGGCGCGCGAGGGCGGGCTGGAGATTGAGGGCACGCTGCAAGGCTTTGATGGTGAGTTCTATCGCATCGACAGCGCCTACGGGCTGTTGACGGTGGATGCCGCCGGGGTGCTGTGTGATGGCCCCGCCTGCCCCGATCTGACCGCACCCATGGCCCAGATGCGGATCGTCGGCCTGTCTGGGGTGGGCGAGGTGCTGTTGCCGCCATTGCTGCGCGCCTTTGCCGAGGCGCGGGGCCTGCGGTATTCCGACACGACCGACGCGGGGTATGCGGCCCGCGTGACCGACCCTGTCAGCAGCAAGACCCTGGCCCAGATCGGCTTCACCGCCGTGGCCCCGCAGGCCGCGCGGGCCGATCTGTTGGCGGGGCGGGCCGAATTGATCCTGTCGGCGGCAACCGAGCCTGATCTTGGTGCGCGGGTGGTGGCGCTGGATGCGATGATCCCGATCGTGGCCCCCGACAATCCGCTGCCGGATATCAGCACGCGCGATCTGGCGCGGGTTCTGGCCGGTGAGGTCGACAATTGGGCGCAGTTGAACGGCCCCGACATGCCGCTGGTGCTGCATGGTCTGGCCGAGGGCAGCGCGTTGCAACAGGCGCTGGCAGCCCGGTTGGGGCGCGATGTGGCGGCGACTGTGGTGCATGCCGACCTTGCCACGCTGGGCGATGCGGTGGCGCGTGACCCTTGGGCGATTGCCGTCACCCTGCGCGCCGGGGTCAGGGCGGCGCGGGTGTTGCCACTGACCGACAGTTGCGGCTTTCCGCTGTTGCCGTCTGCGCTGGCCGTCAAGGCCGAGGATTACCCCTTGGCGCTGCCGATCTATCTGCTGACCCCCAAGCGCCGCCTGCCGCTGTTCGTGCGTGAGTTTCTGACCTTTCTGGCGACGCCGCAGGCGCAGGCGGTGGTGGCCCGCAGCGGGCTGATCGACCGCCAGCCGGAACGACAACCGCTTACCGGCGATGGCCTGCGTCTGATCAATGCGATTCAGGGCGCGGGCGAAGAAACCACGCTGGCCGATCTGAAACGGCTGGCCGATGCGATGGATGGGGCGGAGCGGCTGTCGCTGACCTTTCGGTTTCAGGATGGGTCCAGCCAGTTGGATGCCCACTCGCGCGACAATCTGGCCGATCTGGCGCGGTTGATCGGGGTCGGGGTGTTCCGCGATACGGGCATGGTTCTGGCCGGATTTTCCGATGGGTCAGGGGCGGCCAAGGCCAATCTGGCGCTTAGCCAGATGCGGGCCGAAGGGGTTCTGGCGGGCCTTGCCAAGGCAGGTGTGGCCGAGGCCGAATTGCCCCGGGTGATGGCCTTTGGCGAGGCGATGCCGATGGCCTGCGATGACACCGCGCCCGGGCGGCGGCTGAACCGGCGGGTCGAGGTCTGGTTGAAACCGGTGTTCACAAATACCCCGCCGACCGGAAACTAAGCTCACGGTCCTTGCCAATGATCAGATGGTCATGCAGCGTGATGCCCAGCACCTGACAGGCATCCTGCACCTGTGCCGTCATCGTGATGTCGGCGCTGCTGGGGGTGGGGTCGCCGGACGGGTGGTTATGCACCAGGATCAGTGCCGAGGCGTTCAATTCCAGCGCGCGCTTGACCACTTCGCGCGGGTAGACCGGCACATGATCGACCGTGCCCTTGGCCTGTTCCTCATCGGCGATCAGGGTGTTCTTGCGATCCAGAAACAGGATGCGGAATTGTTCGGTGTCGCGGTGCGCCATGGCGGTGTGGCAATAATCCAGCAGCGCATCCCATGACGACAGCAGGGGTTTGTGCATCACCCGCGCCCGCATCATGCGTTGCGACACCGCCTCGAACAGCTTCAATTCGCACACCACCGCATCGCCCACGCCCTTGATCGCCGTCAGGCGCGGGATGGGGGCGGTGATCACGCGGTTCAGATCCCCAAATGTGTCGATCAGCAGCCGTGCCAGCGGTTTGACATCCTGCCGCGGAATGGCGCGGAACAGCAGCAGTTCCAACAGTTCATATTCCGGCATCGCCCCGGCGCCGCCTTCCATGAAGCGGTCGCGCAGGCGTTTGCGGTGATCGGCGACATAGGACGGCAACTTTTGCGGCAGGGCGACGGGGCATGCCTCATCCTCATCCCCGTCGGAGGTGAAGAGCGGGAGCATGCCATCCTGAAAACCCTGCCGTGCCATGCGCACAGCCTGACAGCGGATGGTGAAGGAAAGGTTAATTCATGCCGAGGTGCAAGCGCAGCCGCCGGGCCGCGCCTGCGGGCTATTCGGCGGCCTCCAGCGGTTTGATCCGCTTTGGTCCGGCAATCGCGTCCAGCCGGTCGCGCAGGGCGCGCTGTTCGGCGTCCAGCAGCGCGATCCGCTCGGCCAACACATCGGCGGCGGGCATCTCGGGCTCGTCCTCTTTCTTGCCGACAAGGCCGGAAAAGACCCAGCCGATCAGGCGGCTCAGGTCATCCATGATCAGATAGAAGGCCGGAACCACCACCAGCGACAGCGCGGTGGACACGATGATGCCGCCGATCACCGCCGTGGCCATCGGGGCGCGGAATGACCCGCCCTCGCCCACGCCCAGCGCCGAGGGCAGCATCCCCGCCGACATTGCGATCGAGGTCATCACGATGGGGCGCGCGCGCTTGTGCCCGGCCTCCATCACGGCGGCGAACTTGTCCATGCCGCGCACCCGCATCTCGATGGCAAAGTCGATCAGCAGGATGGCGTTCTTGGTGACGATCCCCATCAGCATCAGGATACCGATCAGCACCGGCATCGACACCGCAGACCCGGTCAGGATCAGCGCCGCCGCAACGCCGCCAATGGCCAGCGGCAACGAGAACAGGATGGTGAACGGCTGGATCACCGATTTGAACAGCAAGATCAGCACGGTCAGCACCAGCATCAGGCCCATGATCATGGCGTTGCCAAAGCTGGCCATCAACTCGTTCTGCACCTCGGCATCGCCCGCCTCTTGCACCCGCACCGATGGCGGCAGTTCGACCGAGGCCACGATTTCGTTGAAGCGGTTGGTGGCGGTGCCCAAGGCCACCCCCACCGGCAGGTTGGCGCCAATGGTGGCGCGGCGTTCGCGGTTCAGGCGGTTCACCGTTGATGGCCCTTCGGCTATCGCCACATCCGCCACCGCCGAAAGCGGCACCACCCCGCCCGAGGCCGTGGTCAGCTTCAACGCGGCGATCTGGCTTAGATCCTCACGCGCCAAGGTGTTCAACTGCACCCGGATCGGGATCAGGCGGTTGTCGATCGACAGTTTGGCAAGGGCGGCATCGACATCGCCAATGGTGGCCACACGCACCACTTCTGCGATCTGCATCGTGGTGATGCCCAGACGCGCGGCTTCATCCATCCGGGGGCTGATCTGGATTTCCGGCCGCGGCAGGGCACCTTCTGACGCCACATTGGCCAAAAGCGGGTCGCCCGACAGGGCCGATTCCAACCGGGCCACGGCAAGGTTCAGGTCGGCCTCGTTCGACGACAGGATCGAGAACGACAGATCGCGCTGCCCCCGGTCGTTCAGCTTGAAGGCGCGCACATCGGGCACGGCGGCCAGCCGTTCAAAAATCTGCGCCTCGATCACGTTTTGCGGAATGGTGCGGCCGGTGTTTTCAACCTCGGGCACCAGCGGTCCGATGATCGGGATCGACCGCCCGATCTTGGACAGTTTCAACAGCAGCGAATGGTCAAGCCGGGTCAGCAACACCGTCACCGACGCGCGGCGAATGTCGCGGTCGCCGGTGGGCGAAGACCCGCCAAGGATGAACACGTTGTCCACCCATTCCACCTCTTTGATTGCAGCAAACATCGCCTGCGTGGTGCGGTCGGTTTCCTCCAGCGTGGTGCCGGGCGGCAGTTCGACCGAAATCGGGATACGGCTGACATCTTCCGGCGGAATGAACGACCCCGGAATTTGCAGCATGAAATACACCGACACCGCCAGCACCCCGATCGCCGCCACCAGCGTGACATAGCGAAAGCGCAGCGACTGCCTGATCACCCGCAGATAGTTGCGCATGACAAAGCCGTCTTCGGTGCCTTCGTCATGCGCATCCTTGTCGCGCATCAGATAGGCGGCCATCATCGGCGTGATCAGACGCGCGACCAGCAGCGAGAACATCACCGCAATCGCCACGGTCATGCCGAATTGCCGGAAGTACTGCCCCGGAATGCCGGGCATGAACGACACCGGCACAAAGACCGCAACGATGGTGAACGTGGTGGCAATCACCGCAAGACCGATTTCATCGGCGGCTTCAATCGCGGCGCGGAACGGGGTTTTGCCCATCTTGATGTGCCGCGCGATATTTTCAATCTCGACAATCGCATCATCCACCAGAATCCCGGTGGCCAGCGTCAGCGCAAGAAACGACACAAGGTTCAGCGAGAAACCCAGCAGGTCCATGATGAAAAACGTCGGCACCGCCGACAGCGGCAGGGCCACGGCGGCAATCATCGTGGCACGCCAGTTCTTCAGGAAGGCCAGCACCACCAGCACCGCCAGTATGGCACCCTCGATCAGGGTGTGCAGCGCCGATTCGTAGTTGCCATAAGTGTAGAACACCGTCTCGTCGACCAGCGTGATCTCGACTTCGGGATGCGTGGCGCGGATGGTGTCAAGCTGGGCGTTGACCAGTTCGGCCACCGAAACCTCGGATGCCCCGCTGGCGCGGAATACCGCAAAGCTGACCACCTGTTCGCCGTTCAGCCGCGAAAAGCTGCGCAGTTCTTCGTAGGTGTCGATCACCTGTCCCAGATCGGACAGACGCACCTGCCGGCCCGAGGGCAGCGCAATCATCGTCTGGCCCAGACGGGCCACGGTTTCGGCATCGCCCAAGGTGCGGATCGCCTGTTCGCCCGACCCAAGTTCTGACCGGCCCGAACCAAGGTTGGCGTTGGTGGCGCGAACCTGGCTGTTCACCGCGGCCGCGCTGATGCCAAAGCTGCCCAGCTTGACCGGATCAAGCTCGATCCGGATTTCGCGGTCAGCGCCGCCAAAGCGGGAAATCTGGCCAATGCCGGGGCGGCCTTGCAGGTTGCGCGTGATCACGTCATCGACAAACCATGACATCTCTTCCAGCGACAGGTTGGGTGCTGTGACCGCAAAGGTCATGATCGCCTGACCCTCGACCTCGATCCGGCTGACGATGGGCGCCTCGATCGACGCAGGCAGATCGCCCCGGATCTGGTCAATGGCATCCTTGGTGTCTTGCACCGCCTTGTCGGTGGGGATCTCCATCCGGAATTCGACCACCGTGGTGGAAATCCCATCATTTACGGTGGAGTTGACGTTCTTGACGCCGGTGATGCCTGCCACGGCATCCTCGATTTCCTTGGTGACCTGACTTTCCATCTCGGCGGGGGCGGCACCGGGTTGCGCCACGGTGATGCCCACAAGCGGCACGTCGATGTTGGGAAACCGGGTGATCGGCAGGTTGTTGAAGCTTTGCCAGCCCAGCATCATCAGCATGAAGAAGGCAAGGATCGGCGCAATCGGGTTGCGGATGGACCATGCTGAAAAGTTCATCTCAAACCCCCATCAATTCGTGGCCGGAACCGGATTGATTCGGTCGCCATCCCGCACAAACGCGCCTGCCTTGGTCACCACCACATCGCCCGCGGCAAGGCCCGTCAAAATCTCGACCCAGCCAGAGTCGCGGATGCCGGTCTGGACCGCCACCCGCTGCACAGCATTGCCCACCACCTTCATCACCGATGCGCCATCGGGGCCTGACCCCACGGCAGTGACCGGAACCGCCACGGTGTCGCGCTGGGTCACCAGAATTTCGGCCTCGACAAACATGCCCGACCGCACGTTTTCGGTATCGGCGATGGCAATCCGCACCCGGCCCAGCCGGGTTTGCGGGTCAATCGTCGGCTCGACCAGCCGGACGGTGCCGGTCAGCGGCGCACCTGCCGCCACCAGCCGCAGGTTCGCGGTCTGACCGGGGGCAAGGCGCATCAGGTCCACCTCGGCCACATCGGCGATCAGTTCCAGCGCATTGTCGCGGATCAGGGTGAACAACGGCTCGCCTGCCGCAGAGGCAATCGCCCCAAGCCGCGCCGTGCGCTTTGCCACCTCGCCGGCAACCGGGGCCTTCACCTCGGTCCGGCTCAGTTGCAGATCGACATTGGCCAGTTGCGCCTCGACCAGCGCCACCTGGGCGCGCGCGGCCTCAAGCGACTGCACGGCCACTGTCACGCGGGCGGTGGCAGAAATCGCATTGGATTGCGCGGTGTCGGCAGCCGCCTGTGACGACGCGCCCTGTTTGCGCAAGGCCGCCGTCCGTTCGCTGACGCGCTGTGCCTCGTCGGCGGAACTGCGGGCATCCAGCAACTGGGCCTCTGCCTGTGCTATGGTTGCCCGCGCCGAGGCAAGCGAGGCGGTAAACTGGCTTTTCTGCAAATCCAGCGTGGTCTTTGACAACACCGCCAGCACCTGCCCGGCCTGAACCTTGTCGCCAACATCGGCCAGCAGCGCCTCGATCGGCTGACCTTCGATCAGCGGGGCAATCTGCACGGTTTCCAGCGGCGCGATCAGGCCCGTGGCAATCACGCGGTCGCGCAGCGGGCGCATGTCAACCGTCGAGACGGTGATCGCGGGCAGGGTCGGCGTGGCGGCTGGGGTGGCATCGGTTGCTGCAGATGCGGTTTCGGCACGGGCGGGCTGGGCCAGGCCAACGGCAAGCATCAAAAAAGCGACAATGAAAACGGGACGCATGGATCAGCCTTTCACGGCAGCGGACGTGGAAATTTCATCAAGGGTTCTGTCGATGTTGCGCAGCACAAGCCGCGTCAGATCATCGGTGACGGGGCTGTCGGGGCGCTGCATGGCGCAGGCTTTGACCAGCATCACCAGCAGGTGGGCATGGGCCGACCAGCGACGCTCGGCCTCGGCCACACTGACACCCGTCGCTTGGGCGAAAACGGTGGTCAGATGGCCGGCAATGCCAGCTTCCATCCGGCAGGCAGCGGCGCCGATTTCGGGTTTGCGCAAGGCGGCGGCGGTGATTTCGGCCCACAACTGCCCGTCACCCTGACACTTGGCCTCGGTGATCCGCTGCGCCACGGTTTCGCGCAAGGCGGCAAGCGGGTCGGGATGCTCCAGAATGGCCGCAAAGTCCTGTTCCATCTCGGCCATGTCCAATTCGATCAACGATTCAACGATCGCGGCCTTGGACGGAAAATAGCGGTAGAAGTTCCCCACGCTCATCCCTGCCTTGCGGGCGATGTCTTGCATGGATGCGCCATCAAAGCCCTTTTGCGCAAAGGCACGGCGGGCGCTGTCCAAAATCTCGGCTGTCCGTTGATCGGCCAGAGGAATGGTCTGGGCGGTGTTCATGGGCGTCCTAGGGTAAAGAATGAATATTCATTCAGCAGATAGAGAAACCGTCGAAAAGGTCAAGGGCAGAGGTTTGAAATTCAGGGAACCGGGCCGCAAACCGCGCAAAGCGCTGGTTACAGTGTCAAGTTGAACGGTTGGGCAGGGGGCATGGTGGCAGGCTGGGGCACATGCACCGGTGCAAGAAATCGGCACTGACGCTGGCTTCGCCACAAAGCCTGCGCTGAAACATTAGCCGCCCCTGCCGTGCCGCCCGGGCTTTGCGACACCATCATGACATCGCGATTGACAGCGATGCGCGAAAATTGCCCAATCGGTCAAAGATTTTGGCCGCGAATGAGCCGAGTCGTTGAACAATGAAAACCACAGGGAGACTTGAAATGATCACAAAGCATGGGGCAACCCGCGCCGTGGTGCTGGCCGCGTTGATGTCCGGGACCGCGCCAGCCGCACTGTATGCAGAAACGCCCGCCGATACGCTGGTGGTGGCCGATGCCATCGACGACATCGTGTCGATCGACCCGCATGAAGCGTTTGAATTTTCGGGCGTGGACCTGAACAACAACCTCTATGACTCGCTGGTGGAACTTGACCCGACCAAGCCGGGCGAGTTGGTGCCCGGTCTGGCGGAAAGCTGGTCGGTGGCCCAAGATGGCGTGACCTATACCTTCAAGATGAAACCCGGCATCACCTTCAGCAGCGGCAATCCGGTGACGGCAGAAGATGCCGCCGGGTCGCTGCGCCGCGTGGTCAAGCTGAACAAGACCCCGGCGTTCATCCTGACGCAATTCGGCCTGACGCCGGAAAACGTCGATGAAATGATCACCTTTGATGGTGATACCGTCACCATGATGACCGACAAGCCCTATGCGCCGACCTTTGTCTACAACTGCCTGACGGCAGGCGTGGCGAACATCGTCGACATGAAGACCGTCATGGCAAATGAGGTCAACGGCGACATGGGCAATGAATGGCTCAAGTCGAACTCGGCCGGAACCGGGGCCTATGTGCTGCGGTCGTTCAAGCCAAACGAAGGCTATATCTTGCAAGCCCGGACTGGTCATTGGCGTGGTGATGCGCCGATGAAGAACGTGCTGATGCGGCATGTGCCCGAAGGGGCCACCCAGCGCCTGCTGCTGGAAAAGGGCGATATTGATTTGGCCCGCGAGATGACGCCGACCGATATCTCCGGCGTCGAAGGCAACCCGGACATCAAGGTGCAAAACGATGTGGGCGGCCAGATCTACTATCTGGCGATGAACCAGAAAAAGCCGGAACTGGCCAACCCCAAGGTGCTGGAGGCAATGCGCTGGGCCATCGACTACAAGGGTATGACCGATACCCTGCTGAAAGGTCAGTGGCTCGTGCATCAGGCGTTCCTGCCCAAGGGTTTCCTTGGCGCGCTGGAAGAAACGCCCTACAGCCTTGATCTGGAAAAGGCCAAGGCGGCGCTGGCCTCCTCTGGCGTGACCCTGCCGCTTGAGGTGTCGATCACCGTGCGCAACAACCAAGAACGCATGGATATTGCCCAGTCGGTGCAGAACACCTTTGGTCAAATCGGCATCAACGTGACGCTGGATGTGGGCGACGGCAAGCAGGTGCTGGAAAAGTATCGCGCCCGTCAGCATGACATCACCTTGCAGACCTGGGGCCCCGATTACCCCGACCCGCACACCAACGCGTCAACCTTTGCGATGAACCCCAACAACGCCGATGAACCGGCCTCGACCGGGTTCCTTGCCTGGCGCACCGCGTGGGAACCCGGCCCGCTGCATGCAATGACCGAAGCCGCGGTGGCCGAGCCTGATGCCGAAAAGCGCAAAGCGATGTATGAGGAAATCCAGCGCACCCACCGCGACACCTCGGCCTTCGTTCTGATGTTTCAGCAGGCGCGGCAGGACGCGATGCGCGCCAATGTGATGGGCTTTGCCGCCGGTGGGGCCACGGATTCGGCCAGCTACTGGACCGTGACGAAGTAAGGCACAGGGCCGTCGCGGCATCGGTCGCGGCGGCCCGCCATTTGCGTGACAGATCCTTCCCCCGACACCGCGCCCTCGCGCCTTTTGTCTTTTGCCGGGCGCCTTGGCACCGAGGTGTTGACGCTGGCCGTCACCCTTTTGGGCCTGCTGGCGATGACCTTCCTGATCGGGCGGGTGGTGCCGATTGACCCGGTGCTGTCGATCGTAGGCGAACGCGCGACGCAAGAACAGTATGATGCCGTGCGCCTTGCGCTGGGGTTGGACGAACCCTTGTGGAAGCAGTTCGCGATCTATGTCGGCGACGCGCTGCAAGGCGATCTTGGCACCTCGATCCGCACCCGCGAGCCGGTGCTGGAAGAGATTTCGCGCTATTTCCCGGCCACGCTGGAACTGGCCACGCTTGCGACCCTGATCGGCGTGCTGGTGGGGGTGCCTGCCGGGGTGCTGGCTGCCACAAGGCCGGGAACGCTGGCCGATCAGGTGGTGCGGATCGTTGGCCTGATGGGCTATTCGATGCCGGTGTTCTGGCTGGGGCTGGTCGGTCTATTGGTGTTTTACGGCCAGCTTGGCTGGGTCGGCGGGCCGGGTCGGCTGGATGCGAGTTTTGAGATGATGATGGAGTTCACCATCACGCAATATACCGGGATGATCCTGATCGACACCGCGTTGAACGGCAACTGGCCGATGTTTGCCAATGCGTTCAGCCACATCATCCTGCCTGCCGGGCTTTTGGGCTATGTCTCGATGGCCTATATCAGCCGGATGACCCGCAGTTTCATGATGAACGAGTTGGGGCAGGAATACATCACCACGGCGCGGGTCAAGGGCATGGCGGAATGGCGGGTGATCTGGGTGCATGCGATGCGCAATGTGCTGGTGCCGCTGATCACGGTTGTCGCGCTGTCTTACGCCTATCTGCTGGAAGGGTCGGTTCTGACCGAGACGATCTTTGCCTGGCCGGGTTTGGGCAGTTATATCACCAATGCCCTGTTTGCCGCCGACATGCCCGCCGTTCTGGGCGGAACGGTTGTTGTCGGCGCGGTGTTTGTGGCGCTGAACATGTTGTCCGATATCCTGTATCGGCTTGTCGATCCGAGGGCGCGCTGATGGCCGGGGTCATGGAATGGCTGGCCGACCCGAACCCAAGCTCGCGCAGGCAGGCCCGGCTGGGGCAATGGTGGCTGGGCTGGCTGCGGCTGCGGCGCAACCCGCTGGCGATGTCCGGGCTGATCATCGTCGGCGCGCTGCTGTTGATCGCGGCACTGGCACCATGGATCGCGCCGCATGATCCGACGGCGCAAGACCTGTCGCGCCGCTTGCTGCCCCCCGGCACGCCTGGCAACTGGCTGGGCACCGATGACTTTGGCCGCGATATCCTGAGCCGTATTCTCTATGGCTCACGCATCACGCTGTATATTGTGACGCTGGTGGCGTTGACTGCCCCTGCCTTGGGCCTTCTGGTCGGAACCGTGGCGGGCTATTTCGGCGGCTGGGTCGATGCGGTGCTGATGCGGATCACCGATATCTTTCTGGCGTTTCCCCGGCTGATCCTTGCGCTGGCCTTGGTGGCGGTGCTGGGCCCCGGCATTGAAAATGCAGTGCTGGCAATTGCGCTGACCGCATGGCCGCCCTATTCCCGTGTGGCGCGGGCCGAAACCCTGACCGTGCGCAATTCCGACTATATCGCCGCCGTGCGGCTGCAAGGCGCGGGCTTTGTGCGCATCATCGCGGGTCATGTGGTGCCGATGTGCCTGCCTTCGGTCATTATCCGGGTGACGCTGGACATGGCCGGGGTGATCCTGATCGCGGCGGGGCTTGGCTTTCTTGGCCTGGGCGTGCAGCCGCCGATGCCGGAATGGGGGCTGATGATCTCGTCTGGCCGCAAATACCTGTTTGAACAATGGTGGGTGTCTACCATGCCCGGTCTGGCCATTTTCATCGTGTCCTTGGGCTTCAACCTGCTGGGTGACGGCTTGCGCGATGTGCTTGACCCCAAGAGTGCGCCGAAATGACCCTGCTGAGCGTGAAAAACCTGCGGGTGACGTTTGAAACCGAAACCGGCCCGGTGCAGGCGGTGCGGGGTGTGTCGTTCAGCCTTGGCCGCGAACGGCTGGGGATTGTCGGCGAAAGCGGGTCGGGCAAGACCATGACCGGCCGGGCCGTGCTGCGCCTGATCCGCCCGCCGGGGCGGATCGAGGCCGACGAGATGCGCTTTGACGGGATGGACCTGATGGCGGCGTCGGAAAGCCAGATGCGGGCGCTGCGCGGCCAGCGCATTGCGATGGTGATGCAAGACCCGAAATACAGCCTGAACCCGGTGATGACGGTGGGCCAGCAGTTGACCGAAGGCCTGCGCCAGCGCGACCGTCTGGGCAAGGCCGATGCCGTGACCCGCGCGCTTGCCGCGTTGCAGGCGGTGCAGATCCGCGACCCCGAGCGGGTGATGGCCGCCTATCCGCACGAACTGTCCGGCGGGATGGGCCAGCGCGTGATGATCGCGATGATGCTGATCCCCGAACCTGACCTGCTGATCGCCGACGAGCCGACCAGCGCCTTGGATGTGACGGTGCAGGCTGAGGTGCTGTCGATATTGGATGGCTTGGTGCGCGACCGTGGCATGGGGCTGATCTTCATCAGCCATGACCTGCGCCTTGTCGCCCGGTTCTGCGACCGGGTTCTGGTCATGTATAAGGGCCGTGTCGTCGAGGAACTGGCGGCGTCAGACCTGATGGCGGCGCAGCACCCCTATACCCGTGGCCTGCTGAATTGCCTGCCGCGGATCGGCGGGTCTCGCGCGCCGCTGCCGGGGCTGGATCGCAATGCAGATTGGGCAGTGTAGGATGGGCCGTGTTTCGCGCATTGCACCCCCCACCCCCATCCCCTCCCCACAAGGGGGGAGGGGAGCCGAGGCACAGCCACAAGACCGACCGACAAGGACCACCGCATGCCTCTGATCGAAGTCGAGAACCTGTCGGTCACCTATACCGCCAAGGGCCGCGACGTGCGCGCGGTGCAAGAGGTCAGCCTGTCGGTGGCGCAGGGCGAAAGCTATGGCCTTGTCGGCGAAAGCGGGTCTGGCAAATCCACCATCCTGCGGGCGATCTGCGGGCTGGCGCCGGTGTCGGGCGGCACGATCCGCATCGGCGGCGCAGAGGTGCCCACCCCGCGCGGCAAGACGTTTTCGTCCCGGGTGCAGATGGTGTTTCAAGACCCCTACGCCAGCCTGCACCCGCGCCACACCATCGACAGCATCCTGTCGGAACCCCTCGCCATTCATGGCATCGGCGATTCAGACGCCCATGTGCGGCGCGCGCTGTCGGACGTGGGCCTGCCGGCCAACTTTCGCTTTCGCTATCCACACCAGTTGTCTGGCGGGCAGCGGCAGCGGGTGGCGATTGCCCGCGCCCTGATGCTGGCGCCGCCGATCCTGCTGCTGGACGAACCCACCAGCGCGCTGGATGCATCGGTGCAGGCCGAGGTGCTGAACCTGCTGAACCGCCTGCGCGCCGAACGGAACCTGACCTTCCTGATGGTCAGCCATGACCTTGCCGTGATCGACCATATGTGTGACCGCGTGCTGGTGATGCAACATGGCCGCGCGGTGGAAGAGTTGACCCGCGATGCCCTTGCCCATGCCGAAATGACCACCGCCTATGCCCGCAGCCTGTTTGACGCCAGCGCCGACCGGATGCTGGGCGCGCTTTGAAGGACCAAACTGATGACACCCGTGCCCATGATCCCTGTGCTCGACGGCCATAACGACATTCTGCTGCGCCTGCTGGAAGCCCCCGAAAACCGACGGACGATCTGGCTGACCGGCGAAGGCAAGGGGCATCTTGACCTGCCGCGGATGCAGGCTTCGGGCTTTGCCGGGGGGTTCTTTGCGATCTACCTGCCCTCACCCATGGCGCATGACGCGCCAGATTATCAGGCGCAGATGGCCAATCCGCCCTATGCCCTGCCGTTGCCCGACCTGATCGGGGCCGAAAAAGCCCTGCCCGTGGCCTTTGAAGCCGCCGCGCATCTTTTGTGGATGGAGCGGGCGTCAAACGGACAGTTCCGCCTGTGCCGGTCTGCGGCCGATATGCGGGCCTGTCTGGCCGATGGGGTGATCGGCGGCATCATGCACATGGAAGGGGCCGAGGCGATTGACGAAGACCTTGACGCGCTGCACGCGTTTTACGCGATGGGCCTGCGCAGCCTTGGTCCGGTGTGGAGCCGGCCAACGATCTTTGGCCATGGCGTGCCCTTTGCCTTTCCGGCGTCACCCGATACCGGGTCGGGGCTGACCGATGCGGGCAAGCGGCTGGTGGCGGAATGCAACCAGCTTGGCGTGATGATCGACCTAAGCCACCTGAACGAGGCCGGGTTCTGGGATGTGGCGCGGTTGTCCAAGGCACCGCTGGTCGCCACCCATTCCAATGCGCATGCTGTCTGCCCGTCGACCCGCAACCTGACCGACCGCCAGCTTGCCGCGATCCGTGACAGTGACGGCATGGTCGGGCTGAACTTTGCCGTCGGCTTTCTGCGCGAAGATGGTCGCAAGGTCGAGGCCACCGGCTGGGAACCCGTTCTGCGCCACCTTGACCATCTGATCTCGCACCTTGGCGAAGACCGGGTGGGGTTCGGTTCAGACTTCGACGGTGCAACCACGCCCGCGGTGATTGGCGACGTGACCGGCCTGCCGCGCCTGTTGGATGCGTTGCGCGCCCATGGCTATGACGATGCCTTGCTGGCGCGTCTGGCGCATGGCAACTGGCTGGCCACGATGGAGCGGACGTTCGGGGCCTGAGGCCCTTTGCGCGGCCTGCGTCAGCTTCGGCTTTGCACTCGGGCAAGCAATGTGCAGAATTGCCGCAAAACCAAGAACCATAGATGCAACGGGAGTCGGGGTATGAAACTGAAATCGGGTCTGATGGGCACCATCGCTGCGCTGGTGATGGGCCTTGGCGCAGCGCAAGCCGAAGGCGTGAAGGTTGGCATGATCACCACCCTGTCAGGTGGCGGGGCCGGTCTGGGGGTCGATACCCGCGATGGCTTTTTGCTGGCGCTGAAACAGGCGGGCGATGCGGGCAGCACGGTCGATCTGGTGATCGAGGATGACCAGCAAAAGCCCGACATCGCGGTGCAGATCGCCGACAAGATGATCCAGTCCGACAAGGTGGATATGCTGACCGGCATCGTCTGGTCGAACCTTGCGATGGCGGTGGTGCCCAGTGCCACGGCGCAGGGCAAGTTCTACCTGTCCACCAACGCCGCCCCGTCGCAACTGGCCGGTGCGGGCTGCAACGCCCGGTATTTCTCGGTGTCCTATCAGAACGACAACCTGCACGAGGCCGCGGGTGCCTATGCGAAGGGTGCTGGCATCGGCAAGGTCTTCATCATGGCCCCGAACTATCCGGCGGGGCAGGATTCGCTGGCCGGGTTCAAGCGGTTCTATGACGGCGCGCTTGCCGGCGAGGTTTATACCCAGCTTGGCCAGACCGACTATGCCGCCGAAATTGCCCAGATCCGTGCCTCTGGCGCCGAGGCGGTATTCTTCTTTTTGCCCGGCGGCATGGGCATCGCCTTCATGAAGCAATATGCCGCCTCGGGCGTGGGCATTCCGCTGATCGGCCCGGCCTTCAGCCTTAGCCAGGATATTCTGCCCGCCGTGGGCGATTCGGCGCTGGGCATCAAGAACACCTCAAGCTGGTCGCCCGATCTGCACAATGCCGCGAACAAGGCCTTCGTGGCAGGGTTCCAGGCCGAATACGGCCGGCTGCCATCGCTTTACGCCGCCCAAGCCTATGACACCGCCAACCTGCTGCTGTCGGCCATGGCAAAGTCCGACGTGGCCGATGCCGACGCCTTCCGCGCGGCGCTTGCAGCGGCGGATTTCGCCTCGGTGCGCGGCAAGTTCCGCTTCGGGCCGAACCAGCACCCGGTGCAGGACATCTATGTGCGCGAAGTCGTGAAGGTAGACGGTGTGCTGACCAATGCCATCGTCGGCACCGCGATGACCGACCGCGCCGATGCCTATGCCGACCAGTGCAAGATGTAGCGTCAGACGCACAGCAAGAGGCGGGCCTTGGCTGACCCAAGGCCTGCATGGTTTCCAAAGGACATTGCCGTGGTGCTTTTCATCGAGCAGGCCCTGAACGGTTTGCAATACGGCATGATGCTGTTTCTGATGGCCGCCGGGTTGACGCTGGTGTTTGGCGTCATGGGGCTGATCAATCTGGCGCATGGCTCGCTGTACACGGTCGGGGCCTTTGCCTGCGCCTGGGTGGCGGCGGCGACGGGGTCGTTCTTTCTGGGGCTGGTGGCCAGCCTTGTTGCGGCAGCGGCGGCGGGGGCGCTGGTCGAGGTTGTGGTGATCCGGCGGCTGTATCACCGTGACCATCTGGATCAGGTGCTGGCGACATTCGCCCTGATCCTGGTGTTTTCCGAAGGCACGCGCTGGCTGTTCGGGTCTTTCCCGCTGTATCTGACCCTGCCGCCGCTGCTGGCGGGTGCCGTGACCCTGCCCGGCGGGGTGCAATACCCGCTGTTTCGTCTGGCCATCATCGGCATCGGCGCGGTGGTGGCCTTGGGCCTGTTCTTTCTGATCAACCGCACCCGGCTTGGCATCCGCATCCGCGCCGGCGAGGCGGACCGCGAAATGATTGCCGCGCTGGGCGTGGATATCGAACGGTTATACACAATCGTTTTCGCCCTGGGCGCAGCACTGGCCGGGTTGGCGGGGGCCTTGGTCGGCACCATCCAGTCGGTGCAAGTCGGCATGGGAGAGCCGGTGCTGATCCTGGCCTTTGTGGTGATCATCATCGGCGGCATCGGGTCGATCAAGGGCGCGCTGATCGGCGCGCTTCTGGTGGGGATGACCGATGTTCTGGGCAAGGCGCTGCTGCCGGGGCTGTTTGCGCGGGTGATGGCGGGGTCAGACGCGGCAACCGTCGGATCGGCGGTGGCGTCGATGCTGATCTACATCCTGATGGCGCTGGTCTTGCTGGTGCGGCCGCAGGGCCTTTATGGCCAAAGGGGCTAGGGCATGGCGCGCGAAACCCTGCTGACCCTTGCCATCATGGCGGCCCTTTTGGGCACGGTGATCGTGGCACAGATGATGGGCGAGGGCTTTGTCATCACCCTTGCCACCAAGGCCACAATCTTTGCGCTGGCCGGGGTGGGCCTGAACCTTGCGCTGGGCTATGGTGGCTTGGTGTCCTTTGGCCATGCGGCGTTCTTTGGCATCGGTGGCTATGTGACCGGCATCCTTGCCAGCCATGCCGGGGCCGGAACAGCGGTGGCCACGCTGCCGTTTACCCTGATGGGGTCGAACCAGATGCTGGGCATCTGGCCAATGGCGATGCTGGCCGCAGGTGCGGCTGCGCTGCTGATCGGGGCGCTGTCCCTGCGCACCAGCGGGGTTTATTTCATCATGGTGACCTTGGCCTTCGCGCAGATGCTGTCCTACTTTGCGATCAGCTGGCCGCGCTATGGCGGCGAAGATGGGCTAAGCTTTTATGTGCGCAACAGCTTTCCGGGGCTGAACACGCTGGTTCCGGTGCAGTATTTTGCGATCTGCATGGCGTTGCTGGTGCTGGCGCTGATCGCGTCTTCGGTCATTGTGCGGTCGCGCTTTGGCCTTGCGCTGCAAGCCGCGCGGCAAAACGATCAGCGCGCGGCGGCGGTGGGCATCCGGCCCTATGCCCTGCGTCTGGTGGCCTTTGTGATCTCGGCCATGATCACCGGGCTTGCCGGGTCGCTTTATGCCGACCTGAACCGCTTTGTCAGCCCGGCGATGATGTCGTGGCACATGTCGGGCGAGATCATGGTTTTCGTCATTCTGGGCGGCGTCGGGCGGTTGGCGGGGCCGGTGGCGGGGGCTGTGGTGTTCATTTTGCTTGAGCATCTGTTGGGCGGCGTCAGTGAATATTGGAAGGCGCTGCTGGGGCTGTTGCTTTTGGCCATCGTGCTGTTTGCGCCCGGCGGCCTGATCGGTCTTGCGTTGCGGCGCGACCGCCATGTCTGACGCCGTGCTGACCCTCTCGCATCTGCGCAAATCCTTCGGGTCTTTGCTGGCCACTGATGACGTGTCGCTTGACCTGCGCCGGGGTGAGGTTCACGCCCTGATCGGGCCGAACGGGGCCGGAAAATCGACCCTGATCAAGCAGATCACGGGCGAGTTGCGGCAAGATGCGGGCACCATTGTGTTTGAGGGCGAGCGCATCGACCACCTTGATACCGCCGCCCGCGCCCGTCGCGGCCTTGCCCGCAGCTTTCAGGTGTCTTCGGTCATTCCGGCCTTCACCGTGCTGCAAAATATCATGCTGGCGGTGCTGGGCGCGGGTGGCGGCGTTTACCGCTTTGTGCGCCCGGCGCTGCGCGATCCGGGCCTGACCGATCCGGCACGGTTTCACGCCGAACAGGTCGGGCTGGCGGACCGGCTGACCACCCGTGCGGCGGCCTTGTCACATGGCGAGAGGCGGCGGCTGGAACTGGCCATGGCGCTGGCCCTGCGTCCGCGCGCGTTCCTGCTGGACGAACCCATGGCCGGTCTGGGGCTGGAGGGGGCGCGGCACCTGACCACGCTGCTGTCAGACCTGCGGCATCAGGCGCCGATCCTGCTGGTGGAACATGACATGGACGCTGTCTTTGCCCTTGCCGACCGCATTTCGGTGCTGGTCTACGGTCGCATCATCGCCACCGGCACGGTCGCAGAAATCCGCGCCAATGACGCGGTACGCCGGTCCTATCTGGGTGAGGGCGCATGACGCCGCTGTTGCATTTGCGCGACGTGACCGCCTTCTACGGCCCGGTGCAGGCGCTGTTCGGTGTCACGCTGGAACTTGCCGAGGGAGAGGTTCTGGCGCTGATGGGCCGCAATGGCATGGGCAAGACCACGACGATCGCCACCGTCCTGCGGCTGCTGGCCCATGCCGGCGGCGAGGTGCGGTTTGCCGGCGTCGATCTGCGCGCAATGCCGTCGCATCGCGTGGCGCGTCTGGGCATCGGGCTGGTGCCTGAAGGGCGGCGCTGCTTTGGCCCGCTGACCGTGGCCGAAAACCTGACCGTCGCCGCCCGCCCCGGCCCGTGGGACATGGCCCGCGTCTGTGCGCTGTTCCCGCGTCTGCAAGAACGCCGGGGCCAGACGGCCAAAACCCTGTCGGGCGGCGAACAGCAGATGCTGGCCATTGGCCGCGCCCTGATGACCAACCCAAGGCTTCTGGTGCTGGACGAGGCGACCGAAGGTCTGGCCCCGATCGTGCGGCAGGAAATCTGGGCCGGTGTGCGGCAATTGCGGACGGCGGGGCAATCCATCCTCTTGGTGGACAAATCCCTTGCCGAGCTTGCCGCCATCGCTGACCGCGCGGTGATTCTGGAGCGCGGGGCGACGGTCTGGGCGGGCACCTTCCCCGATCTGACACCGCAGATCGCCAATCGCTATCTTGGCGTGTGAAACAGGTCAGCGCTTCACGCTTGCGGTTACGTAATTCACCGACAGGTCCGTGGCCGACAGGCTCCACGACCAGCCCAGCGGATTGAACACCATTCCCTTGCGGTCCACCGGGTCAAGCCCGGCGCGGCGGATCAGGTCATAAAGCTCATCCGGGGTGACGAACTTGTTCCAGTCATGCGTGCCCTTCGGCAGCCAGCGCATCACAAGCTCGGCCCCGACGATCGCCATCAGAAACGATTTCGGATTGCGGTTCAGGGTGGAACAGATCATCAGCCCACCGGGGCGCAGCAAGGTCTTGCAGGCGGTCAGATAGGCCAGCGGGTCCGCCACATGTTCGACCACCTCCATGTTCAGCACCACATCGAACTGCTCACCCGCCGCAGCCAGATCTTCGGCGGTGGTGTGGCGATAGTCGATGGTCAGCCCCGATTGCGCCGCATGCACCTGCGCCACCGGAATGTTGCGGGGTGCGGCATCGGCCCCCACCACATCGGCGCCCAGACGCGCCATCGGTTCCGACAACAACCCGCCGCCACAGCCGATATCCAGCAGCCGCAGGCCCGCAAACGGCAGCGGTCTGGTCAGGTCGCGGTCGAACTCGGCGGCGATCTGGGTGGTGATGTAATCCAGCCGACAGGGGTTCATCATGTGCAGCGGCTTGAACTTGCCGTTCACGTCCCACCATTCGGCGGCCATTGCCTCAAACTTCGCCACCTCTGCCGGATCGACCGTTGTTTGCGTCTGCATGACATTTTCCTTCTGATTGATCTTTGGCACCGGCATCAAGGACGTTATATAGGCTTATGATGGATCAGAGATCAGGCCAAAAGCGCGCAGTGGAATACCTTTATCCGCCGATCGACGTCTTCGATCAGCGCAACCTTGCGGTGGGCGATGGCCATACCGTCTATGTCGAGCAATGCGGCCGCCCTGATGGCATTCCGGTGCTGGTGCTGCACGGCGGGCCGGGTGGCGGCTGCTCGCCCGCGATGCGGCGGTATTTCGATCCGGCGGTGTATCGCATCGTGCTGTTTGATCAGCGCGGCTGCGGTCGGTCACGCCCACACGCCAGCATTCAGGCCAACACCACCTGGCATCTGGTGCGCGACATTGAAACCATCCGGCAGGCGCTGGGGATTGACCGATTCATCCTGTTCGGCGGCAGTTGGGGCGCGACGCTGGCGCTGGTCTACGCCATCACCCACCCCGACCGGGTGGCGCATCTGGTGTTGCGCGGCGTGTTTCTGATGACCCAGGCCGAACTGGACTGGTTTTATGGCGGTGGTGCGGCGTCGTTTTTTCCCGACCTCTGGGCGCGCTTCGTCTCGCCCATTCCGGCGGACGAACGGCGCAACCTGATTGCCGCCTATAACCGCCGCCTGTTTTCGGGCAACCTGATGGAGGAAACCCGCTTTGGCCGGTTCTGGGCCAACTGGGAAAATGCGCTGGCCTCGGTTCATCATGACGTGCCATTGGGCGAAAGCCCCAGCGAATATGCCCGCGCCTTTTCGCGGCTGGAAAACCATTATTTCCAGAATTCCGGTTTTCTTGAGGAAGACGGCTGGATCTTGCGGGAAAAGCACCGCATCAAGCACCTGCCCGCGCATGTGGTGCAGGGCCGCTATGACATGATCTGCCCCCCGGTTTCGGCATGGAAACTGGCCGAGGGCTGGGATCATTGCCACCTGAACCTGGTGTCGCTGGCCGGTCACGCCCTGTCAGAGCCGGGCATTTCAGCGGCTTTGGTGCAGGTGATGGATCAGTTGCGCCCCTGATGCCCGGTCCCGCAAAGCCGCCGCCAGAACTGACGCTGCGGGGCCTGCGGGTGTTTGTGGCGCTGGCCGAGGCCGGGTCGGTGATCGGGGCCGCCACGCGCATCGGCGGATCGGCTTCTGGCGTCAGCCAGCACATCACCGCGCTTGAGGCCGCCGTCGGCGCGCGGCTGTTTGACCGCAAGGCCAAGCCGGTGACGCTGACCCCGGCAGGGCAGGTTCTGCGCCGCCATGCCCACAAGCTGCTGGCGGCGCTGTCCGATGCGCAGGCCGATCTGGCGGAAATCAGCCTTGCCGGTCTGCCGCAACTGAACCTTGCCATCATCGACGACCTTGATGCCTCGCTGACCCCGGTGCTGGTGTCGGCTTTGCAGTCGCGGTTGCAGGGCTGCTTTGTGCACGCGTTTTCGGGCCGGTCCGATGATGTGCTGGCCCGCGTTCTGGCGCGTCAGGCCGATATCGGCGTGACCGCCCTGTTGCCTGCCGACAGTGCGGCCTTCCGGGTGCTGCCGATCCTGAAGGAACCCTTCGTGCTGGTCGCGGCCAAAGGCGTGATTGCGGGCGATGTGCGGGCCGCGCTTGAGGTGCTGCCCTTCGTGCACTATTCCGAAACCCTGCCCATCGGCCAAAGGATCGCCCGGCATCTGGCACGGGTGCGGCTGAACCCGGATCGCCGCGTCGCGCTGGAGGCGACGCGGTCGGTGCTGGCGATGGTGGTGCAGACCGGCGGCTGGGCGATCACCACGCCGTTGAACCTGATGGACGCCGAGCGCTTTATCCCCGATCTGGATGTGCTGGCATTGCCCTTTGCCGGTGAGGTGCGGCGGGTCAATCTGATTGCGCGGGTCGATGAGTTGGGCCACCTGCCCGAAGACCTTGCCCGCGATTGCCGGGCGCTGGTGCGTGACCGTCTGGTGCCGCGCTTTGACGCCATCGCGCCCGGGCTGGCCGGGGTGATCGAGGTGGCAGCGGAAGACTGACCCTCGGGGGCAGCGACGACCCGCCCCCCACCCGCCGTATCCCTGCCGCGCCTCCCCCTTGTGGGCAGGGGCTGGGGGTGGGGGGACGGGATTACACCTTGTGAAGGTGCGCGCCTTGCGCAAAGACCAGGATCGCGGTCACCAGACAGTCCAGACTGTCGGTAAAGGGATGCTCGACAGCTTTGGTCAGCAGTGACAATTCGGTGCAGCCGACCAGCAGATGATCGCAGGTCGGGGCCATGGCCTTGGCCAGTTGCGCCATCCCGGTCAGGGCGGCGGGTCCGCTGTCGCCCGCCTTGACCCGGCGGATCAGTTCCAGCGTGGGGCCTTCGTCGGGCGGCCAGACCATTGTCAGCCCGGCAGCGGCAAAGGCCGCATCAAACGCGCCCGACAGGCGCACGGCAGGCGAGGCCAGCATCCCGATCCGCCCGGGCGGCAAGGCCGCAACCGTGGCCTCGCGCATGTCCAGAAACGGCAGGTCAGTGGCTGCCCGGATGGCCGGCGCATAGGCATGCGCGGTGTTGCACGGCATTGCCAGCGCCTGCGCGCCTGCCGCGTGCAGATCGCGCGCCATCTGCGCCAGAACCGGGCCGGGGTCGGCGCCGGTGCCATCGATCAGCCGCGCAATCCGGCTGGGCACGGCCGGGTTCTGGTGCACGATCAGCGGCACATGATCGGCATCATCGCGCGCCGAAACTGCGTGCAGCAGCCTTTGCATCAGCAACACGGTCGCCTCGGGGCCCATGCCGCCGATGATGCCGACCCTGCGCATCAGGCGTGCGGCAGCACATGGGTATAGCCGGTCAGGCCAATCGCTCCACCGGTGTGCAGGAACACCACCCGCTGCCCCTTGGTGAAATGGCCCTTGCGGATCAGGTCGATCAACCCGGCGGCACCCTTGCCGGAATAGACCGGGTCCAGCAGGATGGCATCCTGACGGGCAAACAGGTCGATCGCCTCCAGCGTGCTGTCGGCCGGGATGCCATATCCCTGCCCGATGTAGTCGCAGTTGGCGACCACATCCTCGCGCCGGACCATGCCTTGGGTGCCCAGCTTTTCCTCGGTCGCCTGCGCCAGCCGAAAGACATTGGCCTCTTGCACCTGGCGCGGGGCGCGCACCCCGATGCCGAGCAGCGGCAGTTGCGCGTTCAGCGCCTTCAGCCCCACGATCAGCCCGGCCTGGGTGCCCGCCGACCCGGTGGCCGTGATCATGTGGTCAAAGCTGATCCCGCGATCGAACATCTGGCCCAGCAGTTCCAGCGCGCAATTGACATAGCCCAAGGCCCCGGTCGGGTTCGACCCGCCGCCGGGAATGGCATAGGGGCGGCGGCCCTTGGCGCGAAAGCTTTCGGTCACCGCCAGCAGTTCGGCCTGCATGTCCAGCCCCGGCCCGCGATATTCGATGGTCGCACCATGCAGAACATCCAGCAGCACATTGCCGTTCAGGCGATAGTTCGGATCATTGTATCCGGTGCGGTCTTCCAGGATCAGATGGCAGTCCAGCCCCAGCCGGGCCGCCGCCGCCACCGTCTGCCGCGCATGGTTCGACTGGATGGCGCCTTGGGTCAGCACCATGTCGGCCCCCATCGCCACGGCCTCGGCCATCAGAAACTCCAGTTTGCGGGTCTTGTTGCCGCCGGTGGACAGGCCGGTGCAATCATCGCGCTTGATCCAGATCTCGGGCCCGCCCAACAGGGCCGACAGCCGCGGCAAGGGTTCCAGCGGGGTGGGCAGATGGCCAAGGCGGATGCGGGGAAAGCGGGACAGGTGCATGGTGCGGGACTTTCGTTTGCGGATAGGTTCCGGGGCTCTGCCGTTCTGGGATACGTCCGGGGCTCTGCCCCGGGCCCCGGGGTATTTGGGCCAAGAGGAAACGGCGGTCAGGGAAGACAATTGCCGGGTTTGGCAAGGCCCGCAAGCCGAATATCGGCGGTGCGGGCGTGGCCTTCCATGCCTTCAAACCGGCTGATGTTGGCGGTGACGGCCGCCAGGCGGGGCAGGGCCTGGGCGGTGACCTGTTGCCAGGTGACGGTTTTCAGGAACTTGTGGACCGACAGGCCCCCGGTGTAGCGGGCAGCACCCGAGGTGGGCAGGACGTGGTTGCTGCCCGACGCCTTGTCGCCAAAGGCCACCGTGGTTTCCGCCCCCAGAAACAGCGAGCCGTAACTGGTCAGCCGCGCCTTCCACCAGTCAAGGTCGGCGGCCTGAACGTGCAGATGTTCGGGGGCGATCAGGTCGGCGCGCTGCGCCATGTCTTCGCGGCTGTCGCACAAGATGATCTCGCCCAGGGTGGCCCAGGCGGTTTCGGCGGCATGGCGGTTGGGTTGCGGCAATTCGGCGGCGCACAGCGGGGCAAGGCGGGTTACTTCGGTGGCAAGAAGCGCGCAATCGGTGAGCAGCCACACCGGCGAATTGGCGCCGTGTTCGGCCTGACCGATCAGATCCCAGGCCACGGTCAGCGGGTCGGCGGTGGCGTCGGCGATGATCAGCGAATCGGTCGGGCCTGCCACCATGTCGATGCCGACGCGGCCAAAAAGCTGGCGCTTGGCCTCGGCCACGAAGGGGTTGCCGGGGCCGACCAGCATATCGGCGCGCGGCAGGCCGAACATGCCGAAGGCCATGGCGGCAATCCCCTGCACGCCGCCCAGCGCAAGGATGCGGTCGGCACCGCACAAATGCAGCGTATAAAGGATCGCATCGGGCACGCCCGCGGCCGCGCCGAACCGTGGCGGCGAGACGGCGGTGACATGCGGCACCCCGGCGACGCGGGCGGTGGTGACGGTCATCAGCGCGCTGGCGATGTGGCTGTAGCGCCCGCCCGGCACATAGCAGCCCGCCGATTGCACCGGGATCAGCCGCTGGCCCACCGTCAGGCCGGGGCGCAGTTCGACCGCCATTTCGCGCAGGCTGTCGCGCTGGGCCTGGGCGAAACGGGCGATGTTTTCATGGGCATAGCCGATATCATCGCGCAGGGCTTGCGGCACGCGGGCGCAAGCTGCCGCGATGGTGTCGGGGGACAGGACGATGTCACCGTCATACTTGTCCAGATCGCGGGCCATCCGGCGCGCCACCATCTCGCCGCCGGCCTCAAGCTCGGCCAGCAGGCTGGCGACGGTGGCCGACAGGTCGGGCGGCCGTGCGCTGTCGGGGGTGCTGCGTTTGACGTGGGTCGCGGTCATTCGATGTCCCTTGTGTTGCAGGGACAGTCGACCGTCAGGGCCGGATCTGGCAACCGTCAAGCGCCACATTCAGGCAATTGGAACGTGACGTTTGCATGACGTAAATCGGTTGCAGGTCAGCTTTCGCTATACAAGTGGCAGAGATTGGGCTATTGGCGGTGGGTCGGCCCGAGGATTCCGGGGGCATGCCGGGCGAGGAGGCCCCGCAGCCAAAAGGGAAAGAAGGCGCCGCACAGGGCTTCACGGGTGCATGGGCATCCCCCTTTTGGACATGTATATGAACGAATTCAACGTGGCCGCGCCGCTGGCGCAGGCTTTGGCAGCTAAGGGCTATGAAGCCCTTACGGCAGTGCAATTGGCAGTGATCGCGGAAGGCGTCGAAGGCCGCGATCTGCTGGTATCGGCACAGACCGGGTCGGGCAAGACCGTGGCCTTTGGCCTCGCGATCGCGACCGAGATTTTGGCCGGATCGGACCGTCTGCTGTATGCCGACAAGCCGATTGCGCTGGTGGTGGCCCCGACGCGCGAACTGGCATTGCAGGTGCACCGCGAACTGGAATGGTTGTATGGCGTGGCGGGCGCGCAGATTGCGTCTTGTGTCGGCGGCATGGACTATCGCACCGAAAAGCGTGCGCTGGACCGGGGCGTGCATATCGTTGTCGGCACGCCGGGCCGTCTGCGCGACCATATCGAGCGTGGGTCACTGGACCTGTCGTTTGCCCGCGCCGTGGTGCTGGACGAAGCCGATGAGATGCTGGATCTGGGCTTTGCCGAGGATCTGGAGTTCATTCTGGGGGCGGCACCCAAGGACCGCCGCACGCTGATGTTCTCGGCCACCGTGCCGAAAGAGATTGAAACGCTGGCCCGCACCTTTCAGCGCGATGCCATGCGGATCATCGCCAAGGGCGAAACCAAGCAACATTCCGATATCCAGTACCGCGCCATGTCGGTGGCGGCGCGTGACCGTGAACATGCGATCTTCAACGCGCTGCGCTATTACGATGCGCCGACCGCGATCGTGTTCTGCAAGACCCGGATGAACGTCAATCACCTGATGGCAAGGATGAGCAACAGGGGCTTTCAGGTGGTGGCGCTGTCGGGGGAATTGTCGCAGCAGGAACGCACCCATGCGTTGCAATCGCTGCGCGATGGCCGGGCGCGGGTGTGCATTGCCACCGATGTGGCGGCGCGCGGCATTGACCTGCCGGGGCTGGAGCTGGTGATCCATGCCGACCTTCCGTCGAACTCTGAGACCCTGCTGCACCGCTCGGGCCGCACAGGCCGGGCGGGCAACAAGGGCGTGTCGGCGCTGATCGTGCCGCCGGCCGAGGCGAAAAAGGCCCAGCGTCTGCTGGCCGGGGCCAAGGTTGTGGCCGAATGGGTCAAGGCCCCCAGCGCCGATGAGGTGCAGGCCAAGGATGACCAGCGCATCCTTGAACATCCGGCCCTGGCCGAGGCTGTCGGCGATGAGGCGGCGATGGTCAGCACGCTGATCGACCGCTTTGGTGGCGAACAGGTGGCCGCGGCCTTTATCCGGCTGTGGCGCGAGGGCCGCTCGGCCCCCGAGGTGCTGTCCGACAGCCTGCCGCCACCGCCCGCATCCGCCCCGCGGGAACGGGGCGAGTTTGGCCCTTCGGTCTGGTTCAGCCTGACGGTTGGCCATTCCGGCCGGGCCGAGGCACGCTGGATCTTGCCGAAAATCTGCGATGGCGCCGGCATTTCCAAGGACGGGATCGGTGCCATTCGGGTCAAGGAAGATGTGACCTATGTGCAGATCGCCGAACCACTGGCGGTGCGCTTTGGGGCACAGTTGGAACTGGAACCCGGCCTGACCATGTCGCGGATGGAAGGCGAGCCAAGCCTTGACCGGCCCGAACGCACATCCGAACGCGCCCCCGCCCGTGCCGCGCGCCCGGTGCGCGAAGACCGGCCCGTGCGTGAAGACCGCCCCGCCTATACGCCCAAGCCGTCGCGCATTGTCGAGGATGAAGCGATTGTCGCGGCGGCACCTGTCCGCAAGGCCTATCCGCCGCGCGACGATGTCGAAGGCCCGGCCGACGCCCCGCGCGACGCTCCGGCCCGCAAACCCTACGCGCCCCGCGAAGGTGCCGAACGCAAACCTTATGCGCCGCGCGACGGTGCCGAGCGCAAACCCTATGCCCCCCGCGACGGTGCCGAACGCAAACCTTATGCCCCGCGTGATGGCGCCGAGCGCAAGCCCTATGCGCCCCGCGCGGCCGAAGGCGACGCGGCCAAGCCGCGTTGGAAGGCCGATGACCGCCCGGCATCTGGGCCCGCCGCGGGGGCCAGGTTCAAATCGGCGGGCTTCAAGTCGCATGGCGGCAGCGCCGACAAACCGGCCCGCTCGACCGGCTTCAAAAGCCATGCCGCCGAAGGCACCGGCTACAAGCCGAAAGCCGAGGGCGACCGTGCCGAAAAGCGCACCTATGCGCCCAAGGGTGACGAGGCACGGCCTTACGTGAAGCGTGAGGGCAAGCCCGCGCCAAAGGCCGGTGGCTTCAAAAGCGCGCCGACCGATGGCAAGAAGCCCTATGCCCGCAAGACCGATGCCCCGGCCCGTACGCGCGCCGATGCCAAGGACACCTCCAAGCGGTTCGTGCCGCCGAAAGGCGCCAAGCGCTAAGCGCCAAGGCGCGACAGGATTGCGCCATGAAGCGCCGGGTTGGTGGCAATCACCCCCGGCGCTTTTGCATGCTGGCTGTTGAACCTGATGGCCGCACCGTGCCGGTCGGTCACCCGCGCCCCGGCACATTCGCAGATCAGCGCCCCGGCGGCGATGTCCCATTCCCAGGTGTCGCGAAAGCTGACCATGCCGTCATAGCGCCCCTCGGCGGCCAGACACATGCGGTAAGCCAGCGAGGTGCGAAAGCTGCGTTTCAGGTCGGGCACGCCACCGGGCCAGTGGTTCGCCTCCATGTGGCTTTTGGTGGCAAGGATATCGGCCCCGGTCAGATCATCCCGCGTGCTGGCCCGGATCGGCAGGCCGTTGCACCGGGCCTGCCCACCCGTTTCGCCGGAATAGAGCCGGTTCTTGGCGGGCAGCATCACCACGGCGGCCACAATCCGCCCGGCTTCGGCCACCGCCATCGACACCGCGAAATTGTCTTCCCCGGCGATGAAGGCGCGGGTGCCGTCGATCGGGTCGATGATGAAGGTCCGCTGCGCCAAAAGGCGGGCCGGGTCGTTCGGGCTTTCCTCGGACAGCCAGCCATAGCCGGGCCGCGCGCCCAGCAGCATGGCCTTCAGCATGTCGTTCACGGCGAGATCGGCCTCGGTCACCGGACCCTGATTGTCGTCCTTGTGCCAGACCTGCACATCATGCCGCCAGAACCGCATGGCAATGGCGCTGGCGCGGTGCGCGGCCTCGGTCAGCAGCGCCAGATCGGTGGAAAGATCACGCCCCGGCAAGGGTCATCCCATCAATCAGGATCGACGACACGCGGGTGGACAGATGCGCCCGCGCATCATTGGCCGGGATGATCCGCAACAGCATGTCGCGCAGATTGCCCGCAATGGTGCATTCGTTGACCGGATACTTGATCTCGCCATTCTCGACCCAAAAGCCCGACGTGCCGCGCGAATAATCGCCGGTGGTCGGGTTGATGGTGGACCCGATCATCGAGGTGATCAACAACCCCGTGCCCATCTGCCCGATCAGGTCGGCGCGGCTGTGCGCGCCCGGCGTCAGGTCGATGTTCGACACCGAAGGCGAAGGCGGCGCCGATGTCCCGCGTGAGGCGTTGGCGGTAGACGGCATCCCCAGCTTGCGCCCGGTGGCAAGGTCCAGTGTCCAGCCGGTCAGGATACCGTTTTCCACGATCACCCGGCGGCGGGTCGGCAGGCCTTCGCCGTCAAACGGGCGGCTGGCGCTGATGCGGGGGCGGTGCGGGTCTTCCACCAGCGACAGATGCGCGGGCAGAACCTGCATGCCAAGCGCATCGCGCAACCATGATGCCCCGCGCGCAATCGCCGCCCCGTTGATGGCCGAGGTCAGATGCCCGATCAGGCTGGACGCCACCCGTTCGTCAAACAGCACCGGATAGGTGCCGGTTTTCGGTTTCACCGCGCCCGCGCGCTGCAAGGCGCGTTCGGCGGCCAGTTGGCCAATCCCGTCGGCCCCCGGCATGTCGGCGGCAAAGATCCGGCCCTCGGCGGCCCAATCCCGCTCCATCGCGGTGCCTTCTCCGGTAAAGGCGACGGCCGACAGCGAATGCGACGTGCGGCCATAGCCACCGGAAAAGCCGTTTGTCGCCGCCAGATGCAAGGCCCGGCGCGAATAGCTGGCCGAGGCTTCGACCTGGGTGATGCCCTTGCCCTGCATCGCCGCCGCCTCCACCGCGCGGGCGGCAGCTTCCAGCGCGGCAGGGTTTGGTTCGGCGCTGGGGTCAGACAGTTCCAGCGCCGCCAGATCCCAGTCGCGCGCAATCTGGTCGGGGTCGGCCAGACCGGCATAGGGGTCCGCCGGGGCCTCTGTCGCCATCGCGACCGCCCGTTCGGCAAGACGCTGGATCGTGGCATCCGATGTGTCAGAGGCCGACACGCAGGCCTGCCGCCCACCGATCAGCACCCGCAACCCGATCTCTGCGCCTTCGGACCGTTCCGCCTGTTCCAACGCCCCGGCGCGAATGTCGATGGAAACCGACGTTGCCTGCATCGCCAGGGCATCGGCCTGATCTGCGCCGGCGCGGCGCGCGGCGGCAAGCAGGGCATCGGTCAGGCGCGAAAGGTCGGTCATGGCAATTTCCTTGCTGTGTCTGCACCGAGGTAGTCCGACAAGGCGCAGCCTGCAAGACAAGACAAGACAAGACAAAGGCCCCCGCTTCCGGCAGGGGCCTTCGGGCCGGACGGTTCGGCTTACTTCAGGCGGGTGCCGTTGACGAAAAGCCCCTTGTCCTTGAACTCGACCTGCGAGGTCAGAACGTCTGGCCCGTCACCCGGCTTGGCGAACATCGCCAGCATCATGCGCAGGCCCATGACGTCTTGTTCAGGGATCAGACCCATGCTGACCAGCTTGTCGATCAGGCCATTCGCCCCGGTGATTGTCATATCGACCGTCCCGGTCGGCGCCGGCATGCCATCAAAGGTCACCAGATCGGTGTTGTCGAACGTCACCGACCCGGCCCCTGTCATCGCGGCCCCGGCGGCGCGCAGCACAAGGCTGGTCAGATCAAGGCTGTTGATTTCCCCCGCAGGTGCCGCCCCGGCCGCCTGCATCGCCTCGGCATCGAGGATGTCCTGCCTCAGCGTGGCCGTGCCTTTGCTTTCGATGATCAGCGTCGCCGGGTCGCGCGGCAGGGCGACAGTCGGGTCGAACATGCCCCAGATTTCATCTGACACGGTCAGATCGACAATCCGGGTGCCAAAGGCAAAGGCCGCCGGGGCAACGGTCCGCAGCACCGGCATCGTCAGGCTGAACCCCGCCTCGCCATAGTTGATCTTCAACTCGGGAAAGGGAATCTCGCCGCCTGAGACCGTCATCGCCACACCGGTGCCACCGGCATTGTAGGTCATGCTGTCGCCTGCCATTCGGAACAGCAGACTGCCGGTCTGATTTGTCGCCGCCACCTTGACCGGCCGCCCCTGATCGTCGGTCGCGTTCAATACGAAATCGCCGGCGCCATAGGAAAAGTCCAGGCTTGTGATGAACCCGTCCCGCAGGGCTTGCGCCACGTTCTCCATCGCTGCGGCGCCCAGGAAATCGCCCGTGGTGGCCAGCTTCACCCCGGCCATGGTGCCCGCCATGTCAAAGGCCTGGCCGTCGCTTTTGCCGGTGGCGGTGAAGGCGACGCTGTCGATGGTCACATCGCTGTCCAGCGTGCTTTTGCCGCCGCTTTCCGCAAGATTGTAGGTGCCGTTCACATTGCCGAAGGTTGCGTTGATATCGGCCAGCTTTTCGCCGTTGCGCCCGGCCTGAATGGCAAAGCTCGTATTGGGCGCGACGATGGTATAGGCGGTTTGCGCAGCACTTCCGCCTGCGATCATTCTGACACCCGGCTGGCTGATGGTGATCGCCAGCTCTTCGGTCGCGCCATCTTCGCCCGGCATGGTCATGGCCAACGGATAGGTTTCCGACATGGTCACCTCGACGGTGCCATCGCCCAGATCGCGAAAGCGCACCTCGTCCAGCTTGCCGCTGATCTTGGCGCCGTCCTGATCCATGCTGACCTGCATGCCGCTGACCACCAGCGTGTCGCCCTGACGGGTTACGCTGTCGGCGATCATTGCCTGACCATAGGTCGCGCCCATGTTCTGCCAGCCCTGCCACACCTGTTCGGGGGTCACTTGCGCCTGCGCCTGCGCGGCGATCAGCAAGGCAAGACAGGCCGATGTGGCCACAACGGAAGACCGGTTCATAATGCACCTTTCACAAAAATTTCGGGTTTTGCGCAGTGTCCTATCCGATTGCAGGCCGGTCAAGGCTTTCCGAACCGGGTGGCCTTGGGATAACTGGTTTTTGTCAGACCAGAGGGAGGGCGCGGAATGGACAGCAAAGTGGTGGCAATCACCGGCGCAAGCCGGGGCATCGGCGCGGCGACAGTGCGCGCGTTTGCACAGGCGGGCTGGCGGGTGGCGATGCTGGCGCGCAGCCTGGACCAGATGACCGAACTGGCCGCCGACATCGGCGAGGCCGCCATGGTGCAGCCCTGCGATGTGGCCGATTGGGCCAGCGTGCAGGCGGCGGTGCAGGCGGCGCACGCGCGCTGGGGGCGGCTGGATGCACTGATCAACAACGCCGGCGTGATCGACCCGATCGCGCGGATCGAGTCGGTTGATCCCGCCGCCTGGGGCCACGCCGTCGACATCAACCTGACCGGGGTGCTGCATGGCATGCGCGCGGCAATTCCGCTGATGAAGGCCGCGGGCCGCGGCACCATCATTACCGTCAGCTCCGGGGCTGCCACCAACGCCCTGGAAGGCTGGAGCAGCTATTGTGCCGCCAAGGCCGGCGCGGCCATGCTGACCCGCGTCGCCCATCTGGAGGAAGCGCCGAACGGTTTGCGCATCATGGGGCTGTCGCCGGGCACCGTCGCCACCGACATGCAGGTCAAGATCAAGGCCAGCGGCATCAACCCGGTGGCAGCCCTGCCCCCCGGCGCGCATATCCCGGCCGACTGGCCTGCCAAATGCCTGCTGTGGATGTGCGGGCCGGGGGGCGATGCATGGTTGGGCAAAGAGCTAAGCCTGCGTGATGCCCAGGTCCGCCGTGCCATCGGGGTGCTGCAATGATCACCGTCACCCGTGCAGACCGCCTGCTGACCCTGACCCTGAACCGCCCCGAAAAGGCCAATTCCCTGACCCGCCTGATGCTGGAACAGGCCGATGCCGCACTGGTGCAGGCTGATCTGCAAGGCGTGGGTGCGGTGATCCTGACCGGCGCGGGGCAGGTGTTTTCCGCCGGGGCCGATCTGGACGAGGCCCGCGCCGGGCTGGCCACCGACCCGGTCTGGGAACGGCTGTCGGCACGCATTGCCGACCTGCGCTGTCTGACGATTGCGGCGCTGAACGGCACTTTGGCCGGTGGCGCGATGGGCATGGTGCTGGCCTGCGACCTGCGTCTGGCAGTGCCATCGGCCAAGTTCTTCTATCCGGTGATGAAACTGGGCTTTCTGCCACAGCCGTCAGACCCGCGGCGGATGGCGGCGCTGATCGGCCCGGCGCGCAGCAAGATGATCCTGATGGCCGGCGCGCGGATCACGGCGGCCGAGGCGCTGGACTGGGGCCTGATCGACCGGATCAGCCCGCCCGAGACCCTGCTGCAAGACGCGCAGGCCCTTGCCGCCGACGCGCTGAACGCTGCGCCAGACCACGTGGCGGCGATCAAGCATCTGGTGCCGATGGTGTGATCAGGCGGCGGGGTGATCAGGCGGCGGGGTGATCAGGCGGCGCGAATGGTGTCGCCGGGCTGCAATGTCGGGGTCAGTTCAACGATCCGACCCGCCGCGCCACCGTCATGCTTGCCGGCGACGATCTCGGCCGCCACCCGGCCAATCTCTGACCGACAGGCATCCATCGTGGCAAGCCGGCGCGGCAGACCGTCCAGCAACTCTACCCCGTTGAACCCGGCAAGGCCCAGCTTTCCGGGCACATCCATGCCCTGCTCAAGGCAATACAAAAGCCCACCCGCCCCGATCATATCGTTGGAGTAATACAGAAAATCGACATCCGGGGTGCGTTTCAGCACCGCTTCGGTCATCTCGCGGCCTTTCAGCAAGGCCGATCCGCCGCAATAAAACTCACGGTCCACCAGACCCAGCCCGGCCAGCGCCAGCGCCTCTTCAAACCCGGCAAGCCGCTTTTTGGCGCGGTGATCATTGGGCATTTGCGTGCCCAGAAAGGCGATGCGGCGATAGCCTGCCGTGACAATCGCCTCGGCCATCTGCCGACCTGCGCGCCGGTGCGAAATGCCCACCGCGCTGTCGATCGGCGTGCCGTCGATATCCATGATCTCGACCACCGGAATACCGGCCTGCGCCAGCATTGCATGGCTGGCGGCGGTGTGTTCCAGACCGGCCAGAATAACGCCCGAAGGCCGCCAGCTCAGCATTTCGTACAGCACCCGCTCTTCCTGGTCGGGGCTGTAATTCGTAACACCCACCATTGGTTGCAGGCCGGTGTCGTCCAGCGTGCCCGACACCCCTGCCAGCACCTCGGGGAAGACCATGTTCGACAGCGACGGGATGATGACGCCCACCAGATTGACCCGTTGGCTGGCCAGCGCCCCGGCGATCTTGTTGGGCACATATCCCAGCCGGCGCGCCGCCTCCAGCACCCGCAGGCGGGTGGGGGCAGAGACATCGCCGCGCTGACGCAACACCCGGCTGACGGTCATTTCACTTACGCCTGACGCCTCGGAAACGTCACGCAGCGTCAGGGTGCGGCGTGGATCGGAAAAAGGCGGTTTAGCCAAGGAAATCGGCCCTCTGCATCGGGGTGTTTTTTCTTGTTAGCGCCAAACATCGGCCGTGTCCAAGCCCGTTTTCCGGTTCGCATTGACGCCAACACCCGGCAATCGGGCCGGCGGCACCCCGGGCATCGTCAGCAGCGGCGTACGGGCTGCAAGCAACGGCAGGCCAATCCAACGCGGTGACGTTTCTTTTCCTGATCCGGCTTGAAACGACGTGCCGTTTTGCCCCATAAGGCAGGGGGGTCCCGTGGCTCAACTGGATAGAGCAGCCCCCTCCTAAGGGGCAGGTTACAGGTTCAAGTCCTGTCGGGATCACCATCATGGTCATGACCTGCTGCCGCGCAGACCACTTGCATCGTCGCCGCCCAGCCGCTAACCCCTGCTGCGCTGGTGACCGGAGGCTGACATGGACCTGAGCGAACTGCGTGGCAAATACATCGGGGCCGTGGCACAGGCCGCATCCGAGGCCGCCCTGGAAGAGGTTCGCCTTGCCGCGCTGGGCAAGAAGGGCGAGATTTCTGCACTGATGGCCACCCTTGGCAAGATGGACCCCGACGCCCGCAAGGCTGCCGGGGCCGCGATGAACACGCTTCGCGATGAAATTGACGCCGCCCTGCGCGCCCGCAAGGCCGGTCTTGCCGATGCCGCGCTGAATGACCGGCTGCAATCCGAATGGCTGGACGTCACCCTTCCCGGCCGCCCCCGTCCGCGTGGCACCATCCACCCGGTCAGCCAGGTGATGGAGGAACTGACGGCCATCTTCGCCGACATGGGCTTTGCCGTGGCCGAAGGTCCGCAGGTCGAATCCGACTGGTACAACTTCGACGCGCTGAACATTCCGCCCGAACACCCGGCGCGGCAGGAACATGACACCTTCTTCATGCACCGTGCCCCCGGCGACACCCGCCCGCCGCATGTGCTGCGCACCCACACCAGCCCGGTGCAGATCCGCGCCGTGGTTGATCAGGGCGTGCCGCTGCGCGTCATCGCCCCCGGCCGCGTCTACCGCATGGACATGGACCAGACCCATACGCCGATGTTCCATCAGGTCGAAGGCATTGCCATCGACCGCGACATCAGCATGGCCAACCTGAAGTGGACACTGGAAGAATTCTGCCGCGCGTTCTTTGAGGTCGACAAGGTGGAACTGCGGTTCCGCGCCAGCCACTTCCCCTTCACCGAACCCTCGGCCGAGGTCGACATCCGCTATTCAAACGTCGGCGGCCAATTGCGGATCGGCGAGGGCGACAAGTGGATGGAGATCCTGGGTTCCGGCATGATGCACCCCAAGGTTCTGGCGGCGGCAGGGGTGGACCCCGATGAATGGCAGGGCTTTGCCTTTGGCATGGGCATCGACCGGATCGCCATGCTGAAGTACGGCATCCCCGACCTGCGGGCATTCTTTGAATCCGACTTGCGCTGGCTGCGTCACTACGGCTTTGCCGCGTTGGACATGCCCGACCTTGCCGGCGGGCTTAGCCGCTGACCGCAGCCCTAGGGTTGTAAGACGACCTGTGTCACGGTGCCATAACCGCGGGCGGCCAGCACGTAACAGACAATCGCGACGCCCAGCATCAGGATCGTGGGCCACGGGTTGCGGCGTTTGTGGTTCTTGGGTTTGCTCAACATTGGGTCCATCATGCGCAACGGAATACCGGGCCGCTTCAGCGAAATTGTGGCGAACTTTCCCGATCAGCCGCAACAACCCGTTTCTGATCTGGAAACCCCCACCGCACAGCTTCCCCTTTGCGCCGCTTTGCGCTAATCGGGCCTACGAAATCACGGGGATACACGCGATGAAGTTCACCCTCTCCTGGCTGAAAGACCACCTCGACACGCAGGCGTCGCTGAACGACATCCTGTATGCCCTCACCGATCTGGGGCTTGAGGTCGAAGAGGTTGTGAACCCCGCCGCCAAGCTGGCGCCCTTCACCATCGCCAAGGTGCTGGAGGCCGTGCAACACCCCGATGCCGACCGCCTGCGCGTCTGCCGGGTGCTGACGGATGAGGGCGAAAAGCAGATCGTCTGCGGTGCCCCCAATGCCCGCGCGGGCATCACCGTCGTGCTGTGCAAACCGGGCGATTACGTGCCCGGCATCGACACCACCCTTGGCATCGGCAAGATCCGCGGCGTCGAATCCCACGGCATGATGGCGTCCGAGCGTGAGCTGGAACTGTCGGACGAACACAACGGCATCATCGAACTTGCCTCGGGCGAGGTCGGGGACAGCTTCACCGACTGGCTGGCCCAGAACCGCCCCGGCACGGTGGACCCGATGATCCACATCAAGATCACCCCGAACCGCCCCGATGCGCTGGGCGTGCGCGGCATTGCCCGCGATCTGGCGGCGCGCGGTTTGGGCAGCCTGAAACCCCTGTCCATCCCCCGGATTGACGGCCAGTTTGACTGCCCCATTCCGGTGCAGATCGACGCCGCACTGCGGGCCAAGGGCTGCCCGCATTTCGCAGGCCGCCTGATCCGCGGCGTGACCAACGGCCCATCGCCCGATTGGCTGCAACAGCGGCTGAAGGCCATCGGCTTGCGGCCGATCTCGGCGCTGGTCGATATCACCAACTACTTCACCTTTGGCCTGAACCGCCCGCTGCACGTCTTTGACGCGGCCAAGGTGCAGGGCTGCTTGCGCATCCACCCGGCTGCGGGAGATGAGCAGTTTCTGGCGCTTGACGGCAAGACCTATACCCTTGCCCCCGGCATGATGGCGATTTCCGATGACGCGGGCGTTGAATCGCTGGCGGGCATCATGGGCGGCGAACATTCCGGCTGCACGCCCGACACCACCGATGTGTTCCTTGAATCGGCCTATTGGGATCCGATCACCATCGCCGCCACCGGCCGGGCGCTGCGCATCAATTCCGACGCGCGCTATCGCTTTGAACGCGGCGTTGACCCGGCCTTTACCCTGCCCGGTCTTGATCTGGCGACGCAGATGGTGCTTGACCTGTGCGGCGGCACCCCCAGCCATCTGGCCCAGGATGGCGCGGCCATCGACACCAGCCGCGCCTACCGGCTGAACCCCGCCCGCGTGATCAGCCTTGTCGGGATGGACATTCCCGAAGCCGAACAGCGCGCCACGCTGACCGCTTTGGGTTTTACCCTGACCGGCGACATGGCCACCCCGCCAAGCTGGCGCCCCGATGTGCTGGGCGAGGCGGATCTGGTGGAAGAGGTCGCGCGTGTGGCCAGCCTGACCAAACTTGTCGGCAAACCGCTGCCGCGCGCCAGTGCCGGCGTGCCGAAACCGATCCTGACCCCGCTGCAACAGCGCGAACGCACGGCCCGCCGCACCATCGCCGCGCTTGGCTACAACGAATGCATCACCTACAGCTTCATTGACGAGGCGGCGGCACGGCTGTTTGGCGGTGGGGCAGATGCCGTGCGGGTGGAAAACCCGATTTCGTCGGAAATGTCGCATTTGCGCCCCGATCTGCTGCCCGGCCTGCTGCGGGCCGCGGCCCGCAATCAGGCGCGCGGCTTCATGGACCTGTGTTTGGCCGAAATCGGCCCGGCCTTCTCCGGCGGCGAACCTGGCGATCAGCACCTGCAAGCCACCGGCCTGCTGGTGGGCCAGTCCGCCCCGCGTGATCCGTATGGCAGCCGCCGACCGGTCGATGTGTTCGACGCCAAGGCCGATGCCGAGGCGGTGCTTTCCGCCTTGGGCGCGCCCGCCCGGGTGCAGATCACCCGCAAGGTGGCCGGTTGGTGGCACCCCGGCCGGTCGGGTGCAATCGGCCTTGGCCCCAATGTGATGGCAACCTTTGGCGAGGTTCACCCAAAGGTGCTGGCCGAACTGGGCGTCAAGGGCCCCGCCGTTGCCTTTACTGTGCTGGTCGCCGCCATTCCCTATCCCAAGGTCAAAACCCCGACCCGCCCGGCGCTGGTGATCAGCGATCTGCAAGCGGTGGACCGCGATTTCGCCTTTGTGGTCGATGCGCGGGTTGAAGGGCTGACCGCGGTCAACGCCGCCCTTGGCGCCGACAAGGCCCTGATCGAAAGCGTGCGCGTCTTCGACCAGTTCACCGGCGACAAGGCCGAGGCGCAGATGGGTGCGGGCAAGAAATCCTTGGCCCTGACCGTGCGCCTGCAACCCACAACCGCCACCCTGACCGAGGCCGAGATCGAGGCGGTTTCCGCCCGGATCATCGACAAGGTCAGCAAGGCCACGGGTGGCACCCTGCGCGGTTGACGGTTGTTCGGCGTGGTCACGGCGTGACCACGCGTGCACCACGACCATGGCACGCCAAAAACACGGGCCTGCCCCATCCGGCGCAGGCCCGCAGCTTAGAAGTCCAGGTTTTCCACGTTCAGCGCGTTTTGCTGAATGAACTCGCGCCGCGGTTCCACCACATCGCCCATCAGCTTGGTGAAAATGTCGTCGGCTTCGGCCAGATCATCGACCTTGACCTGCAACAGCGTGCGCGCCTCGGGGTCCAGCGTGGTTTCCCACAACTGTTCCGGGTTCATCTCGCCCAAACCCTTATAGCGTTGAAGCGACAGACCTTTTTCGCCTTCGGCAAGGATCGCCTTCAACAGGTCGATCGGGCCATGGATCATCTGTTCGCGGTCCTTGCGCATCAGTCTGGCCGGATCGCGGTAGATATCCTTGGTCTGCGCCGCCACGGTCGACAACCGCCGCGCCTCGCCCGACCGCAGCACCGCGCCGTCCAGCGTGCGCAATTCCTCAACCCCGCGCAACACCCGGCTCAGCCGGATGCCATGGTCTTGGGTGATCCGCCCTGTCCAGCCGCGTTCAAACTCGGCAGCCACAAGGTCTAGTCTCTTGGCTACGGTATCAGCTACATCTTGCAGGTCGCTGTCGGCCTTTCCGGGGTCAAACGACCCGGCAAGGGCGGCTTGTTCCAGAATGGCGCGCGGGTAATGCGTCGGAAATGCCTCCAGCACCCGGCGAAACTGTCGTGCGCCTTCGATCACCCGGGCCAAATCCGCCCCGGCAATATCCTCACACGACGGCAGCCGCAGCACCGCGCCATCTACCCCCATCTCGACCAGATATTCTTCCAGTGCAGCCTGATCCTTGAGGTAAACCTCAGACTTGCCCCGCGCGACCTTGTACAGCGGCGGCTGCGCGATATAGAGGTATCCACCCTCAATCAACTGGGGCATCTGCCGGAAGAAAAACGTCAGCAAAAGCGTGCGGATATGCGCGCCATCGACATCGGCGTCGGTCATGATGACCACCTTGTGGTAGCGCAACTTCTTGATATCAAACTCATCCCGGCCAATGCCGGTGCCAAGCGCGGTGATCAGCGTGCCAATCTCCTGGCTGCCCAGCATCCGGTCAAACCGCGCGCGTTCGACGTTCAGGATCTTGCCGCGCAACGGCAGCACCGCCTGATTGGACCGCGACCGCCCCTGCTTGGCCGACCCGCCAGCCGAGTCGCCTTCGACCAGAAAAATCTCGGACTTCGCCGGATCGCGTTCCTGACAATCGGCCAGCTTGCCCGGCAAGGACGCCACATCCAGTGCGGTCTTGCGGCGGGTCAATTCCCGCGCCTTGCGGGCAGCTTCACGCGCCAAAGCGGCTTCGATGATCTTGCCGACAATGACCTTGGCCTGCGACGGATTTTCCTCAAACCACTCGGACAGTTTTTCGTTGACCAGATTTTCAACCGCCGGACGCACCTCGGATGACACCAGCTTGTCCTTGGTTTGGCTGGAAAATTTCGGATCCGGCACCTTGACCGACAAGACGCAGGTCAGGCCTTCACGCGCGTCATCTCCGGTAAAGTCGATCTTTTCCTTCTTCGCGATCCCGGTGGATTGCGCATAGGCGTTGATCGTCCGGGTCAATGCCCCCCGAAAGCCCGCAAGGTGGGTGCCGCCATCGCGCTGCGGAATGTTGTTGGTAAACGGCAGCACCATTTCGTTGTAGCTGTCGTTCCACCACATCGCGACCTCAACGGTCATGCCATTGCGCTCGCCGATCATGTAGATCGGTTCCGCCATGATCGAAGACTTTGATCGGTCAAGATATTTCACATATTCCCGCACGCCGCCTTCGTAGAACAACTCGGTGTGCAGCGGTTCGGCGGGGCGAGCGTCTTCGACAATGATCCGCACGCCCGAGTTCAGGAACGCCAGTTCCCGCAGCCGGTTTTCCAGCGTCTTGAAGCTGTAGTCGAGGTTGGAAAACGTGCCCTCGGGGATATTGGTCTTGGCCGAGGCCAGAAACCGCACCTCGGTGCCGCGCATCCCCGGTGCCGGGCCGATGGCGCGCACATGTTCCACGCAATCGCCATTCTCAAACCGGGCGCGATACTCGGTCTCATCGCGCCAGACCGTCAGCTCCAGCCATTCCGACAGCGCGTTGACAACCGACACGCCCACACCATGCAGGCCGCCGGAAACCTTGTAGGCATTGCCAGACTCGTCGGTGTTGTTGAATTTTCCACCGGCGTGCAACTGGGTCATGATGACCTCGGCGGCTGAAACACCCTCTTCCTGATGGATATCGACCGGAATGCCGCGGCCATTGTCGCGCACCGAAACGCTGCTGTCTGCATGGATCTTGACGCTGACGGCGGTGGCATGCCCGGCAAGCGCCTCGTCAATCCCGTTGTCCACGACTTCGTAGACCATGTGATGCAAACCCGACCCGTCGTCGGTGTCGCCAATATACATGCCAGGGCGTTTGCGAACCGCCTCTAACCCCTTAAGAACCTTGATGGAATCGGCGCCGTATTCGGCGGGTTTGCGGGCGGCTTCGGCCATGCGTTCAGAACCCCTGATAGTGCCCGCGATTTATAGCGGTTGGGGCCGGGAATGTCACCCCTTCGACACAATATTTAGCAGTCTCAGGTAAAGGGTATGACCATCCCGACCAGCACCAGAAGCCCGCCCGAAACCAGGTTCAGCCGCCGCAGGCTTTGCGGGCTTTGCAGCAGGCGGCGCGCCCGGTCCAGAAACAGCGCAAGGCACAGGTTGCCAACCATCGGGATCAGCGCCGATACGGCCAGAATGGCGGCAATGTCCCAGGCGGTGACCCGGCTCAGGTCAAAAAAGCCGGGAAGGAACCCCATGTAAAACAAGATGGCCTTGGGGTTGCCGATGACCGCGGCCACCCCCACCGAAAACCCGGCCCAGACACCGGGCCGGGTCAACCGGCTGTCGGCCCCCGGCATCGCGGCCGGCTTGCGGATCAGCAAGATGCCCATCGCAATGAACACCACCGCCGCAATCCAGCGCATCACGGCCAGCAGATCGCCATACAGCGACAGCACCCAGGCCAGTCCCAGAATGGCGCAGAACGGCCAGATCAGATCGCCCAAGGCTACCCCGACCGCCAGCGGCCAGGCCCCCGCCATGCCGCCCGACAGCGCGCGCGCGGTCAGCGCCACCCAGACCGGGCCGGGGATCACCCACAGCCCGACCATGGCAAGGGCGTAAAGCCCCAACTGATGCAGGGTCACGGTCATCTGAGGGTCACTCCGGCAAGGTCAGGCTGCCATCGGGGTTCAAGGGCCAGAACGGGTTCATCGCCATCTCCCAGACATGGCCATCGGCATCGGCCCAATAGCCGGAATAGCCGCCCCAGAACACCTTCTCGGGCCGCTTGAGTGCCGTGGCCCCTGCGGCCAAGGCCGCCTCGAATGCGGCATCGACCTCGGCCTCGGTGGCAAAGTTCTGGGCCAGCGTTACCGCCCCGGATCCCAGTTGCGCGCCCGGCCGGCCCTGATCAGCGGCCAGATCCGCGCGCCCGAACAGCGCCAGTGCCGCCCCCGGCATCTGGAAAAATGCAATGCCCTGCTGGCTTTCAGGATGCTCGACCCACCCAAGCCGCGCATAAAACGCCCGCGCTGCCACCAGATCGGCCACACCCAGCGTGATCACAGATACCCGCTGCACCCCGGCCTTCAGCACCGTCATCCCGTCACCTCCGACACGCCACCATCCTCCGACACCGCCAAGCTTTGCGCCCGCGCCCCCAGACTGTCAAACAGCGCCGGTTCCGTGCCGGTCATCAGGGCCTGGGCCCCCAAGGCGCAAATCTCGTCATACAGCGCCGCTCTGCGGCCTGCATCCAGATGCGCTGCCACCTCATCCAGCAACAAGACCGGGGCCCGCCCCAGATCGGCCGCCAAGGCCCGCGCATTGGCAAGGATCAGGCTGATCAGCAACGCCTTTTGCTCGCCGGTCGAACATTGCTCGGCCGCGACACCTTTGGCGGCAAAGACAGCGGCCAGATCCACCCGATGCGGCCCGTGCAAGGTGCGCCCTGCGGCCATGTCACGCCGCCGCCCTTCGGCCAATGCCAGGGCAAGGTCGGGGGCGTGGCCTTCGGGGTGCACCAAGGTCAGATCGGCACGGGGAAAGGCGGTCTCGGCCCCGTCCTGCGCCGCTGCCAGCCGGGTCAGGGCCGCCGCGCGGTTCGCATCCATCAGCGCCGCGGCCTCAGCCATACGCGCCTCAACCACACCATACCAGTGCGGGTCGCTGACCTGATCCTTCAGCAACCGGTTGCGTTCGCGCATCGCCTTGTCATAGGCCAGAACCGCCTCGGCATGGTCTGGCACGAAACTCAGGGTGATCCGGTCCAGAAATCGCCGCCGTCCTTCGGCAGCCTCGATCCACAGCCGGTCCATCGCAGGCACCAGCCACAGGATGCGCAGCACCCGTCCCAGCATCACCTGCGTCGCTGCCTTGCCGTCAATCCGCACCACACGGGCCTCGCTGCCGGTCGCGAAGGTCTGCACCTCATGCGCCGCATCCAGCCCCACCACGTCGGACAGGATCTTCCAGCCAATCCTGTCTGGTCGCCGCGCCAGGTCCTCGGCCCCGGCCCGGCGCAGCCCGCGACCGGGTGACAGCAGCGATACAGCCTCCAGAATATTGGTCTTGCCGGCCCCGTTTGGCCCGTGCAGCGCCACGGGCCGCCCGTCAAACGCCAGCCGGGTCAGCCGATGGCTGCGAAACTGCGACAGCACCAGCGACCTGATCGCAAGCCCAGCCACACGCAGCCCCTCTTTCTCTTTCCAAAAATATCCCGGGGGGTGCGGGGGGCTGGCCCCCCGCTGTCACCGCCGGCTACACGCGCATCGGCATCACGACATAGATCGCGCTGGTGTCATTGCCTTCGCGCATCAGGGTCGGGTCGCCCGACGAGTTGAACAGGAACACGGCGTTCTCGCGGTCCACCTGGCTGGCGATTTCCAGCAGATACTTGGCGTTGAAGCCGATCTCCAGCCGCTCGTCGGCGTAGGCGACGGCAAGTTCTTCCTCGGCGGCACCGGAATCGGGGGCGTTCACCGACAGGATCAGCCGGTCTTCGTCCAGCGACAGTTTGACCGCACGCGAGCGTTCGCTGGACACGGTCGCCACACGGTCCACCGCCTTGGCAAATTCGGCGGCGTCCACATCAAGCCGGCGGGTGTTTCCGGTCGGGATCACGCGGGTATAGTCGGGGAAGGTGCCGTCGATGACCTTTGAGGTCAGCACGATCGCCGGGGTGGCAAAGCGGACCTTGGTTTCGCTGACCGAAACCGCAATCGTCGCCTCGTCATCATCCAAGAGCTTGCGCAATTCGGCCACCGTCTTGCGCGGCACGATCACGCCGGGCATGCCAGCCGCGCCTTCGGGCAGGGGGGCATCGATTCGCGCCAGACGGTGGCCATCGGTGGCGACGCAGCGCAATACCGGGCCGTCTTCGCCGGTGGCGACATGCATGTAGACGCCGTTCAGGTAATAGCGCGTCTCTTCGGTCGAGATCGCAAACTTTGCCTTGTCGAACAGCCGCCGCAAGGCCGGGGCCGGGGCCGAGAAGTTCGACGAATATTCCGACGTTGCCATCACCGGAAAATCTTCCTTCGGCAAGGTGGCAAGGCTGAAGTTCGACCGCCCCGCCATGATCGTCAGCCGGCCCGAGGCCGGGTCTTCGGTCAGGTTCACCAGCGCACCGTCGGGCAGTTTGCGCACAATCTCGTGCAGCATCACCGCCGAAACCGTGGTGGAACCCGGACGTTCGACCATCGCGGGGGCGCGGTCGACCACCTCGATATCCAGATCGGTGGCGCGAAATGAAACTTGCGCGCCCTCAGCCTCGATCAGCACGTTGGCGAGAATCGGAATTGTGTTGCGCCGTTCCACCACGGACTGGGCCTGAGACAGCGCCTTGAGCAGCGTGCCACGTTCGATCGAAAGCTTCATCATCCATCCCCCTGCCGGGCCGTTAGGGACGCCGACAATACCCAGCTTTCGCAGCTTCACAAGTGCTTTAGCCGACAGTGTGTGGCTTTGCCGCCAAGGTCAAGGCCCCCGCAGCAAGCCGCCCGTCAGCTTTGCAGCAGACGTTTCAAAAGCTGCACATCATCGGCCATCTGGCCATCTGCCGTCATCAGCTCTTCGATCTTGCGGATGCCGTGCATGATGGTGGTGTGGTCGCGCCCGCCAAACCGCCGCCCGATCTCGGGCAGGCTGCGGCTGGTCATCTGTTTGGACAGATACATCGCCACCTGACGCGGCCGCGCGATGGTGCGCAGGCGTTTCGGCCCGATCATGTCGGACAGGCGGACATTGTAATGCTCGGCCACCTTGCGCTGAATTTCTTCGATGGTCAGGCGCTTGTCGGATGACCGCAGGATATCGGACAGGCATTCCTGCACCAGATCCAGGTTGATCTCGCGGCCCACCAGCGAGGCAAACGCAAACAGGCGCATCAGCGCGCCTTCCAGAACGCGCACATTCGTGGTGATCCGATGCGCCAGAAACTCCAGCACCCCCGGTGCCAGGGTCAGGTCGCGGTATTGCCCGGCGTAATGGTCAAGCTTGGCCTGCAGAATGCCCAGACGCAGTTCGTAATCGGTGGGATGCAGGTCCACGACCAGCCCCGATTGCAGACGCGAGCGGATGCGCTCTTCCAGATCCTTGATCTCGCCCGGCGCACGATCAGCCGACAGCACGATCTGTTTGTTGTTGTCGACCAAGGCGTTGAAGGTGTGAAAAAACTCTTCCTGCGTGCTGTCCTTGCCGGCGATGAACTGCACATCATCCACCATCAGCACATCGACCGACCGGAACAGTTCCTTGAAGTTCATGATCTGCTTGTCGCGCAGCGCCTGCACGAAGCGATACATGAATTGCTCGGCCGACAGGTAAAGCACCCGCAAGTCCGGGCGGCTTTGTTTCAATTCATGCACCATGGCATGCATCAGATGGGTCTTGCCCAGACCGACGCCACCATAAAGGAACAGCGGATTGAAGGTCACCGGCCCGCCTTCTGCCACCCGACGTGCGGCGGCATGGGCAAGCTCGTTCGGTTTGCCGACGACGAAACTGTCGAAGGTGAAGCGGGTTTCAAGCTGCGCCCCTGTCAGCTCGTCCGGAATGGCGCCCCGTGTGCCGTTGGTCTTTTGCGAGGACCGCTGTGCAGGCTTGGTCGCCGTGGCGTTGTTCACCGGAAGGATGGCCGCCGGTTGCGTCGCAACCATGAACTCGACACGGTCAACCGGCGCGCCGGCAACAGCCAGCTGACCACGAATGTGATCGGAAAAATTGCGTGACACCCAATCGCCGAAGAAGGTCGTTGGCACCTCGAAACGGGCGACACCGTTTTTCAGATGCGACAAGCGCAGCGGTTCAATCCAGGTCGTGTAGTTGTTTCTGCCAACTCGCTTGATCAGTTCTTCCCGAACCTGTCCCCATGCGTCGTTCGTCATTCGCCTCGACCTGTTTTTCCGTCCGCGCACCCCGCTTGCGCGGATGGGACTGTTTTTCACGCACCAACCTGCGATTCCCATGGGTACACCAAGACCTACCGTTGCGGCACAAGTGCGGCGAACGGAGGCCCAGATGACTGGGATAAACACAACACAGACCAAAACGGGCAACAGAAAGTAACTGTCGCCATCCCAATCTGCCCGAGTGCGGAAAACCGCAAACAGCATAACTTGTTGATCTATCGCACGAATAAGACGGTAAAGCAGGCAGCAAGTCCCGTCTGGTTGGTGCTTTAGATCCCGTCATGTCCCCCAAGACGAAGTGAATCGCTTGGTGAGGCTAGCAAGCCGGTGACGGCCTTCGCAACCGAACTATGGTGTTGACAGAGGTTTGCCCAAAGCGAATCCGATGCCTTCGGCAAATCCGCAACGCCGGGCGGAAAAACTGCTTTGAATCACGATCGCGCGAGCAAAAAGGGCGTCCCGTGATCGGGACGCCCTTGACATGAAAAACCTGTAACCGTTTTTTGCGACTCAGACGACAGGCGTGGCAAGTGCCTTGACGCGCGATGTCAGCCGCGAGATTTTGCGCGAGACAGTGTTCTTGTGCATCACGCCTTTGGTGACGCCGCGGGCAAGTTCGGGCTGGGCCAATTTCATGGCTGCAACCGCCGCTTCGGAATTGCCGGAAGCAATCGCCTCTTCAACCTTGCGGACGTAGGTACGGATGCGCGACCGGCGGGCCTTGTTCACGGCATAGCGTGCTTCGGACTGGCGGGCGCGTTTCTTGGACTGTTCACTGTTTGCCATCGGGCGGTTCTTTCTTGGGTCTGATTCAATGCGATTGCACGAAAGACCCAAGGCCCCACCTTATAGGAGGGGATGATTCTTGCCTAAGCGGGCCCACGCGCATGTGCTGCGGCGTTTAGGACGACTGCACCCGAAAGGCAACACGAAAAAGCTACTTGTCGCGGAACTGCGGCTGACGCTTTTCCATGAAGGCTGCCATGCCCTCTTTCTGATCCTCGGTCGCAAACAGCGCGTGAAACACCCTGCGTTCAAACAAGATACCTTCCGACAGCCCGCTTTCCTGCGCGCGGTTGACGCATTCCTTGGCGGCCATCGTCGACAGCAACGATTTCTCGGCAATCTTCTTGGCGATCTTCATCACTTCGGCCATCAGATCCTTGGCAGGGAACACGCGCGATACCAGCCCGCAACGCTCGGCCTCGGCCACCTCCATGAACCGGCCGGTCAGGTGCATGTCCATGGATTTGGACTTGCCGACACACCGGGTCAACCGCTGGGTGCCCCCCATGCCGGCCACGATGCCAAGGTTGATCTCGGGCTGGCCGAACTTGGCGGTGTCAGAGGCGATGATGAAATCGCAGATCATCGCCAACTCGCAGCCACCCCCAAGACAATAACCCGACACGGCGGCGATCATCGGCTTGCGGACGCGGGCAATCGCCTCGGCCTCTGGTCCGAACAGGTTGTCGAAATAGACTTCGGTAAAGCTTTTCCCGGCCATTTCCTTGACATCTGCGCCGGCGGCAAACGACTTTTCCGACCCCGTCAGCACGATAACCCGCACCGCGTCATTGCGATCTGCGGCTTGCACGGCAGCCGACAGTTCGGTCATCAGCTTTGAGTTCAGCGCGTTCAGCGCATCCGGACGGTTCAGCCGGATAAGGGCGACATCATCCTCGACCTCGACGATCAGGGTTTCATAGGCCATTGCAGTCTCCGCGGTTGGGCGCAGGGCGAGTCCTAGCAGCATCTTGCCCGATGGCAAGTCAACGCTGACACTTCGGGCAATAGAAGGAGGAGCGACCCGACTGCACGATACGGTTGACGACTCCGGTGCAGCCTTGGGCGGGGCAGGGCTGGCCCTCGCGGTCGTAAACCTTGAAGCTGTGCTGAAAATATCCAAGCTCGCCATCGGCTTGGCGATAATCGCGCAAGCTGCTGCCACCGGCCTCTATCGCCTCGGTCAGCACGTCGCGGATGATGGCAACCAAGCCTGCAACGCGCTTTTCCGGCAGATCGCCTGCCTTTTTTTGTGGCGATATGCCTGCGCGAAACAATGTTTCGCAAACATAGATATTGCCCAGACCTGCCACGATGTGCTGATCCAGCAGCGCCGATTTGATCGGCGTGTTGCGGCCTTTCAGCCGGGACACAAGGTAGGTCTGGTCAAAGGCGTTGCCCAAAGGCTCGGGTCCAAGGGCGGCCAACAGCGCGTGGCCCTCGGCCCCAAGCGTGGGCATCAGGTCCATGGCCCCAAAACGCCGGGCGTCATTGAAGGTGACGCGCACGCCGTTTTCGATGTGCAGAACCACATGGTCATGCTTTTGCGGTGCCGGGTGATCGTGGTGGAACACCCCCAGCGTCTGGCCAGAGATCAGCATCCGCCCCGACATGCCAAGATGGATCAGCAGGGTCTCGCCGCTGGACAGATCGGCAAGGATGTATTTTGACCGCCGCCGCAGCCCCAACACCCGCGCGGAGGTCAGCCGCGCGGCCATGCCCGCGGGGAACGGCCAGCGCAGCCCGTCGCGGTTCACCTGCGCCAGGGTGATGACCTGGCCTTGCATCACCGGCAGCAACCCGCGACGAACGGTTTCGACTTCTGGCAGTTCGGGCATGGTGGTCCTTCTTGACCAGAGGTTGGCTGAACCGGATTAAGGACAGGCGGACGCATTGCAGCCGCGCGGTTGCGGCCTATAAGAAAGGCGAGCACAGAGGAACGACAAGACCCATGGCAAACGACGACAACAGCACCACGCATTTCGGCTATCAGACCGTGCCCGAGGCCGACAAGGCCGGAATGGTGCATGGGGTCTTCACGCGGGTGGCCAGCAAATATGACATCATGAATGACCTGATGTCGGGCGGGGTGCATCGGTTGTGGAAAGACGCCATGATGGACTGGTTGACCCCGCGCCCCGGCCAGCGGTTGCTGGATGTGGCGGGCGGCACCGGCGATGTGGCGTTTCGGTTCCTGAAACGCGCGCCAGAGGCCGAGGCCGTGGTCTGCGACATGACCGAGTCGATGCTGATCGCCGGGCGCCAGCGGGCCGAGGCCGACAGCATGGCCGACCGGCTGGATTGGGTGGTGGGCGACGCCATGGCGCTGCCCTTTGCCGACAACAGCTTTGATGTCTATACCATCAGCTTCGGCATCCGGAACGTCACCCGCATCGCGGATGCCTTGTCCGAGGCCTATCGCGTGCTGCGCCCCGGTGGCCGCCTGATGGTGCTGGAGTTCAGCCAGATCCCGAACGACCTGATGCAAAAGGCCTATGATCTGTATTCATTCAACGTCATCCCGGTGATGGGGCAGATCGTGGCGGGGGATCGCGACAGCTATCAGTATCTGGTCGAATCGATCCGCAAGTTCCCCGATCAGGAAACCTTTGCCGCGATGATCCGCGAAGCCGGCTTTGATCAGGTGAAATACCGCAACCTGACCATGGGTGTGGCGGCCCTTCATTCGGGGTGGAAGTTGTAAGTGCGCGGACCTCATAATATCTGGCGCCTGATCCGCACGCTGGCAACGCTGGAACGGACAGGCGCCATCGGTGTGGTGCTTGAGGCGTTCAGCGCACCACCCCGGATCAGGGTCGTGGCCCGTGTGCTGGGCTGGCCGTTCAAGCCGCTTGGTCTGCAAGGTGACCCGGCGCTGCCGCCGGCCACCCGGGCGCTGACGGCGCTTGGCCCGGCCTATATCAAGCTGGGTCAAATCCTGTCGACCCGACCCGATATCGTGGGCGATGAATTGGCGGTGCAGTTGAAATATCTGCAAGACCAGTTGCCACCCTTCCCGATCGAGGTCGCCAAGAAGATGATCCAGGCCGAGCTTCAGGTGCCGGTCGATCAGGTTTTTCTTGAGTTTTCCGAGCCCGTTGCCGCGGCATCCATTGCACAGGTGCACAAGGCGCGGTTGGCAGACGGTGGCCGCGAGGCGGCGGTCAAGGTGCTGCGCCCCGGCATCGAGCGCGCTTTTGCCAAGGATCTGGATGCCTTCTACCTTGCCGCGCAAGCCATCGAGTTCCTGTCGCCCGCCACCCGCCGCCTGCGCCCGCTGGACGTGATCCGCCACTTTGAAGGCGTGGTGAAGGGCGAGTTGGACTTTCGCCTTGAATCGAGTGCTGCGGCCGAATTTGCCGCCAATACCAAAGATGACGCAGGCTTTCAGGTGCCGTCGATCATCTGGAACCTGTCCGGACGCAGCGTGATGACGATGGACTGGGCCGAAGGCATCGGCATGAATGACAATGATCTGCTGGATGCCGCCGGTCATGATCGCCGTGTGCTGGGCACCCGGGTCTTGCAACTGTTCCTGAACCACGCACTGCGCGACGGCTATTTCCACGCTGACATGCACCAGGGCAACCTGAAGGTGGCGGCGAACGGCAATATCATTGCGTATGACTTTGGCATCATGGGGCGGATCGACGAATACACCCGCCGGGTCTATGCCGAGATCCTGTTCGGCTTTATCCGCAAGGATTACCGCCGCGTTGCAGAAGTGCACTTCGAGGCAGGCTATGTGCCCGCCGACCGCGATATCGACGAGTTTGCCCGCGCCCTGCGCGCGGTTGGAGAGCCGATTTTCGGCATGGATGCCAGCCGGATTTCGATGGCCAAGCTGCTGGCCTATCTGTTCGAGGTGACCGAGCGCTTCGGCATGGAAACCCGGACCGAGTTGATCTTGCTGCAACGCACCATGGTGGTGGTCGAAGGCGTTGCGCGCAGTCTGGACCCACGGATCAACATCTGGGAAGTCGCGAAGCCGATTGTCGAAAGCTATATCAAGCAAAGTATCGGCCCGAAGGCGCTGTTGCGCGATCTGACCCGCACCGCACAGGTTCTGGCCCGGTTCGGCCCGAAACTGCCGCGGTTGGTGGAAGCCGCGCTGATCGCGCAGGCCGATCACCCGGCCCCCATGCCCAAAGCCCGCAACATGTGGCCGGTGTGGACGATTGTCTCGGCCTCGGCCATGCTGGCCGCCGGGGTCTGGATCGGCACACTGATCTAGGCTGCATGGTCTGCCGGGCCGCGCTTGTGTCGTGCGCCCGGCGTGGGTCGCGGCGACAAGAAAACCGGGGTCGTGGCCTTTTGATGGTTCATCTTCAGGTGCCCCGTCAGAGAGCGCGCAGCGCTGTGACCGAGGTTGCGGGAACTTCAACACCGCCGCGCAGGATAAGCTGGCTGCCCTCTGCGCCGCCGCGAACCTCAAGAATTGGAACATAAGCCTCGACCGCAGTCGTGCTGAGCAAGGTTTCGTTGACATAGCTTTCCAATGACAGGGCATATGTTCCAGCGGGAAGACGGTTCCCGGCAGCGTCAGCCCCAAGCCATTGGTAAAGCTCTGTCGAGACTGGAATATCTTCGCGTGAAACGGTTGTGCCGTTTTCGTCCGCCACGACCAGAACCACACGATCTGCCGCAGCCGCCGGGCTGGGCGCAAGCGTGACAGGGGTGCCGTCCATATGAACCGGTGCCGCAACGCGCGCCTCTTGGCCAACCCATCCGGTCAGTTGCGCCATGCCCAGAAGGCCGAATTGCGCCTGCATCGATTCAAGCAACTGATTGGTCCGCACAGCCTGTTCGACCCCGGAAAACGTTGCCAGTTGAACCGCATAGTCTGCTGAGTCGACGGGGTTCAACGGGTCCTGGTTCTGCAGTTGGGTGGTCAGCATTTTCAGGAAGGTCTCGAAGTCGGTGCTGGCCGAAGCAGACTGTGGTTGCGTGACGGTTTGCGGGCCCGAAAACGTGGTTGGCATGATATCCATGTGGGTTCCTTTCAAAGCCGAAGATCAAGGCGGCCAGTGTCATATGTCTGGGCGGGGGTGCGGTCTGTCTCCCTCCACCCCTGCTGGGTCTGCGTTGGGCGCAAGGCGGCCTGCGCCACGGGAGTTGGGGGTGCCGGCTGATGGTCCCGCTGGGACCAGTTGCCAAAGCTCAAGGACGTCTGACCAAACCCGCTTTGGCGCATATCAGCCATCAGGTCACTGATGTGGCGGCGAAAAAGCTCGAGAGACTCGGGCCTTTCGACGAACAGGGTAATGTGTAGGCGGTTCCCTGAAGTTGTCATTTCAAAGCGGATCTGACCCAACTCTTCTGGGTGCAAGGCAATGTCAATCGGGCCATCGGGCCCGTTCTGGGCGACGTGCACCACCATCTGCGACACCTGCTGGATAGGGGTCTGCGCGGGCAGCGGCGGCGCTGATAACGCCAAACCGGAACCCGGTGTCGGCACGGTGGGCAGAGAACCGGCGATCTGACCAAGCGCGGCCGATGGGTCGTTCGCGTCGGCAGGCGGGATCAGGAGATCGGCACCCATGCGCAGCGGTTGTGCGCCCCCGCGCCCCCCCGCGCCAAGATAGGGGGAGAGGCCCGAATCCTGAACGGGCGGTTTGGATCGCGCGTCGTATACTATCAGGGCAAGCGGATCGGTCTGTGCGGCCCGTTCCTGACCGGGGGTGAAACCCTGATCCTGCTGCCCGGACAGATCAGGTGGCTGCATGCGCTGTAAAGCCAAATTGCCAAGATCGGCATCCTGATCGCTGACATGCGGCAGCGTGATCACCATCCGGGGCTGATCCGCCGGCGCAGCACCCGCAGCCATGGCCGAGACCGGCGACAGTGCAGAGGCGGAAGCGGCTGGACGCATCGTCAAAGTCACAGCCGAAAGGTCGCCCTGACCTGCAAACACCGCCCCCGCTTGCGCAGTGGTTGCCTGAAAGCTGGCTGGTGCTTGTTGGGCCGGGGCTGGTTGAGCAGAGCCGTTTTGTGCGGCCCCCTTGCCCGGTTCCGGATGTGCAAGGGCGATCTGGTGATCTGACTTGGACAAAGTCGCCCCTTGCAAGCCGCGCCCTGTCGCACTTGAAAAGTGCAGGCTCATCCCCCCCTCTTTGTCGGGGCCACTGACGGGTGAAGCATTCCCTGCCAGGTTGTCGGCAGCTTCGGTCATGGCATCGAACCCATGCAAGATGCGGCTGGGTGGCGACCCTGCCGCGACAAGATGTGCTGGCTGATCCACCGACAAATCGGCGCCCGCCTGCTCTGGCGGCACGACCGAAATCTCTGCGGGAATTACCGTCGCCTCTGGTGCAAGGCCCGGCCCCGCAGCAGGTTGGTTGCGCGCGAAATCGTCTGACAAGGATGCAGAGGCTGGCGGGTCTTGCGATGTTTGAAGCGGGGTCGGGGCTGGCAAAACCGGACAGACTTCGTCAGGCACCGCATGCAAATCGGCCTGCGATGCCGCCGTGGCCCCGTCTGTGGCACCATCAGTGGACTTGAAGTTTTCCTGCCGGTTTCGCGCAGGTCCGCGTTCGGCGGCTTCGCTTTGGATCCTTGCCGTCAGGAACCGGTCGAAATCCGACGCACTTTCCCCGTGGGCTGCTGAGGCCGTCGGGGTGGCCAAAGCGCGCGGATAGAGGGTTGCAATCTGCATTCTGCATACCAGCCTATGACATCATCGACATCACTTTTGCCGGGAATTGCTTACTGACTGTTTACCCCGATGCCGCATATTCGGGAAAATTGAACTTAACCCGGAGCGGATGGATGCAATTAGACAGGGTGACAACCGACCGGGGCTTGCAGACCCCGGAGCAAAGCCGATTGCTGGACAAGGCGCGTGAACTTGAAGCCGCCTTTTTGTCACAAATGCTGGCCCATAGCGGGCTTGGTGCGCCATCGGAAGGGTTTGGTGGCGGGGTGGGCGAAGAGCAGTTCGCCTCGTTTCTGCGCGATGAACAGGCCCGACTCATGGTTGCCAAAGGCGGCATCGGGCTGGCCGAGATGATCTTCAAATCGCTTGTCGCCGCGCAAGAGGTGCCCCATGACGCATGAAATCACGACCCTGCTGCAAGATCTGCGCCGCGCTGTTCTGACGGGGGACTATGGCCAATTGGCCGATCTTGTTCCCGCGCTTGCGCAAGCCGAATCGCAGCTTGACCGGTGCGATCTGCAACAGGCAACGGCCCTGCAAGCCCAGGCAGACCGCACAGCCAGCTGTTTGCAGGGCGCGATGTCCGGGTTGAAATCTGCCCGCCGGCGTGTGGTTGAAATCGACGAGGCCGCGCGCGGATTGACGACCTATGATCGCAACGGCGCCAAGGCCACGCTGCCCTGCGCGCCTCCCACATCGCGGCGGATGTGAACTTAAGTCAAATCCACCGCATCTGGTCAGAGGCGATTCACGGTTGATTAGCGCTTGAGGCCTCTTATCGGTCTTGCGCCCCGGGGTCGGGGTGGCGCTGTGTGGAACTCCCGCAGCACTGGCAAGAATGCCCTTCCAGCTGTCGGTTGACAGCACCTCACGCTGCGAAAAACGCGCGGCATTTGCGAAGGAAACGTCCATGTCTTCCATTCTGACGAACACCGGTGCCATGGTGGCGCTGCAAACGATGAAGTCCATCAACAAGAATCTGGGTCAGGTCCAGTCCGAGATTTCGACCGGCAAGTCCGTCGGCTCGGCCCGCGACAACGCTGCCGTCTGGGCCATTTCGAAAACCATGGAATCCGACGTGAAGGGTTTCAAGGGCATTTCCGACAGCCTTGCCTTGGGATCGTCCACCATCGCCGTAGCGCGACAAGCCTCGGAAACGGTGACCGACCTGCTGACCGAGATCAAAGGCAAGGTGGTTGCGGCCCAGGAAGAGAACGTGGACCGGACCAAGATCCAGACCGACATCGTCGAATTGCGCAACCAGATCAAGTCTGTGGTTGGTGCGGCGCAATTCAACGGTCTGAACCTGATCGATGGCAGCAGCACCGACGCGGTGACGATCCTGTCATCGCTCGACCGCGACTCGACGGGCAATGTCACCTCGGGAAAGATCGACGTGGCACGGCAAAACCTGTCGGTGACCGACTCAGCGGCGACCCAAGTCTTGGGCACGACTGCTGGTGGCGCTGACCAGCCAGCGGCCAACGCAGCCTTTACCGTGCTTGGTGGTGCAACTGTTGGTGCAGGTGCCGACACGACGGGTACCGCCGCAGATGTGTTCTTCGGCGCTGAAGATCTGACGGATGAAACCGCAAACGCTCCGACCGCCCTTGCTACTGGTACAACGGCGACCTTTTCGGTCAACGAGGTTCAGGCTGGCGCAACCTATCAGATCTATCTGAGCGACCTTGAGATCAACGTCGTGGGCGGCGGCACCACCACCGGCGCCCGCACGTTCAGCTATGTTGCAAGCGAGTCGGATGCAGCCACCGACGTGGCCAAGGAACTGACGAGCCAGATCAACGCCTTCTTTGGCGCGGCAACTGGCACGGGCGACTATGTGGCCAAGATCAACACCACGACCAATGCCGCTGGTGACGTGAACAGGAACGAAATCCAGATCACCAACAGCTCTGGCGCAGCCATCAATTTCAGTGCGAAGATCAACCAAGGCGGGACCGCCGGTACAAATGCGTCATCCGGTGGCCTTGGGGCACTGAATTCGATGGATGTTACCACCAACGCCGAAGGCGCGCTGACAGCCATCGAAGGCCTGATCACACAGTCGATCGATGCAGCAGCGGCCTTTGGTTCCTCGCAGGGCCGGATCGACATTCAGGCCGACTTCATCTCGAGCCTGTCCGACTCGCTGAAAGCCGGGATCGGTTCGCTGGTGGATGCCAATATGGAAGAGGCATCGGCCCGTCTGCAGGCTTTGCAGGTCCAGCAGCAGCTGGCCACGCAGTCGCTGTCGATTGCCAACCAGGCACCGCAGAACATTCTGTCCCTGTTCCGCTGATGGCTTGGGCCGGGGGAAACCCCGGCCCCTTCCCCTGACAGATCATCATCATGATGCAACGCGAAGGATTCGCCGTGAACGCGCTTATTCAGTCGAAAACGGGCTATGCGCGCCCGGATGCCAGCCTGCGCCCCATGCGCAGCATCGAATACGAGGCCTTTGCGCGCGCCACGCAAAAGCTTTCCTCGACGTGGAAAACCCGAAAAGAGGCGTTTCCAGCCCTGGTGGCCGCCCTTTCGGAAAACGAATTGCTTTGGTCCACGCTTGCCGCCGACGTGGCATCGCCCGGCAATGGCCTGCCGTCAGCCTTGCGGGCAAAATTGTTCTATCTGTACGAGTTCACCACCCAACACAGCCGGCAGGTTCGCAACGGTGCAGCGAGTGTAGAGGCGCTGATCGACATCAACACCGCCATCATGCGCGGCCTGCGCGGTCAGGGCGGTGCGTCATGAGCGGGCTTGTCCTGAAACTCGGGCCGCATGAACGGGTGCTGATCAACGGTGCGGTGATCGAAAATGGCGATCGGCGATCGAGGCTTGCCATCATGACGCCCAATGCGCACATCCTGCGCTTGCGCGATGCGATCCACCCCGAAGAGGTGAATACCCCCGTCCGCCGCGTCTGCTACATCGCGCAGCTTGTGCTGTCTGGCGATGCGGATGCCAAGGACGCCCACCTGCAACTTCTGCGCGGCATCGAGCAATTGAGCCAGGTTCTGACAGACCCCGACAGCCGCCTGCAATTGAGCGTTGCCAGCAAAGCCGTGGTGGATGGGCAGCATTATCAGGTTCTGAAATCGCTTCGCAGCCTGTTGCCGCGGGAAGAACGTTTGATGGCGGTGGGCGCGTCATGACCTTCACTCCGGTCATCCCGATAGGGGGGTTTGCAGGTTGGGCCTTCCTCAAGCGCACGATGGACCAACAAACCAAAGCCTTTCAGGCGCAGCCCTCCGAACATCGCGACGAGGCCTATTTTCGCGACAAGATCGGCAGTATTGAAAGCGCTGAACAACTGGTGGCCGATTCGCGCCTGTTGCGGGTTGCCCTGACCGCCTTTGGCCTGCAAGACGATGTTGGCAATAAGTTCTTCATCCGCAAGATCCTTGAAGACGGCACATTGAAGGACGATGCACTGGCAAACAAACTTGCCAACAAACAGTACAGAAAGCTGTCCAGTGCCTTCGGCTTTGGTGATTTTGCGACCCCGCGGACCAAGCTTTCAGACTTTGCCGACAAGATTCTTGTGCCTTACAAACAGCAGCAGTTTGCCGTGGCCATTGGTGCCCAGAATGAAGACATGCGCCTTGCCTTGAACGCCGAAAAACAGCTGGCTGAGCTGGCGACCGAGCCTGTCAGCGCCCTGTCGAAATGGTACACCGTGCTGGGCAGCCCACCCTTGCGACAGATCTTCGAGACGGCCTATGGGCTTCCCACGGCTTTCGGGGCGATCGACATCGACAAGCAGGTCGAAACCTTGCAGCAGCGGTCGCGGGCAGCATTCGGATCAGATGACATCGCCCAATTCACGTCGCCTGAGGTCATGGAAAAGCTGGTCCGGCAGTTTCTTGTCCGGTCCGAACTGTCTGCCGGGTCGGCTGGCCTGTCTTCGGGTCAGGTGGCGCTTACCCTTTTGCAACAAAGCAGCGGTCGCTACAGCGCCTAGCCCTCAAGACAGTGACGCAGCCTCGCGAAACTGCCGGTGACCCCTGTTTTCGGCGCATCATCTGCCATCAAGGCATCAAGCGCCGGCCACAGACGGATGGCCAGATCAACCATCGGATCGCTACCCTTTTGGTAAAGACCCGCTTGCACCATCATCTCGGCCCGGTCCCAGGCCGAAAACAATGTGCGCGCGCGGGTGATCAGGGCGTTTTCGTCTGCCGTCGCGGCCTGAGGCAGGCTGCGCGACACCGACCGAAGCACGTCGATCGCCGGAAAGCGGCCCCGCTCGGCGATACGCCGGTCCATCACGACATGACCATCCAGCACGCCGCGCAGAATATCGGCCACCGGTTCATCCATGTCGGACCCCGCGACCAGCACTGAAAAGACCGCCGTGATGTCGCCTTGCCCATCCTCGCCCGGACCTGCCCGTTCCGCCAAGGACATGATGGCGTGTTGCAACGAGGGTGGATAGCCGCGCAAACTGGCCGGTTCGCCGGCGGCGAGCGCGATTTCACGATGTGCTTCGGCAAAGCGGGTGACGCTGTCCACCAAGAGTAAAACATGGTTGCCCTGATCGCGGAAGTATTCGGCAACTGCCATGCCAGTCAACGCACAGCGGCGACGTAACAGCGCCGAGCGGTCAGACGTGGCGGTGACAACCACACAGCGCGCCATCCCTTTTGGACCAAGGATGGTCTCGGTGAACTCGCGCAGTTCGCGGCCGCGCTCACCCACCAGGGCAATCACCACCACATCGGCGGTCAGTGCGCGGGCAAAGCTGCCCAGCAAGCTGGATTTTCCGACCCCCGACCCTGCGAACAGGCCGATCCTTTGCCCCCGCACGATGGGAAGAATCGTGTCAAACACCACCTTTCCCGTACTCAGACGCGGGCCCAGCCGCCGCCTGCGCGCCGGCGCCGGGGGGGGGGCTGTCAGACGCCGTGACTGGCGGCCCGACAGAAGCGGTCGCCCGTCCAGCGGCTTTCCCGCAGGGTCGACAATTCGGCCCAGCCAGCTTGCATCGGGTGAAATCAGGGCGGGCCCGCATAGCGCGACCTCGGCGGCAATCGTCAGACCCTCCATCCCGTTGTCTGGCAAAACGGTCAAGGCATCCGGGCCAAGCGCGATCACCTCGCCCCCCGTTGCCCGCAGTGCCCCGATCTCGACCCGGTCCCCGAGGGCTGCAACGTGCTGTAGCCCGCGAACCTGAAGCGTGCCTGCCCCGACAGATACCACCCGCCCGATCGGATGCGAAACCGCGACACGGGCGATTTCATGGCAAAGCGGCGCAAAGATATCGGTCATCGCAATCTCCTTTTGTTCCCTTATACGCTTTCTAAAGGAATCACCCCTAAGAACTGATGAAAGAGGTCGAGGGAGAAACCCCGGTGTTAGAAAAACTTGGACTGACCAGCATGGCGCAGGCGCTTGCGGCCCATGCAGGGGCCCGGCTGGAGACGGTGGCGCGAAACGTCGCCAATGCAGACACCCCCGGCTACCGTGCTTCCGATGTTCCAGAATTTGCCGCCATCTACGAGGACCACGCATTTGCGCTGCGTGGGACAAGGGCAGGGCATGTTCTGAATGATCCCGCTCAGATGTGGGCCCCAATTCAATCAGGCGACGGCATGGCGCCGAACGGCAATGACGTCTCGCTTGACGCGCAGATGATGAAGGCCACAGCGGCCCGTCAATCGCATGAAATGGCCCTGGCGATTTACCAAAACACCTCCGACATCCTGCGCATATCGCTTGGCCGCAACAGCTGAAGGGGACGATCATGACGGATCTGTTGACTGCTGCGTCGATGTCAGCCTCGGGCATGAAGGCCCAGGCCATGCGGCTGCGCCACCTGTCGGAAAATATCGCCAACGCCGATACCCCCGGATACCACCGCAAGGTGGCCACCTTCCGCGAGGCGGTTGACGGCGGTTCTGTGGCGCTTGGCCCGGTCCGTCTGGATCAGGCAGAGCTGCAGAAAATCTACGATCCCGGCCATCCCTTGGCCGACGATACCGGTCACTACGATGGATCGAACGTCGATCTGGTGATCGAAATCGCTGACGCGCGCGAAGCGCAGCGCAGCTATGAGGCGAACCTCAAACTCTTCGATCAGGCGCGGCAGATGACGCAAAGCCTGTTTGATCTTATCCGTCGATAGGGAGATCCAGAATGGATATCAAGACGTCCCTGGCCATCGAGGCCTATACCCAAACCCGTTCGGCGGCAGCGCCCGCGCTGTCGCCGGACTCGGCCGAAGAGGGTGCCGCCCGCTTTCTGGGCAGCTTTGCCGAAACCCTCGCCCAAGGCGAAAATACCGCCCGCGCCGCCATGACCGGTGCCGCCGATCCACATGCTTTGGTCGAGGCTTTGGCAAGCTCCAAGCTTGCGGTGGAAACGGTTGTGACGGTGCGTGACCGGGTTGTCGAGGCCTATCAGGAAATCCTGAGGATGCCGGTATGACCGCAGCTTTGACCGAAGGCGTGATTTTTGACATTCTCCGGCAAGGGTTGTGGATTGCCGTCACCATTTCGGCACCGCTGTTGACGGTTGCTCTGGTGGCCGGCGTCTCGGTGGGCCTGTTTCAGGCTCTGACCTCGGTTCAGGAAATGACGCTGACCTTCGTGCCCAAGGTTGGGGCGATGCTGATCGTCTTCTGGGTGTCGATGAGTTTCATGACCTCGACCCTGGTTGCCTTTTTTACCGATGCGATCATTCCGTTGATCGAAGGACGCTGACATGGAAACCCCCGGCTATACGACGCTGACCCGGCAATCCGGTCTGATGCGCGAAATGCAGGTGATTGCCCACAATATCGCCAACCTTTCGACGGTCGGCTTCCGCCGTGAGGGCGTGGTGTTTTCCGAATACATCTCCCGGCTGGAGGGCGAGCCATCCCTGTCGATGGCCAATGGCAACGCCCGCCATGTCGACCTTGGCCAAGCCGGGCTAAGCCAGACCGGGGGAACCTATGACCTTGCCCTTCAGGGTGAGGGGTTCTTTCTTGTCTCGACCCCCGATGGTGACCGGTTGACCCGAGCCGGGGCTTTCACGCCCTCGGCCGAGGGCGTGCTGGTCACGCCCGACGGTCACGCACTGCTGGATGCCGGGGGGGCACCGGTGCCGGTTCCGCTGGGTGCCCGCACGGTGGCGATCGCGGCGGATGGCACGATGTCTGCGGACGGTGCCCCGGTGGCCGAGATCGGTGTCTGGCAACCGACAGACCCGCTGACGCTGCGCCATCAGGTCGGCACGCTGTTCTCTGCGGATGGCGTTGAACCCGGCACGGCCACGCTGCACCAAGGTTTTCTGGAGGACAGCAACGTCGAGCCGGTTTCCGAAATTGCCCGCATGATCACCGTTCAGCGCGCCTATGAGCTTGGCCAGACCTTTCTGGACAATGAAGATCAGCGCCAACGCAGCGTCATTCAGACCCTTGGCCGATAGGAGAGCTTTATGAAAGCCTTGCAAATCGCGGCGTCCGGCATGGCCGCACAGCAGATGCGTGTCGATGTGGTGTCCCATAACCTGGCAAACATGTCGACCACCGGCTACAACGCCCGGCGTGCCGATTTTGCCGACCTGCATTATCAGCAACTTGCGCGGCCCGGGTCGGTCTCGGCCAGCGATGGAACCATTCTGCCCACCGGGGTGCAACTTGGCCTTGGGGTGCGCCCGGCAGCGGTGTCGGTCGTTTTGGCCCAGGGCCCCATCGGGCAGACCGGCGGTGATCTGGACATTGCCATTGAAGGCAAAGGCTATATCGAAGTCACCTTGCCGGGTGGCGGCGCGGCCTATACCCGCGATGGCGCGCTGAAGCGGACGGGCGATGGCCTGATCGTCAATTCCGAAGGCCATGAGGTGGCGCCCGGCATCACCATTCCGTCTGATGCCCGGACCTTGGCGATCAATGCCGACGGCGAGATTTATGCCTATTTTGCCGACCGGATCGAACCGGAACAGATCGGCCAGTTGTCGCTTGTCGGGTTTACCAACGACAAAGGGTTGGAGGCCATCGGGTCAAACCTGTTCGTTGAGACCGAAGCCTCGGGCCCGGCGCTGCAAAGTACACCGGGCGAGAACGGGCTTGGCACGCTTCGACAGGGCTATCTTGAGGAAAGCTCGGTTGATGCTGTTCGCGAAGTGACCGAGTTGATCAAGGCGCAGCGCGGCTATGAGTTGAACGCCAAGGTGATCACTGCGGCCGATCAGATGCTGTCTGCCACCTCGCAGGTGCGGTGATGCGGTGGGTGGTTCTTTGCCTTCTGCCGGTTCCAGTCTGGGCTGACGCGGTGGTGACAACCCGGGTGATCAAGGCCGGCATCGTGCTTTCAGCCGATGACCTGACGGTGGTTGCAGCTGATATCCCCGGCACACTGACCGATCCCAGGCAAGTGGCGGGCCAAGAGGCGCGGGTGGCGATCTATCCGGGCCGACCAATCCGCCGTGACCAGATCGGCACGCCAGCCATCATTGACCGCAATCAGATTGTGCCCCTCGTCTATGTGGCGGCGGGTCTGTCGATTGTCACCGAGGGTCGCGCGCTGTCGCGTGGCGGTCCGGGTGATACCATTTCCGTGCTCAATCTGTCGTCGCGCAATACGGTTCACGGGCAAATCCTGCCCGACGGCAGCGTGCGCGTCGGCCCGACCGAAGGATGACCCCAATGCGTTCTGCCGCCATTCTTGCCGGGCTGGTTCTGTCTGGCTGTTCCCCGCTGGATCAGGTGGGGAGGGCCCCCGATTTCTCACCGCTTGAGGGCAGTTATCAGCATCATGCGATGTATTCGAACCCGATGCCCGATCAGGCTGACCCGGACAGGGCCATGGATGGATCATCGCTTTGGACAGCCGGCCACGCCTCGCTGTTGGGTGACCGTCGCGCCGATGGGCGCGGGGATATCCTGACGGTCGTGATCCAGATCGATGACAAGGCCGAAATCTCCAATTCCTCGGACCGCAGCCGTACCGGGAACCAGAGCATGGGCATCCCGTCGCTGCTGGGCATTCCGCAGCGCCTTGATCAAAAGCTGCCCGAGGGCGCAAGCTTGGCCGAGGCGGTCGAGACTGGCTCATCGTCGACATTTTCGGGCGATGGGTCGGTCTCGCGCGAGGAAAAGCTGACCCTGCGGGTGGCGGCAACCGTGGTCGAGAAACTGCCCAACGGTGTCTTGCGGATCGAAGGCCAGCAAGAAGTGCGGGTGAACTTTGAACTGCGAGAGTTGATCGTTACCGGATATGTCCGCCCCTCAGACATCTCGCGCACGAATGAAATCACCTATGACAAGATCGCTGGCGCGCGGATTTCCTATGGCGGACGCGGGCGGATCAGCGATGTGCAGCAGCCGCGCTATGGTCAGCAGATCACCGATATCCTGCTTCCTTTTTAAGGGTTTGACATGCGCAAGTTGCTTCCCGTCTTTCTGATCCTGATCGGTCTTGGTGCCGGCACTGCCGGCGGCCTCTTTTTGCGGCCGGCCCCGATGCCAGAGACGGAAGAGGCCGAGCCGCATGCCGAACAGGCGCACACAGCGGCCGACCCTGAACATATGCCCGAATTTGTAAAACTGACCAATCAGTTCGTTGTTCCGGTTGTCGAGGCGGAGCGTGTCACCTCGCTCGTGATCCTGTCGCTAAGCCTGGAGGTCACGGCAGGCAGCACCGAAACCGTCTACGCGCAAGAGCCCAAATTGCGCGATGCAGTTTTGCAAATGCTGTTTGACCACGCCAATACCGGCGGGTTTCGCGGATCGTTCACCGATGCCGACAATCTGGTGATCCTGCGTCGCGGCCTGCTGGAAGTGGTGCAGGCGATCCTTGGCGATCTGGTCACCAATGTGTTGATCACCGATATTGTCCGGCAGGACAGCTGACCCGACCGTTATCGTTTCTTCACGATCTTGCCCAACACCTCGGACCGACCAAATGAAAGCCGTGCTGCGGTCTGGGCGGCCATCCAGACCACCGTTTCGCGGGCAAGCTGCTGGTTCAATTGGCTGCGGCGGTTGGCGGTCCAGGTGCCAAAGCGGTCACTGACCTGGCCGGCGATGGCGAGGTTCAAATCCGCGGTTGAGCGGGTCTGATCCAGCGCTGCCAGCAAGTCTTCGGTCTTCGATTTTGCCGATCCTGCGGCGCTGAGCCGGGACAGATCGCGGTCACGCAGAAGATCTGCGATGCGTCTGAGGTGCTGCAAGCGGTTGGCGTCGGTCATCAGATCTGTCCTTTCGCGCGGTTTCGCATGGTCTCGGCAAAGCGGATGGCCGCCGCGACCGCCTTGAAGTGCTCTCGGGCAATCGGCTGGCCAATGTCGACGGTGGCAAACAGCGCGCGGGCGGTTGGCGGGTCAGACAGAATGGGCACCGCGTGCTCGATGGCCCTTTCCCTGATCCGGCGGGCCAGATCGTCAACACCCTTTGCCACCACGACCGGCGCCGTTCTTGACCCGCGGCTCCATTTCAGCGCCACGGAATAATGCGTCGGGTTGACGATGATGACATTCGCCTGCGCCACCTCGGCCAACATCTGGTTCATGGCGATTTCCTGGCCGCGTTGGCGTCTTTGTGCCTTGGAGTGCGGGTCGCCGTCGCTGTCTTTCTGCTCGTCGGTCATGTCCTTGCGCGACATGCGGTTGCGCCGCATCAGCGCATTGTGTTGCCACAGATAGTCAACGGCCCCAAGGGACGCCGTCAGCAGCATCGCAATCCCCAGGAACTGCCCCAAAAGCGCAAGCAGGTGCAGGATGCTTAGACGTGGATCAATCGTGACGGTCGCCAAAAGCCCTTCGGCGTGGTGGGTCAGAAACCAGCCCAGCGTCAGCGCAACCAGCACCAGTTTCACCACGCTCTTTGCGAATTCAAAAAGGCCGCTCCCGCCGAACTTTTGCTTGGCCGTCGACAGTGGCGAAATGCGTGAGAGTTTTGGTGCCAGTTTCGACGGGGCAAAGACCAGCGCACGCTGTGCGATCAGTGACAGCAGGCTTGCCGCTGACGGAAGCAGCAGAAAAAGCGCTGCCGGCAGGGCGACTGACGCCAGCAAGCCGCCAACAACCGTGCGGGCCGACCCGCTGGCCAGTCGGGCGATGTCAGGCGCCTGATCGATCAGCACCACGCCGGTTTGTGCCGCCATGCCGACCGCACCCGCGCCCATGAAACCGGCCAAAAGCAGCCCGCCATAGGCCGCCGCCGCCGTCAGTTCGGTGGACTTGGCGATATCGCCCTGCTTGCGCGCATCGTCCAGCTTCTTCTGGCTGGGGGCGTGTTCCTTGTCGTCGGGGCTTTGCTCGCTGGACTGGCTCATGGCGGATCAGGGGATCGGATGCATCGGGTCGGTCAGGAATGCGCTGAACGCCTCAAGCCAGACAGACAGGACAAAGGGGGTGACCATGGCCAGAACCACCAGTCCGCCCAGGCTGAGGGCCGGGGCCCCGATGAACGACACCATCAGTTGCGGCATGGCGCGATTGATCACCCCAAGGGCGACGTTGTAGAGCAAGGAAATAATCACGAAGGGCATGGAAATCATGAAGGCAAGGCTGAACGCCCGCCCCACCTGCGCGACGCCAAACTCTGTGATGGCGGCTGATTTCGGCCATTGCCCGCCCGGCAGAAGATCATAGCCTAGAAGCAGATAGTCGATTACCCGCAGGGCAAGCCCGCCCTGCACGGCCAAGGCAAGCCCGGCGGCGACCAGCAGTTTCGAAATCGCAGGCTGCGCCTCGGCCCCGGCTGGAAAAAGCTGTGACAAGGAAGTGGCGTTGGCCACTATGCTGCCCGCCGTCATCAGCGCAAGGATGAACAATCGCAGCCCAAGGCCAAGGGTCAGCCCGATGGCGACCTCGGGGAACGCGCCTTGCACCAGCGGAACCGATTGAAGGGCGGGCAGCACAGCGGGGGCGATGGCGGCGCTGAACATCACGGCCAGAACCAGCCTGATCCGCGCGGGCACGGATTGCTCGCCAAAGGCGGGAAGGGTGGCCATCACCGCACCAACCCGCAGAAAGACCAGCGCAGCAGCTTCGGCCTGATCGGCAATGGCACCCTGATAGGCCAGAAGCAGGCGGAGAAGTTCGGTCACTGCGACACCAGTCCGACAATTGCGGGCCGCGCCTCAAGCCCGATTTCCTCATAGGACAGGACCGGGGCACTCAGGCCCTTGGCCGCCAGAACGGTGCGCACAAACCGCCGTCGCAGGGTGGAGGTGACAACCGCGGCCGTGACCCCGGTTTCGGCGGCGCGGTTCAGTTTTTCGGCCAGAAGACCCGCAAGCCGGGCAAACTGATCAGGCGGCAGCGCCACGTCGCGATGCCCACGATCGCCATCTATCTGGTAGGTGACAAAGGTCTTTTCCCATTCCGGCGCGAGCTGGATCAGGGGAATCGTGCCGTCCTTGCGTTTCAGGTCGGCGACCAGCTGAAAGCCGATCCGCTGGCGGACATGTTCGCAAATCGCCTCGGACGATGGCAAGCCGCGACCTTCGGCAATGGCTTCCAGGATCAGCGGCAGGTTGCGGATCGACACCCGCTCTTCCAGCAAAAGCCGCAGCACCGACAGCAACAGATCAAGCGGCACCTTGTCGGGGATCATCTCGTCCAGCAGCTTGCGGTTGCCTGCGGCGCGGGCCGGGTCCGAGACGTTGACGAATTCATCCAGCAGCCGCCGCAACCCACGCAGCGACAACAGCCGCGCCAGGTTGCCGCGAATGGTTTCCAGCAGATGCGTCGCCAGCACCTCGGGCGGGGACACCACGGTCAGGCCGGCGATCACGGCATCTTCCTGGAAATCGGGCCGGATCCAGCGGGCAGGGGTGCCATAGACCGGTTCACTGACATCCACACCGTCGGGGGCGGGCACGCCTTCGGTCAGCAACACAAGCGATCTGTCCGGCATCAGCCGATTGGTCACCCGTTCTACCCCCTGAATGCGGATACGGTAGCTGCCATTTGGCAAGGCGGGTTCGTCGGTCAGCCGGATTTCGGGCAGGATGACGCCATAGCTTGCGGCAATATGGTTGCGCATGTTGCCGATGCGCCCATCCAGCCCGGTGGCCGGATCAAGCACCATGCTGACCAGATCCGGGGCAAACTCCAGATGGATTTCGTCGAAATCCAGCATGTCCCCCAAAGGCCGCTTGCGCAGGGGTTCGGGGGCGGCAAGGTCTGTCAACGGCGGCGAGGCCCCCCGCTGATGCACCCGCCACGCCAGGAACCCAAGGCCGGCCGAGGCCAGCATGAACGGCACGAACGGCATGCCGGGCACAAGGGCGAACAATGCCATCAGAACCGCAACCGTGCCCAATGCGCCGGGATAGCGGCCAAGCTGGGCAAAGAAGGACACGTCCGCCGTGCCCTTGGTGCCGCCGCGCGCCAGCAGCAAGGCTGCCGCGACCGAGATGATCACCGCCGGGATCTGGCTGACCAGACCATCGCCCACGGTCAGGATGGCATAGGTTTCAAACGCAAGGCCAATCGGCATGTCATGCATGAACACGCCAATCACCAGGCCCATGATGATGTTCAAAAGCGTGATCAGCAGGCCAGCCACGGCATCGCCCTTGACGAATTTTGATGCCCCGTCAAGCGAGCCGAAAAAATTGGTCTCGGCCAGTTCGCGCTCCCGGCGTTCCTTGGCCTCGGTGTGGTCAATTGCGCCGGCGGCCATGTCGGCGTCAATGGCAAGCTGGCGTCCGGGCATTCCGTCCAGCGCGAAGCGCGCCCCCACCTCGGCCATCCGCCCGGCGCCTTTGGTGATGACCATGAAGTTCACGATCAGCAGCACGCAGAAAATGACGACGCCCAGCAAGACGTTGCCACCCATGATGAAACTGGCAAAGCCTTCGATCACCGCCCCTGCCGCCCCGGTGCCGGTATGGCCTTCGCCGATGATCAGCTTTGTCGACGACACGTTCAACGAAAGCCGCAGCATCAGCGAGGCCAGAAGGATGGTTGGAAAGGCCGAAAAATCCAGGGGCCGTTCGATGAACAGCGTCACCGTCAGCATCAGGATGGCCAGGGCGAAGGATAGGGCAAGGCCGATGTCCAGCATCCAGGCAGGCACCGGCAGCACCATCATGACGATGACCGCCATCAGGGCAAGTGCCAGCAGGATGGTCGGTTGAAACAGGTGTGACAGGCGAAAAACGGGTTTCATTCCGGGCCTATCGGAACAGGGGAAGGACAGCAGCGGTGCTGTCGGTGGCGACCAGTGACCCGAACCGCCGCCCGGTGCCGCCGCGCAGCAGTGGAAAGCGGTTGTCGCGGGGGGTGGGGTCGGTCTGCGCCATGTCGATGGGCGGCCCTGGCGAGGGTGCGACGGGCGGTGCGTCCAGCATCACGGCCACTTTCGCAAGATAGCGGTCCGCCAATGCCGGTGTGGCCGAGTGATAGGCGCCGATTGCGCCCGCCCATGTGCCATGTTCGGCGTGCAATCTTGACAAGAAGCGCGCGGCATAAAGGGCGTTCCGGTCAGGATCGAGCATGTCTTGCGGCCCGGCAAATGCGCTGCCGTGCCAGCGAAGATTGACCTGAAAGCAGCCGATATCCATGTTGCGCGATCCGGCCGCCACTGCGGTTCGGATAAATTCTGCCGCCGCAGTTTCGGTTGGGAAATACGCCCCTTCGCCCTTAAAATTGACGGTCCAGGGCCAGGGCGAAAACCGGCCGTCGCTGCTGCGCCCGGTTTCTAAGCGGCTGATCGCCAAAAGCACCTTGGCCGGAACGTCCGTGGCCGCAGCGGCGGCAAACGCCGCACGATCACAAAGCCCCGCATCGCCCGATCTGGTCTGGCCCAGGGCCAATGACCCGCCAAACGCACCTGCAAGCGCACCCGCACCCAGCGTATATCCCAAAACCATCAGATATCGAGTCATGGGATTCACCCGCCTGTCTGCCTGCGGCTTCTCCGCCGGCTTTTGGCAGGCTAGCGGGCGAATCTTTCCAAAACGGTAATGCGCGTCGGCCCGGAACCGGGCTTGACCCTGCAAGTGGCATCGTTACCGTGCCGCAAAAGGGGATATCCCCGGATCGGACGGAGCAGACCAATGACCCAACGCCTTCACCTTGTCTTTGGTGGCGAACTCGTGGACCCCTCAAAATCGACCTTCAAGGACGTGAACGACATCCACATCGTTGGCATGTTCGCCGATTACGAGGCTGCCCACAAAGCCTGGAAGGCCGAGGCGCATCGCACGGTCGACAACGCGCACATGCGCTATTTCATCGCGCATATCCACCGGTTGCGTGACGAAGAACAGGCGGCGTCTGCAACCGAAGAACTGGGTCTGTGAAACGGCGGCCGACATGGTCCAGTCGCTGGGCTTGACGCTTTACAATTTGCGCCCCCGAAAGGATGCGCCCCGGCCGTCCCTCTGGCCCGAGCGGCCTGCCGGGCGGTTGATCTGGATGCACGCCCCATCGCCCGAGGCATCGCGGGCCTTGCAAGCGCTGTGTTTGCGGGTCACATCCGAAGCGGGAACCAGTGTTCTGGTGACCTGCCCTGAAGGCGTGGCGCTGCGCGGGGCCTGCCTGTGTGTTTCGCCGCCCGACGACACCCCGCAGGATGTGCGGGCCCTTCTGGACCATTGGCAGCCAGAGGTGGTGGTTTTTTCGGATGGCGAGTTGCGACCCGCCCTGCTGCATGCCGCAAGCCAACGGGGGGTTCCGGTGCTGATGGTGGACGGGCGGACCCCGCATGTCTTGCGCACCCGCGAAGGCTGGTACCCGGGCCTGACCCGCGCCGCCCTGCAAAGCTTTCGCGCGATCTTTTGCATTGATGAGCCTTCGGCGCGGGCGTTTCGCAAGGCCGGGGCCTTGCTGTCGCGCGTGGAAGTGACGGGCCGGATGGAGGAGGAAAGTGCCGCGCTGCCCTGCCTTGAGGCGGAACGCGCAGCCTTGGCCAAACTGCTGGCAACACGGCCGGTCTGGCTGGCGGCGGGTCTGCCCGAGGCCGAGGAAAGCGTGGTGATCGCCGCGCATCGTACGGTGCAAAGCCAGTCGCACCGGCTGCTGTTGATCATTGCGCCAGAAGATCCGGCGCGGGCGGCACCGCTTGCGGCGCGGCTTGCCGAAGATGAGGGCTGGGTGGTGGCGCAGCGGGCCGCAGATCAGGAACCCGAGGCCGATGTCGAGGTTTATGTGGCAGATGGCACGGCGGAGCTGGGCCTGTGGTATCGCCTTGCACCGATTACCTTTCTTGGTGGCAGTCTTGCCGGGCAGGGCTGCACCCGCAACCCGATGGAACCTGCGGCCCTGGGCTCGGCGATCCTTTATGGCTCGCGTTCCGGCGGGTTTGGTCAAACGTTTGGCAGGTTGGGGGCTGCGCGTGCGGCCTGTGCCGTATCGGATGCGACCGATCTGAGCGGGGCCTTGTCGGATCTGCTGTCACCCGAACGCGCGGCGCGGCTTGCACAGGCCGCCTGGACCGTGGCGTCTGATGGGGCCGAGGTGACAGAACGGGTCTTGGCACAGATCCAGCAAATCCGTGCGGGGGAACGCTGATGCGCCCGCCCGCATTCTGGCAGGGTCGGCCCGGATGGGCCGCGCGGCTGTTGCAGCCCTTGGGCGCGCTTTACGCCCTTGGCACCGCGCGACGGGTGGCGCGTCCGGGGTATCGGGCCACGGTTCCGGTGTTGTGTGTCGGCAATCTGAACGTCGGGGGCACCGGCAAGACGCCGACCGTCATCGCCCTGCTGCCGCGGCTTGCAGGCGCGCATGTGGTGTCTCGCGGCTATGGTGGCAGCTACGAGGGGCCGGTGCAGGTGGACCCCTTGCGCCACACGGCAGCACAAGTGGGAGATGAACCATTGCTGCTGGCCGCCTTTGCGCCGACATGGGTGGCATGGGATCGGGCGGCGGGGGTTCGTGCGGCCGAGGCGGCCGGGGCCAAGGTGATCGTGCTGGATGACGGCTTTCAGAACCCCGGCGTGGTAAAGGATCTGTCCATCGTCGTTGTCGATGCGGCGCAGGGCTTTGGCAATGGCCTGTGCCTGCCGGCCGGGCCGCTGCGCGAGCCGGTGGCCAAGGGCTTGGCGCGGGCGGATTTCGTTTTGTCGATCGGGTCGCCAGAAGCTCAGAAAGCCTTTGCCCGGCAATGGTCTGCGCAGATTGCGGTGCCGCTGCTGACGGGTCGGTTGCAACCGGTGCAAATGGGGATGGATTGGTGGGGCCTGCGGGTGATGGCCTTTGCCGGCATCGGCAACCCGGAAAAGTTCTTTGCGACCCTGCGGGCGATCGGCGCCGATGTGGTAAAGTCAGTGGCTCTGGACGATCACCAACCGATTTCCGAAATCCTGCTGAACCGGCTGGAGGCCGAAGCCGCAAACATCGGCGCGCAATTGGTGACCACCGAAAAGGATCAGGTCCGTCTGCCCGAGGCGCATCGCCGCCGGGTTCTGGCCATGGTCGTGCGGTTGCAGATCGACGATCCCTCACCGCTGGACGCGGCTTTGGCGCGGCTTATGGCGCGGGGGCGGTCAGCCAAGCTCTGACTGATGTTCGCCCAGCTTTGGTGCAGGCAGGTCCAGCGCCAGATCGGCATCCGAGAACCGGAACGGCGAGCGCACGCCCGGCACGCCCCCCGGCGCGATCTGCATGCCGCGCGCCACGATCTGCGGGTCGGCAAAGACCTCGGCCAGATCATTGATCGGCCCGGCCGGCACGCCTGCGGCCTCACACGCGGCCAGCAGGTCGGTCTTGGCCCAGGCCATCGTTGCCGCTGTCAATCGCGTGGTCAGGCTGGCGCGGTTGGCCACGCGGTCGGCGTTGGTCAGATAGCACGGGTCGGTTGCCATGTCGGGAAGGCCCAGAACCGCGCAAAGCCGCTGATATTGCGCATCATTCCCGGTGGCAAGGATCACCCAGCCATCGGCGCAGTCAAACACCGCGTAGGGCGCAAGGTTTGGGTGGGCATTGCCCATCTTCTGCGGCGCCAGCCCGGTGGCCAGATAGTTCATCGCCTGATTGGCCATGATGCCGGTGGCCACATCCATCAGCGCCATGTCGATGTGCTGGCCCGTGCCGGTTTGCGTGCGCTGGTGCAAGGCTGCCAGAATGGCGGTCGCGGCATAGACGCCGGTGAAGATATCGGTCACCGCGACGCCCACCTTCTGCGGCTGACCTTCGGCGTCGCCGGTCACGCTCATCAACCCGGCCATGCCCTGAATGATGAAGTCATACCCCGCCCGATGTGCATAGGGCCCGTCCTGCCCGAAGCCGGTGATCGAGCAATAGATCAGCCGGGGGTTCAGCTTGTGCAGGCTGGCATAGTCCAGCCCGTATTTCGCCAGCCCGCCGACCTTGAAGTTTTCAATCACCACGTCGGCATCGGCCACCAGCCGCCGCACAGCCTGTTGCCCCTCGGGCGTGCGAAAATCGAACACCACCGACCGTTTGCCGCGATTGGCGGCGTGGAAGTAGGCGGCTGACCGATCTTCCCCCCGATCCAGAAACGGTGGGCCCCAGCGGCGGGTATCGTCGCCCTCGGGTGCCTCGACCTTTACCACATCGGCCCCCAGATCGGCCAAGGTCTGCCCCGCCCATGGCCCGGCAAGGATCCGGGCCAGCTCGACAACCTTTACGCCAGCCAACGGGGCAGGCATTTACTTGGCAAGCTCGGCGTCGATGATGGCCTTCAGATCGGCGTAGGACATGTTGGAATGTTTGGTGCCGTTGATCACCAGCGATGGCGTGCCCTGAATGTCGTGTTCGCGCATCGACGCTTCAAACCGGTCCACCATTGCTTGCGCGGTGGCACCATCGTTCAGGCAGGCCTCAAGCTGGGCGTCGTCCATTCCGGCGGTGCGACCGATCTTTTTCAGGTTGCCAACCACCACATTGGGATCATTCGATCCTGCCCAGTCCTGCATGGTGTCGAACAGGATCGACTGCACCCCGAAATACTTCATCTCGCCACCGCAGCGCGCCACCATTGACGCCCACAGACCATAGCGGTCGAAATAGACCTCGCGATAGACGAATTGCACCTTGCCGGTGTCGATGTAGTCCTTCTTCAGCGGCTTGAAGACCTGCGTGTGGAAGGTGGCGCAATGCGGGCAGGTGTAGGACGCATATTCAATGACGGTCACCTTGGCATCGACCGGGCCAAGCGTCATGTCCTTGACCTCGGCGGCTGCGGTCGGGGTGGCCGTTTCCTGTGCGTTGGCCGAAGGCACGGGCAGCAGTGACTGCGTGGTCTGCTGCGGCGCAAAGGCCCAAAGGCCAAGGCCGGCCACGGCGATCACCGCCACGGCGGCCAAAGAGGTTTTCATCGACATCATTGCTTACCTTCTGTCGTCTTGCGACGGTTTAGGATGTTTTCGGCCAGGGTTTCAAGGGCGGCCCGCAGGCCGGGGTCATGGATCGGCGCGGCTGTCTGGCTGGCGATGGCCCTGATCGCCGGATCAAGCGCGGGTTCGGTCTTTGGGGCGGGGGCAAACTCGGCCTGACCTTCGGCAAAGCCGATGGGTGCTGTCTGCGTGATCAAAATGCGCGAAATCGCGTTATAGCCATAGACCGCGTTGACCTTGGCCCGGATCATCTCTTTTTGCATCTCGATCATCGGGGCCATCGGTCCGGTGGTCAGCAGCATCAGGCTGCCGCCAAAGCCTTCGCGGCCATAGCCCACCTTGACCGGGCGGGTGCAGCGGGCAAGCTCTTCGCCCACCACCTCGGCCCAATGCGTCAGCAGTCTGGCCACGGCAAAGCCACGCGATTCCCCGGCGGCGCGAACCGGGTCTTTCATCAGGCCAAAGGCGGGTTCAAACCCGCGCATCCGGCGCGATGGAGGGGACGATTTGGCAGGGCTACGGGCCATCTGGTATCCTGTGATCTTGCCGCTATCTTAACCCAGAGGGGCCGCACCGCCAGAGGCAAGGCGGCAAAGGGGGCATAAAGATTGCGTGACGAAGGGTTAAGCGATGCGCTGCTGGCATGGTATGATCGCCACGCCCGTGAGATGCCATGGCGCACGTCACCACTAGATCGTGCGTTTGGCGTGGTGCCTGACCCCTATCGGGTGTGGCTGTCCGAGGTGATGCTGCAACAAACCACCGTTGCAGCGGTGAAGGACTACTTCCACCGCTTTACCGCGCGTTGGCCGCGGGTGGCCGATCTGGCTGCGGCGCGCGACGAAGAGGTGATGGCCGAATGGGCCGGGCTTGGCTACTATGCCCGGGCGCGCAACCTGTTGCGATGTGCGCGGGCCGTGGTGGCTGACCATGGCGGGCGGTTTCCTTCCACGCGCGATGGCCTGCTGACCTTGCCCGGCATCGGCCCCTATACCGCCAGTGCCGTGGCCGCGATCGCCTATGATGAACCGGCCACCGTGGTCGATGGCAATGTCGAGCGGGTGATGGCGCGCATGTTCGCGGTGCAGACCCCGCTGCCCGCCGCCAAGGCGGAACTGACCGCGCATGCCGCCCGGCTGACCCCGATGCAGCGGCCCGGCGACCATGCCCAGGCGGTGATGGACCTTGGTGCCACGATCTGCACACCGCGCAACCCGGCCTGCGGGCTGTGCCCATGGTCCGCCCCCTGCCAGGCGCGCGCTGCTGGCATCCAGCCCGCGCTGCCGCGCAAGACGCCCAAGCCGGAAAAGCCCACGCGCCGCGGCACGGTCTGGATCGCCCGGCAGGGTGATCATGTGCTGGTCGAACGCCGCCCGGACCGCGGTTTGCTGGGCGGGATGCTGGGCTTTCCCGGCGATGGCTGGGACGGTGCAGGCGGCCCGGCCCCGGCCGAGGCGGACTGGCAAGAGGTGGGCGAAGTGCGCCATACATTCACCCATTTCCACCTGTATCTGACGCTGCGCGTGGCCGAGCTTTCCACTACGGCAACCGTCACGCGCGGCACCCTGATCCGCCGCGCCGATTTTCGCCCCGCCGATCTGCCAACGGTGATGCGAAAGGCCTGGAACATCGCGTCGGGCAGCGTAATGCCGGGCTGAAACATGCGCGTGCCACCATTGGATTTATGAAGGGAAGCATAGGTCTTGCCATGACGACGATACCCGCCGATCAGGTGATCCGCCTGAAAAACGCGCTGCCGTTCTGGCTGTCGCTGGGGATGATCCCATTGGCCGTGACCGGGGCAATGCAGGGCGGCTGGACCGTGCTGCTGTTGCCGCTGTGTTCCTGGGGCCTGTTCGCGATCCTTGACGCACTGACCGGTCTGAACCGCGACAACGCCGATCCAAAAACGCCGGCAGGTCAGCTGGTCTGGCATCACCTGATCACATTGATCTGGTTCCCGATCCAGTTCACGCTGCTGTATGGGCTGATCTGGTATATGCCACAGGCCGCGCATCTGGGCCTGGCCGAAAAGATCGCGCTGTTTTTTGGCATGGGGGTGGTGTCGGGCACCATCGGGATCAACTACAGCCATGAGCTGATGCACCAGAAAGACCGGCTGGACCGCTGGCTGGCTGATTTGCTGCTGGCGATGGTGCTGTATTCACACTTCCGCAGTGCGCATCTGCGGGTGCATCACCTTTACGTCGGCACCCCGCGTGACCCGGTGACAGCGCGCTACAACGAAGGGTTCCACCGCTTTTTCGTCCGCGTGCTGATCGACGGTCGCCGGTCTGCCTGGAAGGCAGAGCTGGCAATGCTGGCCCGGCGCGGCCTGCCCTGGTATCATCCGACCAACCCCTATTGGCGCTATTGGGCGTTGCAAGCGGCGATGCTGGGTCTGGCCTTGGCGCTTGGCGGTTGGCAAGGGCTGGCGCTGTTCTTGTGGCAGGCGGTGGTGGCGATCTGGCAGCTTGAGCTGGTCAATTACATTGAACACTACGGTCTGACCCGCCGCCATCTGGGCGAGGGAAAATATGAACACGTTCTGCCGCGCCATTCCTGGAACGCATCCCACCGGGCGTCAAACTGGCTGCTGATCAACCTGCAATGCCACTCGGACCACCACAGCAAACCCGACCGCCGCTTTCCCCTGCTGCAAAGCCATGACGCGTCCGAGGCGCCGCAACTGCCGCAAAGCTATCCGGTGATGACCGCAATCGCGATGGTCCCGCCGCTATGGCGCCGGATCATGAACCGCCGGGTGCGCGCCTGGCGCAAACATTTCTATCCCGACATCACCGACTGGCAGCCCTATACCAAGGCCATCAATCCGCCACCACGTTGATCCCGGTGATCTGGCAGAGCGGCTGCGCCGCACGCTTGTCTTTCGGGGGGCGCTGCCCCCGTCGCTTGCGCGACTCCCCCGGAGTATTTGCCAAGCAGCAAATCCAAGAGGTGCGAAGGACGGGAATTGCTGCTTTGAAAATACTCCCGCCGGAGGCTTCGACCGAGGTCAGGCGCGGGCGGTCAGCCGGGTGGCGCTGTGTCCGCTGATCTGGGCGATCAGGATCTGGCCTTCGGGCTGGTCGGTCGGGAAATCGACTTCGGTGAATTGCTCGGTCCGGCCCATGCGCGGGCCTTCCAGCAAGACGCGGTGCATGAGGCCCTTCTGCGCGGCAAGGTGGCGGGTCAGGGCTGCGGTGCCCTTGGCGCGCAGGCGGGCGGCGCGGGACTTGATCTCGGGGCCGGACAGTTGCGGCATCCGGGCGGCGGGGGTGCCGTTGCGCGGACTGAACGGGAAGACGTGCAGGAACGTCAACCCGCAATCATCAACCAGCCGCAGGCTGTTTTCGAACATAAGTTCGGTTTCTGTCGGGAACCCGGCGATGATGTCTGCCCCAAACACCATGTCGGGGCGCAGGCGGCGCGTCTCTTGGCAAAAGCGGATGGCATCGTCGCGCAGGTGGCGGCGTTTCATCCGTTTCAGGATCAGATCATCGCCTGCTTGCAGCGACAGGTGCAGATGCGGCATCAGCCGGGGTTCGGTGGCGATGGCCTTCATCAGATTGTCATCGGCCTCGATCGAGTCGATGGAGCTGATCCGCAGCCGCGGAAGATCGGGGACCAGCCGCAGGATCCGCATCACCAGATCGCCAAGCCGGGGTTCGCCCGGAAGGTCTGCGCCCCAGGAGGTAAGGTCGACGCCGGTCAGCACCACCTCGTTGAAGCCGCTGTCGACAAGCCTTTTGATCTGGTCGATCACCACGCCCGCCGGGACCGAGCGGGAATTGCCGCGGCCGAAGGGGATGATGCAGAAGGTGCAGCGATGATCGCAGCCGTTTTGCACCTGCACATAGGCGCGGTGGCGACCAAAGCCGTCGATCAGGTGACCTGCGGTTTCGCGCACCGACATGATGTCATCGACCTGCACGCGTTCGGTCTGGCCGATGAAATCGGGGCCTGCAAGAGCCGCCCACGTGGCGGGCTGCATCTTTTCGTGGTTGCCGATCACGCGGGTGACTTCGGGCATGGTGGCAAAGGTCTGGGGTTCGGTCTGGGCGGCGCAGCCGGTCACGATCACCGGCGCACCCGGGTTTTCGCGCGCAAGACGGCGGATTTCCTGTTTGGCCTTGCGCACCGCCTCGGCGGTGACGGCGCAGGTGTTGACGACCACCGCGCCTTGCAGGCCGGTAGCCTGGGCCAGTTCCTTCATCGCCTCGGATTCGTAGGCGTTCAGGCGGCAGCCAAGCGTGGCGAAAACCGGCGCTGTCATGCGTGGGCGGCCAGAAACGCCGGTGACAGCACGCCCTCGAAGACATAGGCCACCGGGCCGGTCATCCAGACGCCATCTTCGCGCCAATCGACCTCGAGCACACCGCCGTCTACATCCAGCGTCACCTGCCGCCCGGTCAGCCCGCGCAGATGGGCCGCAACAGCCGTGGCACAGGCCCCCGACCCGCACGCCAGCGTGATACCTGCGCCGCGTTCCCACACCCGCATGCGCAGGCGGTCGGGGGCAGTCAGGCTGGCAAATTCAACATTGCTGCGCTGGGGAAACAGCGGGTCGTGTTCATAGCGCGGGCCAAGGGCGGGCAGGTCAACCGCCTCGGCATCGGCCACGAACAGCACGCAATGCGGGTTGCCCATGCCAACCGCCACCGGGTCGCCCGGCAAGGGCAGGTGCATCAGGTCGACATCGCGGGCCAGCGGCACCTGATCCCAGATCCGTTGCGGCGGACCCATGTTCACCGAAACCCGGCCATCGGCCAGGCGCACCGCCGACAGGGTGCCGCGTGCGGTGATCAGCGACACCGCCTTCAGCCCAAGGTCACGCATCATGTAATCTGACACGCAGCGGGTGGCATTGCCGCAGGCCCCGGCGCGCGTGCCGTCGTTGTTCCAGAAATCCAGCGAGAAATCGGCGCCATGCTGTCCGTCACCGATCTCGGCCAACTGGTCAAAACCGACACCCCGATGCCGGTCGCCAAAGGCGCGCGCAAGGGCAGGGGTCGTCACCGCCCCGCGCCCGCGCGAGTCGATCACGACGAAGTCATTTCCTGCGCCATGCATTTTCAGAAAACGCAGGCCATCACGTTGGGTTTGTGTGTCCATGGGCGGTGCTATACGCGTGATCCGGCAGATTTGCCAGAGGGGGGCATTTTTAGGCCTTGACCCCACCGGCAGCTAACCGTAATCAGCGCCCCAGTCGTGGGCCGGTAGCTCAGTTGGTAGAGCAGCTGACTTTTAATCAGCGGGTCACAGGTTCGAATCCCGTCCGGCTCACCACTTCTCAAAAGACCCGGGCCATTGGCTCGGGTCTTTGTGGTTTTGCGCATGGCTTGCCAGACTATCGGGGCCTAGAATCGCAGAGCGCGGTCGCCGGATGTGTCCTTGATCCGCGTGGGCAGGCCCATGCCGTTCAGCAGGTTGATAAAGGGCTTGGGGTCAAGGTCTTCGACATTTGCCATCGTGCCCGTATCCCAAGTGCCTTCGGCAATCAGCAAGGCTGCGGCCACGGGCGGCACGCCGGCGGTATAGCTGATGCCCTGACTGCCGACTTCGTCGTAAGCGTCCTTGTGGTCGGCGACATTGTAGATCAGCACCTCGACCGGCTTGCCATCCTTGATGCCTTTGACAAAATCACCGATGCAGGTCTTGCCGGTATAGGTGGCGGCCAGGCTGGCCGGGTCGGGCAGCACCGCCTTGACCAGTTTCAGTGGCACAACCTCTTGGCCTTCGGCGGTTTTCACCGGCTGTTCCGACAGCAGGCCCAGATTTTTCAGCACGGTGAAGACGTTGATGTAATGGTCGCCAAAGCCCATCCAGAACCGCACATCGGCCTTTGCATAGCGCGCCGACAGGGAATGCACCTCATCATGCCCGGTCAGATAGGCTTTCTGTTCGCCCACAACCGGCATGTCCCAGGTCTTGCCCACCTCGAACATGCTGTTCGACTGCCAGGCACCGTTCTGCCAGGAAAAGACCGTGCCGGTGAACTCGCGGAAGTTGATTTCAGGGTCAAAGTTGGTGGCGAACCAGCGCCCATGCGACCCGGCATTGATATCGACGATGTCGATCGAGGTGATGGTGTCCATCATGCCTTCGGCCACGCGGGCATAGGCATTCACCACGCCCGGATCAAAGCCGACGCCAAGGATCGCGGTCACACCTGCCGCGCGGCAAGCCTCGCGCCGTTTCCATTCATAGTTGCCATACCACGGCGGGGTTTCACAAACCTTCTCGGGGTCTTCGTGAATGGCAGTGTCCATATAGGCCACGCCCGCCTGAATGCAGGCATCCAGCACCGGCATGTTCACAAAGGCCGACCCGACGTTGATCACGATCTGGCAGCCCGTCGCCTTGATCAGTGCTACCACGGCGGCGGTGTCCATCGCATTCAGCGTATGGGCCTGAAACACCCCCGGCACCTTCATGGCAGCCTTGGCATGCACCCCGGCGATAATCGCCTCGGCCTTGGCCAGGGTGCGGCTGGCGATGTGCAAATCGCCCAGGCGGTCATTGTGCTGGGCCGCCTTGTGGGCGACCACTTGGGCCACGCCACCGGCGCCGATGATCAGGACATTCCGTTTCACTTCGAACCGTCTCCTTCAAGGATTGGCATCAGAATGGGGGGAAGGTCGCAACCGGCCTTAGCCAAGGTTGCCTTCAAAATCGGCATAGCCGAACTCGCGCAGGGCGGTCATCGACCCGTCCAACTCCTTGATGACGATGCTTGGCATCTTCACCCCGTTGAACCAATTCTTCTTGACCATCGTATAGCCCGCCGCATCTGCGATGCTGATCCGGTCCCCCACCTGCAAGGGCGCGGGGAAATTGAACTCTCCGAACACATCGCCTGCCAGACAGGACTTGCCGCAGATCGTGAACGGGTGGTCGCCGTCGGTTTCAATCCTGCCCGACAGGCGATAGATCAAGAGATCAAGCATATGTGCCTCGACGCTTGCATCGACCACTGCCAGATCCTTGCCGTTGTTCAGCACGTCCAGCACCGTGACCTCCAGCGTGGCCGCGTTGGTGATCGCCGCCTCGCCGGGTTCAAGATAGACCTGCACCCCGAAGCGGTCGGAAAACGCCTTCAACCTCGCCGCCAGCCTGTCCACCGGGTAGCCCTCTCCGGTAAAGTGGATGCCGCCGCCAAGGCTGACCCAGGTCAAGCGATGCAACAACGCCCCAAACTCATCCTCGATCCGGGTCAGTTGCTGGTCGAACAGATCGAAATCGGCGTTTTCGCAGTTGTAATGGATCATGAAGCCGGAAATCCGGTCCATCACCCGCTCGATCCTGCTCGCATCCCATTCGCCCAGACGGCTGAACGGGCGGGCCGGGTCGGCCAGATCGAACCCGCTGGTCGAAAACCGCGGGTTCAGCCGCAACCCGCGCGCGATGCTGGCGGACTGATTGTCGAACCGTTCAAGCTGGCCGATGGAATTGAAGATGATCTTGTCGGCGCATTCCACCGCCTCGGCGATTTCGTGGTCCGCCCAAGCCACCGAATAGGCGTGGGTCTCGCCGCCGAACCGCGTGCGCCCCAGCTTCAGCTCATACAGGCTGGACGAGGTGGTGCCGTCCATATGCTGCCGCATCTGATCAAACACGCCCCAGGTGGCAAAGCACTTCAGCGCCAGCAGCACCTTGGCACCAGAGGCCTGCCGCAGCGCATCCATGATGGCCATGTTGCGCGCCAGCTTGGCACGGTCGATCAGGTAATAGGGTGTCTGGATCATCGCATCCCCCCCAAGGGCAGCAGAAGGAAACAAGGGGCGCTATCTATGACCCCCTTTCCCCCTATGCAAGCCCTGTGTCGGGCGGATGACAGTCAGACCATGCGGATCACGTCCTTGCCAACCGCCAGAACATAGCCGCGACGGGCGATGGTCTTGACCAGCAATTCGCTGACCAACTGGTTGCCCAGCGTGTCGCGCAGGCGCTTGATGCGGGTGGCCCCGGCGGCTTCGTCGCAATCCACTTCGTTGCGGCCGGAAATCACCGCCTCGATCTGCGCGCCGGTCAGAACCTCGTCATCCATCCGCGCCTCGGCCAGCACCGACAGCGTTTCAAGCGCCGCTTCGGTCAGCGCAAATTCCAGATCGTTAATATAGACGGCGCGGCCTTCGCGGCTGATCATCAGGCTGGCCACCTGAATGCCCGACCGCTGAATGGCAGAAATCCGGCGGTTCAGGGCGATGATCATCACCAGAAACACCAGTGCCGCAATCAGCAGCGCGCTGGAAAACACCAGCAGCACAAAAATCACCATCCGATAGCTTTGCAGCACCTCGGAAAACGATGTGCCCGATTGCGCCAGAATTTCCAGCAGCTTGATCTCGGCCCCGGTGGTCAGGTTGTCGTTTTCCACGAACAACCGTTCTACCCGCGCGTTGAACGCGTTGGCGTCGGGCAGGTTCAGAAACAAGAAAAGCGCCGCGCCGAACAGGATCAGCACGATCGCGGCAATGCCAAAGCTGACAACGCGGTTGCCCGCCTTCAGGCTGTCAGAAACGGAGGAAAAACGCGCCTGCACTGGCTTGCCTTTCGCCAAGGCCCTCGGGGCCGAAAGTGGACAATACATTCAACAGCGTCCACCCGGCCGCGGCCAGCCGAGGGGCAAGCTCGCCCCGGGCCGCGGCGGGCGAACAGTTGCCGTCGTTGACTTGCGCCACACCGTAGTGCAGACGCAAGGGGGCATCCTGCTTGGCCTTGTAATCTGCGTAGCATTCCGCCGAGGCGGGGCCTGCCAGTGCCAACGCCAATGCAAGGGCGAAGGACAGGGATAAGGCTTTCATGGGGTGCTCCTGCATTAGGGCGGCTGCGTCAGGCACAAGCTGTGCGCGGGAATGGCGCGCTATTCAATAACAACCGTGCCTTCGGTCGGATGTTATCGCCTAGCAAGGCCGCGATATTGCCTGTCTGGGCCGCCGGGCAGCAAGGTTTGGACATCGACACCCGGCGCCATCGTCGGCCACCGCAAACCGCAAACCCCACCCGTTCCCCTCATCCGTTTCAAGGAGGCCCCCATGTTCCACCGCTCCGCCCGCATCGCTCCGACTTTGCCCCGCGAGACCGCCCATCCGCTGCGCCGGGCTGCGGCGGTGATGACCGCTGCCGTCACGGCCCTTGCGCTGATGACGGCCACTGCCCTGCCCGCCCATGCCGACCGGGCCAGCGACAATCTGGCCAAGGCCTTGGTTGCGGCCCTTGCCATCGGCGCCATCGTCAATTCGGTGGACAAGGGCCGCGCCCATGCTGCCCCGCGCCCCGCGCCACTGCCGCATCGACCGCAACAGATGCGCAGCCCGCGTGTGCCATCGGTCTGCGCCATCGAGATTTCGGGCGCGCGCCGCGACGTGACGGTCTACCCCGAGCGCTGCCTGCGCCGCGAAGGCTTTGACGCCCGCCTGCCGCGCCAGTGCGCGCATGAGGCCCGGGTCTTTGGCCGCACCGACCGGGTCTATGGTGAAGACTGCCTGCGGGACGCCGGGTTCCGCGTCGGAGGTCGCGACCGTTACCAAGAGCCGGGCCGTGGCCGCATCGGCGACCGCGATGACGGCCGCTGGGATCAAGGGCGGGGTCGTTTCGACCGCTAGGCACCCCGCCCCCGGGTGCGGCGAATCCCCCGATCGCACCCCAACTGAGGGGGGAAGGCAAAGCAGCGTTCCCCCCTCTTTCTTGTCCGCCCCTCGATTTCTTGCCCCCCGTCTTCTTCTTGCCGTCCCGACGCGCTAGACAAATCCATGTTCAAACCCAAAGCCGATTTCAGCCATGAAGCCGCCGCCCTTGCCCAGGGCGCGGCTTTCGTCGTGGGGGTTGATGAGGTCGGGCGCGGCCCGCTCTGTGGCCCGGTGACCGCCGCCGCCGTCCGGCTGGATCCGATGCGCATTCCTGCGGGTCTGGCCGATTCCAAAACCCTGTCAGCCTTGAAGCGCGAAGTGCTTTTTGCACAATTGCAAAAGGTGGCGCAGATCAGCATTGCCCATGCATCGGTCGAAGAGATCGACAGCCTGAACATCCTGCGCGCCAGCCATCTGGCGATGGAACGCGCCGTGGCCGCCTTGGGGGCCGATTTCGCCTTGATCGACGGCAATCTGATCCCGCGCAACCTGCCCTGCCGGAGCCTTGCAATCGTGAAGGGTGATGCCAGATCGCTGTCCATCGCGGCGGCTTCTATTTGCGCAAAAGTCACACGAGACCGGATCATGGTGGATTTGGCGCAACAATACCCCGGCTACGGCTGGGAGGTGAACGCAGGTTATCCGACAAAGGCCCATCTGGCCGCTCTGCTAAATCTTGGGGCGACCCCCGTTCATAGACGTTCGTTCAAACCTGTCCACAACATATTGTATCAAGAGAAATCCGTAACCCCTTGATTCAATAAACAATTTGACGATGATTCGTGCCTGCCCCATTCTTATCCACAAGATCGGCACACCACATGATGCCGGGGACAGAGGCAGAGAATGACGTCGAAGACCAAAGCAACAGGGGCAGCGCTGCCCCTGAACCAGATCCTTGCGGGCGACTGCATCGACGTGATGAACAGCCTGCCAGCGGGGTCAGTGGACCTGATCTTTGCCGACCCACCTTACAATCTGCAATTGAAGGGCGATCTGCATCGCCCCGACAATTCGCGCGTCGACGCGGTCAATGACCATTGGGACCAGTTCAGCAGCTTTGCCGTCTACGATGACTTCACCCGCAAATGGCTGGCCGCCGCGCGCCGCCTGCTGAAACCGAATGGTGCCATTTGGGTGATCGGCAGCTATCACAACATCTTTCGCGTCGGTGCCTCGATGCAGGACGCGGGTTTCTGGATGCTGAACGACGTGATCTGGCGCAAGTCGAACCCGATGCCCAATTTCAAGGGCAAGCGCCTGACCAATGCGCATGAAACCCTGATCTGGGCCAGCCGCGACGAAGGCTCGAAATACACCTTCAACTATGAGGCGCTTAAGGCGCTGAACGACGGCATCCAGATGCGGTCAGACTGGGTGCTGCCGATCTGCACCGGCCATGAACGCCTGAAGGATGAGCATGGCGACAAGGCGCATCCGACGCAAAAGCCCGAAAGCCTGTTGCACCGCATCCTGATCGCCACCACCCATCCCGGCGATGTGGTGCTGGACCCGTTCTTTGGCACCGGCACCACGGGGGCCGTGGCCAAGATGCTGGGCCGCGATTTCATCGGGATCGAACGTGAGGACGCGTATCGCCGCGCGGCCTCCGAACGCCTTGCCCGCGTGCGCAAGTTTGATGCAAGCGGTCTGGAAACCACCGGGTCAAAGCGCGCCGAACCGCGCGTGCCCTTTGGCCAGGTGGTTGAGCGCGGCATGCTGCGCCCGGGGGAAGAGCTGTATTCGCTGGGCAATCGCTTCATGGCCAAGGTCCGCGCCGATGGCACCTTGGTGGGCAATGATGTGAAGGGCAGCATCCATCAGGTCGGCGCCGCCTATGAAGGTGCGCCAAGCTGCAATGGCTGGACCTATTGGCACTTCAAGCGCGATGGCAAGATGATCCCGATCGACATCCTGCGTCAGCAGATCCGGGCCGAGATGGAGGCCGAACAGGGCCGCCCGAACTGACGGCGGGTTCGCCCCGCCCTATCGCCTTTCGGCGGGCTGATCCCCGTCACCCCTTTCCCCAGCGTTACGCCTGCACCGCAGTCCGCCTGCGGTGCCACTTGCCCCGCCATGTCCGCATGGCGGGGCCTTTTCACGCGTATCGGGCAAGGATGCGGCAATTTGCATAATCCCTGAGGCATCTTTTCGTTCAGGTCGGCGTTTCACCCGCGCGCATCCGGTGCTACCAGCGTGGCCTCGGTCGTTCTGCCTTGCCTTGTCAGTTCCGCGCCGAATGTTCAAAGCCCGGAGTGGACCCCATGACAGACCAACGCAGCCCGGATATCACCACCCCGCGCCTGTTCACGCTGTTTCGCATGGTGGCGCTGGTGGAAGGTGTCACGACCCTGCTGCTGTTTCTGGTCGCCATGCCGATCAAGTACATTCTTGGCGATCCGTCCTGGGTTTCGGTCACCGGCACGCTGCATGGCTATGCTTGGGTGGCCTACATGGGGTTGATGGCCGTTGCCCTGCGCCGGCCGGGGTGGGGGCCGCGCGACTGGTGGCGCGGCACCTTGGCCGCCCTGTTTCCGTTTGGCACCTTTCTCAACGACGCCTATCTGCGCCGCCGCGGGCGCGAGGTTCTGGCGGCCTGACGCTAACGCCGCCGCCCCGGCGTACGGCTTAGAAACCCCGGTGGGCGCTTGGCGACCCAGTCAAGGAAGGGCCGCAGGCGGTCACTGTCGCGCAATGCCTCGGGCGTGTTGAAGCTGCGGGCAAGTTCGGCTTCGGTGAACCTTGCATGCACCTCCTTGTGGCAAATGTGGTGCAGAAGCACCGTCGGCCCTCCCTTGCCGCCTTTCAGTTTAGGGACCAGATGGTGCAGGCTTTGCGCCACACCCGTGGGGATGGGGCGCAGGCACAGCGGGCAGGTGGGGGCGGTGTCACTTGTCATTGCGTCGGTTCCGCGCCAAAGGATGAACCGGATTTCCTGATTGGCAAGGGTGCGGCATGGACAAGCAACCAGAACGCGTGATCCCCGCCTTTTGGGCGCAGTCGCTTTTGTGGCCGTCGCCACACCGGGCACTGGCCTTGCCGGCAAAGCCGGTGGCATGATGGATGCGCTGGTCATCGGTGCCGGCCCGGCGGGCCTGATGGCGGCCGAGGAACTGGCGCGCGCCGGTCGCCGTGTGGTGGTGGCCGAGGGCAAGGCAACACCTGCGCGCAAGTTTCTGATGGCGGGCAAGTCCGGTTTGAACGTGACCAAGGATGAACCCTTGGCCCGCTTTGCCGCCGCCTATGACAGCGATTGGCTGGCGCCGATGCTGGCCGGGTTCGGGCCCACAGAGGTGGCGCAGTGGTGCCGAGATCTGGGGCAAGAGGTGTTTACCGGATCGTCGGGCCGCGTGTTTCCCAAGGCAATGAAGGCCTCGCCTTTGCTGCGCGCCTGGCTGGCGCGCCTTGCGGCGCAGGGAGTAGAGTTGCGCACCCGCTGGCTCTGGCAAGGCTTTGAGGGCGACGGTCTGCGCTTTGACACACCTGATGGCCCGCAAACCCTGCGCCCGCCTGTGACCGTGCTGGCCTTGGGTGGCGCAAGCTGGGCAAGGCTGGGGTCGGATGCGGCCTGGGTGCCGTGGCTGGCGGAAAGGGGGGTGACAATCACCCCGTTCCGCCCTGCCAACATGGGGTTTCAGGTTGCGTGGTCGCCGCATATGGCGCCGTATTTCGGCCAGCCGGTCAAGGGGGCCATGCTGACCGCAGGCAGGCAATCGGTGCGGGCCGAATTTGTGCTGTCGGCCCGTGGGGTGGAAGGTGGCGCGATCTATTCCCTTAGCCGCGCCCTGCGCGACGGGGCCGCGTTGACCGTGAACCTGGTGCCCGATCTTGCGCCCCAGGTGCTGGTGGCACGCCTGTTCCGGCTGAAAGCCACCGACAGTCTGGCAAACCGCCTGCGCAAGCTTGGCCTGTCGCCCGCCGCCGCAGCGCTGGTGCAGGAATTTGGCCGGTCGCTGCCGCTGACCACCGCCCTGACCGCGCTGCCGGTGCCGTTGCAAGGCCCGCGCCCGATCGACGAGGCGATCTCCACCGCCGGGGGGATTGCCCGCGACAGCCTGACCGACGGGCTGGAGTTGCGCGCATTGCCCGGCGTTTTCGCCTGTGGCGAAATGCTGGATTGGGAGGCCCCGACCGGCGGCTATCTGCTGACCGGGGCCTGGGCCAGCGGCAAATGGGCAGGCAGGCATGCGGCGGCGGCGTCTGGGTGACGGGTTCTGGCAGGCCGGTCTACGGCGAAACCCGCCCGCCTTGCCGGATCACCATGCCTTCGGGCAACTCCGGGGCGGGCGGGGTGCCGTCTTGCCAAAAGCACAGCCGAACCTCTTCGCCCAACGGCCCGGACAACAGCGCCCAGTCCAGCCCAAAGCCTTCGTCCAGCAGACCTTCGGCGTAAAAGGCAATCTCTTCGGCCTCCAGCGACTCGCCCATGGCAACCGACCATGCACCATCGCGAAACCACAGCACCTGTGCCTCGATGTCCTTGTGGGTCAGGGCGATCCGGCCCAAAGCTTCCAGCGCGGTTTCCTTCGTCATCGTCACCCCCCCCCGTTATCGCCGCAGCATCGCCAGGCGGATCAGTGCGCGTTCCATCAGTGCCATGCCCGGCGCGCGCGACGCCGAGCGCAGCGTCAGGTCGGTTTCCAGCAGCAGCGCCACGGCGCTCTCCAGGGTCTGCATCCCCAGGGCCTGCGCCTGCCGCTGCATCTGCTCACGCCTTGGGCCAAAGACGCGGGCCTTTTGCAGGCCCATGGCCGGGCCTGCCGGATCGGCTGCCGCCATGTGCAGCGCGCGAAAGTGCCGCAAGGCCTGAATGCAGATCGCCACCGGCAAAACGCCTTGCCCTTCCAGCCGCCGCAGCAAGAGCCCGATGGCCGGCGCGCGCCCATCGGCCACGGCCAGAAGCAGATCATCCACCTCGGCCTCCAGCGTCGACGGCGCCATCGCGGCCACATCGGCGGGGGTCAGCGCGGTGGAATCGCCGTATTTGTACAGCGCGATCTTCTCAAGCGTTTGGCGGAAATCACCGGGGTCCAGCGCGCGGGCAAGGGTGGTCAGGTCGGCCATCGCCTCGCGGTCAATCTGGGTCAGGCCCGCCTTTTTCAACGCGTCCTCAATGTCTTCCCGGGTCGGCGGGTCATCATACAGCATGGCGCAAAAGGCGTTGGGGTGCTTGTCAAACAGCATTTTCAACGCTGATTTCGCGGTCAGATTGCCTGCCGTGACCAGAATCGTCGCATCGCCGGGCCGCCAATCCTTCAGCGCGCGCGCGATGGTATCGGCCAGGGTATCGGTCGCATCTTCGACAAAGGCCGCGCGGGGCCCCGGGAAAAAGCCGATGGCCTTGATCGCGTCGATCAGCGCCGCGCCATCCTTGCGCAAATCACTGGCCGGGATGCGGGTCAGGCGCATTTCGCCTTCACCCTGCGGGCCGATCAGCGCGGCAATCACCTCTTGCCGTTTCAGCGCCACCCGCATCGCATCGGCCCCGGCGATCAGCAGGCCGGCCTTGCCGGGATCGGGTTTCGCAAAATACCGGCTGGCCTCGACCCCTTTCAGGATCATGCCCAATCGCCCGCCGTGGCCATCAACCGGGTCACGATCTGGTCGGCCAGCATCCGCATCAGCCGGAAGGCCGCGTCTTCCTTGGCGGCAAGACCCGCCACGGTGCTGCCGGTGGCGGAATAGGCGGTAAAGCCTTGCACCCGCCCGCCCGTCACCCGCTGCCCGGTTGCACGGCTGGTCAGGGTCCAGTCGATATGGCCGGTCAGGTGATAGCGGGTGATGGCATTGTCGGCGGTGATGCCGACGCCGACATCTTCGGTGGTGATGGTAAAGGCCAGATCATAGGCCGCAGCATCGGGCCGGCCCAGCCGTTCTTCCAGCCGCTCGACCAGATCAAATCCCCGCTTGTCGGACGGATCGGCCACGCGGACGCGGCCTTGCAAGCCTGCCGCCGCCGACCCCGGCGCATTGGCCGGGGCAAAGCCGCAGGCAGCCACGGCAAGTGGCGCAAAAAGCACAGATCGGCGGTCAAGCAACGACATTTATGATACGCCCCGGCACGACGATGATTTTCCTGACCGGCTGGCCGGCAAGGAACCTGATCACATCCTCATTCGCCAGCGCGATCTTTTCAACCTCTGTCGCGGCCATATCCTTTGGCACGCTGATTTCCGCCCGCCGCTTGCCGTTGATCTGGATCGGCAGAATGACGGTGTCGTCAATCAGCAGCGCCGGGTCGGCCTTGGGCCAGGTGGCCTGGCAGCACAGGCCCTGCCCGCCCTGCATGGCCCAGATCGATTCCGCGATATGCGGCACCATCGGCTGCATCAACTGCGCCAGCGTGCGGATCGCGTCCTTCATCACCGGGGTGCTGGCATTGGCGCGTGCCAGCGTGTTGGTAAAGCCGTATAGCACCGCAATCGCCTTGTTGAAGGCAAAGCTTTCGATGCCCTTGGTCACCTCGTCGACGGCCTTTGCCGTGGCGCGGCGCAGGTCGTCATCGCCCTCGCCCAAATGATCCGCAGGCATGTCGCCGATGCGGCTGCACAAGCCCCAGACGCGGCTCAGGTGCTTGAACGCCGCCTCGGCCCCCGAGGATGTCCATTCCACATCGCGTTCGGGCGGGCTGTCGGACATCACGAACCAGCGCGCGGTATCTGCGCCAAAGGACGCAATGATGTTCATCGGATCTACGACATTCTTCTTTGATTTCGACATCTTGGCCGAAGGGATCACCTCGACCACGGTGCCATCCGCCAATGTGGCACCGACATCAGAGCGGATGATGTCTTCGGGAAGATGATAGACCGGCCGACCACCCGCATCGGTGGTCTTGTAGATCTCATGCGTCACCATGCCTTGGGTGAACAGGGCGTTGAACGGCTCGATCGCTTTGCCGGGCAGGTGGCCGGTCTTGGCCATCGCGCGGGCGAAGAAGCGCGAATAGAGCAGGTGCAGGATCGCATGCTCGATGCCGCCGATGTATTGGTCGACATTCATCCAGTAATCGGCGTCCGGCAGGCTGGTGGGCGTGGGCGCATGAGGGCTGGTGAAGCGGGCGTAATACCATGACGAATCAACGAAAGTATCCATCGTATCGGTTTCGCGCCGGGCCTCGGACCCACATCTGGGGCAGGTGCAGTTGCGCCATGTCGGGTGGCGGTCCAGCGGGTTGCCGGGCACATCAAAGGTCACGTCATCGGGCAGCCGGATCGGCAGATTGGCCTTCGCCTCGGGCACCACGCCGCAGGTGGCGCAATGCACCACCGGGATCGGGCAACCCCAATAGCGCTGGCGCGACACCCCCCAATCTCGCAGCCGGAACTTGGTCACGCCTTGGCCGTAACCATTTGTTTCGGCGTGGGAAATAGCGGCGGCAATGGCCTCTTCGCCGGTCTGCACCTCGGCCCCGGAAAAGCCGCGCACATAGCGCACGCGTTCCGATTTCATTGGCACAAACGCCTCGGTCAAGTCTGCATCCTCGGCCCCTTCGGCCACGAAGACGGACTGGATCGGAAGGGCGTATTTCGTGGCAAAATCAAAATCGCGCTGGTCATGCGCGGGGCAGCCGAAAATCGCGCCGGTGCCATAGTCCATCAGGATGAAATTGGCGATCCAGACCGGCAATTCGCGTGTCGAATCAAGCGGATGGCGCACCCGGATGCCGGTGTCAAAGCCGATCTTCTCGGCGGTTTCGATCTCTTCGGCCGATGTGCCGCCGCGGCGACATTCGGCCACGAAAGCCGCCACTTCCGGGTTTGTTTCCAAGGCCTTGGCCAGCGGGTGATCGGCGCTGATCGCGGCAAAACTGGCCCCCAGCAGCGTATCGGGGCGAGTGGTATAAACCTCAAGCTTTTCGAAGCCTTGCGGTGCGCTGACCGTATCGAAGGCGAATTGCAGGCCCCGGCTTTTCCCGATCCAGTTGGCCTGCATCAGCCGCACCTTTTCGGGCCAGTGGGTCAGGCCATCCAGCGCTTCCAGCAGTTGCTCGGAATAATCCGAGATCTTGAAAAACCACTGCGTCAACTCGCGCCGTTCGACCGCGGCACCGGACCGCCAACCTTTGCCGTCAATCACCTGTTCGTTGGCCAGAACGGTCATGTCGACCGGATCCCAGTTTACCACGGCGGCTTTACGATAGACTAAACCTGCGTCCATCATGTCGATGAACATCGCCTGTTGCTGGCCGTAATATTCCGGGTCGCAGGTGGCGAATTCGCGAGTCCAGTCGATGGACAGGCCCAAGGGTTTCATCTGGCCGCGCATGTCGGCGATATTGCTGTATGTCCAGTCCTTCGGATGGCCGCCGCGTTCCATCGCGGCGTTTTCGGCAGGCATCCCGAACGCATCCCAACCCATTGGATGCAATACAGAAAAGCCCTGCGCTGATTTATAGCGCGCCACCACATCGCCCATCGTGTAATTACGCACATGGCCCATGTGGATGCGCCCCGACGGGTAGGGAAACATCTCGAGCACATAGTATTTCGGGCGGGCCGGATCGCGCCGCGCCGCAAAGGCCTGTGCCTGATCCCAGGCGTCTTGCCACTTTGGTTCGATCTGGGCGGGTTCGTAGCGCGACATCTGTGACCTCCGGGTTCCGGGCCGGATTACACCGATGCGGGGCCAAAGGTCCAGTGGTCAGGGCGTGGGCGATGCGTGCCGCACCCGTGTGCAAGGCGTGGTCACAGCGCGTGACCACGGGTGCGGCGCATGGTGGGCAAGAAAAGGCCGGGGCCGGACATGAAAACGCCGCCCGAAGGCGGCGCAATCGGCGGCGGTCTGGGCCGCTTTACAGCTTGGAGTCGCGGATGCGCAACTGCCGGGCGCGGGTCAGGATGGCATCCTCGACCGCGCGGGCGGTTTCGGCCGAGACGGGCGCGCCCCGCGTTTGCAGCGCCACGCGCAAGGACCGGGCATCAAGGGCCGGGTCTTGCACATAGACCGTGGCGCGATAGGCGCGGCCACCGCCGGGCGGGGTGCCATAGCCGGTGACGATGACGCCGGTAAACGGATCAACCGATTCAATCGGCAGGAAATTCAGCACATCAAGGCTGGCCTGCCAGAGGTATTTGTTGACCTCGACCGTGGTGTTCGGATCGTCCGCGTTGGAAAACAGATCCCAAAGTGTGGAGCCCCGATCCTTTTCCGCGGCTTCCGACCGTTCAATGGCCGCACGCTGGGCCAAGGCCCGTTCGCGCCGGCTGGCCTGTGCTTCGGTCAGGGTGCCGCCGCGCTTGAAAAGGCCCGAATCCCCGCTTGCCAGACCGCCGCCACAGGCAGACAAACCAAACAAAACCACGCCCGCCATCATGGCGCTTGAAATGCGGTGCAAGATCATCCGGGTCTCCCTGCCGATGTTGGCCTTTTCTGTAACTTAGGCCCTCTTTCGGAACAAGGGCTTTCACCCGTGCCCGGCAAAGGCGGGTCTGCACTGCGTGAAGCAAGCGACACCAAGACGTTGCGTGGCGTTGTTAAGATGTGGGTTTCTTGCGGCGGCAGACAGAATGGCGCGCGGCGGCAGAAGGCCGCGACCGCGCCGCAGAACCACCGCGAAATCACTGTGGCATCTGTGCACCATAGGTTTCGGAATTGGCCGCCACCCTTTGGCCAAGGTTGCAATCGAACCGCTGACGGGCGAAACAACGTTCATATCCATCACGGAGTTCCCTGGGGTGGAAATCTGAACGACAATGAGGGAAAAAATGAAAAAGTTTCTTATCGCGACGACCATGCTGGTTTCCACCGCTGGATTCGCTGCTGCTGAAGTGAAGATCAACGGCACCGCCGGCATGGGTCTGAAGTACGGCAGTGAAGGTGACTACGATACCGCGACCACCGAAGACTCGAAAGCACGCGTGTTCTCGAAGGTCAACCTGGAGTTCGTGGGCGCTGGCGAAACCGATGGCGGTCTGGCTTTCGGGTTCTTCACCAACCTGCTGGTTGAAAACAACGGCGACTACGAAAACGACGACACCCAAGTTTTCATCTCGGGCGCCTTCGGCAAGCTGAGCATGGGCGCTGTGTCGGAAGCTGACGAAGTTGCTGGCCTGTCTGACATCGGCTGGGACGGTTTTGACGTTGATGACGTCGCTGAAACCACCGTTGGCGACGAGCTGGACGATCTGACCGACGTCAAGCTGGACCACAACGTGAACTACACCTACGAAGCAAACGGCTTCAAGGCGTCGATCTCGACCCGCATTGCTGAAAGCGCCACCAACCTGGTGTTTGATGCTGACGGCGCAGACAAAGCGACCGAAACCTATGCAGTCGGCCTGAAGTACAGCTTCTCGGACTACTACGTTGGTCTGGGCTATGCGTCGCATGACTCGGGTTATGCTGCTGGTTCGATCATTGAGGGCGTTGTTACTGCAGTGGGTGGTCCTGCTGGTGCAGGCGCGTTCGACTCGCAAGTCGTGTCGCTCTATGCCGGTGGCAAGTTCGGCGACTTCGGCGTGAACGCTCTGTACGCCATGGGCGACCACACCGCGACGATTGGCGGCGGTTCGGCCGATATCGACTCGGACGCTTACGGCATTCGCGGCACCTACACGATGGACGCTCTGACTGTGTCGGCTGGCTACTCGAAATCCGAGTTCAAGGCTGATGGCGCCAAGATTGAAGAAGAAGCCTACGGCATCGGCGCTTCGTACGACCTGGGCGGTGGTGCAAGCCTGAGCGGCGGTATCGCTTCGGTCAAATCGTTTGACGAAGTCGGTGTTGATGCGGCTGGTGAGTCGATCCGCGAAACCCGCGCAGACTTTGGTCTGACCCTGAAGTTCTGATCTGACGATCATCTGACGGAAAGAGCGGGCCTTGTGCCCGCTCTTTTCATTTGCAAGCCGGGCGCGTGCCGCGCCGAAAGGGGGGCCCATGTCACTGTCGGAAATCCAGACCCGTCTGACCGCCGCCGAAGCGGCCTGCGGTCGTGCGCCGGGGTCGGTGCAGTTGATTGCGGTGTCAAAGGTGCAGCCGCTGGAGCGGGTGGTGGCGGTGCTGAACGCCGGGCACCGATTGTTTGGTGAAAACTATGTGCAGGAAGCGCAGGCCAAATGGCCCGACCTGCGGGCGCGGTTCGGTGCGGTGCAGGTGCATATGATCGGGCCGCTGCAAACCAACAAGGCCAAGGTGGCGGTGGAATTGTTCGACGCCATCCACACCGTTGACCGGCTGTCACTGGCCGAAAAGCTGGCGAAACTGGCGCAGACCCGCGGGGCGTGCCCGGAATTGTTCGTGCAGGTCAACACCGGGGCCGAGCCGCAGAAGGCCGGCATCCTGCCGGTGGATGCCGACGGATTCGTGGCCACCTGCCGCGCGATGGATTTGGCCCCGGCCGGGTTGATGTGCATTCCGCCCGAGGGCGAAGACCCGGAGCCGCATTTTGCCATGCTGGCGCAGATGGCGGCGCGCAACGGGCTTTCCGGCCTGTCGATGGGGATGAGCAGCGATTTTGAGGTGGCCATTGCCCATGGTGCCACCCATGTGCGGGTTGGCAGCGCGATTTTTGGCGCAAGAACCTATGGCTGATCAGGTCAGCCAGACCCTTGCATAGGGCGGCAGGGCGACGGTGCCCTTGTGCGCCTGAACCGCGGTGTCGGACAGCGCGTCGTGCAGCAGCACAACCCCTTGGGCCTGCACCCAAGCCAGCGGCAGATGCTGCCAGACCTCGGTCATGTTGAACAGGCACAGCACCGGCCCGGTGGGGGCAAGGCGCTGAAAGGCGAAGATGCCGGTGTTTTCGGGAAACACGATGCGGGTGCCATAGCCCGCGTGCAGGCCGGGCGTTGCCCGCCTGCGTGCCAGAATAGCCCGGGTGCCCTGATACACCTGCGCTGACGGGCTGTCGCCACTGCGCGCGGCCTGGGCCAGTTGCCAATCCATCCGGGGGCGGTGAATCCAACGGCTGTCATGGGCATGGGCGGGGTCGTTCAGATAGCTGTCGTCGTTCAAGGCCGCCAACTCGTCGCCCATGTAGATCAGCGGGATGCCGCCAAAGCTTGCGATCAGGGCGTGGCCCATCAGGATGCGGTGGATGGCCAGATCCACCCCGACCGGATCCCCCGCCCGCTGCGCCCGTTCAAGCCCGGCAAGCGAGGCGAAGCTGCCAGAGATGCGCTTGTCGCCGGTGGACTGGTTCACCTGAAACAGCGCGCCCTTGGCGAAAGACCCCGGAAAGCTGCCCTCATAAAAGTCGGACAGGAAGGCGCGATGCGCCGGGCCGGACAGACCGACGGCGGCGGCGTCTTCATCGGTGACGGCCCAGCCGATATCATCATGGCAGCGGATATAGGTGGCATAGGTGGCATTGGTCAGGGTTTGCGGGAAATGCGTGGCCAGCACATGCCGCATCAACCGCGTGTCGCGGCTGGCCAGTGCGCCCCAGAATTGCACCATCAGGCTGTTGTGATAGGCAAGGTTGCCTTCGCGGCCATCATGACGCCCGCGGCCCAGATAGGGCAGCATTTCGGCGGGGGCAACGATCGCCTCCTCCAGATGGATCAGCGCCGGGGCGGCGATGCGGCTGCACGCACGCAAGGCTTGCAGCAGCATGTGAACCTCGGGTTCGCTTTGGCAGCGGGTGCCGAGGCGTTTCCACAGGAAGGCCACGGCATCAAGGCGCAGCACATCGACGCCGCGATTGGCCAGATGCAGCATGATGTCGACGATTTCCAGAAACACCTGCGGGTTGGCCCAGTTCAGATCCCACTGGTGTTCGTTGAAGGTGGTCCAGACCCATTTGCCGAGTTCTGGGTAATGGGTGAAACTGCCGGGCGCGTTGTCGGGAAACACCTGAACCAGCGTCTGTTCATAGCGGTTGGGCAGGTCGGGGGTATCGAACATCAGGTAGTAATCTTGATATTTTGCATCGCCCTTGGCAGCCTTTTTGGCCCAGGCATGTTCCTTGGCGGTGTGGTTCAGCACCAGATCAATGCACAGCGACATGCCGCGCGCACGCAGCGCGGCGCTGACCTGTTCAAACTGGGCCATGGTGCCAAGGGCGGGGTTGATCTGGCGGTAATCCATCACCGAATAGCCGCCGTCGCTGTCGCCGGGGCGGGGTTTCAGGCAGGGCATGAAGTGGACATAGGTGATGCCAAGGTCGGCCAGATAATCCAGTTTTTCCAGCACCCCGGTCAGGGTGCCGGCAAAGCGGTCGATGTAGAAGACATAGCCCGCCATGTCGGGGCGCAAGAACCAGTCGGGTTCCAGATCGCGTTTCAGGTCCAGCCGTTTCAGATCGGCGGGCCGGGCATCCCATGCCTTTTTCAGGGTTTTCAGCAGGGCGCTGCGAAAGGCCGGATAATCGGGCCGCTGGCCATAAAGCGCGTCCAGCATGGGCCACAGGTCGGGGGCCGAGCGGTCAAGGCGCAGCGCGAACAGGTCATCCTGTGGCGAGGCGGGTGCTTTGGCCATTGTCGTCCCTCCGTTTGTCTGGGGGCAGGTTAGGCAATCCAAAGCGGTTTGGAAAGGGGTCAGCCCCGGATGACCAGCCGGGTCTGGTGGCGGATGCGCGCAGCAATCCACAGCAGGTCCGGGCGGGCGAAGGCCACGCAACCGGCGGTGGGAAAGCGCGGCCTGCGCCAGGTGTGGACAAAGATGGCCGATCCGCGCCCCGGTTCGGCATGGGGCCAGTTCCAGTCGGTGATCAGGATCAGGTCATACAGCGGGTCGGGGCGTTGCAGCGCTTCGTGGCCAAAGGGGTGCGGCAGGCGGACCATCAGGTTGTAGTCGGGATCGCGGCTGTCATCGGACCAGCGGTCGCCGGGCGCGGTGGGCAGCGCCCAGTCGGCGGGCGCGGTCAGGCGGGCGGGGTGATACAGCATGCCGACGATGCGGTGGGTGCCTGCCGGGGTGGCGCCGTCGCCTTCGCGCTTGGCTGATGCGGGGACGATGCCGCCGCGCCCGATGGAACAGGGAAAAGACTGCCCCATGAAGCGCGCGCCCTGGCGGGTGACGACGATGTCATGCGGTTTCACGGAAGATGCCCCGACTTGGCGGCCTTGGTGGCAAGGTATCCGGCGTTCTGCGCGGTCTGGCCGACATGCAGCGGCACCCGTTCCACCACCTGCACCCCGCAAGCCTGCATCATTGCCAGCTTTTTGGGGTTGTTGGTCATCAGCCGCACGGCCGAAAACCCCATCCGGCGCAGGATATCGGCGCCGATGCGAAAATCACGCTCGTCATCTTCAAAGCCAAGGCGGTGGTTGGCCTCGACCGTGTCAAAGCCTTGATCTTGCAGCGAATAGGCGCGCATCTTGTTGGCAAGGCCGATGCCGCGGCCTTCCTGGTTCAGATACAGCAGCACGCCTGCGCCTGTCGCCCCCATCTGCGCCAATGCCGCGCGCAGTTGCGGGCCGCAGTCGCATTTCAGGCTGCCCAGCACATCGCCGGTAAAGCAGGCAGAATGCAGCCGGGCCAGAACCGGCTTGTCGCGGTCGGGGGTGCCGATTTCGATGGCGTAGTGTTCGGCCCCGCCATCTTCGGGGCGGAAGACATGCACCCGGCCTGCCTGTGACGCCACCATCGGCAGCCGGGCCGAGGACACTTCGTGCAGCGGCGACAGGGCTGTCAGGGCGTCGCCCGCGCCGTCGAGCGGCACGAAGGTCAGGCCAAGCTGGGCGGCCAAGGCCAGACCGTTCGGCACCGGCACCACCAAAGCGGCGGGCAGAAGATGCGCCGATTTGGCAAGGGCAAGGGCGGCGCGGTGCAAATCGGCCGGCCCGTCGCGCAACGACCGCAAGGGGCCTTTCATCGGCATGCGCAGATCATCGGCGGGGTCGGCAAGCGCGCGCAGCCAGTCAACCTTCAGATCGGCGGGCACCATGATGCGGGCCAGATCGCCATCATAGGGGCGGGCCTTCAACGTCTCGGCCCGCCGCGCGGTCAGCGCCAGTTCGGGGGTGCCGATGTCGCGCAGGGCGGCAAGGCGGGCGGGATCAAGCACCTCGACCGCCACCACAAGCGCGGCGCGGCCCCCGCCGGCCAGCACCACGGGCACGCCCATGCGCAAATCACCGCGGGCGCGGTTCAGCGTTTCGGTCAGGGTGGGGCCAAGGGTCAAGGGGGTGGTCAAGGGGGTGGTCATGCGGGTCTCCTGCCACACGTTCATAGCGCCAGACCGGGCAGATTGAAACATATCCCCGACAGGCGACACGTCCGCGTGAGGGATGGGTCACATTTCTTGCGACCTCACAACACCGGGCGCATCTGTCACAAGTACGCGAACGACGGAGGAAGACCATGGCCCAGTTGCGCAAGATCTTGATGGTGGACGACGACGACGACCTGCGGGAGGCACTGAGCGAACAGCTGGTGATGACCGAAGACTTTGACGTGTTTGAAGCCCGCACCGGGGCCGAGGGCATGGAGAAAGCCAAGGCGGCGATCTATGACATGGTCATTCTGGATGTCGGACTGCCCGATACCGATGGCCGTGAATTGTGCCGCCGGATGCGCAAGGCCGGGGTGAAATGCCCGATCCTGATGCTGACCGGGCATGACACCGATTCGGATACCATTCTGGGGCTGGATGCCGGTGCCAATGACTATGTCACCAAGCCGTTCAAGTTTCCGGTCCTGCTGGCCCGGATTCGCGCGCAACTGCGCCAGCACGAACAATCGGAAGATGCCGTGTTCCAACTTGGTCACTACACCTTCAAGCCGGCACAAAAGTTGCTGCTGGATGAGAAGGACAAGAAGATCCGGCTGACCGAGAAGGAGACCAACATCCTGAAATTCCTGTATCGCGCGCAATCTGGCGTTGTGCCCCGCGACGTGCTGCTGCATGAGGTCTGGGGCTATAACGCCGGGGTCACGACCCATACGCTGGAGACGCATATCTATCGTTTGCGTCAAAAGATTGAGCCGGACCCTTCAAATGCGCGCATTTTGGTCACAGAAAGCGGCGGATATCGTTTGGTCGCGTGACGGCCACTTGTTGTCCCATTCATCCTTAATATACCTTTTGGGTTGAGGATGTGGAGACGAGTTCCCCTTGTCGTGTCGGGGTTATGGCACGGCACCTCCCTGTTGGACCTGGCCGGGCCTTGTGCCCGGCCTTTTTTTAGGGCCTGTTGACGTTTGAGGATTCACAAATCGGTTGCGGGGTGATTCAAGGT
>DYMU01000045.1 GCA_020721445.1 Gemmobacter nectariphilus
ATCGCCCTTACCGCCACCGTCATAAGATTGAAATGAACGTCAACAGACCCTAGCTATGCTGTGTCGGGTGCCACGATGGGCCCGGCATCATCAACGGCCCGCCCGGTTCGGGGGGCCAGTATTGCATCGCTTCCAAGGAGGATGACCCATGCGCAGTTTCGATTTTGCCCCGCTTTACCGTGCCACTGTTGGCTTTGATCGCATCGCCGACCTGATGGATCGCGCGCTTGCCGCTGATGTGGCGCAGCCGACCTATCCGCCCTACAATATTGAAAAAACGGCGGAAAATTCTTACCGCATCTCGATTGCCGTAGCGGGTTTCAGCCCGGACGAGCTGACCGTTGAGGTCAAGGATGGCGCGCTGTCGGTGACCGCCCGCAAAGAGCCCGAGGCCGAGAACCGCACCTTCCTGCACCGTGGCATTGCCACCCGCGCCTTTGAGCGGCGCTTTGCCTTGGCAGATCATGTCCGCGTCATCGGGGCCACGCATGAGTTGGGGATGCTGCACCTTGATCTGGTGCGCGAAACGCCCGAAGCGCTGAAGCCGCGCCGGATCGAGATTTCGAGCGTGACCGAGGTGCCGACCAAGGCGCTGGAAAGCACCGAAGTCTGATCACCTGACCTGAATGAACCGCTTGACCCGCCGGGCATCGTCCGGCGGGTCTTTGCTTTTGCTGGCGCAGCTGCGCAACGCGGCCCAAGTGCAGGCTTGCCCCCCGGCCCGCAGGCCAAAGGGGCGGGGCGGGCGACATGCGCGCGCGAGTCGGACAACTTTACCGAGAGTCGGTGGGCCGAGTTGCGACCATAGTGTTGCATCTATGCCATAGCCAAACCGTTAACGGCTTGCTATCATTTCGTTAAGTAAAAATAAATCGAGCAGGCTAAGGATCACAGGTATGAAAGCGGGCCTTCGGGGCACGTTTGTCATTTCCTGGTCACAAACAGAAATCGACGGCCTTGTGGCCGCCCCGCTGGACGTGCTTGCCGTCGGTGCCTCATGGCGCTGGACCGGCCAGCCTGTGAGGGTGGATGGCCACGGGGACGTGCTGGTTCTGGACGGGGCCGAGGGGATTGCAGACATTCGCAGGCGGGCCGCCAGAAAGGTGCGCCGCCTGATCGGTGCGGCGGTCTGTGGCGATACGGTGCCATCCGACGGTGCCGAGACGGACGAAAGCACGCCCGATCAAGGGTTCATCGTCACCGATGGGCATCAAAGCTGGTCTGTCACGGTGCTGCCGGTGCCCGACACCGGGGCGCGGTTGCTGATGTTCGTCGGCGATCTGCCACCGCCGGGGCAAGACCTGTGGGTGGTGCGAACCGCGATTGACCGCACCCATTCGGGCGCCGGGGCAAAGGCGGCGGGCGGCGTGATCTGCTTTACCCCCGGCATCCGGATTGCCACGCCCACCGGCCTGCGGCTGATCGAAGACATCCGCTCGGGCGACCGCGTCCTGACCAAGGACAACGGCGCGCAAGAGATATTGTGGACCGGCAGCCGCCGGATGACCGGCGCCAGGCTGTACGCCATGCCCCATTTGCGGCCGATCCGATTCAAGGCCGGCGCGCTTGGCATCGACCGACCCGATCCCGACCTGATCGTGTCGCCGCAGCACCGGATGATGCTGACCGGGGCCGCTGCGCAATCGCTGTTCAACACCGAAGAGGTGTTGGTCAAGGCCGAAGACCTGTTGAACGACGTGACGATCTGCGTCGACCACGCCCTGCGCGAGGTGACGTATATCCACATCTTGCTGGACCGGCACAACATCGTCTGGGCCAATGGGATGGAGACCGAAAGCTTTCATCCGTCAAACACCGCGCTGGACACCATTGACCCCGCCCAACGCGCGGCGCTGCTGGCAGCCGTGCCCGGCGTCGCCGCCAACCCGGCCAGCTATGGCGACTATGCCCGGCGCAATCTGTCGACGTCGGAGGTGGCCATCCTGCGGCACGATTCTGCGGCGTGAGCAGGGGCTGAGAGGAAGGCGGGGGCATTCTGCCGGGACATAGAGCCAAGTAGGGTGCATTCTGCCCACAGATCAAGCCAAGAGGGGGGCATTCTGCCCCCCGGGCCCCCCTGAGGATATTTGTGGAAAGAGAAAGCCGGGGGCGTTGACTCTGGGGTTTTCGGGGGTATAAGCGCGGCTTGGGTTGCGGCGGGAAACCGTTTCGGCCTTTCATTGGTGTTGGTGGACCCCGCAAGGGGATGCCTGTCGGGCCTTCGGGCCAAAGGACAACGCCCTTCATGGTGCCTGCGGACCAAGACCGGAAAACCGGCGGCGGACCACTCAGACGGGCACAGCGCAAACGAAGGAGATCAGCCGTGACCAAACGCACGTCTGCCAAGTATAAAATTGACCGTCGCATGGGCGAGAACATCTGGGGCCGCGCCAAGTCGCCGGTCAACAAGCGTGAATACGGCCCGGGCCAGCACGGCCAGCGCCGCAAGAACAAGCTGTCGGACTTTGGCACCCAGCTGCGGGCCAAGCAAAAGCTGAAGGGTTACTATGGTGACCTGACCGAAAAGCAGTTCCGCAAGATCTATGGCGAGGCCGAGCGTGTGCGCGGCGATACCGGCGAGATGCTGATCGGCCTTCTGGAGCGCCGTCTGGATGCGGTTGTCTACCGCGCCAAACTGGTGCCGACGATTTTCGCTGCCCGTCAGTTCGTCAACCACGGCCATGTGCAGGTGAACGGCAAGCGCGTGAACATCGCGTCCTACCGCGTGTCGGAAGGCGACGTGATCTCGGTCCGCGAAAAGTCGCGTCAGATGGCACTGATCCTGGAAGCCATCCAGTCGGCTGAACGTGATGTGCCCGACTATCTGGACGTGGACCACCACAAGATGACCGCAACATTCGTGCGCACCCCGACCCTGGGCGATGTGCCCTATGCCGTGGTGATGGAACCGAACCTGGTCGTGGAATATTACGCAAAGAACTGATCTTTCGCCAAATGTCGTCAGAAGGGCCGCCGGATCAGGCGGCCCCTTTGTTTTGTGCGTGCCAGCCTTGCGCCGGGGGTTGCGCCTTTTCCCGGCTTGGGTATCAGTCAGCCTTGGCAACATGCGCGCGGGAGCCTTTGCGATGGTCAGAAAAACGATAGAAAGCCGCTTTGAAAGCTTGTTGTTTGCAAGCCGCTGGCTGATGGCGCCGATGTATCTGGGGCTGGTGGTCAGCCTTGGCATGCTGATGGTGATCTTCCTGCGCGATCTGGCCTATTATGTGCCGCAGGTCATGACGATGAAATCCGATCAGGTCATTCTGGTGGCGCTGACCCTGATCGACCTGACGCTGGCGGCCAATCTGCTGCTGATCGTGATGTTTTCGGGCTATGAGAATTTTGTATCGAAGTTTGACATTGATCCGGGGCAAGACCGTCCCGATTGGATGGGCAAGGTCGATTTCGGCGGGCTGAAGATGAAACTGATCGCCAGCATCGTGGCGATCTCGGGCATCCACCTGCTCAAACGCTTCATGGAAATCGGGGAATCGGTTGCGGATGCCAAATTTGGCGAGACGGAACTGTATTGGCTGGTGGTCATCCATCTGACCTTTGTGGTGTCGGGCGTCTTGATGGCGGTGATGGACTGGCTGCAGGCCAAGTCCTACAAGTGACCGCGCGCGAGCATCGGCCCAAAATCGCGCTGGTCTAGGCAGGTCTTCGCCGCTAGAACCCATGGGAATTGGAGGCCAGCATGAACGACACCATCCGTCCGCAGCCCGGTATTCTGGACATCGCCTTGTATGAGGGCGGAAAGTCGCATCTGGCGGGCATGGCCAATGCGCTGAAGCTGTCGTCCAACGAAAACCCGTTTGGGGCGCCGGACAAGGCCAAGGAAGCATTCGGCAAGACGGTGCACAGCCTGCACCGCTATCCCAACACCGACCACCGCGCGTTGCGTCAGGCGATTGGCGATGTGCATGGCCTTGACCCTGACCGCATCATCTGTGGCGTCGGGTCGGATGAGATATTGACCTTTCTGTGCCAGGCCTATGCCGGACCGAAGGATGAGGTGGTGTTCACCGAACACGGCTTCCTGCTTTATCGCGTCAACACGCTTGCGGTGGGGGCCACCCCGATCGAAGTGGCCGAGCGTGAGCGGATCACCGATGTCGATGCCGTTCTGAAAGCCTGCACCAAGCGCACCAAACTGGTGTTTATCGCCAACCCGAACAACCCGACCGGCACCATGATCTCGCCCGCCGAGATGGAGCGTCTGGCGGCAGGCTTGCCTGCACAGGCCATTCTGGTGATCGACGGTGCCTATGCCGAATATGTCGGCGGATACGATGGCGGGGCGGGGCTGGCAACCACGCGCGACAACGTGTTCATGACGCGGACGTTTTCCAAGATTTACGGGCTTGGGGGGCTGCGCATCGGCTGGGGCTATGGCCCGCGTCACATCATTGATGTGCTGAACCGGATCCGGGGGCCGTTCAACCTGTCCACCACGCAGCTTGAGGTGGCCGAGGCCGCCGTGCGCGATCAGGACTGGGTGAACAAGTGCCGATCAGAAAACGCCCGCATGCGCAACTGGCTGGCCGAGGCTTTGGCCGAGGTCGGCGTGCCGTCTGACACCAGCATGGCCAATTTCATTCTGGCCCGCTTTGCCAGCGAGGCCGAGGCCGAGGCTTGTGATGGCTTCTTGCAATCGCAGGGCCTGATCGTGCGGCGGGTGGCAAGCTATAACCTGCCGCATTGTCTGCGCATCACCGTGGGCGATGAAGCCGGATGCCGCCGCATCGCGCATGCCGTGGGGCAGTTCAAGGGCCTGAAATGACGGTGATCTACAATCGTGTGGCGCTGATCGGCCTTGGCCTGATCGCGTCGTCGATGGCGCATGCGATGCGCCAATATGGTCTGGCGGGTGAAATCGTCGGTCATGCCAAATCGGCCGAAACCCGCAAGATCGCCTTGGACATTGGCCTGTGCGACCGGGTTTGCGACAGCGCGGCGCAAGCGGTGCAGGGGGCCGATCTGGTGGTGTTTTGCGTGCCGGTGGGGGTGATGGGCGATCTGGCCGCCGAAATCGGCCCGTATCTGGCACCGGGGGCCACGGTCACCGATGTCGGTTCGGTCAAGGGTGCGGTGGTCGATGCGGTGGCGCCGCATATCCCGGCGGGTGTGCATTTCGTTCCCGGCCATCCGATTGCCGGCACCGAACATTCCGGGCCCCGATCTGGGTTTGCCACGCTGTTCCAGAACCGCTGGTGGCTGCTGACGCCGCTGGACGGGGCAGATGCCGCCGCCACGTCCAAGCTGCGTGCCCTGTGCGAAGCCATGGGCGCGAGTGTTGATGAAATGGATGTGGCACATCATGATCTTGTGCTGGCCGTCACCAGCCATACGCCGCACCTGATTGCCTACACTATGGTGGGCGTGGCCGAGCACATGCGACGGGTGTCGAATTCCGAGGTCATCAAGTATTCGGCAGGTGGCTTTCGCGACCTGACCCGCATTGCCGCCAGTGATCCGGTGATGTGGCGCGATGTCTTCCTGACCAACAAGGACGCGGTGCTGGATATCCTTGGCCGCTTCACCGAAGAGTTGTTCGTGCTGCAACGTGCCATCCGCATGGGCGATGGTGAGCAGCTTCACGCCTATTTCACCCGCACCCGCGCCATCCGGCGTGGCATTATCGAGGCCGGTCAGGATACTGCGGCCCCAGACTTTGGGCGCGCGACCGTGGGTGGAGGAGAGGGCAAGACGTGATGCAGCGGTGCTTGGGTGCGGTGGCGATCTGGGCTGTGCTGGCCGGTCTGGCCTTGGCCGACATGCCGCAAACCTCGCCGCGCCCGATGCCGCGCCCGGTTGCGGGGGGGGGCGCGCCGCCCATGGCTTTGCAGCCCGCCGTGGCGCCCGCCGCCATTGCCTTGCCGCAGCTTTCGGGCTTTGCTTCTGTCCGGCCGCAGCCCCGGCCCGCAGCCTTGGGCGCGGCGTCCACGCCGGCGGTGGTGGTGATGGCCTCTGCGGTCACCGCCACGACACCGCCGAAAACGGCGCTGCCGGGGTTTCTGCGCCCGGCCAAACGCCCGGATGGCTTTGCCAGACGAACCCTTGCCGCCGCAGGTGCGATCAAGCTGGCCCCCGGCAAGCAGGCGTGGTGTCCAGAAAGGGCGCAGTCTGCGGTGATCCGGCGATCAAGGGTGAGGCGCTTGCCCCGATCACCTCAAAGGTCATGGGGTGCGGCATTGCCAATCCGGTCAAGGTCACATCGGTGGCCGGGGTGCGCCTGAGCCAGCCTGCCACCCTTGACTGCGACACCGCGCGGGCGCTGAAAACCTGGGTCGAACGTGGGCTGTTGCCGGCATATGGTCGGGCCAAGGTGGTCGAGATGCAGGTTGCCGGCCACTATGTCTGCCGCACACGAAACCACAAGGCTGGGGCCAAGGTCAGCGAACACGGCAAGGGCCGCGCCATCGACATTGCAGGTTTTACC
>DYMU01000012.1 GCA_020721445.1 Gemmobacter nectariphilus
CGATTATTGCACCACCGCAGCAACCGACCTGTCACACACCAAACTGCGCGACCTTACGCCGCTTGAGGCAATGTATGCCTACTTCGGGGCAGATGAGGCTGTGAACTGAAGGGCGCACAGGTTGACTTGGGCTGTTCCAAGGCTCATATCCGACTAGAACCGTCGGAGATAGCCCATGTTCATCCAGACCGAGTCGACCCCGAACCCCGCCACCTTGAAATTCCTGCCCGGTCAGACCGTGCTGGATCTTGGCACCGCTGATTTTCCGACCGTCGAGGCCGCGGCCAAATCGCCCTTGGCTAGCCGCATCTTTGCGGCGGGCGGGGTGTCGGCTGTGTTCTTCGGCACCGATTTCGTGACCGTCACCAAGGCCGACGACGCCGATTGGCAGCATATCAAGCCGGCCATTCTTGGCGCGATCATGGAGCATTATCAATCCGGTGCCCCGGTGATCGTGGGTGAGCAATCGGGTGGCGGCCATGCCGAACATTCGGGCGAAGATGCCGATATCGTGCGCCAGATCAAGGAATTGCTCGATACACGCGTGCGTCCGGCCGTGGCGCAGGATGGCGGCGACATCACCTTCCACGGGTTTGATCGCGGCGTGGTCTATCTGCACATGCAAGGCGCTTGTGCGGGCTGCCCGTCTTCGACCCTGACCCTGAAAATGGGGATCGAAAACCTGTTGCGGCATTACATCCCCGAAGTGCTTGAGGTGCGTCCTGTCGCCGTCTGACGCGGTTCTGGCCTTTGACACATCGGCGGCGCATTGCGCCGCCGCTTTGCTTTTGCCCGACGGTCACTGCCTGATCCGCATCGAGGACATGGCCAAAGGTCAGGCCGAACGACTGCTGCCCCTGCTGGAAGAGGTTCTGGCGCAGGCCGGTCTGACCTGGCACGCGCTGTCGGCGCTTGGCGTTGGCACCGGACCCGGCAACTTTACCGGCGTGCGGATCGCGGTCGCCGCGGCGCGCGGACTGTCCTTGTCGCTTGGCATTCCGGCGATCGGCGTCACGCGGCTGGAGGCCTTGGCTTACGGCCTGCCCCGCCCGATCACCGTGATCGAGGATGCACGGCGCGACGAGGTTTACGTGCAGCGGTTTGACCGTGCAGGTGCAGGTGCCGCGTCCCTGGCCCCTGCCCTTGCCTTGTCGGTTGATGGGGCGGTCACCGGTTCCGGGACCGCGCTGTTGGGGTTGCCCGCCGTGATACAGCCGGTGCCTCTTGTCGAGGCGATTGCCCGCATTGCTGCCTTGCGCAGCAGGTCTGGCACCGAACCGGCACAACCGCGCCCGGCACCATTCTATCTGCGCGGTGCCGACGCCGCCCCGCCCAGCGATCCGCCGCCGGTGATTCTGGATGCCTGATCCGGGCGATCTGGCCGGGCTGCATGCCGCCTGCTTTTCCACGCCGCGCCCGTGGTCGGCACCCGAGATTGCGACGCTTCTGGCCAGCCCGCATGTGTTCCTGATCCGCGAATCGGCTGGCTTTCTGATCGGTCGCGCCCTTGCCGGAGAGGCCGAGTTGCTGACCCTTGCCGTCGATCCGGCCCAGCGCCGTCAGGGCATTGCTGCAAGACTGGTTGACGCCTTTCTGGCGCAAAGTCGGGCGCGCGGGGCCAAGATCGCGTTTCTTGAGGTGGCCGCCAGCAATGCAGCCGCCCTTGCGCTGTATCACCAGGCCGGTTTCCTAATGGCCGGGCGCAGAAAGCGCTATTATGCCGCCCCGAATGGCACATATGACGATGCGCTGGTCCTGAACCGCGCCTTGTGACAGCGGCGCGCGCCATCCGCCCGGCTTGATTTTTGCTTGCCAGATCAAATCCGAAGCCGCGCTTTCCAAATGCCACTTGACCCTTTGCTGCGACCCTGACCTAATTTGCGGGTAGGCCGGGCCTTTCCCCCACGCGGGCTGTGACCCGGCAAAAAGACGAAACGTGACAATGACAACCGGGAGAGCCTTGATGACCATGATGAAACAGCTTTTGGGCGCTGCGGCAGCGCTGGCGCTGACCGCTGGCCTTGCCAGTGCCGAACCGGCGATCATCTTCGACCTTGGCGGCAAGTTCGACAAGTCGTTCAACGAGGCCGCCTTCAACGGTGCCGAAAAATGGGCCAAGGAAACCGGCGGCACCTACAAGCAGTTGGAAATGCAAAACGAAGCCCAGCGCGAGCAAGCCCTTCGCCGTCTGGCCGAAGCCGGGGCCAACCCGGTTGTGATGACCGGCTTTGCCTTTGGCGATGTGCTGAACACCGTGGCCCCCGATTTCCCGAACACCAAGTTTGCCATCATCGACATGGTGGTGGATCAGCCGAACGTGAAATCTGTCGTGTTCAACGAACATGAAGGCTCGTATCTGGTCGGCATGATGGCCGCCTTGGCCTCGAAAACCGGCACCGTCGGCTTTATCGGCGGCATGGACATTCCGCTGATCCGCAAGTTTGGCTGCGGCTATGCCCAAGGCGCGGTTGCCGCCAACCCGGATGCCAAGGTGATCTTGAACATGACCGGCACCACCCCGGCGGCCTGGAACGACCCGGTCAAGGGCGCGGAACTGGCCAAGGGCCAGAAATCGCAAGGCGCGGACGTGATCTATGCCGCCGCGGGCGGCACCGGCGTGGGCGTTTTGCAAGCGGCGGCCGATGAAGGCATCCTGTCGATCGGCGTGGACAGCAACCAGAACTACCTGCACCCCGGCAAGGTTCTGACCTCGATGGTCAAGCGCGTCGACAATTCGGTCTACGACGCCTTCAAGGAAGGCACCGAGATGACCACCGGCATCAATGTCATGGGTCTGGCAAATGATGGCGTCGCCTATGCAATGGACGAAAACAACGCGTCGCTGGTGACACCGGAAATGCAGGCGGCCGTCGATGCGGCGGCGGAAAAGATCAAATCGGGTGAATTGGTCGTTCACGACTACATGTCCGACAACACCTGCCCGGCCGCCACGTTCTGATGGCGACTCAGGCGCAAAACATGGGGCGGCAGGCAACTGCCGCCCCCTTTGCCATCGAGTTGAAAGGCATTTCCAAAGCCTTCGGTCCGGTTCAGGCAAACAAGGACATCAACTTCGCGGTGCCGAAGGGCACGATCCACGGTATCATCGGTGAAAATGGCGCCGGAAAATCGACGCTGATGTCGATCCTGTATGGCTTTTACAAAGCCGACTCGGGCCAGATCTTCATCAACGGCCAGTTGACCGCGATCCCCGACAGCCAAAGCGCCATTCGCGCCGGGATCGGGATGGTGTTTCAGCACTTCAAGCTGGTGCAGAACTTTACCGTGCTGGAAAACATCATTCTGGGGGCCGAGGACGGCGCGCTCTTGAACACCTCACTGTCCAAGGCACGGCGGGTGCTGCGCGAACTGGCGCAGGAATATGAACTGGATGTCGACCCCGACGCGCTGGTCGAAGACCTGTCGGTGGGCCATCAGCAACGGGTGGAAATCCTGAAGGCGCTGTATCGGCAGGCCGACATTCTTATCCTGGACGAACCCACCGGGGTGCTGACCCCCGATGAGGCCGACCATCTGTTTCGCATCCTGAAGGGGCTGAAAGATCAGGGCAAGACCGTGATCCTGATCACCCACAAGCTGCGCGAGATCATGGAGGCGACCGACAACGTCAGCGTGATGCGGCGCGGCACCATGGTGGCCACCGTGAAAACCGCCGGGACCAGCCCCGAGGCGCTTGCCGAATTGATGGTGGGCCGCAAGGTGCTGCTGGAGGTGGACAAGGGCACGCCCAACCCCGGCAAGGTGGTGCTGTCGGTTGAAAACCTGGCGGTGCGCGATGAACATGGCGTGGAACGGCTGAAAGGCATCAGCCTTGAGATCAGGGCGGGCGAGATTCTGGGCATCGCTGGGGTGGCGGGCAATGGCCAGTCGGAACTGCTGGCAGCCCTTGGCGGCATGATGCGGGCCAGCGGTCGGGTTACCCTGAACGGGGCCAACCTGCCGCTGTCGGGCGCCGGGTCCGATGGCCAAAGCAGGCGCGCGGCGGGCATCGCCCATGTGCCCGAAGACCGGCATCACCACGGCCTGATCCTCGATTTCTCGGCCTGGGAGAACATGGCCTTCGGCTATCACAACGCGCCGCAGTATCAGAAAAACGCGCTGTTCATGGACAATGACGCCCTGATTGCCGACACCGAACACAAGATGGCCGAATATGATGTGCGCCCGCCGATCCCGTCTTTGGCGGCCAAAAGCTTTTCCGGCGGCAACCAGCAAAAGATCGTTGTCGCGCGCGAGATGGAGCGCAACCCCGACCTTTTGCTGATCGGCCAGCCCACCCGCGGTGTCGACATTGGCGCAATCGAATTCATCCACAAGCAGATCATCGCCCTGCGTGATGCCGGCAAGGCGATTTTGCTGGTCAGCGTCGAGCTGGACGAGATCCTGTCGCTGTCCGACCGCATCGCCGTGATGTTTGATGGCCGGATCATGGGCCTGCGTGACCCTGCCCACACCAATGAACGCGAGCTGGGCCTGCTGATGGCCGGGGTGGACGCAGCGCCCGGCGGCGGGGCTGTGTGATGGGAATCGTTTTCTCCGTGACCGCCCCGCTCACCCACCCTGTCCTGCTGTCAAGAAAGTCCGCCTGATGGATCGTTTGCCAAGATGGGCCGATGTCGCCCTTGTGCCGCTGATTTCCCTGCTGTTCGCCGCGGTCATTTCTGCGCTGGTGCTGCTGGCCATCGGCCAAAGCCCGGTCGAGGCGTTCAAGGTGATGGCGACCGGCGCGGTCGGGTCGGCCTATGGCTGGGGCTATACGCTCTACTACGCGACCAGTTTCATCTTCACCGGGCTGGCGGTGACGGTTGCCTTTCACGCCGGGCTGTTCAACATTGGCGGCGAGGGTCAGGCGCAACTGGGCGGGCTTGGGGTCGCCTTGGTCTGCCTGTCGCTGCCATGGCCGCACTGGACACTGGCGCTTGTGGCGGCCACGCTGGGTGCAGCGGCATTTGGTGCGGCCTGGGCTGCCATTCCAGCCTATCTGCAGGCAAAACGCGGCAGCCATATCGTGATCACGACGATCATGTTCAACTACATCGCAGCGGCGCTGCTGGTCTATCTGCTGGTCGATGTGCTGCGCCCCGCCGGACAGATGGACCCGGCCTCGGCGCGCTTTCCCGTTGGGGCCAAGCTGCCTGCGCTGAATGACATTCCGGGCTTTGACCTGATCTTCACCAAACCTGTGCCCGCCAATGTCACCTTGTTCGTCGCGCTTGGCATGGCCGTGATGGTCTGGGCAATCTTGTGGCGCACCCGGCTTGGCTATCAGATCCGCGCCTTTGGCAAATCTGAATCGGCGGCGAAATACGCCGGCATCAATCCGGTCAGGATCACCATCATCGCCATGCTGCTGTCGGGTGCACTGGCAGGAATGATGAGCATCAACAACGTGATGGGCGAGGCCGAGCGGCTGTTGCAAAACTCATCCGAAGGCGCGGGCTTCATCGGCATCGCGGTGGCGCTGATGGGGCGCAACCATCCGATCGGCGTGGTGCTGGCAGCACTTCTGTTCGGCTTTCTCTATCAGGGCGGCGCGGAACTGGGCCTGTGGACCAGCATTCCGATCGAGATGCGGATCGTGGTGCAAGGCCTTGTCATCCTGTTCACCGGCGCCTTGGATGTGATGGTGCGGATGATCCTGCAGCGCATCTTCGGGATGTTTCGATCCTTCAAGGCGGTGGGGGCGGCGTGATGGACTATGCAACGCTTCTGCAAGTGCTTGACACCACGCTGCGCCTTGCCACGCCCTTGCTGCTGGCCTGCCTTGCGGGGCTTTATTCCGAACGCGCGGGGATTTTCGACATCGGGCTTGAGGGCAAGATGCTGGCGGCCGCGATGGCGGCAGGCGCGGTGGCCGCGTTGACCGGGTCGGCCTGGGCAGGCTTGCTGGCGGGGATCGGTGCATCGCTGGTGTTTGCCGCCCTGCACGGGGTGGCGTCGATCACCTTCCGGGGCAACCAGTTGATCTCTGGCGTGGCGCTGAATTTCCTGTCCTCCGGTATCACGGTGCTGGTGGCGCAGGCGCTGTTCCGCCAGGGCGGGCGCACCCCGCCCCTGACCGGCGACGCACGCTTCAACCCGATCACGCTGCCGGGGGCCGATGCGCTTCGGGACATTCCGGTGATCGGCCCGCTCTATCACGAGGTGATTTCGGGCCATTCGGTTCTGGTCTACATCGCCTTCCTGATCGTGCCGCTAACCTGGTGGGTCTTGTTCCGTACCCGGTTCGGCCTGCGTCTGCGCGCCGTGGGCGAAAACCCGGCGGCGGTCGACACCGCAGGCGTGTCGGTCGTGGCCCTGCGCTTTGCCGCAGTCGGCATCACGGGCATCCTGTGCGGGCTGGCCGGGGCCTATATGGCCACCGCGCTGCAAGCCGGTTTCGGACGCGAAATGACGGCAGGGCGCGGCTACATCGCCCTGGCAGCGCTGATCTTTGCCAAATGGCGTCCGGTGGCGGCGATGTGGGCCTGCCTTCTGTTCGGCTTCTTCCAGGCGCTTGCCCTGCGGCCGGACGTGGTGCAGGCGGTGGTGCAAGTCAAGGTGCCGGTGCCCTTCCTTGACGCCCTGCCCTATATCCTGACCGTGCTGGTGCTGGCGGGGTTTGTCGGAAAGGCCATTCCCCCCCGCGCTGGAGGAGAGCCCTATGTCAAGGAACGCTGACCGCGCCGCCCTGCAAACCGCCGCCGGGGGTTTCACACCCCCCGACCCCCGTGGGATATTTGGGGAAAGAGAAAGAGGCCACGAGGCAGCAGGCTTTCTCTTTCCGAAAATATCCTCGGGGGGTCCGGGGGGCGAAGCGCCCCCGGGTCTTGCCAGCGCAAAAGGACTTGCATCATGACACCTTTCCAAGATGCCCTCACCATTGTCCGTGACCGTGCCGGGGATGAGCCGGTGAAACTGGGCCTGATCCTTGGGTCAGGGCTGGGTCATCTGGCGCATGCCGTATCGGGTGTTGCCATTCCCTACGCCGCGTTGCCGGGCTTTCCGCATGCCGCCGTGTCGGGGCACAACCCGAACCTTGTGATTGGCGATCTGGAAGGTGTGCGCGTGGCGGTGTTGGGCGCGCGCGAGCATTACTATGAAAAGGGCAACCCCGCCGCGATGCGACCGGCGCTGGAGGTGCTCAGGGCTTTGGGGGCGCAAAGCCTGATCCTGACCAATGCCGCGGGGTCGTTGCGCCCCGACATTCCCCCGGGTGATCTGATGCTGCTGTCGGATCACATCAACTTCAACGGCCTGAACCCGCTGATCGGCGAGCCGACCGATGCGCGTTTTGTGCCGATGACCAATGCTCACGACCCCGCCCTGCGCGCCGCCCTGCGGGCCAGTGCGCTGGCCGAGGGGATTGATCTGCAGGACGGCGTTTACGCCTGGTATTCCGGGCCGTCCTTCGAGACGCCCGCCGAAATCCGGATGCTGCGGCTTCTGGGGGCCGATGCCGTGGGCATGTCCACCGTGCCAGAGATCATCCTTGCGCGCTTTCTTGGCCTGACCTGCGCGGCAATTTCCACCATCACCAACATGGCGGCGGGCCTGTCGGAGGAGAAGATCAGCCATGAGCATACCAAGGCCATGGCCCCCTTGGGTGCGGCAAAACTGGAACGCATCCTGAGGCATTTTCTGCGGCTGCACCAGTAGGGCGGATCGTGGTTTGACTTCGCCCGCAAACGAGGGCAACGCTGAGGCCTGACCGCCCCTTCGCGCGCCGGGCCCTGCCATGCAAATCTATCTTCCCATTGCCGAGTTGTCGGTCAACGCCTTCCTGCTTTTGGGAATTGGCGGGGTTGTGGGCTTTTTGTCGGGCCTGTTCGGCGTGGGTGGTGGATTTCTGATCACGCCCTTGTTGTTTTTCATCGGCATACCACCGGCCATTGCCGTGGCCACCGGGGCCAATCAGGTGGTGGCGTCTTCGATTTCCGGCGTGCTGGCGCAGGTAAAGCGCAAGGCGGTGGATTTCCCGATGGGCTTTGTGCTGCTGGCCGGGGGCCTGGCCGGGTCTTTCATCGGGGTCTGGGTCTTTGCGCGGCTGACTGCCGCGGGGCAGGTCGATCTGTTCGTGCAGCTTTCCTATGTGCTGTTTCTGGGTGGCATCGGGTTGATGATGTTCTGGGAATCGGTCGGTGCATTGCGGCGGTCCAGCAAGGCCGGGGCGCCTATCCGCCGGTCACATACCCATAATTGGGTGCATGGTCTGCCGTTCAAGATGAAATTCCGGGCCTCTGGCCTTTATATCTCGGTGCTGCCGCCCTTGGCCGTGGGGGCGCTGGTGGGGTTTTTGGCCGCCATCATGGGGGTCGGCGGCGGGTTCATCATGGTGCCCGCCATGATCTATCTGCTGGGGATGCCAACCAAGGTGGTGATCGGCACCTCATTGTTCCAGATCATTTTCGTCACGGCCTTTACCACCATCATGCATGCCGTCACCGCCAATACCGTGGACATGATGCTGGCGGTTCTGCTGATCCTGGGCGGGGTGATCGGTGCCCAGCTTGGGGCGCAGGTCAGTGGGCGGCTTCGGGCGGAACAGTTGCGCATCCTGCTGTCGCTGATGGTGCTTGGCGTGGCGGTCAAGATCGCCGCCGACCTGCTGTTGCGTCCGGCCGAGCTTTACACCATCACACCGGGGTTGCTGCCATGATCCGCGCCCTGCTGTTCTGGCTGCTGCTGTTTGGGCCCGCCTTTGCGTCCGAAGGCATCGTGGCCGGGCTAAGCCAGAACCGAGTCTCGATCACGGCCGATTTCAACGGGTCCGAGATCCTGATCTACGGCGCGGTCAAGCGTGACGCACCTGCGCCCAAGGGACAGATGCATGTGATCATCACGGTCGAGGGGCCGAAGACACCGATCATCGTGCGCAAGAAGGCCCGGCGTTTCGGCATCTATGTGAACGACGAGTCGGTTCAGATCAAGAGCGCGCCCTCGTTTTACGCCGTCGCCACCACCGGGCGGCTGGCAGAGACATTGTCCGAGACGGAAAATCTGCGGCACCGCATTACCCTGCCATTGGTGATCCGGCCTGTGGGCATCAGCGCGCAGGCCGAAGATGCACCTGACTTTGTGGCTGCGATGATCCGGGTACGGGAAAAGGAGGGCCGGTATCGTCTGGTGGAACGTTCGGTCCAGTTCACCGAGGCCACGCTGTTTCGGGCCGATATCGACCTTCCGGCCAACCTGAGCGAAGGATTGTATGGGGTGCGGGTGTTTCTGACCCGGAATGGTCAGGTGGTCGACAGGTTCGACCAACAGATCAACGTGCGCAAGGCAGGGTTGGAGCGGGTCTTGTTCAACATGTCGCGCGAACAGCCCTTGCTCTATGGCCTGTTGTCGCTACTGATCGCGGTGGTTGCCGGCTGGGCGGCCTCGGCGCTGTTCAGGCAGATGAAACGCTGACCGGCGCTTGTGCCCGCCGCCACAGCAGATGCGCCGCAACGCCCCGTGTGGCGTTCATGGCCATCAGCGCCGCCCAAAGACCGTGGTTGCCAAACGGCCCCATCAGCAACCCCAGCAGCAGGGCATAAACCGCGACCGAAAGCGCCACCACCTGAAGCATGGCACGGGTCATCGTGGCACCAATGAAGATGCCGTCATAAATCCAGCTTGCCACGCCGATCACCGGGGCGACGATGATCCATGGCAGATACAGCCGTGCCTCGGCGCGCACATCGGCGGCGGTGGTCATCAGGTCGATCAGCGCAGGCCCCGCTGCCACAAAGCCAAGCGCCATCACCAGACTGCCACCCCAGCCCCAGACCATCGACAGCCGTGCGGCGCGGCTTATGTCGCGGCCCGCCCGCGCCCCCACCGCCTGACCGACCAGCGTCTCGGCGGCGGTGGCAAAACCGTCCAGCGCATAGGCGGTGATCGCCAGAAATTGCATCAAGACCTGATTGGCCGCCAGAGGCACATCGCCAAAACCTGCGGACAGGAACATGAAGGTGGTGAATGCGCCTTGCAACAACACGGTGCGCAACAGAATGGCGCTGTTGACCGACACCATCCGGACCAGCGCCGCCCGGTCGCGGAGGCGGCCAAGGGCTGCGGCAAAGGCAGGACCAAAGGCATCGCGGCACAGCCACAGGCCAAGCGCCAGCCCTGTCCATTCCGCGATCAGCGAGGCAATCGCCACCCCTTCGACCGACCAGCCAAGGCCCATGACAAAGATCAGGTCCAGCACCGCGTTGACGCCATTGATCCACAGTTGCAGGCCAAGCACCGCGCGGGTGCGCTCGATCGCGATCAGCCAGCCGTTGACCGCATAAAGCGCAATGGTGGCGGGGGCCCCCCAGATGCGGATCTGCAAATAGCGCTGTGCCAGGGCCTCGACTTCGGGTGTTGCGGGGGCCACCTGAAACGCCGCCCAGATCAGCGCGCTTTGGGCCAGAACGATCACGCCCCCCGCAGCAGCCGCAATCAACAGGGCGCGAAACAGCGTGGCATCGCGCTCGGCCAGGTCGCCCGCACCATTGGCCTGGGCCGCAAGCCCGCCGGTGCCCATGCGCAGGAAACTGAACACCCAGTACAGCGAGGCAAGGATCACCGCGCCGATCCCCACCGCCCCGATCGGCGCCGCCTGCCCCAACTGGCCCACCACCGCCGTATCGACCGCGCCAAGGATCGGCACCGTGACGTTCGACAGGATGAACGGCCAGCTGATTGCCCAGATCCGGGCATGGGTGATCTTGCTCATTCAGCCGGGCTGCCGGGCGGTTGCGGCATCAGGAAATGACCGGTGCCTTGGGCAAACAGCCGGGCGCGATTGTCCTGCCACGCCTCGACATGCACCGAGGCATAGCGCCGCCCCGACCGGTTGATCCGTGCCCGCGCATAGGCATCGCGCGGCAGGCCTGCGCGCAGATAATCAACCGTGAAATCAATGGTCTTGGGCAGGCGGATCGGCGCGTTTGCAGCCGGGGTGTCCGTCTGGCCAGACTCCATCGCCTCCCACAGCGTGCCCCAGGCCAGTTCGATGATCGCCGCCACCTCAAGGAACGCCGCCGTCACCCCGCCATGCAGGGCCGGGATGCTGGGGTTGCCGATCAGCTTTTCGTCAAACGGCAGGATCGCGGTCAGCTCGTCCCCGCGCCGATCAAAGGTGATGCCCAGATAGCCGATGTAGGGCACCCCCGACAGCAACCCCGACAGGGCCGCATCGCGGCGTTGCTTGATCACCTGAACCGGTTCCGGTCGCTTTATTGTCATGGCCCTGTGCCCTTGTGGCGGTCCAGCGTGAAGGCCCCGGTCGCGGCGGCGACGGGTCGGCTTTCGTCGCCGTCGGTGGCAGTGACCCGGACAAAGGCCACCGAGCGGGTAACGTGATAGCAGTCCGCCCGCGCCAGAATGGCCTGCCCCGGCGTGGCCGCGCGGAAATAGTCGATCCGCAGATCCAGCGTGGCGGTCGAGGTCGGTGCCGTCGGATGGCACATCACCGCCGCCCCCGACGCGGTATCCATCAGTGCCGAAACCGCGCCACCGTGGATCACCCCGGTTGCGGGATCACCGACAAAGCGCGGATCATAGGGCATGGATATGGCTGCCTTGCCATCGCCAAGGCTTTCAAACTGCATCCCCAGGGCACGGGCATGCGGAATGGCTTCGATGAATTGGCGGGCGATGCGGATCAGGTCGGTCATGGGATTCCCTTTCGTCCATATTCCCGCCTTCACCAGCCGCTGCAAGGGGGCCTGCCGCACAAGCCGTTGCACAGGGGGGCAAGCCGGCTTAGCCTGCCGATCGGAGGAGACTGCGATGTCCCAGACAAGCCGCCTGAGCTTCAAGGAAATGTGCGCCCGGTTTGACGTGACCCCGCGCACCTTGCGGTATTACGAGTATATCGAGCTTATCGCGCCCGAACGGGAAGGCCGCGCCCGGTTCTATGGCCCGCGCGAACTGGCGCGGATGAAGCTGATCCTGCGCGGACGGCGGTTCGGCTTCAGCCTTGAAGAAATCCGGCAGTGGCTGGCGATCTACAGCCAGCAGGGCACGCGGCCACAACTGGAAAGCTTCCTCGGGCTGGCCGACCGTCAACTGGCCGATCTGGAACGTCAGCAGGCCGAACTGGAAGCCACGATCGCCGACCTGTGCGCCCTGCGTGCCACCACGGTTCAGGCCCTGTCGCAGACGGGCCAAAGCTGACATCACGTCAGCCAAGGGCGTGACGTGACGTTACACTGACGTTAACGTCAAGCACTCTGGTAGGCTGCACCAAACGGTCACATCTGCCTGCCAGACAGTCTGTGACCCGAAAGCTGATGATGATGATGCCAAACGACCTGATGACGATTCGCCAGATGTGTGACGCCTTTGACGTCACCCCCCGAACCTTGCGCTTTTACGAGGCGAAGGAACTGCTGTTTCCGCACCGGGACGGCACCCGCCGCCTGTTCACCCGCCGCGACCGCGCCCGGCTGACGCTGATCCTGCGCGGCAAACGGTTCGGCTTCAGTCTGGAAGACATCCGCCAGATCCTGGACCTTTATGACCGTGACGGATCAAACCACGCCCAGACCATCCGCACCTATGAACTGGCCCAGCAGCGTCTGGCCCAGATGGAGGCGCAGCGCGCCGAACTGGACCTGGCGATTGCCGACCTGAAAGCCGAACTCGACGCGGGCGAGGCGATGATCGCCACCCTGCGCCGCGCCGCCGAATGACCCGCTGACAAAGACCGCACCGACGACCAAGGGAGAGATCGACCGATGCCAACCTACACCGCGCCCCTCAAGGACATGCAATTCCTGCTGCACAGCGTACTGAATGTCACCGCATCCGATACCCCCGGCTATGGCGACCTGGACGAAGGCTTTACCGCCGCCGTGCTGGAGGAAGCGGGCAAGGTGGCGTCAGACCTGCTGGCCCCGCTGAACGCGGTGGGCGACCGCGAGGGCTGTGTGCTGGAAAACGGCGTGGTGCGCACGCCCACCGGCTTCAAGGCGGCATTTGAGGCCATGAAAGACGGTGGCTGGACCGCGCTGGATTGCGATCCTGCCTATGGCGGTCAGGGCCTGCCCTATCTGATGGGCACCGCGGTGGGCGAGATTTTCGTCAGCGCCAACATGGCCTTCAACATGTATCAGGGCCTGACCCACGGTGCCTATTCCGCGATCCACACCCATGGCACAGCCGAGCAGAAGGCCACCTACCTGCCCAAGCTGGTGTCTTGCGACTGGACCGGCACCATGAACCTGACCGAACCGCATTGCGGCACCGATCTGGGCCTGATGCGGACCAAGGCAGACCCGCAGGCCGATGGCAGCTATCTGATCACCGGCACCAAGATATTCATCTCGGCGGGGGAACATGATCTGGCTGAAAACATCATCCATCTGGTGCTGGCAAAGGCCCCCGGCGGTGGCGAAGGCAGCAAGGGCATCAGCCTGTTCATCGTGCCGAAATTTCTGGTGAACGAAGACGGCAGCCTTGGCGCACGCAACGCGGTGTCGGTCGGCAAGATCGAAGACAAGATGGGCATCCACGGCAGCGCCACCTGTGTGATGAACTATGATGGCGCAAAGGGCTGGCTGCTGGGTGATCTGCACAAGGGCATGCGCGCGATGTTCACCATGATGAACGAAGCCCGGCTGGGTGTGGGCCTGCAAGGCTATGCGCAGGCCGCCGTCGCCTATGAGAACGCGCTGGCCTATGCCAAGGACCGCCTTCAGGGGCGCGCGGTGACCGGCACCGAAAACCCCGGCGGCCCCGCCGATCCGCTGATCGTGCACCCGGACATTCGCCGCAACCTGATGGAGCAGAAAAGCTTCGTCGAAGGTGCCCGTGCATTGACCTTCTGGGCCGCGCATCTGATCGACCGCTCGGTTCGTCAGGGCGATGCCGAGGCCGAGGGCTTGGTGTCGCTGATGATCCCGGTCATCAAGGGCTTTCAGACCGACAAGGGCTTTGACATGGCGGTGCAGGCCCAACAGGTCTTTGGCGGGCACGGCTATATCGAGGCCTCGGGCATGTCGCAATTCGCCCGCGACGCCCGCATCGCGATGATCTACGAAGGCGCCAATGGCGTGCAGGCGCTGGATCTGGTGGGCCGCAAACTGGCGCAAGATGGCGGCAAGCATGTGATGGCCTTCTTCGAGATGGTGAAAGCCGAATGCAAGGCGCATGACGGTGACGCGCGGATGGACGGCTTCACCGGCCCGCTCAAGACCGCGTCGAAACAGTTGCAGCAGGCGGCCATGTTCTTCATGCAGGCAGGGATGAAATCCCCCAACGCGGCCTTGGCCGGGTCTTATGACTTCATGCACCTGATGGGCCATGTCTGCCTTGGCCTGATGTGGACGCGGATTGCCAAGGCTGCATACGCCGCGCTCGACGCCGGTGCCTCGGACCGCGATTTTCTGGAGGCCAAGATTGCCACAGGTCGCTTCTACATGGCCCGCCAACTGCCCGCCTGCACGATGCATCTGGCACGGATCGAAACCGGCGCCGAAACGGTGATGGCACTGCCAGCCGAAGCGTTCTAACCTGAACCTGTCACGCGAAGGACGATCTTTCTGCGAAAGATCCCCTGCCCCAGAGGGAGTTCACCAGATGCCCAAACGCTTCCGCCTGACCCGTCGCTTTCCTGTCGCCATGACGGAAGATGGCTATCGCAGGCTCAAACGCTTCTCGGCCGAAGCCGGATTGGACGAAGGCGAGGCGCTGTCGTTTCTTTTCGAGCATTTCGACAGCGTCACCAACAAGGACAACCTGACCCACCGCTTGCGGCTGTTCAATTCGGAACTGGAGGACAGAAAAGGCTGATCGCCCGTCTTTTGTTGGGCCGAGGATGCCTCCGGCGGGGGTATTTCGGCCAAGAGGAAACGGCGGCGGCGAAGGTAGGGAGTTACCCCACCCTGAATCACCCACCGATCCTGTCGGTTTGTCAGGGTGGGGCATTGGAAGCGTCCGCTTCCCCTTGGGCGGTCATCGGCTCCCCAGCCTGTACCGCGGAACCAGAAGACCGGAACAAGGTTAAGAAAGCCTTATTCCTCTTGGAAAAAATACCCCACGGGGGTGCGGGGGTGTGAAACCCCCGCGGACAACGGCAGGCTTGGAAGGGCCGGTGGCAATGGTAGCGATGCTTCACTGCTTTGGCGAAAGCGGCAATGCCTACAAGGTGGCGCTGGCGCTGACCTTTGCCGAGGTTGACTGGCAGCCGGTCTTTGTTGACTTCTTCGGTGGCGAAACCCGGACTGACGCCTTCCGGGCGCTGAACCCGATGGGGGAGGTGCCGGTTCTGGTGGATGGCGACATGACGCTCAGCCAGTCCGGGGCGATCATGGATTACGTCAGCTCACGCTCTGGCAAGCTGGGGGGGCGCTCGGCCATTGCCCGGCGTGAGGTGTTGCGCTGGATGTTCTGGGACAATCACAAGCTGTCGGGATTGATCGGCAGCACGCGATTCCTGATGAACTTTCTGCCCGCCGACAAACGCCCGGCCGAGGTGATTGCGTTCCAGCAAACCCGTCTGAAGGCCTCTTACACTGTGCTGAACGACCATCTGGCAAACCATGCGTGGCTGGTGGGTGAGGCTGTCAGCATCGCCGATCTATCGTGCTGCGGCTATCTGTTCTACCCCGAACCCTTTGGCTTTGACCGCAAGGACTGGCCCCATATCGACGCCTGGCTTTCCCGCATCGCGGCGATGCCCGCCTGGAAACACCCGTATGAATTGATGCCCGGCAACCCGTCGGATCGGGCATAAGGAGGCTTTGCATGTCTGACGCTTATATCTACGACGCCGTTCGCAGTCCACGCGGCAAGGGGCGCCCGGACGGGGCGCTGCATGAAATCACCTCGGTTGCCTTGTCGGCAAAGGTGCTGAACGCGGTCAAGGAACGCAACGGGCTGGAGGGCCACGCGGTCGAGGATGTGATCTGGGGCAACGTGACCCAGGTGGGCGAACAGGGCGGCTGCCTTGCCCGCAGCGCGGTGCTGCTGTCGGATCTGGACGAGCGGATCCCCGGTCTTGCCATCAACCGCTTTTGTGCCAGCGGGATGGAGGCGGTGAACCTTGCCGCCAATCAGATCAGAGGCGGCGCAGGTGCAGCCTATATCGCCGGCGGGGTTGAAATGATGGGCCGGGTTGCCATGGGCAGCGATGGCGCGGCGATTGCCGTCGACCCCAGCCTTGCGATGAAGACCTATTTCGTGCCGCAGGGCATTTCCGCCGACATCATTGCCACGCAATACGGTTTCAGCCGCGATCAGGTCGATGCGCTTGGGGTGGAATCACAGCGCCGGGCGGCAGCGGCCTGGGCGGACAACCGCTTTGCCAAATCGATCCTGACCATCCGCGACCAGAACGGCCTGCCGATCCTGTCCACCGATGAATACATGCGCCCCGGCACCGACATGCAGGCCCTTGGCGCGCTGAAGCCTGCTTTCAAGGACATGGGCGAGGTGATGCCCGGCTTCGACAAGATCGCCTTGATGAAATATCCGCAGATGGAGCGGGTCAATCACGTTCACCACGCGGGCAATTCGTCGGGCATCGTCGATGGCGCGGCGGCCTTGCTGATCGGCAATGCCGAGTTTGGCCGCGCCCATGGCTTGACGCCCCGGGCCCGCATCCGGGCGACGGCCAAGATCGGCACCGACCCCACGATCATGCTGACCGGCCCGGTGCCGGTGACCGAGAAAATCCTGCGCGACGCGGGCATGGCCATCAGCGACATCGACCTGTTCGAGGTGAACGAGGCCTTTGCCGCCGTGGTCTTGCGCTTCATGCAGGCCTTTGACGTGGACCCGTCAGTCGTGAATGTGAACGGCGGCGCCATCGCCATGGGCCACCCGCTGGGCGCCACCGGGGCCATCATCATCGGCACCTTGCTGGACGAGCTGGAGCGCAGCGGCAAGGGCGTGGGTCTGGCCACCTTGTGCATCGCCTCGGGCATGGGGGCCGCGACCATCATCGAGCGGGTGTGACCGGCCATGCAGGCGGTCCGCATTCTTCAGGACTATCTGGATGACATTGCCGCCGCGGTGATGAGCGGTGATTATCCGCGCTATCGCGACGGCGTGGTGCTGCCGCTGCATCTGGTCACACACACAACCAACCTGTCCGTCACCACCGAAGACGGCCTGCGCAACGGCTTTGACGCCTTTCGCCTGATGCTGCGGACCCAGCGGGTGACCGACTATATCCGCCTTGTCGAAAGCGCCCAGGCGATCGACGAAGAGCTGATCTCTGGCCGCTATGTCACCCATCTGATTGCGGGTGGGATGCGGGTCAATGACCCGTTCCAGTCGCAAATCACCCTGCGCCGAGAGGCCGGTCGCTGGCGTGCGGCCTCGATCACCAATGCCCTTTCCAATTCCCGCTGGCCGCTTGTGATGCCCAGCCTTGCCAATACCGACCCTCTGAAAGGACCGGAGCAATGACCGATTTCACCATGATCCTTGACGCCGATGGCGTTGCCACAATCACCTGGGATGTGCCGGGCAAGTCGATGAACGTGATGTCGCTTGCGGGCTTTGCAGAACTGAACGCGCATATCGACACGGCACTGGCCGATGCGGCGGTGAAAGGGATCATCATCACGAGCGGCAAGAAGGATTTTGCCGGCGGGATGGATCTGAACGTGATCGCCAAGATGCGCGATGACGGCGGGGCCGAGGGCATCTTTACCGGCGTCATGCAGATGCACCAGATCCTGCGCAAGATCGAGCGTGCCGGGATGGACCCAAAAACGCTGAAAGGCGGCAAGCCGATAGTCGCCGCCTTGCCCGGCACCGCGCTTGGCATCGGTCTGGAACTGCCGCTGGCATGCCACCGCATCATTGCCGCCGATAACCCGAAGGCCAAGATCGGCCTGCCGGAAATCATGGTCGGCATCTTCCCCGGCGCTGGCGGCACCACGCGCTTGGTGCGCAAGATGGGCGCGATGATGGCGGCCCCCTTTCTGCTGGAGGGCAAGCTGTCCGACCCCAAGGCGGCCAAGGCGGGCGGAATCATTGACGAGGTGGTCGCGCCCGAAGATCTGCTGACCCGCGCAAAAGACTGGGTGCTGTCGACAAAAGAGGCCGATCTGGTGAAACCCTGGGATGCCAAGGGCTACAAGATGCCCGGCGGCACGCCCTATCACCCCGCAGGCTACATGACCTTTGTCGGGGCCAATGCCATGGCGCTGGGCAAGACCATGGGGGTTTATCCCGCCGCCAAGGCCCTGCTGGGTGCGGTCTATGAAGGCGCTTTGGTGCCCTTTGACGTGGCCCTGAAGATCGAGGCGCGGCAGTTCACCAGCGTCTTGATGAACCCATCCTCGACCGCGATGATCCGCAGCCTGTTCATCAACAAGGAAGCCTTGGAAAAAGGCGCAAACCGCCCGGACGCGCCGGATCAGACCGTGAGAAAGGTCGGCATCATCGGCGCGGGCATGATGGGGGCAGGCATCGCCTATGTCAGCGCCAATGCCGGGATCGAGGTGGTGCTGATCGACGCGGCGCAAGACGCCGCCGATCGGGGAAAAGCCCATTCCGCGGCGCTGCTGGACAAGGGCATCCAGCGCCGGAAGGTGACGGTCGAGAAAAAGGCCGAAGTTCTGGCCCGCATCACCGCCACCACCGATTACGCCGCCCTTTCGGGGTGTGACCTGATCGTCGAAGCGGTGTTCGAAGACCCAAAGGTGAAAGCCGAGGTGACGGCGCGGGTCGAAGCCGCCACCGGCCCCGACTGCATCTTCGCCACCAACACCTCGACCCTGCCGATCAGCAGCCTGGCCAAGGCAAGCGGGCGACCCGATCAGTTCATCGGCATCCACTTCTTCAGCCCGGTGGACAAGATGATGCTGGTCGAAATCATCCGCGGCAAACAGACCGGCGACCGTGCCGTGGCATGCGCGCTGGATTTCGTGCGCCAGATCCGCAAGACCCCCATCGTGGTGAACGACGCGCGGTTCTTCTACGCCAACCGCTGCATCATTCCCTACATCAACGAAGGCATCCGCATGGTGGCCGAAGGGGTGGAACCGGCGCTGGTGGAAAACGCCGCCAAACTGGTCGGCATGCCGCTGGGTCCGCTGCAACTGGTGGACGAAACCTCGATTGATCTGGGCGTCAAGATCGCCCGCGCCACCCGCGCCGCCATGGGGGATGCCTATCCAGATGGCGCAGTAGATGCGGTGCTGTTCTGGATGGCCGATCAGGGCCGCCTGGGAAAAAAGGCCAACGCGGGCTTTTATGCCTATGACGACGCAGGCAAGCGCCAAGGGCTGTGGGAGGGCCTTGCCAGCCAATACCCGGTCGCCAAGGATCAGCCCGACCTGACGCTGGTTCAGCACCGCCTGCTGATGGCGCAGGTGCTGGAGGCGGTGCGGGCGCTGCAAGACGGCGTGCTGACCGACATCCGCGAAGGCGATGTGGGGGCAATCCTGGGCTGGGGCTTCGCGCCATGGTCAGGTGGCCCGTTCGGCTGGCTTGACATCATCGGCGCGGCGCGGGCGGTCGAGATCTGCGATGCCCTGACCGCCAGCTTTGGCGCACGCTTTGCCGCACCAGCTCTGCTGCGTGACATGGCGGCCTCTGGGGCCACCTTATACGGCAAGACCGCCCGCCAAGCGGCCTAGGGGATGAACCCCGGCAGGTGCTGGCCCGCCGCGCGCAGGGCGGCACCTGCCTCTTCGGCCATCAGGCAGGCCACCAGATGCCGGGCTTGCGCCAACGTATAGGGCGTATGAACCGGCGCATGCCAGTCTGTTGCCTCCATCGTGTCACCGGGACAGGACAACAGCACAGCCCGGCTGGCATACACGATCTGCGGACTGGCAAATTGCAGCTGCATGACGCCAGACCCGGCTGCGGGGCGGCAGCGGGTGATGCCGCGCCATCCTTGCAGTGCCTGCGCCGGCAGCAAGGCGAAGGGATCGCCAAACAACACCTCGGCAAGGTCAGCCTCGATCAGCAGCTTTTGTTCAGGCAGCAAGGTAAGCTCGTCGCGGTTGTCCAGCGCCCAAGGCGGCACCAGCACCGGCCAAAGCGCGGCAGGCCCTTCGCTCAGCGCCAGACGCTGCGCCCGCAAAACCGGCTGTGGCCCGGCGTCAAAGGTCATAACCCGCGCCCCCGGCACCAGATCCCCGGCCGGAACCCAACCTTGCGGCGTGGCAATGCGGGTGGCCGCAAGGATGCCTTCGGCCACAACCGAAGGCCCGGTTTGCTCTGCATGTTGCGACCCCAGCCAGACCATGCCCGTTCCTGTTTCCCGCCCGTTGCTGCCCGGATGTGGCGGCAGACGACACCGGCCAGACGTGTGCGTTACACTTGCGTCAAGGCCGCAACCGGGCCCGACCGCGGCAGAAGCGTGGCAAACCGATCAAGATGCGTTCAACCCGTCAAAGCCATAGCCAAAGCGTGCAATATCCTCGGCGCACAGATCGGCGATCAGCGCGGCATCGCGATCACTGTAATAGCGCCGCCAATCGGCCCCGCGGTCAGACATGTTCGTGCGCGGCACCGCAAGACGAAGCCCCAGATGCGCCTCGAACGGGGCAAGGTCGTGGGCCAGAACCTCCAGCCGCGCGAACAGACAGGCGCGTTCCACGCCCGCGGCATCGCGCATATAGGCGCCGTAAGGCCAAAGCTGAAACCCGATCCGGGTTTGCGGATGGTTGAGAAAGCCCGAAAAGTCCTGCGTTCTGGCCAGACCCACCGCCGGATGGGCAAATGACTGCGCGCGCAGCCAGTGGTAATAGCTGACCGCCCGATCCCATGGATTGCGTACCACTGTGAACGTGAAGAAACGGGCCACTTCTTCCGGCGTTACCAACCCGTCGATATCGGCCAAGGTGGAATGTTTCCACAACCGCCCGGCTGTCTTGACACCCTGCAACCGGCCCTTGCGCGCCCGGGCTTTTGGGGTGTCGCCAATCAGGATGTCGTCTTTCAAAGCCCGTGCCTCAAGCGCGATTGACAGCGCCGTGCCCCCGGTCTTGGGGATATGCACAAAGATATACCGCCGCCCCCGGGAAATGATCATGCGGTGACCCAAGGACAGGGGCCGCCCTCGGGGGCATCGAGCCCCCGTGGCCGGCGTTGCCACGGATAGACCCATCCGGTCATCGCGCTGATGGTATTGCTGCTTGCCAAATACTCCCGCCGGAGGCTTCGACAGATGCCAAAGGTCGCTCCGCGGGGAGTATTTCCCAAAGCAGCAAACATCGGGTCACACTGCGTTTGGCAACGGCGCACCATCGGCAAAGGCGATCAGATTGGCGACCGCCATCAGCCCCATCGCCGTGCGGACCTCCAGCGCCGCCGTGCCCAGATGCGGCAGCAGGGTGACATTTTCCATCGCGCACAGGGCGGCGGGAACCTGGGGTTCGTGTTCGTAGACATCAAGCCCGGCCCCGGCAATGGCCCCGCTTTGCAGCGCTGCGATCAGGGCAGCCTCGTCCACCACATCGCCGCGGCTGATGTTGATCAAAATTCCCTGCGGCGGCATCTGGGACAGGACTTCGGCATTGATCAGGTGATGGGTGGCAGCCCCCCCCGGCACGGCGACCACCACGACATCGGCGGCCATCGCCTCGGCCATCGGCACCTGTCGGGCAGGCACGCCCGGATCGGCCACGGGCGAGCGATTGTAAAACACCACCTGCATGCCAAAGCCAGCCTGTGCGCGGCGGGCGATGGCGCGGCCGATCCGGCCCATGCCGATGATGCCCAGCCGCTTGCCCGACACATGCATCCCCAGAAGTTGCGTCGGATGCCAGCCTTCCCACCGACCGGCGCGGACCAGACGTTCGCCCTCACCGGCGCGGCGGGCGGTCATCAGGATCAGCGTCAGGGCAATATCGGCGGTGGCATCGGTCACGGCACCGGGGGTGTTGCTGACGGCCAGACCCGCGGCACGTGCGGCGGCCACGTCGATATGGTTGTAGCCCACACCGAAATTGGCCAACAGGCGGGCACGCGGCACCGGCACATCGGCAAAGACATCGGCGAGGTAACGGTCGCCCAGCGTGGGCAGGATCAGGTCAAAGTCGCGCAGGCTGTCGCGCAATTCCGCCGCCGACATGGGCAGGGTGCTGGCCCGGGCAGTCACGTCAAATCGGGCCCGCGCGGCGTGCATCACGGCATCGGGCAAGGGTCGGGTGATCAGCAGGTTCATCAAAACATCCTTCCGCCATCAGGCACGGTTTGGTCTGGCGACAGCAGAACAACTTCTCCATCCGCATCAGGCACACCCAATATCAGCACTTCGGACAGCACCTTGCCGATCTGGCGTGGCGGGAAGTTGACCACGCCCACCACTTGCCGCCCGACCAGGCCCTGGACTGTATAGTGCCGGGTGATCTGCGCGCTGGAGCGTTTCTCGCCGATACCGGGCCCGAAATCCACCCACAGCTTGATGGCGGGTTTGCGCGCCTCGGGGAAGGGTTCGGCGCGGGTGATGGTGCCGACGCGGATATCGACCTTTTGGAAATCGTCGTAGCTGATCATTTGCCCAGTTCCCGCCCCCGGTCAGCCGCCGCCTTGACCGCGCGGCGCAACAGCGGCGCAAAGCCGGTGTCCGGGTCCATCAGCACCGACAGCGCCGCCGCCGTGGTGCCACCGGGCGAGGTGACGTTGATCCGCAACTGCGCAGCACTTTCCGGGGCGCGGTGCGCCAACTCACCCGCCCCGGTGACCGTGGCGCGGGCCAGTTGCATCGCCATGGTGGTGGGCAGCCCCTCGGCCTCACCCGCGGCGGCAAGAGCTTCGATCAGGTGGAACACATAGGCCGGGCCGGAGCCGGAAACGGCGGTGACCGCGTCCATCTGTTCTTCCGCCTCCAGCCGAACCACCTGACCCACGGCGGACAGCAGGTCTTGGGCCAGGTCCAGATCGGCGGGGCCGCAGGCACCATTGCCAACAATCGCCGTGATCCCGCGACCCACGGCGGCAGGCGTATTGGGCATGGCGCGCACGATGTGGGTCGCGGCCCCAAACACCGCCTCGTAACTGGCAAGCGTGGTGCCAGCGGCCACAGTCAGGATCAGTGTGTCGCCGCCGCCCAAGCCCGCAATCTGCGGCAGCGCCGCACCCATCATCTGCGGCTTGACGGCAATCAGCACAACGGCGGGGGCTTGGGGCATGCCGTCGTTCAGGTGAATGCCCTTGCGCACCAGCCCCTTGACCCAGTCCGACGGCTGCGGGTCCACCACCCATGTGGCCCCCAGCGACAGGCCCCGGCCAATCCAGCCTTCCAGCAGGGCCGAGCCCATCTTGCCGCAGCCCAGCAGCACCATGCCGCGGCGGTTTATCAGATCAAGTTGCATCATCATCCCCGTCTTTGCGGGGCAGAGGTTAGGCCCGACCGTAAGCCTCGGCAATGGCGACTTTCATCGCATCGGCCGGGGATCTGTCGCCCCAGCCGACCAGTTGGAACGCCGGGTAAAAGCGTTCCGCCGCCATCACCGCGCTGGAGATCAGCCGGTCAATCTGCTCTGGCCCGGCCACCTGCCCGCCCGCCAGCACCAGACCATAGCGCCAGACCATCAGTTTTTGTTCTGCCCAATAGGTGAAAGCTCCGGTCCAGACCATGTCGTTGCAGCGGTTCAACAGATCATAAAGTGCGGGCATCTTGCCGTCTGGCGGCTCCATCTCGAAGGTGCAGATCAGGCGCAGGGTTTCATCCTGCGCCGACCAGGCCAGGGTCAGCGAATAGGTGCGCCATTGCCCTTCAACCGCCATGGCGATCTGGTCATCGGTGATCCGGTCAAACTCCCAGTCATGGTGTTCGGCCAGGGTCTCGACGATGTCGATCGGATGCACGTCGTCTGTCGACAGGAATTCTTCGGTTAGTGACATTGCCCGGCCTCTTTATGATGCCTCTCGTTGGAACGAACCCACGAGATGCTGGGTGTCTGGCAAGCGCTGCGTATGCCCAACGCAGCCCTTACTAGATATGGTGTTGCAGAAGCGAAAGCCTGTAAAGTGATTTCTTGCGAAATCTTCTGTGGACAAGTCGGGTGTGTGTGGCCTGTCCCGAAAAACCGCTGTCAGGGATCGACCGCATGTGCGTGCAGCCGCAAAGGCAGCAGCGATGTCTGAGGCCGGGGGGGGCAATGGCGACTGAAGAAGATGCGGATCGTCGTCAGCGCAGCGTCAGTTCAGGCGCAGGCCTTCTGGCGAGAACACATGCAGTGCGGCAGGGTCGGCACGCAGGGGCATTTGCGCCCCGGGTTTCGGTGTCAGGCCGCCCGGCAGCCGCGCGAGGATCGGTTCCGTGCCGACATGGCCGTGCAGAAAGGTATCGGCCCCGTGCGGCTCGACAAGTCTGACGCGAAATTGGGCGTCCGCATCGGGCGTCGGATGCAGATGTTCGGGACGAATGCCCAGTTGAACCGGACCATCGGGCAGATCAACCGGCATCTCACCCAAGGCCGAGCACAGGCGCCGGGCCCGGACCTGTGCCGGCATCAGGTTCATGCTCGGCGCGCCGATAAAGCGGGCAACAAAGGTGTTGGCGGGGCGGGAATACAGGTCCAGCGGCGCACCGATCTGTTCGACCTTGCCACCATTCATCACGACAAGAACGTCGCCCATCGTCATCGCCTCGATCTGGTCATGCGTGACATAAAGCGTGGTGGTGCCCAACCGCTGTTGCAGCGTGCGGATTTCCAGACGCATCTCGCCGCGCAACTGGGCATCAAGGTTCGACAACGGCTCGTCGAACAAGAACAGGTCAGGCTCGCGCACAATCGCACGGCCCATGGCCACCCGCTGACGCTGCCCCCCTGACAGGGCGCGCGGCTTCTTGGCCAGATGATCGGTCAGCCGCAGCAAGGCCGCCGTGTCACGCACCTTGCGGTCAATCTCGGACCGGCCTTCGCCACGGATTTCCATGCCCAGCGCGATGTTGCGCGCCACCGACAGGTGCGGCAGCAGGGCATAGTTCTGAAAAACCATGGAGACCTTGCGCCCCGACGGTGGCAGCCGCGTCACCTCATGCCCGGCAATGCTGATCTGGCCACTGTCCGGGGTTTCCAGCCCGGCCACAAGCCGCAGCAAAGTGGACTTTCCGCATCCCGATGGCCCGACCACAACGCAAAACTGACCCGCCAGAACCGTCAGATCCAACGCAGACAGAACCGGCGTCTTGCCAAAGCTTTTTGTCACGCCCCGCAGGATCAACCCGGTCATTTCGCATACCCCTTGCCTGATGCGACGGGCATAGGCGGGCGGTGTGACATCGGTGTGAAAGGAATAATTCGAAGGCTTCACGCAACATTCACAGCAAATCCACGGGAAGTTCACCGCGTCACCATGCAGCCGTTGCACAGCTTGGCTCTGGTCGCGCGCACACCGGGGGGATGCAATGCAGCAAAAGACGGCACCAATGATGCAAACGGTGGGGCTGCTTGCGCCGTCTTTGGTGTTTCTGGTGCTGTTCACCTACTGGCCGATGCTGCAATCGGTGTGGCAATCGCTGCGGATTGAAAGCTTCGGGTCCGATGAGGTCACCTTTGGTCTTGGCAACTTCCAACGGCTATGGACCGACGACAGTTTTCAACAGGCCGCGCTGAACAACCTTGTCTATGCCCTTGGCACAATCGTGCCCGGCATTGTGATCGCACTTGCCCTTGCAGTTGGCCTGCAAGAGGCGACCCGGTTGAACGCCGCCCTGCGGGCAATCGTGTATTTTCCAGTGCTGATCCCGCTGGTGGCGGCGGCGGCTTTGTTTTCCTTTGTGTTTTTGCCCGGCATCGGGCTGCTGGACTGGCATCTTGCCAAGCTGGGCATGGCGCAGATCAACTGGCTGGGCAATCCGAAGGTGGCGCTGTGGTCGCTGATCGGGCTGACGGTGTGGAAGAACGCTGGCTATTACATGCTGTTCTTTCTGGCCGGTTTGCAGGCGATCCCGAATGATCTGTACGAGGCGACACGGATTGAAGGCGCCGGGGTCATCGGGCGCTTTCGCCGGGTGACGCTGCCGCTGTTGGGGCCCACCTTCGCCTTTGTCTTCGTGATCGCGTTGATCAATGCGGTGACACAAATCGACCATGTGGTGGTGCTGACCAAGGGCGGGCCATCCGACAGCACCAACCTTTTGTTGTTCTACATCTATCAGCAGGCGCATGAGAATCTGGACTATGGCAAGGCCGCGGCGGCCACCGTGGTGACCCTGGCGCTGTTGCTGGCCCTGTCGCTGACCTCGCTGCGCAGCCTTGAACGCGGGGTGCATTATGAAAGCTGAGGCCCGCTGGCTTGCCGCCGCCGTTCTGTCGCTGGTGGCGCTGATCTGGTCCACACCGCTGTTGTGGATGATGATCGCCGCGTTCCGCCCGCAAAACTTTGGCGGGCTGGACATGGCATCCTTGCTGCCCGACTTCGCACCGACGCTGGCCAACTTCGCCGAAGCCTTGGACAGCGCCGAATTTGCCCGGCTGTACCTGAACACCATCGTCGTCTGCACGGGTGTCCTTGTGGTGCAACTGGCCACGGTGACCTTGGCGGGATTTGCCTTTGCGCGGCTGCGCTTTCCGGGGCAGGGCGCGGTTTTTGTGCTTTTTCTGGTGCAGTTGATGATCGTGCCGCCGGTGCTGATCGTGCCCAACCTGATCACCGTCACCAGACTGGGGCTGTATGACACGCTGATTGCCGCGATGCTGCCCTACATGGGGTCAGCCTTTGGCGTGTTCCTGATGCGCCAGACCTTCCGCACCATCCCGCGCGATTTCGAAGAAGCGGCGTTGGTCGAAGGGGCTGGCTGGGGGCAGATCATCTGGCGGGTGCTGTTGCCTTTGGCGCGGCCGGGGATGCTGGCGTTTTCCATCGTCTCGGTCACCACGCATTGGAATGAATTCCTGTGGCCGCTGATGGTGATTTCGAACCCCGACAACCAGACCCTGACCATCGGTCTGGCGACGTTCACCCGGGGGGCGGAAAGCGCCAGCCAATGGGGTGTGATCGCGGCAGGCACCTTTCTGGTGGCTGCCCCGTTGCTGGTGGCCTTCGTTCTGTTCCAGCGTCAGTTCGTCAATTCCTTCCTTTTTTCCGGCGTCAAATAGGAGCTGCTGCCATGCTGAATTGGAAATCCACCGTTGCTGCCGCGACGCTTGCACTGGGGCTTGCCCCGGCTGCCTGGGCCGCGACCGAGATTGAGCTTTACTTCCCCGTTCCGGTGGAAGGCAAACTTGCCTCGGAAATGAAGAGCCTGATGGAACGGTTCAATGCCGAGCACCCCGAGATTGTGGTGACCCCGGTCTACACCGGCAACTATGATGAAACCGCCATCAAGACCCGCGCTGCGATGAAGGCGGGCAATCCGCCGGCCGCGGTGATCATGTCGGCCAATTTCGTTCTGGAATACCAGATCAACAACGAGATCGAACCGCTGGACCCGCTGATCGAAGCGGAAGGAATGACCCCCGACAGCTATATCGGGCAGTTCTGGCCCGCGCTGCACCGCAACGCGGCCTTTGCCGGCCATGTCTGGGCGGCACCGTTCCACAACTCGACACCGCTTTTGTACATCAACGCCGATCATTTCCGCGCAGCGGGCCTGAACCCCGACGCCCCGCCCGCCACTTGGGCCGAACTGGTTGATGCGGCCAAGAAGCTGACCGTGACCGACGGCACCAACACCACCCGTTACGGCTTCATGCTGCCCGGCGGCTATGACTATCTCGGCTGGATCATGTCGGCGTTGGCGATGTCGAATGGTGGCGAATACTTCAACCCCTATTACGGTGGCGAAGTCTATTACGACACGCCGTCGATGCAGGGTGCGGTGCAGTTCGTTGATGACCTTGTTCATGTGCACAAGGTGATGCCTGAAGGCGTGACCGAAGGCAAAGCCGTCTCGACCGCGTTCTTTGCCGGTCAGGCGTCGATGGTGACGCTGTCCACCGGGTCGCTGTCATTCATCCGCGAAAACATGAAGGACGATTACCGCGTTGCCTTCATGCCGCGCAATCTGCGCAACGCCGTGCCAATTGGCGGCGCGTCGCTGATGATGCCAAAGGGCCTGTCAGACGAAGAAAAGGCGGCCTCGTGGACGCTGATCACCTGGCTGACCAGCCCGGAAATCTCGGGCCATTGGAGCCGGTTCACCGGATACTTTGCGCCGAACAAAGCCGCCTACGACCTGCCGGAAATGAAAGACTTCCTGACGCAGAACCCCGACGCACAGGTGGCAATTGACCAGCTTGCCTTTGCTCAGCCGTGGTTTGCGACCTACAATACCGTCGCCGTGCGCAAGGCGCTGGAAGACGAGGTTCAGGCCGTTCTGTCGGGCAACAAGACCGCAGCCGAGGCCGTGAAGGCCGCACAGGCCACCGCGGATGAGATCCTTGCCCCCTACGTGGCACAAACCGCGTTTAAACTGCAAGACTGACACCCCTGCCCCCGCCCGCCCTGTGCTGGCGGGGGCCCTTTCCCATGAACAAGGCCTGCCTAAATGCTTATCGCGCAAATCTCTGACCTGCACATCCGCCCGCGTGGCAAACCGGCCTACCGGGTGTCGGAAACCAATATGCTGGTGGCGCGCGCCCTGGCTGCCCTGCGGGCCTTGACCCCTGCCCCCGATCTGGTGGTGATCACCGGCGATCTGACCGATTGGGGCCTGCCCGAAGAATATGCGCTGCTGCGTCAGTTGCTGGCTGTGCTGCCGATGCCGGTGCTGATGATCCCCGGCAACCATGACCGGCGGGCGGAATTGCTGGATGCCTTTTCCGGCGCTGCCGATGGGCACGGCTTTATCGGCTTTGTCCATGACGCAGGTCCGTTGCGGCTGATCGGGTTGGATACGCTGGTGCCCGGCGCGTCACATGGCGCGCTGTGTGGCGACCGGCTTGCCGCGCTGGAACATGCCTTGGCCGGGCGTGCCGATACGCCCACGATGATCTTCATGCACCACCCGCCCTTTGATTGCGGCATTGCGCACATGGACCGCATCGCGCTGACCGAAGGGCGCGAGGCGTTCTTGCGCATCGTCGCGGCCAACCCGCAGATCGAGAGGGTGCTGTGCGGCCACCACCATCGCCCGATCCAGACCCGGCTTGCGGGAACCTTGGTGCAGATTGCCCCATCGGTGGCGCATCAGGTAACGCTGGATCTTGGGCCCGACGGTGAAGGGTCCATGACCATGGAGCCGCCCGCCTTTTTGCTGCATCGCTGGGCAGACGGGGCCTTGGTCACGCATCAGGCCTATGTCGAGGCCTATCCGGGGCCGTTCCCCTTTGTGCTGGACGCAGATTATCTGGGTGGCGACTGACCGCCCGGTTCAACCGCTTGTCCCGATGCTGACCAGATCGCCTGCACGGCCTCCAGCCAGCGGTGAATGCACTCCAGCGCCTCGGGTTCGTCCAGAAACGGAATATGGCCGCGCTCGGGCACCTCGACGCCACAGATGTCGGGGCGGCGGCGGCACATTTCGGCAAAGGTCTGGTGGCTGAGCACATCCGAGTTTGCCCCGCGGATCACCGCCATGGGCAGCCCGGCACAGGCGTCAAACAGCGGCCAGACATCGGGCAACGGGCCGGCCATCGCGGCATCGAGTGCGATGCGCAGCGCCGGGTCATAGGTCAGCCCGACATGATCGTCCAGTTGCACATAGTGGCGCACGGTTTCTTCCTGCCAGCGCAGGCTGGGCACGTGAAAAAAGCCGGGCATGGCGTGTTGCATCCGGTCGGCCACCTCGGACAGGGTCGGCACCGTGGGTTCCATCCCGACATAGGCACCGATCCGCAGCAGCCCGTCGCGTTCCAGCACCGGGCCGACATCGTTCAGGCACAGCCCTAACAGACGCTGCTTTTGGGTGGCCGCGATCACCAGACCCAACAGGCCGCCGCGCGATGACCCGATGATCGCCACCCGGTCAAGACCCAGATGGTCCAGCAAGGCGACGGCATCCCTGGCCTCTTGTGCCACGGTATAGGTTGCCGGGCCGGTCCAGTCCGACCCGCCACGCCCCCGGCTGTCCAGCCGGATCAGGCGTACATCGGGTGGCAGGTGACGGTGCAGATAGTCAAAATCGCGGCCATCGCGCGACAGCCCGGCAAGTGCCAGCAACGGCAGACCTTGCCCCTCATCGCGATACGCAAGGTTTGCGCCGTCCTCGGCCCGGAATGTCTGCATCGCCTCGCTTGCCCCTCCCAAGGCGTGTGACGGGCGCGGGTCAGGCTATCGGATAGCTTGCAAAGCCCTTGCCCGATTTGCGCCCAAGGTATCCGGCATGCACCATTTGTTTCAACAGCGGGCTGGGCCGGTATTTCGGGTCGTCAAAGCCCTGATACAGCGTTTCCATGATGTTCAGCACCACATCCAGCCCGATCAGATCGCCCAATGCCAACGGCCCCATCGGGTGATTGGCGCCCAGTTTCATCATGCTGTCAATATCTTCGGGCGTGGCCAGACCTTCGTAGACGCAATTGATCGCCTCATTGATCTGCGGCGCCAGCAGGCGGTTGACGATGAAGCCATAGCTGTCCTTGCTGACGCGCGGGGTCTTGCCGATGGCGCGGGTCAACGCGGTCACCGCATCAGACACCGCATCGGTGGTTTGCAGCGCGCGGATGATTTCGACCAGTTGCATCACCGGCACCGGGTTGAAAAAGTGCATCCCGATCACCCGGCCCGGATGCGCCGAGGCAGCGGCCAGTTGCGTCAGCGAAATCGACGAGGTGTTGGAGGCAAAGATGGCCTGTTCCGGGCAGATCTGGTCCAGCTTGCCAAGGATCGCCGCCTTCACCTCAAGCTTTTCGACGATGGCTTCGATCACGATGTCGCGGTCGGCCATCGGGTCCAGCGTTGTGGTGGTGGTGATGCGGGCCAGCGTGTCGGCGGCCTGTGCCTCGGTCAGGGTGGCTTTCTTGATCTGGCGGGCAAGGCTGCCCTCCATCGTCTTGCGGGCGCGGTCCAAGGCTGCCTGCGACAGGTCTTGCAGAACCACTGGGAACCCGGCGGCGGCGCAGACCTGCGCAATGCCGTTGCCCATGGTGCCCGCGCCGATCACGCCAATGGCTTGCAGGGTGGTCATCGCAGTCTCCTTCAATGGGCGGTCCAGCCGCCATCAATCGGCAGCGCGGTTCCGGTGATCTGGGCGGCGGCGGGGGTGCACAGAAAGGCCGCAAGCGCGCCGATCTGGCCGGGCTGCACAAAGGCGCGCGTCGGCTGCGACGCCAGCAGCACATCGCGGATCACCGCTTCCTCGGTGATCCCGCGCGCGGCGGCGGTTTCGGGGATCTGCGCCTCGACCAAGGGTGTCAGCACATAGCCGGGACAGATGGCATTGGCCGTCACGCCATGTTCGGCCCCTTCCAGCGCCAGCGTCTTGGTCAGACCAACCACGCCATGCTTGGCCATCACATAGGCCGATTTGTAGGGCGACGCGACCAACCCATGGGCCGAGGCCACGTTGATCACCCTGCCCCATTTGCGCGCCTTCATGCCGGCAAAGGTGGCACGGCACAGATGCCAGGCCGCCGACATGTTGATGGCAAGGATCAGGTTGTAGCGATCCACCGGAAATTCCTCGATCGGGGCGACGGTCTGGATGCCGGCGTTGTTCACCACGATGTCGATCTGGCCGAACTGCGCGGTTGTTGCGGCCACCAGATCGGCAATCTGGCCCGGGTCCGACATGTCGGCGCCATGAAACCCCACCGGCGCGCCGGTCTCGGTCTCGATCAGGGCGCGCTCTGCCTCAATCGCGTCGGGGTCGCCAAAGCCGTTCATCATGACGGCATGGCCCGCCTCGGCCAGGGCGCGGGCAACGGCCAGCCCGATACCCGAGGTTGATCCGGTGACAATCGCGGTGCGGAAATCGGGCATGCTGGCCTCAGCTCAGGGTCATTTCGGGAACGTCGTCGGGGATCACCAGCGCGGCTTCGGTGGCGGCAAGGATGTCGTCCACGCTGACCCCCGGCGCACGCTCGCGCAAGATCAGCCCGGCCCCGGTGGGTTCGATCACCGCCAGATCGGTGACAATCAGGTTGACCCGGCGCATCGCGGTCAGCGGCAGGGTGCAGCGCGGCACGATCTTGGATGCCCCCTTGGCTGCGTGCTGCATCGCCACCACCACGCGGGCCGCCCCGGTGACAAGGTCCATGGCGCCGCCCATGCCCGGCACCATCTTGCCCGGCACCTTCCAGTTCGCCAGATGCCCGGCCTCATCGACCTGCAAGCCGCCCAGAACGGTCATGTCCAGATGGCCGCCGCGGATCAGGCCAAAGCTCATGGCGCTGTCAATGCTGGCAGCCCCCGGCACCGCCGAGACAAAGCTGCCGCCGGCATCGGTCAGATGCGGGTCTTCCATGCCTTCGGGCGGGCGCGCACCCAAGCCTATCACGCCGTTTTCAGCCTGAAAGAACACCCCCAGACTGGCAGGCACAAAGCTGGCCACCAGCGACGGCAGGCCGATGCCAAGGTTGACCAGCATCCCCGGCTTGATTTCCTGCGCCACACGGCGGGCGATCAGCGTTTTGGCATCCATCATCGCCCCCTTAACTTGCACGGATCAGCAGGTGATCGACCAGAACACCCGGCGTCTTGACCGCGTCGGGCGCAATCACGCCCACCGGCACAATGCTTTCCGGCTCGGCAATCACGATGCGGCCCGCCAAGGCCATCACCGGGTTGAAGTTGTGCGCGGTCAGCAGATAGCACAGGTTGCCGACGTAATCGGCCTGCCACGCCGCCAGCAGCGAAAAATCGGCCTTCAACGGGGTTTCCAGCAGGAACCTTTTGCCGTCCACCTCGATCACCTGCTTGCCATCTTCCACCTCGGTGGCAAGGCCGGTGGGCGTCAGCACGCCGCCAAGTCCCATGCCACCCGCGCGGATGCGTTCGACCAAAGTGCCCTGCGGCACCAGTTCCACCTCGATTTCGCCCGCGATCATCTTGGCCTGGGTTTCGGGGTTCAGCCCGATATGGCTGGTGATGACCCGCGCCACCGCCCCCGCCGTGATCAGCTTGCCAATGCCCTTGCCCGGCATCGCGGTGTCATTGCCGATCACGGTCAGACCGCGGGCACCGCGCGCCACCAGTGCATCAATCATTCGCTCGGGCGTGCCAACCGCCATGAAGCCGCCGATCATCAGGCTGGCACCATCGGGGATCATCTGTGCCGCTGCCGCCGGGGTTAACGCGCCTTTCATGCCGCCTCCTGCTCTGCCAGACCCACCGCCGCGCGCGCGGCCCGGGCGATGACAAGTTCTTCGTTGGTGGGAACAACCATCACCGTGGTCCGCGCCTGATCGGACGAGATCACCTGTGCGTTGTCGGCGTTTCGGGTGGGATCAACGTCGATCCCCATCCAGCCCAGATGCTCGCAGATGCGGGCACGAATCAGGCGCGAGTTTTCGCCAATGCCGCCGGTGAACACCAGCGCGTCAATGCCCCCGACAGAGGCCGCCATCGCCCCCACCTCGCGCTGACAACGCGACACGAAATAGTCGATGGCCTGCCCCGCCTCGACCGTGCCCGCTGCCTCCAGCGTGCGCATGTCATTCGACAGGCCCGACAGGCCCAAAAGACCCGACTGCTTGTAAAGCAGGTCGGAAATCTGCGCAGGCGTCATGCCTTTCTGATCCATCAGATACAGCAGCACCCCGGGGTCAAGTTGGCCGCAGCGGGTGCCCATCGGCAGGCCCTCAAGCGCGGAAAACCCCATGGTGGACGCGACCGACTGGCCCGCCAGCAGCGCGCACATCGACGCGCCATTGCCCAGATGCGCCACCACAACCCGGCCCTTGGCCAGATGCGGCGCGATCTGGCCCAGCGCGCCCGCGATATAGTCATAGCTCAGGCCGTGAAAGCCATAGCGGCGCACGCCTTCGTCATAGAACGCGCGCGGCAGGGCAAAGACATCATTGACCCAAGGGTGATTGCGGTGAAACGCGGTGTCGAAACAGGCCACTTGCGGCACATCGGGAAACGCCTCTGTTGCGGCACGGATGCCCGACAGGTTATGCGGCTGGTGCAGCGGCGCAAAGGCCGACAGGTCGGCAAGGTGGATCAACACCTCGTTGTTGACGGTAACCGGGGCCGAAAAAGCGTTGCCGCCATGCACCACCCGGTGACCGACCGCCAACACCGCCAGATCAGGGTAGATCGCCCTCAGGCTTTTGATCGCTGCCTGCATCGCCCCTGTATGTGTGGTCAGATCATCGGGGGCGACCGGGATCGGCGCCCCGTCCGGGCCTTTCAGCTTCAGCGTGCCCTCGGGGCCAATGCGGTCGGCAAGCCCGGTCGCCAAGGGCGCTGCCCCTTGCGCCGGATACAGCGCCAGTTTCAGCGAAGATGACCCCGCGTTCAACGTCAGGACCGCATCGGTCATGCCTTGGCCCCGGCGAAATGATGGATCGCCGCCACCGCGCAAGACGCCAGCCGCGACATCGGGCTGTCTGATCGTGAGTTCAAGATGACCGGCACCTTGGCCCCCAGCACCAGCCCCGCGCCTTCAGCATGGCTGACAAAGGCCAGTTGCTTGGCCAGCATGTTGCCCGCGTCAATGCCCGGCACGACCAGAATATTCGCCCGCCCCGCCACGCCGCCTTTCAGCCCCTTGGTGCGGGCGGCGGCCATGTCGATGGCATTGTCCATCGCCAAAGGGCCTTCGACCATGCCGCCCTTGATCTGGCCACGATCGGCCATTTTCGACAGCAGGGCCGCGTCAATCGACGACTGGATCGCCGGGTTCACCGTTTCCACCGCCGACAGCACACCCACCCGCGGCTCCATCTCCAGCGACAGCGCAAGGTCGATGGCGTTTTGGCAAATGTCCATCTTGGTGGCCAGATCGGGGGCGATGTTGATGGCGGCGTCGGTCACCATGATCGGCTCGGGCTGGCCCGGCACATCCATCACGAAGACATGGGTAAAGCGGCGGCCGACGCGCAGGCCGGTGCCTTTTTCCAGCATCGGTTTCAGCAGGTCATCGGTGTGCAGATGCCCCTTCATCACCGCCGCCGCGCGCCCTTCGTGCACCAGGGCACAGGCCAGGGCAGCGGCGGCAAGATCGCTTGGCGCGTCGATGATCTCGATCCCGGTCAGGTCAGCGCCGATCTCGGCCGCCGTTGCCCGTATCCGTGCGGCATTGCCGATCAGGATCGGCGTGATGATGCTTTCGTGCCCTGCCAGCAAGGCCCCACCCAGCGAATTGGCATCATCCGGGCAGACCACCGCTGTCGGCAAGGCCGGCAGCGGGCGGGCGCGTTCCAAGAGCGCCTCGAAATGCCGGTGCCGTTGCACGATCAGACCGGGGATTTCGACCGTATCGCTTTCGAACTTTTCCGCCGGGGCCAACACCTCGGCCTCGCCGGTGATGATCATTTGGCCATCGGCACTGCGGCGCACGCTGGTGGACAGGCGCACCGCGCCCTCGGTCAGCTTTTCCAACACCTCGACCCGGCAGATCACTTCCTCACCGGCATGGGCGCGGGTGTGAAAATCAAGGATCTGACGCCGATACAGCGTGCCTGCACCGGGCAATTGCGTGCCCAGCACGGCCGAGATCAGCGAGGCCACAAACATGCCCGGTGCAACCCGTTCGGTATGGCCATTGCCGTCCAGATCACTGTCGGTCAGGTGCATCGGGTTGTAGTTTCCCGAAGCGACCGCAAAGACATACAGGTCGTCATTGGTGATCAGGCGGCGCAACTCGGCAAAGTCGCCGGGCTGCAACTCGTCAAACGTTCGGTTCACCACATGCATCTTACTTCACCGCAACAGGGGCTTCTTCGACAGGTTTGGGCGCAGCCCCACGGCGTGCCTTGGGTGCGGCAGTGACGGCCTCATTGGCGGGTGCGGCCAGCGGATCATCTTCCACACTGCCGGTGACAGGGGGCAGACCCAGAACTTCGCAGAACCGTTGCAACAAGGACAGGGTGCGCGGCGACATTTCTTCCAGCGTGCCCGGCACGTATTGCACCACCTTCAACGCCAGCTCCCGTTCTGCCTGTTCAGGCAGCAACAGGGGTAGCGTTTCAATGGCGCGGTCAAGTTCATAGGTGGCGATCAGGGTTTGCTGGTGGATGATCATCGCCCGGCGTTCGGCGCCCAGACTGCGGAACGGCTCATCTTGCGTCAGCACCCGGCTGGCCCGTTCCAGACGGTCACGCCGCACCTGCCCGCGGTTTTCCGCCAGCAAGACCAGCATGCGGATCACCGCCTCGGGGAAGCCGCCCAACTCCATCGTCATCAGCGCCTGCGACACTTCGGGCAGACCGCGCAATTCATCCTTCGACTTCAGGGTGCGGCGGGCCTCATGGGTCTTGCCGAAGGCGCGCGCCCAAGGATTGCCCCACAGGGTGTAGAACGCCATCTCGAAGGTCATGTCGCGCAGGTCGCGCATCACGTCGATCATCTGTTCAGTGCTTTGCACCCACAGCGCCTCGGCTGCCAGAAAAGGGTTCTCGGGGGCGGTCTTGGCGCGGGTGTCGCGCACCTTTTCGGCCATCGATTCGACCTGCTTCATGGCCGGGTTGCGTGACGAGGCCAAGGCCCGCGTCAACCGCGCCGGATGCAGCGCGCGGCTGATCTCGGCCCCGGTCTGGGTTACCGTCGCCTGAATCATCGGCCGCAGCATCATGTCGTAAAGCTGCGATTGCACTTCGGACGCCCGGGCGACGGCGGCAAAGGGCCGTTCGTCATCGTGGCCATCGTCCAGCAGGCGGAGGTCATCCAGCGTGCGTTCGGAAAAACCGACGGTAAAGTGCTTGCGCCCGTCCTGTTCGGTGACATCCTCAATCTGCATTTCATACAGACCGGGGGCAAGGGCCTCGATGGTCTTCAGGGTCGAGGTGACCTCGGAATGTTCCTTGTTGGCGATCTGGCTCGACACGAAGATGCCCAGATGGCCGACCTGATCGTGAACCATATAGACGATGCGCTGCCCGCGGATGCGGATTTCATCAACATCGGCATAGGTTTGGGCGATCCAGTTCAGCGCCTGCTGCGGCGGGGTGATGTTGTCGCCGTGGCTGGCAAAGACGATGATCGGCGCACGAATGGCCTTCAGGTCCACCGGGCGGCCGGGCTCGATCCGCGCCTCGTTCTTGATCAGGCGGTTGCCGACGAACAACTGCTCGACGATCCATTTGATTTCCGGCTCGTTCAGCAAGAAAAAGCCGCCCCACCAACGCTCGAAGTCAAGAAACGTCTTGTCACCCTTGTCAATGTCGCGGAACAGATCGGTATATTTGCGAAAAAGGGTGCGTGACGGGTTCATCTGCTCAAAGTTCTGCACCAGATGGGCGCCGTCGAAAATGCCGCCCCCAAGGTCTGACAGCATCATCGGAATCCAGGTGCCGCCCAGCACACCCGCGTTATAGCGCATGACATTTTCGCCCACACGGCCCGACCACGGGTCAACCGGCGCACCGTTGATCACGATGGGGCCGGTCAGATCGGGGTTGGTCGCAGCCAAAAGCAGCGTGGCCCAACCGCCCTGGCAGTTGCCAATCACCACCGGCTTGGACGCCCCGGGGTGCAACCGCATGACTTCGCGCACAAAGGCTGCCTCACTGCGGGTCACATAGGACAGATATTGCCCTTCGGCGGGTTCGCGGCGGAACGCCACGAAATAGACCGGATGGCCTTCGCGCAATGCCACGCCCACCTGACTGTCGGCCTTGAAGCCGCCAATGCCCGGCCCGTGCCCGGCGCGCGGGTCGATGACGATATAGGGACGACGGGTCGGGTTGATGGTCACGCCTTCGGGCGGCAGGATGCGCAGCAGGATGTAATTCGACGGAAATGGCAGATCCTTGCCATCCATCACCAGCTCATAGTCATAGATCAGCACCGGCGGGCAACCTGCCGCCTCATGCTCCAGAAAGATGTCACCGCGCTTGCGCAGGGTGTCCATTGTCAGGATCGCACGTTCGGCGGCATCGCGCAAATAACCCGCCCAAGCCCCCGCCAACCCGCCTGTTGTCTGCACCCTCCGCAACGACTCCATCAGGCTTTCGGTCTTTTCGACCATGTCGCGGGTCCGCTCGCTGTGCGTGTCCACAATCCGTTTGGAATGCCGGGCGGCTGCCGTGGACAGGATGTTGCTGGTGGACGCTGATGCCGCAAGCTCGGTTTCCATCGCCTCCATCACGCGGCGCAAGGCGTCCAGCGCATCGCCTTCGGGACGCGGAACAGAAGGTTGGCGGGCAGGATCGAACAGATCGAAAACATTGGCCATGGAACTATCCTCAGGCAGTGATGGAGAAGCCGCCGTCAATGTCGTGGACACCACCGGTCAGATTGCACGCTTCGGGCGACGACAGAAAAGCCGCCATCGCGCCGACGTCCTCGATGGTGGCCAGTTGATGCGTTGGCGCGCGGTCCGATGCCGCCGAAAGCAATTCGTCGAAATGGTCGATCCCGCTGGCAGCGCGGGTTTTCAGCGGTCCGGGCGACAGGGCATGCACGCGGATGCCCTTTTCGCCCAACTCGGCCGCGGCATAGCGCACGGAACTTTCCAGCGCGGCCTTGACCGGGCCCATCATGTTGTAGTGCCGCACAACGCGGCCTGACCCAAAGAACGACACCGACAGACAGGTGCCGCCATTGGCCATCAGCGGTTCGGCCAGACGGATCATCCGCAGGAAGGAATGCACCGAGATATCCATCGCCAAGGCAAAGCCTTCGGCAGAACAATCGACCACCCGGCCATGCAGATCGTCCCGCGGCGCAAAGGCGATGGAATGCACGATGGTATCCAGCCGACCCCATTGCCGGGCGATGGTGTCAAACACCGCCTCCAGCTGCCCGGCCTGACCCACATCCAAAGGCAGCGTAATCTCTGCGCCAAGCAGGTCTGCCAGCGGCCGCACATGGGGTTCGGCCTTTTCATTCAGCCAGGTCACCGCAATATCTGCACCCTGCGCCCGCAGCGCCTTGGCGCAGCCCCAGGCGATAGAGTTTTCATTGGCAATGCCAACCACCAGCGCCTTCTGACCCTTCAAGGAAAACACAGGCCGATCTCCACATTCCTGCCTACAGCGTTGACACGAATGTGAGCCCGCCGCGTGACTGTCTGGTGACAGGTGGGATACCGCCGCGTGACATTTGGCCAAAGCGTGCTGTTCGGTCGCGGCACGAAATGCCGGGCCACGGGATCGTTGCGCAAGGTCGTGCATCACCGCGCGCCGATGGCAGTCGGCACAGCCAAAATACCGGGCAGAAAGGGGATATGGTGAACCCGGAGCGATTCGAACGCCCGACCCTCAGATTCGTAGTCTGATGCTCTATCCAGCTGAGCTACGGGTCCACTGTGGGGGCGGATGTAGCGACCCCGGTGCGGCTTTGCAAGGGCAAAACACGCGGCGACGGCTGGGTGGTTTGCGAAACCGCCTTGGGCAGCCAGATCACGAACTCGGTGCCATCGGCATCGCTGCGGGCAAGCTCAAGCGTGCCGCCATGGCCTGTGACCAGTTCGGATGCGATGGCCAGACCCAGCCCGGTGCCGCCCTTGCGGGTGCCGCCCTGAAAGGCTGCAAACAAATGCTCGCGCGCCTTGGCGGGCAGGCCGGGGCCGGTATCGCCGACCCTGATCCACCACCGCGCACCATCCTCACCGGCCGAGATTTCGACCGTGCCGGGCTTGCCGGTCGCCTCGATCGCCTGACGCGCATTGCGAACAAGGTTTGACAGCACGCGAAACAACTGCTCGCCATCGGCATGCAGGGTCAGACCCGCCGGCACGTCGATCAGCGCGGTGGCCAGCCCGCCCGTCTGCAAGCCTTCGCCCTCGGCCACCTCTTCGACCAAAGGCCGCAACACGACGGCGGCAAGCTGGGGCGGCGCTTCTTCGGCCTTGCCAAAGGTCAGCGTGGTTTCGCACAGATGCACCGCGCGGCTGATCGAGTTCACCAGCTTTGGCGCGGCCCGCGCCACCATCGGATCGGCGCTGTTTTCAATCCGGTCGGCAAACAACTGGGCTGTGGTCAGGATGTTGCGCAGATCGTGGCTGATCTTGGCCACCGCGCCCCCCAACTGGGCCAGGCGCTGCTTTTGGCGCAAGGCCGTGGTCAGTTGGGTTTGCAGGCTGTTCAGCGCCTCTTCGGCCGCGCGCAGCTCGACCACGCGGGCGGTGGGGGCAATGACCCGGCGGGCATCTTCGGGCGCCTCGGCATAGGCCTGCATGTGGCGCACCACGCGGCGGATCGGGGCCACGATCATCCGCTGCACCGAGATGAACAACAAAATCGCCGTCACCGCCGAAATCAGTGCCGACAACACCAGAATGCGCATGCCATAATCGACCATCGCCGCCCGCAAGGGCCCGGTCTCCATGGTGATCTCGATCAGCAACCCCGCCTGTTGCACCGGGTTGCCGATCACCCGGATCACCCGGTTCATCGGGTCGCGCAGCACACCGATCGCGTCGCGCACCAGATCCCATGGCCCCGAGGTGCGCAGGTCATAGGTGTCATGGATCGCCGCCGGAATGGGGGACGACAGCACCAGTTGGCGCACCTCATCGCGCCGCAACACCACGTTGAACACACCGGCGTTGACCAAAAGCTCGGCCTCAAGCTCGGGCGCGATGGTCTCATCCGTGGTCAGCAGCGACAGCGAGGCAATCTGTGCCTTTTCCAGCCGCAAGATCAGGTAATCAGCCCGGAACCGCGCAATCGACGGCACAAAGATCAACACCTCGGCCAGCATGACAAACGCCACCGTCAGCATCAGGAAGCGCCCTGACAGGGTATTGAAGAACCCCTTTCCCGCGCGCGTCACCGTGTATTGCCCCCATCTGTTGCGTCAGGGCAGATACCGTTGCACCAACTGAACCACCCGCTTCAGCATAGGATTATCAAAGAGTTTCGGGGAAAAATAGGCTCCTGCCGCACGTTTCGAGATTTCGCCCAGCGTGGGGTAAGGCGCGACCATCCCGGCAATCGCCGACATCTTGGCCCGCGACGCAATCGCAAGCGCCCACAGGGCGATCAACTCACCCGCCTGCGGACCGGCAATGGACGCCCCGACAGGCCGCCCCTTGACCACCATCACCTTCAGCAGACCCTGCGCCTTGCCTTCGGCCTGCGCACGGTCGTTGTGGTGAAAATCCTGCCGCAGCACGCTAAGCGCCGGGCCATGCGCGCGGCGGGCCTCGGCCTCGGTCATGCCCACCTGCGCCAGTTCCGGGTCGGCGTAGGTGACCCAGGGGATGTGCCGCATGGTGGCGCGGGCAGGCAGGCCCAGCACGATCTGCCGGATCACGATACCCGCATGATAGCCTGCGACATGGGTGAATTGCAGCCCCCCCGCCGCATCGCCCACGGCATAGACCCGGCGGTTGGTGCTGCGCAGATCGGGGCCAACGGTCACGCCCTTGCGGTTATGCCGGACCCCCGCTGAATCCAGGTTCAACCCGTCCAGATCCACGCGGCGCCCCACCGCCATCAGCAGATGGCTGCCCTGCACCGTGCGGCCGTCTTTCAGCGTCACCGTGATGTCGCCCAGCTGCCCCGACAGGGCCGTCACCGGGGCGTCTTCCACAATCTCCACCCCCTCGGCGCGCAGCTTTTCCAGCACCAAGGCAGCCATTTCCGGGTCGTCCCGGCCAAGTGCCTTGGCACCTTCGACCACCGTCACCCGGCATCCAAGCCGGTTGTGTGCCTGCGCCATTTCGATGCCAATGGGGCCGCCGCCGATGACGATCAGATGCGCGGGCCGTTCGCGCAGCGCGAAGATCGTCTCATTGGTCAGATAGGGCACGGTCTCTGCCCCCGGGATCGGCGGCACGAAAGGCCGACTGCCGGTGGCAATCACAAAGCGCCGCGCCTTGACGATGTGCCCGCCCGCCTCAACCCTGTCGGGCCCGGTAAACCGCGCCCAGGCCCGGATGACCCGCACGCCCAGACCTTCGAACCGTTCCTGACTGTCGACTGGCGCGATGGTGGCAATCACCTTGGCCACATGGTCCTTGACTGCGGCAAAATCCACCGCTGGCTCGACCGGCGTGATGCCGAACTTGGCACCATCGCGCATCGCCTGCGCGGCCTTGGCGGCGGCCAGCAGCGCCTTTGACGGCACACAGCCCGCGTTCAGGCAATCGCCGCCCATCTCGGCACCTTCGATCAGCACCACCCGTGCGCCCATCTGCACCGCCCCTGCGGCGATGGACAGGCCCCCCGACCCTGCGCCGATAATGCAGATATCTGTCTCGATCAGGTCCATCTCAGGCCCCTTTCCGCAAGCGTTTGAAAACAATCGGCAGCGCCGACAGGGCGGCAAGCCCAAGGATCGGGCCAAGGATCTGCGGCGCAAAGATGATAGACAGGTCCGGCGTCTCGCCGCGCGCAAACACCTCACCCAAGCCCGCCCCGACCGAGGTGAACACCAGCCCGCCGGGGATGATGCCGACAAAGGTGGTCAGCGCAAAGCGAAACAGCGACGTGCCGACAAAGGCCGGCAGCAGATTGGCAAGAAAGAACGGCACCGCCGGCACCAGCCGCATGATCAGCAGCGCCGACCATTCGTTGTCGCGCAGCGCCTGCTGCAACTTTGCGCCCGCCCCGCCCCTTTCCTCGATCCGCGCCGCAACATCGGCCCCGAACCCGGCGCGGGCGGCAAGAAACACCGCAATCGCCCCGATCGTGGCCCCGACGACGTTGTAAAGCACCCCCGGAAACAGCCCGAACAAAAAGCCCCCGGTCAGCGTGGCAATCGTCGCCCCCGGCAGGCTGAACGCCACGATCACCACATAGGCCGCGACGAACGCCAGACTGGCGAGGCCGAAGTTGCCATCACGAAACGCGATCAGCGCCTCGCGATGCTGGGCAAGCGCCGCAAAACTGATCTGGTCGCGCAGGGCAAAGGCCCCGATCAGGGCGGCCGCGGCAATGGCAATGATTGGCAGGCGTTTTTGCCAAGAGGTCTGGGGGTTGGGCATGCGGTCCTCGGTAAAGCTGATCTTCTGTCCCTACGCGAGGATTGGCCATGTTGGCGCGGTAAAGGCGATTTGCGACAGCCGCCTCACGTCCCGTTGATCCGCATCGGGCGCAGGGTGCCGAAAATCGGCGATCTTGTAACAGACAACCCGGGGCGTGCGGGCGGGCAATGGTGGATTGTTGTCGAAAATCACCATGGTTCGCGTTGACTTGGCACGAAACCCCCCGTAAAGCACGGGCTTCAAGTTCCCTGCCCTCGAATCCTTTGGGGTTCGGGCAAGCCGTCTGATGGAGAGCCGCGATGAAGCGCACATTTCAACCGTCGAACCTGGTCCGCAAGCGCCGCCATGGGTTCCGCGCCCGCATGGCCACCAAGGGTGGCCGTCTGGTGCTGGCCGCCCGCCGCGCCAAGGGCCGTCACAAGCTGTCGGCTTAAATCCTTCGGCCCTGATACGGGCCGCAGCGGGATATGCAAGACATGACGCCGCCGAAGGAACCGGATCAAGGCATCGCTGCCGAAGACTCCGTGTCGCCTTCGACGGTTTTGTCTTGCCTTGGCACCTTGCGCACAAGACCCGAGTTTCTGCGCGCGGCTTCCGCCCGCCGGCAGGGGGCGGGCAGCTTTCTGGTGCAGGCGCGCTTTCGCAATGATGGCACGCCGGGCGTTCAGGTCGGCTTTACGGCCTCAAAGAAAATCGGCAATGCCGTTGCCCGCAACCGCGCCAAGCGGCGGCTGCGTGAGGTGGCGCGTGCGGTGCTGCCGGCCTTCGGCCAACCCGGTTGGGATTATGTTCTGGTCGCCCGCCCCGGCGTCACCATCGAACGTCCCTTTGCCGACCTGCTGACCGATCTGCAAACCGCGCTGCGCCAGATCCATCGGGGCCAGACTCCCGCAGGCCAGCCATGACGCCGCTGGCCCATGTCCTTGCATTGCCGGTGCGCGCCTACCGACTGCTGCTCAGCCCCTGGGTCGGCCATGGCTGCCGCTATCAACCCACCTGTTCGGTCTATGCGCTTGAGGCGTTGGAACGGCACGGCGCGGTCAAAGGCGGCTATCTGGCGGCACACCGGATTTGCCGCTGTCACCCCTGGGGTGGGCATGGCTATGATCCGGTGCCGGGGGCCGACCCCGCGCATGATGCCTCACTCCAGCGTGGCGATGATCGCGCGTAGGGTTTCAATCCCGTCGCCCTTTTCCGAACTGGTCACCACGATTTCGGGGTAAGCCGCCGAATGTTTGGTCAGCGCGGCCTGCACCTGTGCGATGCTGTCTTCGCGCGTGACCTGGTTCACCTTGTCGGCCTTGGTCAGCACTACCTGAAACGTCACGGCTGATCGGTCCAGCAGGGTTAGAATCTCTTGATCGACTGCCTTCACGCCATGACGGGTGTCGATCAGCACGAAGGCCCGGCGCAGCGTCTGCCGCCCGGCCAGATAGGCCCGCAGCAGCGCCTGCCATTTTTCGACAATCGCAACCGGCGCCTCGGCATAGCCATAGCCGGGCAAGTCCACCATGTAGCGGTCGGCGCCAAGCGCGAAATAGTTGATCTCTTGTGTCCGCCCCGGCGTGTTTGACGCCCGCGCCAGCGTCTTACGCCCGGTCAGCGCGTTGATCAGGCTGGACTTTCCCACGTTCGAGCGCCCGGCAAAACACACCTCGACCCGGTCTGCCGGTGGCAAGCCGGACATTGCGACCACGCCTTTGACAAAATCGACCGGCCCGGCGAACAGCAACCGACCCCGTTCACGCGTCATGTCATCGGGTTCGGGGGCAAGGGGAAAACGCAGTTGGCTCATATCACCTCTATCTGATCGCCAATCGCGACCGGCCCCGACCGCGTGACCACGCCGTAGGTGCCAAAATCTTCATGCCCACAGGCGGCAGACAGGGCGCCCAGCGTATCGGCATCAGGCGCGCCGGTGTCGGGGTTTACCGTGGTTGCCTTGCAGCGGGTGATGCGGTCTTGCACCAAAAGCTCGGCCTCGCCAATGCGCAACCGCTTGCCCACCAGATCCCATTCGGCCCAAGCGGCCAGCCCATCCAGCCACAGATTGCCGCGCCAGCGGTGGATCGACAGGTTCTTGCCCATGCGGCGGCCCAGATCAGCGTTTGACGCCAGATTCAGAATGGCAATATGGCCATCGGGCACATCGGTCATTGCCTGACCCGGCACATGGCCGACAGTGGCCGGCGCGGGGCGGTCTTGCGGCCACAGCGGGCGCAACCAAGCCAGCAGCTCCTCGCCATCGCTGTCAGGGGCGACCGTGATCTGCCCGGCGGTGGGATGCGTCAGTGTCACCCGACGCGCGGCCTCATCCATCTGCGCCCGGATTGCCATCAATTCCGGCCCGGCGACGCCGCGCAGAAAGTTCATCTTGGGCGCCCATGCGACCAGCGCGTCGAACTTCGCCGCGTCATGCACCACGGCCCATTCCCGGTCGAACGGCAAAGCGCGCGCCGTGGTCAGGGACGCGCTTGCCAGTTCCTCAAAGCCGATGGACTTGATCGGATGGCGGCAAATATGGGCCAGCCGCATCATTTCTTCTTCGGCTTCACGCTTTTGTCTGCCACCGCGACGGCAGGTTTTTTCTTGAAACCCGACTTGATGTTGCCAAACAGATCGGGCTTGTGCCCGTGGCTTAGCATGATGGTATATTGCTGGGTGAAGGTGATGATGTTGTTGGTGATCCAGTACACCACCAGACCGCTGGCAAACCCACCCAACATGAACATGAATATCCACGGCATGAAGGCAAAGATCTGCTGCTGCACCGGGTCGGTGGGGGCGGGGTTCAGCTTTTGCTGCAACCACATGGTGATCCCCAGAATGATCGGCAGCACGCCGATGAACACCAGCGCCAGGATGCTTCCCGGAACCGGCGCCGCCCAAGGGGCCAGACCAAAGAAGTTGAAGATCGAAGAGGTGTCGGGCGCCGACAGATCGTTCAGCCAGCCAAAGAACGGCGCGTGGCGCAGTTCGATGGTGACGAAGATCACCTTGTAAAGCGCAAAGAAGATCGGGATCTGGATCAGAACCGGAAGGCAGCCCGCGGCGGGGTTCACCTTCTTGTCCTTGTACAGCTTCATCATCTCGCGCTGCATCATCTGCTTGTCTTCGCCCGCGCGCTCTTTCAGCGCCTCCATCTCGGGCTGAAGTTCCTTCATCCGCGCCATGCTGACATAGGATTTATAGGCCAGCGGCAGCACCAGCAGTTTCAGCACGAAGGTCAGCGCGATAATGGCCAGACCCATGTTGCCGATGGTGGCGTTCAGCCAGTGCAGCACGGCAAAGATCGGCTTGGTCAGGAAGAAGAACCAGCCCCAGTCGATGGCGTCAATGAAACCGGGGATCGGCGCCCCCGTGCCATCCAGCGCCCCAGCGTTCTGATAGGTGCGGATGGTTTCCCATTCCTTTGCCCCGGCGAAAATCCGCGAGGCGCTGGTGATCGTGGCCCCCGGCGCCACCGACATTGTCGGCTGGCGGGTCTCGGTCTGGTAGATGTCAGCACCGGGCACATATTTCGTGACCGAGGTGAACGGCTTGCCCTGTTCGGGCACCAGAACCGTCATCCAGTACTTGTCGGTAAAGCCGATCCAGCCATCTGTCGTCGCCTCGACCACGGCGGCTTGGGCGCCCTCACGCGCGACCACCGGCAGATCGGCCACGTCGTCATAGTCGGTTTCCAGCAGCTTGCCGTCAGCGCGCGATACAACACCTTCGTGGCTGACAAAGAAGTTCTCAAGATTGGTGGGTTTGCCATGGCGAGCCACGATGCCATAGGGGTAAAGCCGCGCCTCGGCGGTGCCCGCGTTCTTCACACTGTCGGTGATGGTGAACATGAACTCGGAATCGACGGCGATCTGGCGGACGAAATCCAGCCCTTTACCATTCGACCAGGTCAGCGTGACCGGCTGACCGGGGGCCAGTGTGCCACCACCGGCGGGCAGCCATTCGGTGTTGGCCCCTGGCACATCTTCAAAGTTCAGCGCCCCTGCGGGGCCCCAGCCGAACAGCGCGTAATAGGCGTTCTCTTGCCCAACCGGCGACAAAAGCCGCACGATACCCGAGTCGTCAGCCAGCGTTTGCTTGTAGGCCTTCAGTTCCAGATCGTCGATGCGGCCGCCAAGCAGCGAAATCGAGCCCTTCAGTTGCGGCGTGTCGATTGTCAGGCGCGGGGCCTCGGCGGTGGGGGCGGCCTGCCCGGCAGGTGCCGCCGCGGCCACATCGGGCGTGACAGTCGCCGGGGGCGTGGTGCCTTCGGTCTGCGCCGTCACGGCTGGCGCGTTAGGGTCCACCACGGGCTCGGCCGGTGGAAACAGCACGAACCAGACCATGATGACCAGAAAGGACAGCACGGTTGCGAGGATGAGGTTCTTGTTCTGATCGTCCATCGGGACAGCCACCACCGTTGTTCAGTTCAGCGGTGGTTCAACAGAAGGGGGCGGCAAAGGTCAAGCGGTTTTCCCGGAATGCACGATGCGAATGGCCGCAGGATTGGTGGATCAGGCGGTATTTGAAAAGCGCCGGGGCGTCGGCTGGTGACGCGGCGCGATCAGGGGGCATTGCGCCCGATCCGCAGCGCGCGTGCAATGCCCTGATCATGGCGACTAATCCAGCCAAAGGTCTCTTCCACCGCCATCGGGCGGGCGATGCCAAAGCCCTGCACATGGCCGCACCCCAATTGTGCCAGCGTGGCATGCTCGCCCGGGGTTTCCACGCCCTCGGCCACGGTGTCCAGGCCCAGCTGTTCACACAGGGACAGAATCGCTGCCACCATCTTCTTTTGTTCGGGGTCGGTATCGGCATGCGTCACGAAACAGCGGTCGATCTTGATCCGCTTCACGGCAAAGCGGCGGATATTGGCAATCGACGCCTGCCCGGTGCCGAAATCGTCCAGATCAATGCCGCAGCCAAGACCGGCGATCCGGGCAAGGTTGGTCACGATCACATCGTCGTCGGACCGGGCCGCCACGGTTTCCAGCACTTCGATGGTCAGGCGGTCCGGGGTCAGGTTAAAGCGGTCCAACTCCCATTTCAGCTTGTCCGCAAGCTTGGGGTTGCGCAGTTCGGGGGCAGAGAAGTTGACCGCCACCCGCGGGATCTTGTGGCCTGCCTTGTCCCAGCGGGTCAGCGCCGACAGCGCGCCATACAAGATCACCTCGCCCATCCGTTCCGACAGGCCCGCGTCTTCGACCAGCGGCAAAAACTCCAGCGGTGGGATGATGCCCCGCTCGGGGTGGTGCCAGCGGGCCAGCGCCTCAAACCCGCTGATCTTGCCGGTGTCGGTGCTGATCTGGGGCTGAAACCATGGGCGGACCTGGCCTTCGTCCAGGGCCTGCTCCAACCCTGCCCGCAGTTCGGCACGGTCGGCGCGGCGGCGTGTCATGTCTGGCTGAAACGCCCTTATCGCACCCGGGCCGTTGCGCAACGCCTCATCCGCCGCGATGCGGGCCGCGTCCAGCAGGGATGCGCCGCGTGGCACGGGTGCGCGGTCGGCCAGACAGAACCCGACCGACACCGAAGGATGCAGCGTCACCTCATCCACCGCCAGCGGCGCCGTCGCGGCCGCCTGCAACCGTGCCGCCATCTGCACCGCATTTTCCAGATCAAACCGCCGCACCGGCGCAAGGCTGACGGCAAAGCCATCGCCCGGCAGCAACGCCACGACATCGCCTTCGCGCACCGCAAGACCCAGCCGTTCGCCGGTGCGCGCCACCACCCGGGTCCGGGCCAGGCGGCCATCCCGGTGCAAGACCACGTCCAGATCATCAAACATCACCACGAAACAGCCCGTGGTGCGCCCGTTCACCGGCAGGTCGGCCACAACCCGGTCCAACGCCTGCACAAAGGCCGCTTCGGTCGCAAAGCCGCCAATCCCCGCGTCAGCCACCACTGCGGGCCGTGCCCGCCGCGCCAGCCCGACCAGCCCAAACAGCACCGGGGCCGCGATGGCGACCGAAAGCATCAGACCCTCCCCCCCCAGCCAGTAGGCCGACAGGCTGAGCGCCGGCAACAGGACAATGCCCAAGGCCCCGCCGGCACGCCACGCCCGGGCCGCCAGATCTGCAGTCTTGCCCGAAATCCCGTCCTGCATCGCCGCCCCCAACTGCCGCCAAGGGCCGTGCCCCCTGCGTCAGTTTCTAGGCCGCGCTTGTAAGCGAAGGCTTAATCCTCGCCCATAAGGTGTGAAGGATTTTCATGAAATGTTCCTGCGGCCTGCATCAGCCCGGCAAAGTCGAAAATCGACGGATCGGCCAGATGCGAGGGGCGCACGTTCATCAGCGCACGGAACATCACCTGACGCCGTCCCGGCACCCGCGCCTCCCAGTCATCCAGCAGGCGCTTGACCTGCACCCGCTGCAAACCGTCCTGACTGCCGCACAGATCGCAAGGAATAATCGGGTAATTCATCGCGCGGGCAAAGCGGTCACAATCTGCCTCGGCCACAAAGGCCAAGGGGCGGGCGACGAACAGATCGCCGTCTTCGTTCAACAGGCGCGGCGGCATGCTGGCCAAACGCCCGCCGTGGAACAGGTTCATGAAGAAGGTTTCCAGAATGTCATCGCGATGATGGCCCAGAACCACGGTCGAGCAGCCTTCTTCGCGCGCAACGCGGTAAAGGTTGCCGCGTCGCAACCGCGAACACAGCGAGCACATCGTGCCGCCCGGCGCGATCTTGTCGACCACCACCGAATAGGTATCCTGATACTCGATCCGGTGCTGCACCCCCATCCGGCTCAGAAACTCGGGCAGGATCGTGGCGGGAAAGCCGGGCTGGCCCTGATCAAGGTTGCAGGCAAGCAGGTCCACCGGCAACAACCCGCGCCATTTCAATTCGTGCAAAATTGCCAGCAGTGTATAGCTGTCCTTTCCTCCCGAAAGGCAGATCAGCCAGCGCTCACCGGGTTTGGCCATGCCATAGGTGTCAATCGCCTCGCGCACCTGTTGCACCAGACGCTTGCGCAGCTTGCGAAACTCCAGCCCTTTGGGCGCGCCGTGGATCAGCGGGTGGATATCGTCGGCGTCATCAAGCATAGGGGCCTCCGCTGTTTGCACCGATATGCGGGCGATGGTCACGCCGGTCAAGCTGCTTTGGCCAACCTCCTTTGCCAGACCGGGGCCTCCGGCGGGGGTATTTCAGCCAAGAGGAAACACGGCCCATTTCCTCTTGGCGACAAATACCCCGGGGGTGAGCCCCGCAGGGGCGAGGGGGCAGCGCCCCCTGCCCGGCCTAGACATGCTGCGCACCGTTCACCTCGATTTCAGCCCCCGAGATATAGCTGGATTGGTCCGAACACAGGAACCAGATCACATCCGCCACCTCGTTGGGCTGACCCAGCCGCTGCAACGGCAGTTTCTCCACGATCTTGTCGGTGCCGGGCGACAGGATCGCGGTCTCCACCTCGCCGGGCGCAATCGCATTGACCCGCACCCCAAGGGGGCCGAAATCATGCGCCATTTCCCGCGTCAGCGCCGCCAGTGCGGCCTTGGACGTGGCATAGGCCGCCCCGGCAAACGGGTGCACCCGGACGCCTGCGATAGAGGTGACGTTGACGATCGACCCCTTGGCCGCCGCCAATTCTTCCTTCAGCCCGCGCGCCATGATCACCGACGAGAAGAAATTGACGTGAAACACCTGACCCCAGGTCCGCAGGTCGGTGTCGAGTGTGCTCAGCCGTTTGCCGCCGTCGCCCTTCGGGCTGATCCCGGCGTTGTTGACCAGCGCATGCAGGCGGCCATTGATCTTGGCCTTGATCGTCTCGATCGCCGCGATGGTCTTGTTCGGGTCGGCAAGGTCAAGCTGGATGTGGTTCTCTTCGCCGCCCGGCCAGGGGCAGCGCGCATCGAACGGCTGGCGCGAGCAACTCAACACCCGCCAGCCTTCGGACGAGAACCGCTTGACGGTGGCATGCCCGATGCCGCGCGATGCCCCGGTCAGCACGATGGTTTTCTGCTCTGACATCGGTGCCCCCTGCATTCGACACAAACCCTACTCTTATTGTCAAGAAAGACAAGCCAGCAACCTGACTTGGCACACCGCGGCAAAGGCGTTACCACCCTTGCAACCCCGGAGGTCCAGATGAAGAAGCAGACCCTGACCATGCAAGATGCCCTGAACACCGCCAAGATGCTGTCCGAAGCCCTGCCCTATCTGCAACGCTATGCCGATGCGGTCGTGGTGGTAAAGTTCGGCGGCAATGCCATGGGCGACGATGCCGCGATGGCCGAGTTTGCGCGCGACATCGTGCTGATGCGTCAGGTCGGGGTGAACCCGGTGGTGGTGCATGGCGGCGGGCCGATGATCAACGACATGCTGGCCAAGCTGGGCATCCAGTCCGAATGGGTGCGCGGCAAGCGGGTCACCGACAAGGCCACGGTGCAGGTGGTGGAAATGATCCTGTCGGGCCTTGTGAACAAGCGCATCGTGCAGGCGATCATGGATGCCGGGGGCCGCGCGGTCGGGATTTCCGGCAAGGACGACGACCTGATGGTCTGCGAAGCCGATGACCCGGAACTGGGCTTCGTCGGTCGCCCGGTGGAAATGAACGTGCAGGTGCTGCGCGACCTGTACCGCGCCGGGATCATTCCGGTGATCGCGCCCGTCGGCACCGGCATGGCAGACAACGAGACGTTTAACGTCAACGGTGACACCGCCGCCGGCGCCATTGCGGGGGCCTTGCAGGCCGACCGTCTGCTGCTGTTGACCGATGTCGCAGGGGTGAAGAACGCTGCCGGAGAGGTGATGACCCAGATCACGCCCGACGAAATCCGGCAGATGACCGCCGAGGGCGTGATCTCGGGCGGCATGATCCCCAAGACCGAAACCGCGCTGCTGGCGATCGAACAGGGCACCCGCGCCGTGACCATTCTGGATGGCCGCATCCCCAACGCCTGCCTGCTGGAACTGTTCACCGACCACGGCGCAGGCTCGCAAATCCGCGCGACGGAACCACGGGTGAAACCGCGCGTGCGGCGATGACCTCGGCGGTCACAACTGCCGTGACATCGTAGACAAGCGATAAGATGCGCCTTACATTCACCGTTACGAATGTGAGGTGCCATGTCCGAAACCGCGGTCCGACTGACCATGTTCCTTGGGCTTTTTGCCCTGTTCGCAGCGCTAGAGGCTTGGGCCCCGCGTCGGGCACGCCGCGTGCCGCGTCAGGGTCGGTGGATCACCAACCTGTCGATCACGGTGTTGAACACGCTGACCCTTCGGGCCCTCGCGATCTTTCTTCCCTTGCTGGCCGTTGGGGCCGCGGTGGATGCATCGGCCCAAGGCTGGGGCCTGTTGAACCAGACGGCATGGCCCTTGTGGATCGAGGCCCTTCTGGCGATCCTGATCCTTGATTTCGCGATCTGGGCGCAGCACCTGATCACCCACAAAGTGCCGCTGTTCTGGCAGTTCCACCGCATGCACCACGCCGACCGCGATTTTGACGTGACCACCGCCGTGCGGTTTCACCCGGTCGAGATTGCGGCCTCGATGCTGCTGAAAATCGGGATCATCTATCTGCTTGGCCCCTCGGCCCTTGCGGTTTTGATCTTTGAGGTCGTGCTGAACGGCACCGCCCTGTTCAACCACGCCAACCTGCGCCTGCCGCTGTGGCTGGATCGCGTCGTGCGGCTGGTTCTGGTCACGCCCGACATGCACCGCGTGCATCATTCGGTGCATCGGCATGAGCATGACAGCAATTATGGCTTTGCCTTGTCGATCTGGGACCGCATCTTTCAGACTTACCGGCCGCAACCCGAGGCCGGGCATGATGACATGGTGATAGGTCTGCAATGGCAGGACGACAAACCGACGAAGCTGGGATGGAGCCTGCTGCTGCCGTTCCGCCGCTGACGCTGGGCGCGGTCGCGGATCGGCTGATGCCCCATCAGCTTGAGGTGCTGGGCGGGTTTCACACCAAGGGGGATGAACCCGGCCTGCCGCCCGGCACCGCAACCCTGCTGCTGATCGGCCCGCGTGAGCCGGGGTTCTGGCAGCATCTTCAGGCGCAGCCCGAATGGGATGGCGCGCCCGAACCGATGGATCGCTGGTCGCGCCGGGTGATCGGGCGGCTGGCCTGTGATCTGGGGGCCAAGGCGCTGTTTCCCTTTGGTGGGCCGCCGTGGCATCCGTTCTATTCCTGGGCCTTGCGGTCAGGTGCGGTCTGGGAAAGACCGGTGCGGCTTTTGGTCCACAGTTGGCAAGGGTTGATGGTCAGCTTTCGCGGGGCCTTGGCGGTGACGCAGCACCTTTCCCTGCCCGAGCCCGACACCGCTGGCCCTTGTGCCACCTGCCCCGACAAGCCCTGCCTGACCGCCTGCCCGGTGAGCGCGCTGACCGGGGCGGGCTATGACGTGCCTGCCTGTCAGACCCACCTTGACCAAGGCGGCGCATGCATGACGGGGGGCTGTCTTGTGCGGCGTGCTTGCCCACGGTCGCAGACCTATGCAAGGATGCCTGAACACTCGGCCTATCACATGAGGCAATTCCACCGATGAAACGCTTGATCCTGACCCGCCATGCCAAATCTTCCTGGGATGACCCGCTGACGCCCGACCATGAGCGCCCCCTGAACGAACGCGGCCGGGCGGCGGCGGCGGATCTGGGGCAATGGCTGGCTTCGCGCGGGTATGTGCCCGGCAAGGTGCTGTGCTCGGACGCGGTGCGCACCCGCGAGACATGGGAGCGGATCGCCCCTGCCCTGCCCGGCGCGCCGGTCTTGCAATTGAAGCCTGCGCTTTATCATGCCGGGCCTGATGTGATGCTGGCGGTGTTGCGCCATGCCACCGCCGATACGGTGATGATGATCGGGCACAACCCCGGCATGGCCGAGTTCGCGGCGCGCATCGTGGCCCATGCCTCGGTTGACCCGGACTTTGCCCGCTATCCGACAGGCGCGACTCTGGTGGTGGACTTTGTCGCCGACGCTTGGGCCGTTGTCGGCTTTGGTCAGGGCGTTGTGGATGATTTCATCATTCCGCGCGAGATCGTGGCCTGAATCGTCCCGCTGTGGGACAGATGGCCTGATGGCGTAACATCAAGGACTTAGGCGCGGGCGTTTACCTAGCGTTAAGATTTGCTTTGGCGGGCCTCCTTGCGGATGCGCCCGCTTTCGGGCATGGAGGCAGGCTTAAGTCCTCTACGAAAGGCGCAATGCCATGGATTACGCAAAATCAGGCAACCCGAAACTGAGCAAAGACCAAGGGCGTCAGAAAGACCCCAACGCCAAGCCGGGCAAGGTGATGAAGGTCAAGGGCAGCACCAAGACCCCCAACCTGCGACCGACCAAGGAAGAATTGCTCGAACGCCTGAAGGCGCAGGCCGGGGCCAAGGCAAAGGAATAAGACAGGCCTTGCCGATGGCCGCGCCCGCGCGTCTGCCACGGCAGGCCGGAGGTCTGGTCACGGCGCAAGGGTTGCGTTGCAAGCAGGCCGGGCCGCAACGGCAGGGCGGCACAGGACGGGCCGCGCAGGACGGGCCGCGCTGAACCGCAGGCTGGGCCGCGCAGCAGACCGTGTCCGCAAACCCCCCCGCAATCTTGCGAACCGGGCGGCTGACTGCCATATCCCGATGACGGATTTTGCCGGAGGTTTTCATGCTGCGCCATGTTGTCGTTGCCTGCCTGTGTCTGGCCCTGCCGCTGCACGCCGAGACCCGCGTGCCGGAAAGCCCCTCTGAGATCAGCCTGTCATTCGCGCCGGTGGTCAAGGCGGCAGCGCCCGCCGTGGTCAACATCTATGCCAGCCGCGTGGTGGAAGACCGGCTGTCGCCCTTTGCCGGTGATCCGTTCTTTGACCAGTTCTTTGAAGGCTTTGGCCAGACCCAGCCGCGGGTGCAAAACTCGCTTGGGTCGGGGGTGATCGTGTCGCCCGCGGGCATCGTGGTGTCGAACTATCACGTCGTGGGCCAAGCGACCGAAATCCGCGTCGTGCTGAACGACCGCCGCGAATATGCCGCCGACCTGATCCTGGGCGACAAGGAAAGCGATCTGGCGATCTTGCGGCTGCAAGGGGCGGCTGACCTGCCGGCGCTGGCTTTGCGCGACTCGGATCAGGTGGAGGTGGGCGATCTGGTGCTGGCCATCGGCAACCCGTTCGGGGTGGGGCAAACCGTGTCGCAGGGCATTGTCTCGGGCCTTGCGCGCAGTTCGGTGGGGCAAGGCCGGGGCTATTTCATCCAGACCGATGCCGCCATCAACCCCGGCAATTCCGGCGGTGCGCTGGTGGACATGCAGGGGCGATTGGTCGGCATCAACACCGCGATCCTGACCCGGTCGGGCGGGTCGAACGGCATTGGTTTTGCGATTCCGGCCAACCTTGTGCAGACCGTGGTGGCGCAGGCCCAAAGCGGGGCCAGCCGCTTTACCCGGCCATGGTCGGGTGTGACAGGGCAAGCGATGGATGCGGGCATGGCCGAGGCGATGGGCCTGGCCCGCCCCGATGGGGTGCTGCTGTCAGAAATCCACCCCGAAAGCCCGTTTGCCAAGGCAGGGCTGCGCCCCGGCGATGTGGTTTTGTCGATTGCCCAAGAGCCAACCAATACCCTGCAGGAAATGATCTTCCGGCTGGCCGCCCTTGGCGTGGGTGCCAAGGCCACCGTCACCTATCTGCACGTAGACGGCGAGGCCACGGCCGAGATTGCGCTGATTGCCCCGCCCGAGACGCCCCCGCGTGACCCGGTGACGATCACCGATACCAGTGCCCTGCGCGGGTTGTCGGTGGCGCGGATCAACCCGGCGGTCAGCGCCGAGATGGGGTTGCCGGTCGATGCCGCCGGGGTGGTGGTGACCGATGCGCAGGGACTTGCCGCGCAGATCGGCCTGCGCGCGGGCGATGTGCTGCTGGCGATCAACAACCGCCGCGTCACCAGCCCGCAAGACGTGGCGCTTGCCGCCGCAGAGCCGACCCGCCGCTGGGCGATTGATGTGAACCGGGGCGGTCAGATCATCCGGATGCGCTTCCGGCTCTAGCCGCCCGGCGGCGCGTGGCGTATCGTGGCCGGCATGGCCGACCTGTTTGACACCGCCCCCCACCCGAAAGTCGAAGGCCCGCGCCCCTTGGCGGAAGGCCCGCGCCCCCTTGCCGACCGTCTGCGACCGACCTCGCTGGCGCAGGTGATCGGGCAGGCACAGGTGCTGGGCCCCGAGGGGCCGTTGGGGGCGATGCTGGCGGCAGGCAGCCTGTCATCGCTGATCCTGTGGGGGCCGCCCGGCGTGGGCAAGACCACCATCGCCCGGCTGCTGGCCGACGCAACCGAGCGGAGTTTTGTGCAGATCAGCGCGATCTTTACCGGGGTGCCGGAGTTGCGCAAGGTCTTTGACGCGGCCAAGATCCGCCGCCAGAACGGCCAAGGCACGCTGCTGTTTGTCGATGAAATCCACCGTTTCAACAAGGCGCAGCAAGACGGGTTCCTGCCGCATATGGAGGATGGCACCATCCTGCTGGTCGGGGCCACCACGGAAAACCCCAGCTTTGAGTTGAACGCGGCGCTGTTGTCGCGCGCGCAGGTGATTGTGCTGGAACGGCTGTCGCTGGCCGATCTGGAGCGGTTGATACAGCGGGCGGAAATGGACATTGCGCGCAGCCTGCCGCTGACCGGCGAGGCGCGCGAGGCGCTGATGGATATGGCCGATGGCGATGGCCGGGCGCTTTTGAACCTGATCGAACAGGTCGCGGCGTGGCGATTGGATCATCCCATCGACCGCGATCAGCTTGCCAGCCGCCTGATGCGGCGTGCCGCGAAATACGACAAGTCGGGCGAAGAGCATTACAATCTGATCAGCGCCTTGCACAAATCGGTGCGCGGGTCGGACCCGGATGCCGCGCTTTACTGGTTTGCCCGCATGCTGGAGGGCGGCGAAGACCCGCGCTTTCTGGCCCGCCGCCTGACCCGGATGGCGGTGGAAGACATCGGGCTGGCTGAGCCGCAGGCGCATGCGGTCTGTCTGGATGCGTGGAACAGCTATGAACGCCTTGGCAGCCCCGAAGGCGAGTTGGCTTTGGCCAATGCGGTGGTCTATCTGGCGCTGGCGCCAAAATCGAACGCGGTCTATGCGGCCTACAAGGCGGCACGGGCGGCGGCGCGCGACACCGGCAGCCTGATGCCGCCAAAACATATCCTGAACGCGTCGACGAAGGTGATGAAGGAGATCGGCTATGGCAGCGGCTATTCTTACGACCATGACGCCGAGGACGGCTTTTCCGGGCAGGACTATTTCCCCGAGGGCATAAAGCGACCGGTGTTCTATCTGCCGCCAGAGCGGGGGTTCGAGCGGGAGCTGAAAAAGCGGGTGGAGTATTTCGCGAAGTTGCGGGCGCGGCGGCAGGGCGGCTGACAATTCCAGAGCGCGATTGCGGGCGGTCTTCCGACAGGTCTGAAACGCCGGGGGGCTGTCTGCCCCCCGGGCCCCCCGAGGATATTTGTTGAAAGAGAAAGCTGCGGGGCAGCGAGTTGGCCTGCGGAGGTTGACAAAACCGCAGCCGAGGCACACAGAACGGCCTATGATCCTGACCCTGTCCCAAGTCGCCTTTGGCGGCGCTATCGGTGCATGCTTGCGCTACCTTGCGAATGTGGGGGCGATGCGTGTGTTTGGGCCGGGGTTTCCCTATGCGACGCTGACAGTCAACATACTGGGGTCGTTCCTGATGGGGGTCCTGGTCGCCGTGCTGACGGCCAAGGGGGGCATGCGCTTTGCGCCCTTCCTGATGACCGGCATCCTTGGCGGCTTCACCACGTTTTCGGCGTTCTCATTGGATGCTGTCACCCTGTGGGAGCGCGGCCAGCTTTGGCTGTCGGCAGGCTATGTCGGCGCATCCGTTATTTTCTCGCTCGCCGCGCTGGTCGCCGGGCTTTCATTGGCAAGGTCTTTTGTATGAGCGGCGTGAAACTGTTGACGGTGTCCGAGGATGAGGGTGAGCAGCGGCTGGACAAGTGGTTCAAGCGCCGGTTTCCGCAACTGACCCAAGGCCATGTCGAAAAGATGTGCCGCACCGGGCAGATCCGGGTCGATGGCGCGCGGGTCAAGGCCGCCGACCGCGTGGCCCCCGGCCAAAGCATCCGCGTGCCGCCCCTGCCCGACACCGAGGCGCCCAGCCGCCCCTATGAGGGCCGGGTCAGCGCCGCCGACGCCAAGATGATTCAGGACGCCGTGCTGTGGAAGGATGAGCATATCATCATCCTGAACAAGCCACCCGGCCTGCCGTCGCAGGGCGGATCGGGGCAGAGTGACCGGCATGTCGATGGCCTGACCGAGGCGCTGAAGTTCGGCTACAAGGACCGGCCGAAACTGGTGCACCGGCTGGACAAGGATACCAGTGGCGTGTTGATGCTGGCGCGCACCGACCGGGTGGCGCGGGCGCTGTCCGAGGCGCTGCGGCACAGGAACACCCGCAAGATCTATTGGGCGCTGGTGGCGGGTGTGCCGCACCCGCGGCAGGGCACCATCAAATACGGGCTGATGAAGGCGCCGGGCCATGGCCGCGGCGGCGAAGGCGAAAAGATGGTCTGCGTCCATCCGGCCAAGATGGCCGATTTCCCCGATGCCAAGCGCGCCCAGACCGACTATTTCACGCTGTGGTTTCTGGGCACCCGGATGTCGTGGATGGCGCTGGAGCCGGTGACCGGGCGCACCCACCAGTTGCGCGCGCATATGGCCGAACTGGGCCATCCGATCATCGGCGATGGCAAGTATGGCGGCGGCGCGCAGGAAAACGCGGGCGATGGCTGGGGCGCGCAGGCCGGGGGCGAGATGTCGAAGAAAATGCACCTGCATGCCCGCAGCCTGACCGTGGAACACCCGATCACCAAGGAGTTGATGACCTTTACCGCGCCCTTGCCCGAGCATATGGCGCGGACGTGGAAGGTGTTGGACTGGAACGAAAAGGACGTGCCCGCCGACCCGTTTGCGGTGTTCAAGTGAGTGCATGGGCGCCCAAGCGGTTCTGGAAGGCGGCGACGACGGAGCCGGCCGAGGGTGGCTTTGCCATCCGGCTGGACGCCCGCCCGGTGAAGACCCCGGCCAAGCAACCGCTGATCGTGCCGACCCTTGCCATGGCGCAGGCCATTGCCGCCGAATGGGACGCGCAGCATGGCCTGGTGCGCCCTGACACCATGCCGCTGACCCGCGCCGCCAATTCCGCCATCGACAAGGTGGCGACCCAGTTTGACGGCGTGGTGGGCGAGATCGCCAATTACGGGGCCACCGATCTTTTGTGCTATCGCGCCACTGACCCGCCGGCGCTGATCGACCGGCAGACCGCCGCCTGGACCCCGCTGCTGGACTGGGCGCGCGACCACTTGGCGGCCCCCTTGCAGGTGACCCATGGCGTGATCCCGATCCCGCAGCCCGAAGACAGTCTGCGCCGCCTGCGCGCCCATGTGGCGGCGCATGACCCGTTCCGGATGACCGCCCTGCATGATCTGGTGGCCATCTCTGGCTCGCTGATCCTGGGCCTTGCTGTTGCCCGCGGTCGGGTATCGGCGGCCGACGCTTTTGCCATCAGCCGAATCGACGAGCACTGGCAGATCGAGCAATGGGGCGACGATGAGGACGCGGCGGTGCTGGAGCAGGCGCGGCGTGATGCCTTCCTGACCGCCGAGCGATTCTTGGGATTGTGCGGGTAACAATCCTGCCTAAATGGCGGGCACGGCGATGCAATTCTGCGCGCAGCCCGGGACAAGGCATGGATTTGCAAGGATTTTAGGCGTTTTCCCCAGACCCGCTTGACCTTTCAAACCGCTTCGGACGAAACTGGGGTCTGCTGGAAGGGGTTTACCTCTGTCAGTTCGGCCCCGACGGACCCAAATCCGGGTCGTCGGGCACCAAAAAATGTCGGCCCAAGGCCGATCACTCAGGATGAGGTAAGAATGAAACAATCCGTATTCCTCGGCACCCTCGCCGCCACCACGCTGCTTGCGGGTGCTGCATTGGCGCAGGGCACCTCGACGCTTGACACCGTCAAGGCCCGTGGCGAGCTGAACTGTGGCGTGAACACCGGTCTGGTTGGCTTTGCGGCGCCCGACGCCAACGGCAACTGGCAAGGGTTTGACGTGGCCATCTGCAAGGCCGTGGCGGCTGCGGTTCTGGGCGACGCGTCGAAGGTCGTCTATATCCCGACCACGTCGTCGGACCGATTTGAACAGCTGACCTCGGGCAAGATCGACCTGCTGGCGCGCAACACGACCTGGACCTTCTCGCGCGATACCGACCTGCGCATGGATTTTGTGGGCGTCAACTACTATGACGGTCAGGGCTTCATGGTCCGCAAGGATCTGGGCGTGTCTTCGGCCAAGGAACTGAACGGTGCCACGATCTGCATCCAGACCGGCACCACCACGGAACTGAACCTGGCTGACTACTTCAAAGCCAACAACATGACCTATACGGCGGTTCCGATCGAAACCAATGCCGAAGGCGAACAACAGTACCTGGCGGGCGCTTGCGACGCCTACACCACCGATGCGTCGGGTCTTGCCGCCACCCGTGCCGCCTTTGCGGACCCGGAAAACCACATCATCCTTCCCGAAATCGTCTCGAAAGAGCCGCTGGGGCCGTCAGTGCGCCATGGCGACAATGCCTGGGCCGACATCGTCGGTTGGACGCTGAACGCTTTGGTTGCGGCCGAAGAGTATGGCATCACCTCGACCAATATCGACGAGCTGGCGACCTCGTCGCAGAACCCGGAAGTGCAGCGTTTGCTGGGCACCTCGGGCGAGTTGGGCAAGATGATCGGGCTTGAGCCGAACTGGGCGATGAACGCGATCAAGGCCGGCGGCAACTATGGCGAAATCTTCGCCGCCACCATCGGCGAGTCGACCCCGATCGGTCTGGCGCGTGGTCTGAACGCGCAGTGGACCCAAGGCGGCCTGCTTTACGCACCGCCGTTCCGGTAATCGGCTGACTTTGGGGCGCGCTGTCACGGCGCGCCCTTTTTCATAACCTGCAACAGGGTTATCCGCAGCGTCGGGGTTCACCCCCGCAACAAGGGCAAAGCCCGGTCACGCGCGGAGAATAGGGGAAAATGCATGGCCGTTGTCACGGATGAACCGAAAGCGGGCTTTCGGCTTGGGATGCTTATATACGACACCCGGTATCGCTCGATCACCATCCAGATCGTGGTGCTGATCTTGGTGATGGCGGGGGTGGCGTGGTTGGTCGACAACCTGTTGCGCAATCTTGCCGTGCTGGGTCGGGGGATCGATTTCAGTTTTCTGGGCAACCGGTCGGGCTATGACATCAACCAGACGCTGGTGGAATACACCAATGACAGCACCCATGCGCGGGCCACGCTGGTGGGCCTGCTGAACACGCTGCTGGTGGCGTTTCTGGGCTGTATTGCGGCGACGGTTGTCGGGGTTCTGGCGGGCGTGTTGCGGCTGTCGAAAAACTGGGTCATTGCCCGGTTGATGACGGTCTATGTCGAGGTGTTCCGCAACATTCCGCTGTTGCTGTGGATCTTGATCATCTTTGCCGTCTTTACCGAGGCCCTGCCCGCCCCCAATGCGTTTCGCGGCGAAAACCCGGCCGCCAGCATGGTGCTGTTTGACACGGTGGCCTTTACCAACCGCTACACGGCGATCCCGTGGCTGATCTTTGACAATTCGATGGGGTGGCTGACCTTGGGGTCGGTCTATCTGAACATCGACCTTGTGCTGATCGTTGCGGCCCTTGTCGGAGGTTTCTTTGCGAACCGGGCCATCCTGCGCCGGGCCAAGCGCATTCAGGAAGCGACCGGCGAGCGCCCCACAACCTGGTGGCAGTCGATCCTTGCCCTGTTTGGCCCGATCAGTGCGGTTTTCCTGTTTCTTGGCACCCATGTCGATGCGCCGGCCCTGCAAGGCTTCAATTTCACCGGCGGTTTGCAGGTGTCGAACTCGCTGGTGGCACTTTGGCTGGCGCTGACGCTTTACACCGCGGCCTTCATCGCCGAGATCGTCCGCGCCGGGATCAATGCCGTGTCAAAGGGGCAATCGGAAGCCGCCTTTGCGCTTGGCCTGCGCCCGGGCCGCACCATGAGCCTGGTGATCCTGCCGCAGGCGCTGCGGGTGATCATCCCGCCGCTGATCTCGCAATACCTGAACCTGACCAAGAACTCGTCGCTGGCCATTGCCGTCGGCTATATGGACCTGCGCGGCACGCTGGGGGGCATCACGCTGAACCAGACCGGGCGCGGGCTGGAGGCGATGATGTTGCTGATGCTGATCTATCTGGTCATCAGCCTGATCATTTCTGGCACGATGAACATCTACAACAATTCCGTCCGTCTGAAGGAGCGCTGAGATGAAAGCCACCTCTGCCCCCTTCGTGCGCCGCGAAATGCTGGCGCCCGCTGCCCCGCCGATCACCGAGGCCGGTGCGGTGAAATGGTTGCGCGAGAACCTGTTCTCGTCGCCGCTGAACGTGATCCTGACCGTGCTGGGCGTGGGCGCAGTGGTCTATCTGGTGTCGCATATCGCACCATGGATGTTGCGCGGCGTGTGGAATGCCGGATCGCTGTCGGAATGCCGCCAGATCATTGAGGCGCGCTATGGCGAGGGCGTGACCGGAGCCTGCTGGGCGCTGATCCGCGAACGCTGGCCGCAATACCTGTTCGGCTTCTATCCGTCCGAGCTGTATTGGCGCCCGGTGCTGGCCTTCGTTCTGATGCTGGTAGCGATTGCCCCGGTGCTGTTTGACGCCTTGCCGCGCAAGATGCTGTGGTTCGCGCTGGTCTATCCGGCGATTGGCTTCTGGCTGCTGTGGGGCGGGTCGGTCTGGGTGCCGGTGATGGCGCTGGCGGGCTTTGGCGTTGGCTATGGTGCGGCGAAAATCGTGCAACCGATCGCTGGTGCCATCCTTGGCGGCATCGCGGCGGTGCTGGCCCCGGTGCTGTGGTGGCTGTTCCTGTCCGGCCCTGCCGCCGAAACGCTGCAATCCGTGCTTCCCATCGCGCTGCAAGAGGTTCGCTCACGCGAGTTTGGCGGCTTTATCCTTGCCTTTACCATCGGCTTCACCGGCATTGCCTTTTCGCTGCCCCTTGGGGTGCTGCTGGCGCTGGGGCGGCAATCGGACATGTTCATCGTCAACAAGCTGTCGGTCGGGTTCATCGAGTTCATTCGAGGTGTGCCGCTGATCACCCTGCTGTTCACCGCATCCTTGCTGCTGAACTACTTCCTGCCGCCGGGCACCGATTTTGACATCATCCTTCGCGTCATCATCATGGTGGTGCTGTTTGCCGCCGCCTATATCGCCGAGGTGGTGCGGGGTGGCCTTGCCGCCCTGCCACGTGGCCAGTATGAGGCCGCCGACGCCCTGGGTCTGGATTACATCAAGGCGCAGCGTCTGATCATCATGCCGCAAGCCCTGAAGATCAGTATCCCCGGCATCGTGTCCACATTCATCGGTCTGTTCAAGGATACCACGCTGGTGGTCTTTGTCGGCCTGCTGGACCCGCTGAAAGGCATCACCGACGCCGTGCGCGCCTCGACCGACTGGAAGGGCGTTTACTGGGAGCCTTACATCTTTGTCGGCGCCATCTTCTTCATCATCTGTTTTGGCATGTCCCGATACTCGATGTATCTGGAGAACAAGCTGAAAACCGACCATCGCTAAGGGAACCGGACCATGTCAGAAGCCATTGCCCGCGAAATTGACCGCAGCCATATGCAGGTCAGCGACGAAATCGCCATCCAGATCACCCAGATGAACAAGTGGTATGGCACCTTCCACGTGTTGCGCGACATCAACATGACCGTGAACCGCGGCGAACGCATCGTGATCTGCGGCCCGTCCGGGTCTGGGAAATCGACGCTGATCCGCTGCATCAACCGGCTGGAAGAACACCAGCAGGGCCAGATCATCGTCGATGGCACCGAACTGACATCAGACCTGAAGAACATCGACAAGGTGCGGTCCGAGGTGGGCATGGTGTTTCAGCACTTCAACCTGTTCCCGCATCTGACCATTCTGGAAAACCTGACGCTGGCGCCGATCTGGGTTCGCAAGACCCCGAAGAAAGAGGCCGACGAGGTGGCGATGCACTACCTGAGCAAGGTCAAGATCCCCGAACAGGCGCACAAATACCCCGGCCAGTTGTCGGGCGGCCAGCAGCAGCGCGTCGCCATTGCGCGCAGCCTGTGCATGAAGCCGCGCATCATGCTGTTTGACGAGCCGACCTCGGCGCTGGACCCCGAGATGATCAAAGAGGTGCTCGACACCATGATCGAACTGGCGGAAGAGGGCATGACCATGCTGTGCGTCACGCATGAGATGGGCTTTGCCCAAGCGGTCGCCAACCGCGTAATCTTCATGGACCAGGGCCAGATCGTTGAGCAGAACGAACCGAAAGAGTTCTTCAACAACCCGCAAAGCGACCGGACCAAGCTGTTCCTGAGCCAGATCCTGGGTCACTGACCGTCTGCTGCCCCTTGGCCCTTGCTGGGCCAAGGGTGAGTGGCGGGGTGCGATGGTCTTGACTGCGTCCGCGTGTGCCCAGAGATCGACAGACGCCATTGCGGGGCTTGACGCGTGGCGACGGCCAGCGGGTTCAAGCCGGGCGGCATAGACGTGTTCAATAAAAAACGCCGCCCCTGATGCCAAGGGCGGCGTATTCTTGTTCTGTAGCGGAGCCTTATTCGGCGTCGGCCGCTTCGGTGCGGGCGTGGTCGGCAGCGCCTTTGGCGTTCGGGTCACGATCAACAAACTCGATGATCGCCATCGGGGCCATGTCGCCATAGCGGAACCCGGCCTTCAGCACACGCACATAACCGCCGGCGCGGTCCTTGTAGCGGGGGCCGAGGATTTCGAACAGGCGTGCGGTGTGCATGTCCTGCTTGAGCTGCGAATGGGCCTGACGACGGGCGTGCAGGTCGCCGCGCTTGGCCAGCGTGATCAGCTTTTCGATGATCGGGCGCAGTTCTTTCGCCTTTGGCAGCGTGGTCTTGATCTGTTCGTGTTCAATCAGCGAGCCGCACATGTTGGCGAACATCGCCTTGCGGTGTTCGTGGGTGCGGTTCAGCTTGCGGTAGCCGTTCGAGTGACGCATGGAAATCTCCTATCGCGTGTTTTGCTTTGTCCGGCAGGGCCTACGTTTGGTCCCGCTCACCTTGGGCTTTCGCCAGTTGTTCCCCGCACCTGCGGGCATTTGCCGAGGGGCGTTGCCGCCCCCCAAACCCTTAGAACTGATCTTCGAAACGCTTGGCCAGATCTTCGATGTTCTCTGGCGGCCAGTCTTCGACTTCCATGCCCAGATGCAGCCCCATGCCCGACAGCACTTCCTTGATTTCGTTCAAGGACTTGCGGCCGAAGTTCGGGGTGCGCAGCATTTCGGCTTCGGTTTTCTGGATCAGATCGCCGATATAGACGATATTGTCGTTCTTCAGGCAGTTTGCCGAACGCACCGAAAGCTCCAGCTCGTCGACCTTTTTCAGCAGCAGCGGGTTGAACTCCAGCCCGGCATCGACTTCGCCCAGCTTGGCCGATTCCGGCTCGTCGAAGTTGACAAAGATCGACAGCTGGTCTTGCAGGATGCGCGCGGCATAGGCGACGGCATCATCCGGCGTCAGGCTGCCATCGGTTTCCACCTTCATGGTCAGCTTGTCATAGTCCAGCACCTGACCTTCGCGGGTCGGGGTGACTTCGTAGCTGACCTTCTTGACCGGCGAATAGATCGCGTCGATCGGGATCAGACCGATGGGCGCATCCTCGGGACGGTTCTTGTCGGCCGAGACATAGCCCTTGCCGGTGTTCACCGTCAGTTCCATGAACACGTCGGCGCCATCGTCAAGGTGGCAGATCACGTGATCGCGGTTCAGGATCGAGATGCCGCTGGATTCAGAGATATCCCCCGCCGTCACAACGCCCGGACCCTTGGCCGAAATCGACAGGCGCTTGGGCCCTTCGACATCCATCTTGATCGAGACACCCTTCAGGTTCAGCACGATGTCGGTCACGTCTTCGCGCACGCCAGCGACGCTGGAAAATTCATGCAGCACGTTGTCGATCTGCACCGAGGTGATGGCGGCCCCTTGCAGCGACGACAGCAGGATGCGGCGCAGGGCGTTGCCCAGCGTCAGGCCGAAGCCACGCTCCAGCGGTTCGGCGATCACGGTGGCCACGCGCGCGGCGTCGGCCCCCGGTTTGACAACCAATTGCGTCGGTTTGATCAGTTCTTGCCAGTTCTTATGGATCATGCTGTCGCCTCCATCCTTGTTTCGCCGCCCATGTCCAGAAAGCGGGAAACGCCCGAGGGTCCTGAAATATCGAAAATCGGGCCGCGCGGAATCGCGCGGCCCGATGTGAAAGATTGCAATCAGACGCGACGGCGCTTGGGCGGGCGGCAACCGTTGTGCGCCAGCGGGGTAACGTCGCGGATCGAGGTGATGTTCAAACCAACAGCGGCAAGGGCCCGAAGCGCCGATTCACGGCCCGAACCCGGACCCTGAACTTCAACCTCGACGGTCTTCATGCCATGTTCCTGGGCCTTGCGGGCGGCGTCTTCCGCAGCCATCTGGGCGGCATAAGGCGTCGACTTGCGCGAGCCTTTGAAGCCCATGGTGCCCGAGGACGACCACGAAATCGCATTGCCCTGAACGTCCGAGATCAGAACCTTGGTGTTGTTGAACGAAGAGTTCACATGCACCACGCCAGCGGCGATGTTCTTGCGCTCTTTTTTCTTGGTGCGGGCTGCTGCTTTGGTATCGCGTGCCATATCTGTGCGCTCCCCTTATTTCTTCTTGCCAGCGATGGCTTTTGCGGGGCCCTTGCGGGTACGAGCGTTGGTATGGGTGCGCTGACCGCGGACCGGCAGGCCCTTGCGGTGACGCAGGCCGCGATAGCAGCCAAGGTCCATCAGACGCTTGATGTTCATAGTCACTTCGCGGCGCAGGTCGCCTTCAACCGTGAAGTTGGCGTCGATGAATTCGCGGATTGCCAGAACTTCGGCATCCGACAACTCATTCACGCGACGGGCGCGGTCGATGTTCAGCGAGGCGCAGATGGTTTCCGCGTTCGCGGGGCCGATGCCGGTGATATAGGTCAGGGCGATCGGAACCCGCTTCTGGGTGGGAATGTTGACGCCAGCAATACGTGCCAAACGTGTATCCTTTTCATCGTTGCGGTTCCGTGATGCCAGAACCTTTTTTCACAACTCCATCGGGGCCTGTGCCCTTTTGGTTCGACTTCCTTGACAGGAATGCCCCCAACGATTCCGTTGCGGGACGCTGTGCTTTATGGGCATTTGTCCGGCCCGTCAAGGGCGCGGGCGATGTTTTCAGCTTTTGTCAAGAATTTTCGCGATGGCAGCGCCAACCGCGTCAATTTCGGCCAGCCCATCAACCGGCGCCAACTGCCCCTTGGCATAGTAATAGCCGATCAGCGGCGAGGTCTTCTTGTAATATTCCATCAGCCGGGTCCGCAGCGCATCGGCATTGTCATCAGCCCGACGGCGCAGATCGTGACTGCCGCAGGCGTCACAGACGCCCGCAACCGATGTCGGGCGGGTCTGGTCGTGGTAAACCTCGCCACACTGGCCACAGGTATAGCGGCCAGAGACACGCGCCACCAAAGCCGCGTCATCGACCTGCATCTCGATCACGGCATCAAGGCCCTGACCCATTTTTTCCAGCAGATCGTCAAGCGCATCGGCCTGCGGCAAGGTGCGGGGAAAGCCGTCAAAGATGAAGCCGCCCTTGGCCCCCTGCGCCAGCTTTTCCGCAATCAGACCAATGACGATATCATCGGTCACCAACTCGCCCCGGGCCATCACCTCGGCCACGCGGCGGCCCATGTCGGTGCCGCTGGTCTTGGCTTCGCGCAGCATGTCGCCGGTGGACAGCTGGATCATGCCGCGCTCATCGACCAGACGCTTGGCCTGCGTGCCCTTGCCTGCCCCCGGGGGGCCCAGAAGAATGACATTTACCATGGGTCAGCGCCGCGAGGGGGCCTTGGGGGCCGTGCGTTTCTTGCCGCGCAATTGCGACTTTTCGATCAGGCCTTCATACTGATGCGCCAACAGATGCGATTGCACCTGATTGATCGTGTCCATCGTCACCGAGACCACGATCAGCACCGAGGTGCCGCCAAAGTAGAACGGGATGGCAAACTGGCTGCGCAAAATCTCGGGCAGCAGACAGACCGCCGCCAGATAGGCCGAGCCCAGCACCAGCACGCGGGTGACGACATATTCCAGGTATTCTTCGGTCTTCTTGCCCGGGCGGATGCCGGGGATGAAACCATTCTGGTTCTTCAGGTTTTCGGCGACATCATCCACCTTGAAGGCGACGTTGTAGGTGTAGAAATAGCTGAAGAACACGATCATCGAGGTGAAGAACAGCAGATACAGCGGCTGGCCGGGGCCGAAATAGGCCAGGATCGTGGACATCACCGGCCCGGTCTGGGAACCGGAAAAGGTGGCGATCGTGGTGGGCAGCAGCAAAAGCGACGAGGCAAAGATCGCCGGAATGACGCCCGCCGGGTTGACCTTGACCGGCAGATGCGACGAGCCGCCGTCGTAGATCTTCATCCCGACCTGACGCCGGGGGTATTGAATGTGGATCTTGCGCAAGGCGCGTTCCATGAACACCACGAAGGCAATCACCGCGATGACCATCACGATCACGCCCACGATCACGGCGGGCGAGATCGCGCCAGAGCGACCCTGCGACAGGAATTGCGCAATGGCGGCAGGGACTTCGGCCACGATGCCGACGAAGATGATCAGCGAGATGCCGTTGCCGATGCCGCGCGCGGTGATCTGTTCACCCAGCCACATCAGGAACATGGTGCCGCCAACAAGGGTGATCACGCAGGCCGCCTTGAAGAACAGCCCCGGATCGGTGGCCAGCCCCCCGGCCTCTAGCGAGGCGGCGATGCCCCAGGCCTGAAACGTCGCCAGAAAAACGGTGCCGTACCGGGTGTACTGGTTCAGCTTCTTGCGGCCCTGCTCGCCCTCTTTCTTCAACTGCTCCAGCGGGGCCCACATGGCCGACAAAAGCTGCACGATGATCGAGGCCGAGATGTAGGGCATGATCCCAAGCGCGAAGATGCCCATGCGGCTGATCGCGCCGCCGGTGAACATGTTCAGGATGCCGCCGATGCCTGCGCCTGCGTCATTCATGAAGGCGCGCAATTGCGCCCCATCAATGCCCGGAACCGGAATATAGGTGCCCACGCGATAGACGATCAGCAAACCGATGGTAAAGAAGATGCGCTGGCGCAGGTCAGTTGCCTTGCCCAATGCGCCCCAGCTCAGGTTCGCCGCCATTTGCTCTGCAGCAGATGCCATGTTCGATCTCTTTCTGTCCGGTCTTTTTCATGGACAACGCCGCCGAACCGTCTTCCGGTCGGCGGCGCGGGAAAACTGTAGCTGATGTAAGCGACCTTAAGGCCGCTCACAATCCCTGATTTGCTTATTCAGCCTGAGTCGCCGGAAGCGTGATCGTCCCGCCCGCCGCTTGCACGGCCTCAACCGCCGCAGCCGACGCGCCCGACACGACCAGTTTCACGGCCGACTTGATCTCGCCCTTGTTCAGGATGCGGATGCCGTCGCGCTTGTTGTTGGTCAGGCCGGCGGTCACCAGCATGTCTTCGGTCAGGTCCACCGAGATATCCAGCTTGCCCAGACCGATGAACTTTTCGATCAGGCCCAGATTGACAACGGCGTATTCCTTGCGGTTCGGCTTGGTAAAGCCGCGCTTGGGCAGACGGCGATACAGCGGCATCTGGCCGCCTTCGTAGCCGCCGATGGCCACACCCGAACGGGATTTCTGACCCTTGATACCACGGCCAGCGGTCTTGCCCTTGCCCGAACCGGGGCCACGGGCAACGCGCTTTTGCTTCTTGGCAGCGCCGTCATTGTCGGCAAGTTCATTCAGTTTCATGTCGCATTCTCCATCGCCGGAACGCCCCCGCCTGCGACGGATGGGGGCAACACGGCATTTCTTGTTGATTGAGCGGCCGCAAGGGCCGCGGGTCTTGTTGATTCTGTGGCCGTCAAGGGCCACCGGGGGCGTATAGGGGCTGTGGACGGGCAAGGCAAGCGGATTGGCGGGCGGCGGGTTGCCCCCTGCCCAAAAGGCAACGCCCCGCAGTTTCCCGCAGGGCGTGTTTCGCATGATCAGGCAGGGATGACCCCGCCAGACCTTAGCCGCGCTCTTCGATGATCTTCACAAGATGCGAGATCTTGTTGACCATGCCGCGGATGGAAGGCGTGTCTTCCAGTTCACGGGTGCGGCGGACCTTGTTCAGGCCAAGACCTTTGAGGGTCGCGGTCTGCACGGCGGGCCGACGGGCGGCAGATTTGATCTGCTGCACGACGATGGTTTTCTTGACGGTGTCGGTCATCATCATGCCTCCACAGCTTCAACGGAAACCGTTTCGGTTTCCGGCCGCTTCAGGATCTCGGCCACCTTCTTGCCGCGACGTGCGGCCACCTGGCGGGGCGAGGTTTCAGCTTTCAAGCCGTCGATGGTGGCACGGATCATGTTGTAGGGGTTCTGGCTGCCGATCGACTTTGCCACAACGTCCTGGATCCCCAGCATCTCGAACACGGCGCGCATCGGACCACCGGCGATGATGCCGGTACCCGCCACGGCGGTGCGCATCACGACCTTGCCGGCGCCGTGGCGACCTTCCATGTCGTGGTGCAGGGTGCGGCTGTCCTTGAGCGGCACGCGGATCATCTGGCGCTTGGCCTGTTCCGTTGCCTTGCGGATCGCCTCGGGCACCTCTTTGGCCTTGCCCTTGCCAAAGCCGACACGACCACGCTGGTCGCCGACCACGACAAGTGCAGCAAAGCCAAAGCGCTTGCCACCCTTTACGGTTTTCGAAACGCGGTTGATTGCCACCAGACGGTCTGCAAACTCGGGCGTTTCCTCGCGGGACTCCTGACGACGATCACCGCCGCGGCCCCGATTTTCACGTTCTGCCATCTCTTAACTCCTCAGAACTTCAGGCCGCCTTCACGCGCAGCATCGGCCAAAGCCTTGATCTTGCCGTGAAAGAGGAAACCGCCACGATCGAAATAGCACTCTTCGACCCCAACCTTCTTCGCCCGTTCTGCAATCGCAGCGCCGATCTTGGCCGCAGCCTCGACGTTGTTCTTGCCAACGACACCCAGGTCTTTCTCCAACGTGGAGGCGGCCGCAACGGTCACGCCCTTCACATCGTCGATCAGCTGGGCGCTGATGTTCTTGGACGACCGATGCACCGACAGACGCAAGCGCCCGTTTGCCATCGCCTTGATCTTGTTCCGAACGCGCAGGCGGCGCTTGAGGAACAGCTCTCTTTTGTTCAAAGCCATTTTGCCACCTTACTTCTTCTTGCCTTCCTTGCGGAACACGAACTCACCCTTGTAGCGGATGCCTTTGCCCTTGTAGGGCTCGGGCTGACGCCATTCGCGGATGTTCGCAGCGACCTGACCAACAAGCTGTTGGTCGATCCCTTCCACAATGATTTCGGTTTGCTTCGGCGACGTGACGGTCACGCCGGCCGGAACAGCGAAGTTGACTTCGTGGCTATAGCCCAAGGACAGTTTCAAGACATTGCCTGCAATCGCCGCGCGGTAACCCACGCCTTGAATCTCAAGCTCTTTCTTGAAGCCGGTGGTCACGCCGGTCACCAGGTTTTCAACCATCGACCGGGCCATGCCCCATTGCTGACGCGCGCGCTTTGACGTGCCGCGCGGCGTCACCTTGATTTCGTCGCCATCAATCGTCAGCGTGACGTCATCCGTCGCCGTAAAGCTGCGGGTGCCTTTCGGCCCTTTCACTTCGACCGTCTGTCCGCTGATCGTGGCGGACACGCCCTTGACCAGAGAGACGGGTTTCTTGCCGATACGAGACATTGCACCCTCCTCTTAGAATACGGTGCAGAGCACTTCGCCGCCAACATTGGCGGAGCGTGCTGCTGCATCGGACATGACACCTTTCGGGGTCGAGACGATGGAAACGCCAAGGCCATTGCGGACCGTCGGAATTTCCTTGACGCCCATGTACACCCGGCGACCCGGCTTGGACACGCGCTTGATTTCGCGGATCACCGGAGTGCCTTCGTAGTACTTGAGCGAGATGACGAATTCGCCCTGACCGTTGTCGGTCGGGTTCTTTTCATAGCCGCGGATGTAACCTTCCGACAGCAGCACATCCAGCACGCGGGCGCGCATCGTGGATGCAGGCGTCATGACGGTGGATTTGCCGCGCATCTGGGCGTTACGGATACGGGTCAGCATATCGCCGATAGGATCGTTAACAGGCATGTTTCCTCTCCCTTACCAGCTGGACTTGACCATGCCGGGGATCTGACCAAACGAGGCCAGATCACGCAGCATGATCCGCGACAGTTTCAGCTTACGATAGTAAGCATGCGGACGTCCCGTCAGCTGGCAGCGGTTGTGAATCCGCGTCGCCGATGAGTTGCGGGGCAGCGAGGCAAGTTTCAGAGTCGCTTTGAAACGATCTTCCATCGGCTTCGTCTGGTCTTCGATCACCGTCTTCAGCGCAGCACGCCGGGAAGCATATTGCTTCACCAGTTTGGCGCGCTTCACTTCGCGGTTCACCATAGATTTCTTGGCCATGTTTCTGGTTCCTCGCGGTTACGATGTGAAGGGCATGTTGAAATGCTTCAACAGCGCCTTGGCTTCAGCATCGGTTTTCGCATTCGTGCAGATGATGATGTCCATCCCCAAAATCTCATCGACCTTGTCGAAGTTGATTTCCGGGAACACGATGTGCTCTTTCAAGCCCATGGCATAATTGCCCCGGCCGTCGAACGAGCTGCCCTTGACGCCGCGGAAGTCACGGACGCGGGGCAAGGCCACGTTGATCAGACGGTCAAGGAATTCGTACATCTTGTCACTGCGCAGCGTGACCTTGCAGCCCAGCGGCATCAGTTCACGCACACGGAAACCAGCGATGGACTTCTTGGCGTGGGTGATCACGGCCTTTTGGCCGGCGATCAACGACAGTTCTTCCGCGGCCTGTTTCACCTTCTTGGTGTCCTTGACCGCTTCGCCAACGCCCATGTTGAGAACGATCTTCTCAAGCCGGGGGATCTGCATGTCGTTCTTGTAGGCGAATTCTTCTTTCATCGCCGCGCGCACTTTGGCCAGATATTCGGCCTTCAGGCGCGGGGTATAGGTGGCTTGGTCCAACATCAGATCGCCTCCCCGGTGGTCTTGGCAAAACGCACCTTCTTGTCGCCATCCATGCGGAAGCCGACGCGGGTGGGTTTGCCGTTCTTGTCCACGATCGCCAGGTTCGACAGGTCGATCGGCATGGCTTTGGCCACACGACCACCCTGCGAGGCGGCGGATTGCTTGGTGTGGCGGATCGCAACGTTGACGCCTTCGACCACGGCCTTGTTGGCGGTCGGGTTCACAGAGGCGATTTCGCCCTGCTTGCCCTTGTCCTTGCCGGTCAGCACGATGACGGTGTCACCTTTTTTGAGTTTGGCAGCCATCAGAGCACCTCCGGAGCCAGCGAGATGATCTTCATGAAGCTCTTGGCGCGCAATTCGCGCACCACCGGCCCGAAGATACGCGTGCCGACCGGTTCACCCTGGTTGTTCAGGATGACGGCAGCGTTGCGGTCAAAGCGGATGGCGGTGCCGTCTTCGCGACGAACCTCTTTGGCGGTGCGAACGACAACGGCCTTGCGCACGTCACCCTTCTTTACCTTGCCCTTTGGAATGGCTTCCTTGACCGACACCACGATGATGTCGCCCACGGACGCATAGCGGCGGTGTGAACCGCCAAGAACCTTGATGCACTGAACCCGGCGAGCGCCCGAGTTATCAGCAACATCCAGATTGGTCTGCATCTGGATCATTTGGTTTCTCCCGACCTTTGGGGACTGTCATGCAGATGACGCCCCAGGGTTTCGATTGCCGTCAAACGGATGGGCCGCAGCGTTACGCTGTGACGACCACCGTCCAACGCTTGGTTTTCGAAATCGGTGCACATTCCTCGATGCGGACGGTGTCACCAACCTTGAATTGATTTGCTGCATCGTGCGCGCGATATTTCTTCGATTTGCGGACGGTCTTTTGCAGCAGCGGGTGTTTGAAGCGACGCTCGACCAGAACCGTGATGGTCTGTTCGTTCTTGTCCGAGGTCACGACGCCTTGAAGGATACGCTTGGGCATGGGTTTGACCTCTTACTTCGCCGCTTCAGCGGCTTTTTGGTTGAGAATGGTCAGCACGCGCGCGGCGTCCCGACGGACAGCACGCATGCGGGCGGTGTTCTCAAGCTGGTTCGTGGCGGCCTGGAAGCGCAGGTTGAAGGCTTCCTTTTTCAGTGCGACAAGCTGATCGCGCAGCTGGTCAGGGGACTTGCCCCGAAGTTCGTCGGCTTTCATGCCGTGTTCCTTTTCTCAATCACCAGAGGGCCCCTTGCGAAAGGGTAACCCTGAACCCGGTGGATCAATGCAAAACCCCAATTCCGAGTCGCCCCGGAACCGTGGATGGGTCTCTCTACAGGGACCGGGCCTTTGGGGCAAGGGGGAAGTTCGACAACGTTCTGTTCCGCTCTGCCTCAGGCCCAGCCATAGTTGAAGCTGACCGATATCCGCTCTTCCTCGGCCATGTTCATCGGCACTTCGTGGCGCAGCCAGCTTTCCCACAGAAGCACCTCGCCCACCACCGGCTGGACATAGACGAACTGGCGCAGCTTTTCGGGGGCGTCCTTGCGGCGCAGGGGGGACATCATCATCATCGGCAGGCGCGGGTCTTCCAGTTTCAGCGCACTGGTGCCTTCGGGCATCTGCACATAGGTGGTGCCGGAAATCACCGAATGCGGGTGGATGTGGCTGGCGTGGGTGCCGCCTTCGGGCAGGATGTTGATCCACAGCGCGTTCAGCTTCAGCTTCTTGCCGTCCAGATCAAAGGCCAGATCGTCGCAAAACGCCGCCACATGCTTGTCCAGCGCCGCCTCCAGCGCCTTGAAGATCGGAAAGCGCCACGGCAGATCATCCAGCGAGGCATAGGAGGTGTAGCCGGGATAGCCGTTCGCCTCGCACCACTCTTGCCCGGCTTCATCATCCTCGGCAATCGAGTTGCAGGACGCGGCAAGTTCTTCGTAATCGACCTTCTTCTTGGCCAAGTCATTCAACTTGGCGCGATACAGGCGGGTGACGAAAAGTGAGGTTACGTTCGACATTGGCTGTGTTCCTGCAAAAGCCCCTTCCCTATCCCCTGCCCACAAGGGCGGGGGGAGGCGCACGCGGGGCGGTGTCAGCAAAAAGCCCCCGCCGTTGCCGGCAGGGGCCTGATCTATCGGGCGGGGATCACCCCGGCACCCTTACCAGTCTTCGCGCAGAACAACGCGGGTGGTGACCGGTAGCTTCATCGCGCCAAGGCGCAAAGCTTCACGCGCGATATCTTCGGCAACGCCGTCGATTTCGAACATGATGCGGCCGGGCTTCACCTTGGCGACCCAACGGTCGACCGAGCCTTTGCCTTTACCCATACGCACTTCGATCGGCTTGGCCGACACCGGCAGATCCGGGAAAATCCGGATCCAGACACGGCCCTGACGCTTCATGTGGCGGGTGATCGCGCGGCGGGCCGCTTCGATCTGCCGCGCGGTCACACGCTCAGGCTCGGTCGCCTTCAGGGCGTAAGAGCCGAAGTTCAAAAGAAAGCCGCCCTTGGCTTCGCCGTGGATACGGCCCTTGTGCTGTTTGCGGAACTTTGTCCGTTTCGGTTGCAACATTTGTCAAACCTCCCTTACGCGCGTTCGCGGTCGCGGCGGGGTTGACGCGGAGCCGCGCCTTCCTGTGCCTCGGCCTGACGGCGGTCATGCGCCTGCGGATCATGCTCAAGGATTTCGCCTTTGAAGATCCAGACCTTCACCCCGATGATCCCATAAGGTGTCGTGGCTTCGGACAGGGCATAGTCAATGTCGGCGCGCAGCGTGTGCAACGGCACGCGGCCTTCACGATACCATTCGGTCCGCGCGATTTCGGCGCCACCCAGACGGCCAGCGACGTTCACCCGGATACCCAGCGCGCCGATCCGCATGGCGTTTTGCACGCCCCGCTTCATGGCACGACGGAAGGACACGCGACGCTCCATCTGCTGGGCGATCGACTCGGCCACCAGTTGCGCGTCAAGTTCCGGCTTGCGAACCTCGACGATGTTCAGGTGCAGTTCCGACTTGGTGAAAGCGGCCAGTTTCTTGCGCAGCGTTTCGATATCGGCGCCTTTTTTGCCGATGATCACACCCGGACGTGCCGCGTGAATGGTCACCCGGCACTTCTTGTGCGGACGTTCGATGATCACCTTGCTGATGCCGGCTTGCTTGGCATCCTCATGGATGAACTCGCGCATCTTGAGGTCTTCCAGCAGCAGGTTGCCATAGTCTTTCGACTCGGCGAACCAACGGCTGTCCCAGGTCCGGTTGACCTGCAGGCGCATCCCGATCGGGTTTACCTTCTGTCCCATTATGCCGACTCCCCGGTCTGACGTACCTTGATGGTGATCTCGCTGAACGGCTTCATGATCTTGCCGAAACGGCCACGCGCCCGCGGGCGGCCACGCTTCATCACAAGGTTCTTGCCACACCAGGCTTCGGCGACAACAAGCGTGTCAACGTCAAGACCGTGGTTGTTTTCGGCATTGGCGATGGCCGATTGCAGGCATTTCTTCACGTCGCCAGCAATGCGGCGCTTCGAGAAGGTCAGGTCGGCAAGCGCCTTTTCAACCTTTTTGCCACGGATCAGGCCGGCAACCAGATTGAGTTTCTGCGGCGAGGTACGCAGCATCCGGCTGATCGCCATTGCCTCGTTGTCCGCCACGCGGCGCGGATTCTTTTCCTTACCCATGGCTTACTTCCTCTTGGCTTTTTTGTCGGCGGCGTGACCGTAATAGGTCCGCGTCGGTGAATATTCACCGAACTTCTGGCCGATCATTTCTTCGGTCACCGCAACCGGAATGTGCTTTTGGCCGTTATAGACGCCAAAGGTCAGACCGACGAACTGCGGCAGGATGGTGGAACGACGCGACCAGATCTTGATCACTTCGCTTTTGCCCGACTCGCGCGACTTTTCTGCCTTTTTCAGGACATAGCCATCGACGAACGGGCCTTTCCAAATGGAACGTGACATGGATTAGCGGCCCTTTTTCTTGGCGTGACGCGAGCGGAGAATGTACTTGTCCGTCTCTTTGTTCGACCGGGTGCGGTTGCCCTTGGTGCCCTTGCCCCATGGCGTCACCGGGTGACGGCCACCAGAGGTCCGGCCTTCACCACCACCATGCGGGTGGTCGATCGGGTTCATCGCCACACCGCGAACGGTTGGGCGAACGCCCATGTGGCGCTTGCGACCGGCCTTGCCGAGGTTCTGGTTCGAGTTGTCGGGGTTCGACACGGCACCGATGGTGGCCATGCATTCCTGACGCACCATGCGCAATTCGCCCGACGACAGGCGGATCTGGGCGTAACCCCCGTCACGGCCCACGAACTGGGCATAGGTGCCCGCCGCACGGGCCAACTGACCACCCTTGCCGGGCTTCAGTTCGACGTTGTGGACAATCGTGCCGATCGGCATGCCGGAAAACGGCATGGCGTTGCCCGGCTTCACGTCGGTCTTGGCGCCAGCGATAACGCTGTCACCAACAGCCAGACGCTGCGGCGCAAGGATGTAGGACAATTCGCCGTCAGAATATTTGACCAGCGCAATGAAGGCGGTACGGTTCGGGTCATATTCGATCCGCTCGACGACCGCCGCCATGTCGAATTTACGACGCTTGAAATCCACAATGCGGTACAGGCGCTTTGCGCCGCCGCCCTTGTGCCACATCGTGATACGTCCGGTGTTGTTCCGTCCGCCCGTCTTGGTCAAGCCTTCTACAAGGCCCTTGACCGGGCGTCCTTTCCACAGCTCCGAACGGTCGATCAGAACCAACCCGCGTTGGCCAGGCGTCGTCGGTTTATACGACTTGAGTGCCATGCTTTCTGTCTTCCGTCAGCTAGAGGGTCTGCTGTTACAGACCCGAGTTATAGGGCCCCGAAGGTCCCCGGTGTTCGATCTGTCGGCTGGAACCCCCAGCATGGCAGACCATTTCAGAAAAAACCCGCGGCCCCGGAAAACCGGGGCCGCCAGATTTGGCGCCTTCTATCAGAGGCCGGTAGAGACGTCGATAGTGTCACCCTCTTCCAGGGTCACATAGGCCTTTTTCTTGTCAGACCGCTCGCCGGGGCGTCCCTTGAAGCGTTTGACCTTGCCCTTGGCGATGGTGGTGTTGACCGCCTTCACCTTGACGCCAAAGACAGCCTCGACGGCTTCCTTGATCATCGGCTTGGTCGCATCCATGGCAACCTGAAACACAACCGCGCCATTTTCCGAGACCATGGTGGCTTTTTCGGTGATGATCGGCTTTTTGATCAGGTCGTAGTGCTGGGGTTTCGCGCTCATTTCAGACGAGCCTCCAATGCTTCGAGCCCTGCCTTGGTGATCACCAGGGTGTCACGCTTCAGGATATCGTAGACGTTTGCGCCCATCGTCGGCAGCACGTCGATGCCTTCGATGTTGCGGGCGGCCTGGGCAAAGCCCTGATCCACGGCAGCACCGTCGATGATCAGAACGCGCTTCCAGCCCAGATCCTTGGCCTGACGCGCAAGTATTGCGGTCTTGGCTTCTGCCATCGCCAGCGTATCGACGATCACCAATTCACCCGCCTTGGCCTTGGCCGACAGCGCGTGACGCAGACCCAAAGCTCGAACCTTTTTCGGCAGGTCATGCGCGTGGCTGCGCGGGGTTGGGCCTTTGACAACGCCACCCTTGCGGAAGATCGGTGCCTTGCGCGACCCGTGACGTGCGCCACCGGTGCCTTTTTGGCGATAGATCTTCTTGGTCGAATAAGACACCTCGGCGCGGGTCAGCGTCGAGTGGGTGCCAGCCTGGGCTTTCGCCCGTTGCCAACGCACCACGCGGTGCAGAATGTCTGCGCGCGGGTCCAGACCGAACAACGCCTCGTCAAGGTCGATCGACCCCGCAGCGCCGCCATCAAGTTTGATCACATCAAGTTTCATGCTTCACCCCCTTCGACAGCCGCAGCTACCGGAGCAGCGGAACGGATCGCTGCGGGCAACGGCAAGTCTGCCGGAGCCGCCTTCTTCACCGCGTCCTTGATCGTCACCCAACCGCCCTTGGAACCGGGAACGGCACCCTTGACCATGATCAGACCACGGTCAGCATCGGTGCGCACAACTTGCAGGTTCTGCGTCGTCACGCGCACGGCGCCCAGATGGCCCGCCATCTTCTTGCCCTTGAACACCTTGCCGGGATCCTGGCACTGGCCGGTCGAACCGTGCGAACGGTGCGACACCGACACACCGTGCGAGGCGCGAAGACCGCCAAAGTTGTGCCGCTTCATCGCACCGGCAAAACCCTTGCCGATTGAGGTGCCGGCAATATCCACGAACTGGCCCGCCAGATAATGATCGGCGGTGATTTCCGCGCCCACGTCAATCAGGCAATCCGGGGTCACGCGGAACTCGGCCACTTTGCGCTTCGGCTCCACGCTCGCCTTGGCGAAGTGACCGCGCATCGCGGCCGAGGTCCGCTTGGCCTTGGCAGCCCCTGCACCCAACTGAACGGCCGTATAGCCATCCTTGTCGGCGGTGCGTTGGGCCACAACCTGAAGATTGTCCAAGTGCAGCACCGTCACCGGCACCTGCTTGCCATCTTCCAGAAACAACCGGGTCATGCCCAGTTTCTTTGCAATAACGCCAGAGCGCATCCGGGTGCCCTCCTTAAACTTTGATTTCGACGTCAACGCCGGCGGCCAGGTCGAGCTTCATCAGCGCGTCCACGGTCTGCGGGGTCGGATCGATGATGTCGAGAAGGCGCTTGTGCGTGCGGATTTCCCACTGGTCGCGCGACTTCTTGTCGATGTGCGGACCGCGCAGCACCGTGAACTTCTCAATCTTGTTGGGCAGCGGGATCGGCCCGCGCACCTGTGCGCCCGTGCGCTTGGCCGTGTTGACGATTTCCAGAGTGCTGGCGTCCAGCACGCGGTAATCGAAGGCCTTCAGGCGAATGCGAATGGTTTGACCTTGCATTTCTTTTTCCTTCGGAACGTAGAGCGGACACCCTTGCCCGATCCATAGGTTCACATTTGTGGATGGTCTGCGGCGCGCCCATGTTCTGGGCGCGCCGCGTGTCACTATACTGTCATCACCCCTTTGAAAAGGCGATTCGCAAGCCTTAGGCGAGGATCTTCGACACCACGCCTGCGCCGACGGTGCGGCCGCCTTCGCGGATGGCGAAGCGCAGTTTTT
>DYMU01000013.1 GCA_020721445.1 Gemmobacter nectariphilus
GCACGGTGACAATGGTCGGCCCAAGGTCAAAGCGATAGCCGCCTTGGGTGATGGACGAGCCGCGCCCGCCCGGCCGGTCCAGCCGGTCAATGACGGTGACACGATAGCCCTTGGCACCCAGCCGCATGGCCGAGGCAAGGCCACCAAGCCCGGCGCCGATGACAATGGCCTGATTGGGGGCCTGATTGGGGGCCTGATCGGGGGCCGGGTTGGCCGCCGGTGTGGCGTGCGGGGCGGGGGAGGGAGTCGCTGTGTTTTGCATGATGTGATGATAACCTGTCCAATTTAATTTACAACAATAGCTGCTGCGACGAAAAATCCAGAGCATTCCCTTCCCCTTGTCGCAAAAAAATGTCAGACTAAGTTGACACTCACAGCAAGTGGAGATCACGGTAATGACCGTTGCGACACTCAGTCTTTTCCGTTTTGACGGCTTGGCCAACCGTGCCTGGGCCTTTGGACAGGTGGCTTTGGCCCCGGTTATGCTGCGCCAAGAGCGTGGCGCAAAGTTCTGGAAAGTGTGCGGCTCTGGCACCGGCGAAGGCTTTACGCCCAAGCCCAATTGGGGCGTCTGGGCCATCATGGCGGCCTGGCCCGATGAAGAAACCGCCCGCAAGGCGGTGGAAAGCGGCCCGGTTTTTGAACTGTGGCGCAAGCACACCACCGAATCATGGACAGCCTTCCTTGCCCCCACCTCTTCTCGCGGCGAATGGGGCGGCGTGAACCCGTTCACCCCGGTTGAGGCCCCTGCGGCGAATGGCCCCATCGTGGCGCTGACCCGCGCCACCGTGAAGCTGCCGCATGCGGCGGCGTTCTGGAACCGGGTGCCGAACATTTCCAACATGATCGGCGATGATCCGAATGTGATGTTCAAGATCGGCATTGGCGAAGTGCCGCTCTTGCATCAGGTGACCTTCTCGGTCTGGCCCGACAAGGCGTCGATGGATGCCTTTGCGCGTGGCAGCACCCCGCACGGCAAGGTGATCCACGAAGTGCGCGAAGGCAACTGGTTTGCCGAAGAGCTTTATGCCCGCTTCCGGCTTTTGGGCACAGCGGGTACATGGGAAGGCGGTGATCCGCTGACCCGCCGCACCGAACAAAAGGAAGCTGCCTGATGTCTGCCGACCCGGTTGCCAAGTTGCACCCCCTGCCCCTTCGCGCCCCCGCGCGCCAGCCGTTTCCGTTCTCGGCCATCGTTGGTCAGGCGGCAATGAAACAGGCCATGGTGCTGACCGCGATTGACCCCGGCATTGGCGGCGTGCTGGTCTTTGGCGACCGGGGCACCGGCAAATCCACCGCCGTGCGCGCGCTTGCCGCCCTGCTGCCCGAGATCGAGGCGGTGGAAGGCTGCCCCGTCAATTCGGCCCGGCCGGACATGGTGCCCGATTGGGTGGGGCTGACCACGACGCAACTTGTCCGCAAACCCACCCCGGTGGTCGATCTGCCCTTGGGCGTGACCGAAGACCGCGTGGTGGGGGCGCTGGATATCGAACGCGCCCTGACCCGCGGCGAAAAGGCGTTCGAGCCGGGGCTGCTGGCCCGCGCCAACCGCGGCTATCTGTATATCGACGAGGTCAACCTGCTGGAGGACCATATCGTTGACCTGCTCTTGGACGTGGCCCAGTCGGGCGAAAACGTGGTCGAGCGTGAAGGCCTGTCGATCCGCCATCCGGCGCGATTTGTGCTGGTGGGGTCCGGCAACCCCGAAGAAGGCGAATTGCGTCCGCAGTTGCTGGACCGTTTCGGCCTGTCGGTCGAGGTCACCAGCCCGCGAGATGTGGACACAAGGGTCGAGGTGATCTTGCGCCGCGATGCCTACGAGTCCGATTACGATGGCTTCATGGCGCATTGGCGCCTCGAAGATACCGCGCTGCGCGACCGCATCCTTGCCGCCCGCGCCGCCGTGCCGAAACTGACCACGCCGAACACCGTGCTGCATGACTGCGCATCGCTGTGCATCGCCCTGGGGTCTGATGGTCTGCGCGGCGAGTTGACGTTGCTGCGCGCCGCCCGTGCCCAGGCCGCGTTTGAAGGTGTGGCCACCGTGACCCGCGCCCATCTGCGCAGCGTGGCCGCGATGTCGCTGTCGCACCGCCTGCGCCGTGACCCGCTGGATGAGGCCGGGTCGGGCGCGCGCGTGGCCCGCACATTGGATGAGGTTCTGCCCTAAGGGGCGCATCATGGCCTGGGACAGGGTTCAGCTTTGCCTATCGGTGCTTGCCGTTGATCCGGTGGGCGTCAAGGGGCTGTGGCTGCGCGCCCGGGCCGGGGGCGTGCGTGACCGGGTGACCGACGCGCTGGCCGCCCTGCCCCTGCCGGTGCAGCGCCTGCACCCCACCCTGACCGATGAGGCGCTGTTTGGCGGGCTGGACCTGTCGGCCACCCTTGCCATGGGCCGCCCGGTGCTGTCGCGCGGGCTGCTGGACCGCGCTTCCGCCTTTGTGGTGGCGATGGCAGAACGCGCGCCCGGTGGGTTGGCGGCACGGCTGGCGCGCATGCTTGATACCCCCGGTTCCTGCCTGATCGCGCTGGATGAGGCGGCGGAAGATGGCGAAGGCCTGCCCTCGTCGCTGTCCGACCGGCTTGGCCTGTTTCTGGACCTGTCGGATGAGGTGTGGTCAGACACCACGCCGTTGGTGATGGACGAGGTTGCCTTGGCCCGCGCCCGCACCCTGTTGCCCAGCGTGGCATTGCCGCCAGACGGGGCTGCTGCGCTGACCCGCGCGGCGGCGGAACTGGGCATCGCGTCGCTGCGCGCGCCGATGCTGGCCATCGCCGTGACCCGTGCGCTTGCCGCCCTTGCGGGCCGCGATCTGGCCACCGAGGATGACCTGCGCCAGGCGGCCGATCTGGCCTATGGCCACCGGGCCTTGCCCATCTCCGAAGTGCCGCCACCCGACCCCGAACCGCCAGAGCCGCCACCGCCCGATGACGGGCCGCAAGACAATGCGGAAAAGGAAGACGACAGCCAGACCATCCCCGAAGAACTGCTGGTCGAGGCCGCCCGCGCCGCCCTGCCCGCCGACCTGCTGGAGCGTTTGGCCGCAGGGCGTGCCTCACGCGCGGCCAAGGGGGCCAGCGGCACCGGCGCGGAACGCGGCGGTAACCGGCGCGGGCGGCCTTTGCCGTCGCGCCCCGGCAGGCTGGGGTCTGGCGCGCGGATTGATCTGGTGGCGACAATGCGCGCGGCGGCCCCGTGGCAGCCGATCCGCCGCCGTCAATCGGACCGGCCGGATGCGGTTCTTTTGGTAAGATCGTCCGATATCCGCTTGAAACGGTTCAAGGAAACCTCGGATCGGGTGCTGATTTTCGCGGTTGATGCCTCTGGCTCTTCCGCCTTTGCCCGGCTGGCCGAGGCCAAGGGCGCGATCGAGCTTTTGCTGGCGGCCGCCTATGCACGGCGCGACCACGTGGCGCTGATTGCGTTTCGCGGCACCGGGGCCGAGGTGATCCTGGCCCCCACCCGCAGCCTTGTGCAGACCAAGCGCCGCTTGCAGGGCCTGCCGGGGGGGGGTGGCACGCCCCTTGCCGCCGGAATGGAGGCGGCGATGCTGGCCGCAGCACAGGCCAAGATCCACGGGCTGACGCCAACCATCGCGCTGCTGACTGACGGGCGCGGCAATATCGCGCTGAATGGCACCGCCGACCGCGCCCTGGCCGAGGAAGACGCGCTGCGCCTGGCCCGCGCGATGCGCGCCACCGGGGTGCCCACGGTGGTGATAGACACCGCCAACCGCCCGCAACCCGGCCTTGCCGCGATGGCAAAGGTGATGGATGCGCCCTATCTTGCGCTACCCCGCGTCGATGCCCACCGCCTGTCAACGGTGCTGGGCGCAGCGTTGGAGGGCTGAACGTGGACCCCGCCCGCCTTCCCGCCGACTGGCCCAATCGCGCCAAGGGCCGCAAGCTGCGCGCAGGCCCGCATGACTGGTGGCTGATCGAGGACGGCGCAACCGACGCGCCGGTGCTGCTGCTGCTGCATGGCGCAGGCGGATCGGGGCACAGCTTTCGCGGGCTGATCCCGCTGCTGTCCCCCCATTACCGGCTGATCGTGCCCGACCTGCCCGGTCAGGGGTGCACCCGTTCGGGCGGCTTGCGGCGGCTGGGGTTGGACCAGATGGCCGATGATCTGCTGCGCCTGTGCCGCGCGGGTGGCTTTGTGCCGCAAGCCGTGGTCGGCCATTCGGCCGGGGCGGCCATTGCGTTGCGCATGGCCGACCTGATCCCGCTGCGGGCCGTGATCGGCATCAACGCAGCACTTGGCACCTTTGAAGGCGCGGCCGGGCTGATCTTTCCGCTGATCGCGCGGGCCTTGTCGATCACGCCTTTTGTCGGTGCTGCGGCCTCACGGCTGTGGGGCAACCCCGAGTCGATCGCCAAACTGCTGGCGGGTACCGGGTCACCGCTGGATGCAGCCGGTCAGGCGCAATATCTGACGCTGGTGCGCGATGCGGCCCATGTCAACGGCACGCTGGGCATGATGGCGCAGTGGCGGCTGGAGGGGTTGCTGGCCCGCCTGACCTCGCTTGACGTGCCAACCCTGCTGATCGCATCCGATCAGGACAAGACCGTGCCGTCGCGGGTGTCAAAGGATGCCGCCGACCACATGCCGCGTGCAACCTATGCCGAGATCGCTGGCTATGGCCACCTTGTGCACGAAGAAGCCCCGGCAACGGTCACGGATATCCTGCTGCCCTGGCTGGCAAACCGAATGTCGCCAGCCTGATCCCCCGGCGTCAGCCGACCTGACCCACAGCCTCGCCAAATATCCGGCGGCGGTGTTCGGTCAGGTAGATCTTCAGCCATGGCGTGAACTTGGCCGGGCTTTGCTGCACCTCGGCCGCCAGATCATCCAGATCGACCCAGCGGGTTTCGGCAACCTCGTCCGGGTCAGGGGCCACGGTCAGGTCTGCCGTTGCATCGGCCACGAAGATATCGACCAATTCATGCTCGGTCAGGCCATTGCCGACATCGGCGCGATATTCCACCCGGTCGGCAAACACCGGCAGCACGTCGGTGATCCCCAATTCCTCGCGCAAGCGGCGCACAGCACAAGAGGCTGCGTCTTCATCCCAGCGCGGATGGGTGCAGCAGGTGTTGGCCCACAGCCCGGGCGTGTGGTACTTCGACAGCGCCCGACGCTGGATCAGCACCCGGTCGGCCTCATCTATCACGAAAACCGACACCGCCTTGTGGCGCAGGCCGCGCTGGTGCACCTCAAGCTTGCCAACCGGCGTCAAACGCCCATCGACCCAGGCGGGGATCATCTCTTCGGGTTCCATCAGCACGGTCACACCCATTTTGGCGATACCAGACCCAGCAGATGCGCCATGTTCTTGAGGCCGATCTTGACATGGGCCATCGGCCGGGACTTGACCAGCGACTTGTTCATATACGCCTCGAACGTCAGTTTCTGCACGTCGATGTCGTGGCACAGGCTGACAAAGCGTTCCCGCCGTTCGTCGTTCTTGTAATAGGCGTCCTGCATTGACCGCAGCACCTTGAACACCGTGCCGTGCTCTTTCATGAACAGCTTGCGGGCGATCTTCAGGTCGTCCGCCTTGCCCGAGCGCAAGGCCGCCTGCGCCGCCGTGGCAGCAACCCTGCCCCCGGCCATGGCGTAATAGATCCCCTCGCCCGACGACGGTGCCACCACGCCAGCCGCATCGCCTGCCAGCACCACGTCGCGGCCATTGTCCCAACGATCCAGCGGTTTCAGCGGAATCGGCGCGCCCTCTTTGCGAATGGTCTCGCAATCGGTCAGCCCGGCCATGGCGCGCAAGTCGGCGGTGGCCTGTTTCAGATCGACGCCATCCACCTCGGTGCCCATGCCGACGCTGGCATGCTTGCCATGCGGGAACACCCAGCCATAGAAATCGGGGCTGATCTTGCCATCATAGATCACATCGCAGCGGATCGGGTCATAATCGGCATTGGCGGCCATCTGGCCTTCGGGGGCCTTGATGATCTCATGGTAGGCGATGACATAAGGGATCTTGTCGCCGCCCGGCACCTCGGCGCGGGCCACGCCCGACCGGGCGCCATCGGCCCCGATCACCAGCTTGGTCTGGCTGCGACGTTCTTCGCCGCTGGTCTTGTCACGCCAGACGACATGGGTGCCGGTGGCATCGCGTTCGATCCGCAGGAAGGTGCCGGTCAACCGCTCGGCCCCGGTCTTTGCGGCGCGGTCGCGCAGGAATTCATCGAAATCCTCACGGTCCACCATGCCGACATAGCCGCCTTCGATGTGAATATCGACGGCGCGTCCCGTGGGCGAAATCATCCTGGCGGTGTTGATCTTGGCCACGATCATCTGGTCGGGAATGTTGAAATCCCGGATCGCGCGGGGCGGAATGGCACCGCCACAGGGCTTGATCCGGCCCGCACGGTCCAGCAGGGCAACCTTGTGGCCGGCCCGCGCCAGATCTTCGGCAGCCGTTGCCCCGGAAGGCCCGCCGCCGACGACGAATACATCATATGTCATGGTCATTCTCCCGGAACGGCGATGGGTTTGGGGGCAGGTGCGCGGCCCCCGGAACGATGCTCGATCACCCGCGCGGCGATCAGGGCGGAAATCACGAACAGGCCCGCCTCGGCCATGAAGACAAGGCCAAAGGCCGAATTGGCCTGCATCGACAGGCGCAGCACGTCAACAACCGCAGCCCCAAGCAGCCCGCCAAAACCGGCGGCCAGCGCCTGTGCCGCGCCCCAAAGGCCCATGCGGGTGCCTTCACGCGCGCCGCGCCCTTCGGCGGCCAGCGCCATCATCGACCCGATGGCCGCGACCGCAAACATGCCGTTGAAAAAGCCCAAGGTCACCACGGCAGGAACCAGCATGCCGATGCCCGCCTGCCCCAACCCGGCCACCGCTGCCAGCGAGGCGGCAGATCCGACGCAGCCCGCCATCACCCAATGGCGCAGCGACCCAAGGCGCAGGCCGGTGGCGGCGATGCCAACCGCCAGCATGCCCAGAAACACCCCGCCATTCTGCGCGCCCGAAAGCTGGGTGCTTTGGCCAACGTCAAAGCCGAACACGAGGCCGGCATAGGGCTCTAAGATCAACTCCTGCATGAAATAGGCGGTCATCGACAGGAAAATGAACAGGGTAAAGTTGCGCGACTTCGGCTCGGCCCAGATTTGCGCCAGACCTTCCATGAAGGGCGCGCTTTCCGCTTCGCGCTCGGCAATCACCCGACGCTCAATCCCCCAGACCGCCAGCGTGGTCACGACCACCGCGCCGCCGGTGACGATGCCGACGATTTCCAGCAGCAACGCCGGGCTGTAGGGGGCCAGAAAATGCCCGACCGTGCCCGCGGTGACGGCAATGCCAAAGATCATCATCAGCCAGGTGATCGTGGCCGCCGCAGCCCGACGCCGGTCTTCGGTGGCCGTCGCCAGCAGCGCCAGCAGCGAGGTGCCCGAGGCCCCAACCCCCACCCCGATCAGCGCGTAGGCAAAGATCGACAGCGCAAGGCCAAACATGGCTTGCGTCGCCATCACCACCACGCCAAGCGCCGCCAGAAACGCCCCCGCCGACAAGGTGGCCATGCCACCGATGATGAATGCGGTGCGGTTGCCCTTGGTATCGGACCGAAAACCCCAGTTGGGCCGGGTGATCTGAATGCCATAGTGCAGCGCGACCAGCAGCCCCGGCAGCACCGCAGGCAGCGCCAGTTCAACCACCATCAGCCGGTTCAGCGTGCTGGTGGTCAGCACCACCACCGCACCAAGGCACATCTGCACCAGACCAAGGCGGACAATCTGAAGCCAGCTCAGCTTCATCCCACAACCTCCAGCCCGCGCAGGGCAAAGGCGGAAATCATCATGCCAGACACGTAGAACACCACGCCAGTGCCGTTATACCATGGCGCATATTTCTTGGGGTCGCGGAACAGCCGCGTCATCGCCGCGATCTGCGCCACCAGCAACACCGCCACCGCCAAAGCGTGCCAGGGTGCACCAAAGATCACCAGCAGCGCAATCACCACGGCCTGCGCCATGCCCATGGTGGTGCAGGCGATCTTGGCCGCAACCTCGGGGCCCAGCACCACAGGCAAAGAGCGCACGCCATGCTGACGATCCCCTTCCAACGCCTTGAAATCATTCAGCGTCATGATGCCATGCGCGCCAAGCGCATAGAGCAGCGCAATGATCAGCACCTCAAACCGGGGCGCCGCAGACAGCAGCACGGCGGCCCCGGTGAACCACGGCAGCCCTTCATAGGACAGGCCCACCAGCCCCGGCCCCCACCAGCCCGAGCGTTTCAGCCGCACGGGCTCGGCCGAATAGGCCCAGGCCGCCAGCACGCCGACCACGGTGGCACCAAAGCCCCAAGGGCCCAGCAGCCAGCCGATCGCCAAGGACAGCACCGACATTGCCAGCGCGATGTAAAGCCCCCAACGCCCCGGAATTCGCCCCGACGGGATCGGGCGGTAGGGTTCGTTCACCGCATCGACATGCCGGTCGCACCAGTCATTCGCGGCCTGGCTCATGCCACAGACCACCGGGCCTGCCAGCACCATGCCCAGGATCACCATCGGCCAATGCCCCGCAAGCGGCACGCCCGACGACACCGCCCCACACAGATAGGCCCAGATCGGCGGGAACCACGTGATCGGTTTGATCAGCTCCAGCATGGCGCGGGGCTGAGGGTACTGTCGGGATTGGGGGGCGATGCTGACCGTCATGTGTCAATTACATAGAACATTTCAGAGTCGGGCAAGAGGGGATTGGCCAAAAGTGTCATTTTTATCTGACAGATTCCAGACCGTGCGGATGCACCTGAAACAGGCAGGCCGCATCGCCATTGGCCTCACAGCTGGTTTCTACCACCACGACCGACGACCAGACCAGCCGACCGAACAACCGCTCGAACACCGCAGCATGCCAATGGCACATCGGACTGTCGGCATGTTCGCCCGCGATCAACGGGTTATGCCGCACCTCAAACGTCAGCGGCGACCAGCCTGCCACGCAGAAGTACCCGCTTCCGGCAAAGGTCCACGCGTGTTTGGTGATCGCCTTGGCCAGAATGCGTGCGGCAATTGGCCCCGGCAGCACCCGGATGATGGCTTGCGCAAAAGCCGGAATGCGGTGCTTGAGGATATAATCCCCCGTCGCCAGACCCGACAGGCGCAGCAGCCCATCGGCCCGGTCGGGCAAGGCCTGACGCACGGCACGGTGCACCGCGGCGCAATCGGCCTCGGGCAACATGCCGCTGTCGGCGGGTGGCGGGGCAACCCCCGCCAGCTGCATCACCTGATCGCGCACGGCGCGACCTTCGTAATGGTCCAGCACGCCGATAGTCTGTAAAATGGCATTCGGGCCGATCCGGGCATCGCCGTGCCCGGAAACCTGACCGCCGTCCATCGCGCGCTACTCCGCCGGTTCCTGCATCTGCTCTTTGCCACCGCCACAGGCCATCGGTGCAGCCGCGCCATTGGGCATCTTGAAGTCAGACAGCTGCTGGCTCCGCTCGGTTGCACGCTCCTTCATCTGGGCGCGCACGGCCTCTTGCCGTTCCTTGTGCTTGCGCACCTTGTCGGCGCTGGCATCCCAGTCGGCCACTTGTGCTTCGGCAATCGTGCGGGTCTCGTCGAAGTGGAAATCGACCGAGTTCTTGGTCTGCGGCCCCCAATACCCGGCCTTGCCAAGGTCATAGAAGGTGCGCCCGACCCCGGCCTTGAGGAAGGCCTTGAGGCAACCCAAAAGATAGCGCCGGCGGAACCCGGTGCCGCGCCACGGATAGTGGAACAGCGCCTTGCGCATGTAGAAGCGGCGATAGTTCTTCATAACGCCATCCAGCAACTCGCCCCGCGTCAGCGCGGCAGGCTTCATGATCGGCGTCACGAAGTTGTATTTGGAATAGTCGAACACCTCGACCTGATCCTTGATTTCCTGGAACAGCGGGGTGAACGGCCACGGCGTATACATCGCCCAGTTGGCCAGATCAGGCTGCCAGTCCCACGCCATCTGGAAGGTTTCTTCCAGCGTTTCCTTGGTCTCGTTGTCCAGACCCACGATGAACTGCGCCTCAACAAAGATGTCGGCCTCACGCAGAAGCCGGATCGCCTCCTTGTTTTCGGAGACCGTGGTTTCCTTGTTGAACATGTCCAGCTTCAACTGCGCCGCGGCCTCGGTGCCCAGCGACACGTGGACCAGACCGGCCTTGCGGTAGAATTTCAGCAGGTCGCGGTCGCGGTAGATGTCGGTCACGCGGGTGTTGATGCCCCATTTGATCTTGTCGGGCAGGCCGCGCGCGATCAGCTCTTCGCAGAACTCGACGAATTTCTTCTTGTTGATGGTGGGTTCTTCGTCGGCAAGGATGAAGAAGCCAACGCCGTGATCGTTCACCAGACGCTCAATCTCGTCCACCACCTTTTTGGGGTCGCGCACGCGGTAATCGCGCCAGAACTTCCATTGGCTGCAGAACGAACAGGTGAACGGGCAGCCCCGCGCCATGTTCGGAATCGCCACCTTCACGCCCAGCGGCACATATATGTATTTGTCCCATTCCAGGATCGACCAATCGGGGTCGATGCCATCCAGATCCTTGATGGTGGCGGCGGCCTGGGTGGCCACGATCTCGTCGCCGTCAAGGAAGGCAAGACCGTGGATCTTGCGCTGATCGGCGGGCCAGCGGCCTTCGGACACCGCCTTCATCAGGGCGACCATGATCTCTTCGCCCTCGCCGCGCACGATCACGTCAACCCAAGGCGCCTCGGTCAGCACCTGACGGAACATGAAGGTGGCGTGGATGCCCCCCAGCACGCGCAGGGCGTTGGGGACGACCTCCTTGGCGATCTTCAGAACTTCTTCCGCCTCATAGATGGCGGGGGTGATGGCGGTGGTGCCAACCACATCGGGCGCCAAAGCCTTCAGCTTGGCGCGCAATTCTTCCGGCCCGATGAAATTGGTCATCGCGTCGATGAAGTGAATGTCGTCGAAGCCGGCGGCACGCAACGAACCCGTCAGATAGGCCACCCATGCCGGGGGCCAGTTACCCGCGATCTCTGCCCCGCCCGAGTGATAGTTCGGGTGAACGAATACGATGCGCATAGAAGCCCCCTGTGTCAGCAATGTGTAAGCTTTACCTTACACCTTTCGACTCGGGATGGCTTGATTTAGGTCAATCGTGACGAAAAGATGCAGAAATAATCTGTTTTCGGAATGTCAGATTTGACAACGATACCAGAACGGCCTGCGTCGCATGTCACGGCAGGCATTTTGGAAACCGCCCCGATGCGGTGACACGGGCAGGCGATCCGCTGTCAGGTCAAACCGGTGGCTGACTGTGCCGCGCAGCCCGGCGCCCCGACCACACAAGGTCTAGGTGTCTTCGCCGTCCTTGTTCAGCAGGCCATATTTACGCAGCTTCACATACAGCGACTGGCGTGACAGGCTCAGCATCTCGGCTGCCGCCACCCGGTTGTTGCGGGTCAGCTCCAACGCGGTCTCAATGCACATCTTTTCAATGACATCGGTGGTCTCGGCCACAATGTCTTTCAGCGTGGCCGATCCGACCAGTTCCATCACATTGCGGGTGCCATCCTCTGGCGCAGGCCCGCCGGACCGGCGCAACGATTCGGCGCGGCTGGCATCGCGCACCACCAGCGCCATGGTCGGCGTCGGGTGGTTGTTCAGCCAGCTTGCCGACAATTCCACCGCGATCTGCCCCGAAAAATCGGTGGTCAACCGGGTGGCATACATCCGCAACTGTCCAGTGCGCTTGACGTTGTCCATCAGCACACGCATGTCCACCGCACCGCGTGCCAGATAATCGGCCAGCGACTTGCCACGCACCGCCGCCATATTGGCGCTGTCGGTCAGGTTCAGGAACGCCTCGTTGGCGGCACGGATAATGCCGTCGGCATCGGTAAACACCACGCCGTCGGCACCTTCGTGATACAGGCGTGACAGGTTTTCCAGCAACTCGTCCGAGTGCGGCACCAGCGAATCCACCTGATCCAACTGGCACATCAGCAGGCGTTCGCCGGCGGCGCGGAACATCGTCGGCGTCACCTGCAACCGGCGCTGCGACCGGCGCGCCGACAGATCAATCGGGGCGCCACTTTCTGCCACCGCCAGATTGGCCATGCTTTCCAGAAACTCGCCGCGCCTGCGCCCCTCAAATTCCTGCGCAATTGCCGCACCCATCAACTCGGCCCGCGTGCCGCCCAGCAACAGCGCCGCGGCACTGTTCAGATCGGTGATGCGCCCGGTCGACATCGACACGATGATGATCGGGTCACGCCCGACCTCCATCAGCACCCGATAGCGGGTGTCCATCTCGCGCTGCGCTTCGTAATCGCGTTCCAGCGCCAGTTGCGCGGTGACAAGCTGCTGCTGCACCTCGGCAATCGGGCGCAAATCCCGGCCGATCATCAGGATCGAGTCGTCGCGTCCGATGCGGTGCAAGGTGTAGCGAACCGGAAACTCCCACGCCATGCGGTCGGAATGGTTCAGCTCCAGCACCGCCGCGCCGCGCTGCAACGAAGGGTCGGCAAGCCGGGTTTCCAGCTTGCGCCAGCTTTCCCCCGCCAGGATCGATTGCAGGGTCGCCCCTTCCCAGTCGGCAATGCGCGCCCGAAGGCCCTGCTGCGGGTTGACCAGAACCGACACCACCCGGTGCGACGGCGACACCAGCAAAGCGATATCGCAGGCCGACGCCACGATCTCGCTCACCTGCTCGGGCGAGATCAGCGGAAGCTTTCCGCCATTAAGAAGGTGCCGTCCATCCGTTGTCACCAGTTTACCCGATCATCTGCACGCCATGGACCAATCCCACGCGCACGTTATATTACCCAACTGACTCTGTCCGCGGGAGCGTCAACCCCAGCGCACACACTGCTTCCGTCAAGTCGTTGGTCACGACATCCGCCCCGATCGACCTTGCGACATAATGGCCTTGAGCAAGAACAGCGCCTCCGACGGCCACGCGCAGGCTATTTGTTGATTCTGATTTAAGTGTTTTTATCAACGACGCGCAAAGTTCAAGCTTATCTTCGGTTGCCACCGAAATCATTGCGCCATCAAAGCGCCGAATCGCCAAAAGTTCAGTCAGATCGGCCAGACTGGGCGCGATGCTCAACCGCACGGATATGCCGTTGCGCCGCAACCATCCCGCAATCACAAAGGCCCCCAGCGTGTGCTGTTCGGTGGCCGGCAGGATCAGCAGGACCGTTGCAATCTCCCCCGGCGCGGTTTCATTCGCGATCCAGTTCGCCCCGATTTCGCGCAAGATCGCCTGCAGGCGCGCAACGCCGATCGTCACCACGGTAAAGGACAGCCGGTCCTCATCCCAGGCCACGCCCAACCGACGCGCAACCTCGGGGATATAGACATCGGCCAAAGCCGCATTGGTCACCCGCGCCCGCTTGAGGTCGGGCTTCAGCGCGTCAAAGCCGCAAGGATCTGCCGAGCACACAACCTCAAGCAACCGTTCGACCAGAGTTTCCTTGGGCATGCATCCCGCCGCTGTTGCACTCGAGACCAACCGCGCAAGCACATCAGCCGCAAACTGGCTGACATCGCCGCCGATGCTGCGCTGTCCTGCTGAACTGAAGCTGCCGTCTTGCATTCAAGGCCCCAAAGACGCTGATCAGATGACGCACCATTCGGAAGCCGTCGCGAACGTCACCCCGTGGATGCGTCTTGACAGCAATGTTCCCGACTCGCCCCGAGTTGTCAAATCAAATTGACACATGCAAAAGCAATGATGCGTCGACGATGCGTCACTGATTCTGCGTCGTTTTTTCCTTTTTCCATACCGCACCATATACTTACCACGCATTTCAAGCAGAAAACCCCGCTAAATCCCCGTGTTGACATGTAAGTTTTTATTGACACTTTCACCCCTAAGTCTAACCTCTGTCAGGCAATGACCTGAGGGAGGCACGCGGCAAATGTCGCCAACGCCAGCACCAACCCCGCGCAAGCGGCTCTACACAGCCGAAGAACGCGCGCGCCGCGACAGCACCAGATGGACCTTGGTTCAGGGTATTCTCGCGCCGTTGCAGTTCCTTGCCTTTGGCGTGTCGCTGGTTCTGGTGATCCGCTTCCTGCTGACGGGCGATGGCTATACCGCGGCAACGGTGTCGATCCTGGTAAAGACCGCGTTCCTTTACGTGATCATGGTCACCGGTGCGATCTGGGAAAAGGTGGTGTTCGGCCAATACCTTTTCGCACCAGCATTTTTCTGGGAAGACGTGTTCAGCTTTGCCGTGATCGCGCTGCACACATTGTATCTCTATGGCCTGATCAGCGGCGCGATCGGCCCGACCACGCTGATGCTGATCACGCTGGCCGCCTATGCCACCTACGTCATCAACGCCGGCCAGTTCATCTGGAAACTGCGGATGGCGCGGCTTGATGCCGAAGCCGAGCAGGCCTCGGCCCGGCAAGATGACTTCAAGGGGGTGGCGGCATGAGCCTTGATGCCCCGGATCGTGGCTGCCGCGAGGCACCTGTTCTGAAAGAACGCGGCCAGCGCGAGGTGTTTTGCGGCCTGACGGGAATCATCTGGTTGCATCGCAAGATGCAGGATGCGTTCTTTCTGGTGGTCGGCTCGCGCACCTGCGCCCACCTGCTGCAATCTGCCGCAGGGGTGATGATCTTCGCCGAACCGCGCTTTGGCACCGCCATTCTGGAAGAGAAAGACCTTGCCGGTCTGGCCGATGCCAATGCCGAGCTTGACCGCGAAGTGGCCCGCCTGCTGGCCCGCCGCCCCGACATCAAGCAGTTGTTCCTTGTCGGCTCTTGCCCTTCGGAAGTGATCAAGCTGGACCTGCACCGCGCCGCCGAACGCCTCAGCGCGCAGCACAGCCCGCATGTCCGGGTTTACAACTTTTCCGGCTCGGGGATCGAGACCACTTTCACCCAAGGTGAAGACGCCTGCCTTGCCGCGATGGTTCCGACACTGGCCCGCACCGAGGCGCGTGAGCTGCTGGTCGTCGGCGCACTGCCCGATGTGGTGGAGGATCAATGCCTGTCGCTGCTCGCACAGCTTGGCGTCGGCCCGGTGCGGATGTTGCCGGCGCGGCGGTCGGCCGATCTGCCCGCCGTCGGGCCGAACACGGTGTTTGCCCTTGTCCAGCCGTTTCTGGGCGATACCCATGCGGCGCTGATCCGGCGCGGTGCCACCCATCTGCCCGCGCCCTTCCCGTTTGGCGAAGAGGGCACCACCGCCTGGCTCTGGGCCGTGGCGCAGGCCTTCGGCGTGACACGGGCCCATTTCGACGCGGTGACCGCCGCGCCGCGTGCGCGCGCCCAGAAGGCGATCGCCGCCCATGCCGCAACACTGTCGGGCAAATCGGTGTTCTTCTTTCCCGACAGCCAGTTGGAAATCCCGCTCGCCCGCTTTCTGGCCCGCGAATGTGGCATGACGCCCATCGAGGTCGGCACGCCCTATCTGCACACCGGCATCGTCGGCCCCGATCTTGACCTTCTGCCCGAAGGCCCGGCCATCAGCGAAGGTCAGGATGTCGAGCGCCAGCTTGACCGCCAGCATGCCGCCAACCCCGACCTTACCGTCTGCGGCCTTGGCCTTGCCAACCCGCTCGAGGCCAAGGGCCATACCACCAAATGGGCAATCGAGCTGGTCTTTACCCCGGTTCATTTCTACGAACAGGCGGGCGATCTGGCCGGGCTGTTCAGCCGCCCGCTGCGCCGCAAGGCGCTGTTGCAAGAAGGGTCCGCCGCATGACCCCCACCTGTCTCACCGTCTTTCTCTTTCCACAAATATCCCGGGGTCCGGGGCAGAGCCCCGGAGGCCAGCCATGAAGCTTACCCTCTGGACATATGAAGGCCCGCCGCATGTGGGCGCGATGCGGGTCGCCACCGGTATGAAGGGCCTGCACTACGTGCTGCACGCGCCGCAAGGCGATACCTATGCCGACCTGTTGTTCACCATGATCGAACGGCGCAACCACCGCCCGCCAGTCACCTACACCACGTTTCAGGCCCGCGATCTGGGTGGCGATACCGCGAACCTGTTCAAGGATGCCGCGCGCGACGCCTATGCCCGGTTCCAGCCGCAGGCGATGATCGTGGGGGCAAGCTGCACCGCCGAGTTGATTCAGGACGATCCGGGCGGCCTTGCCGCCGCGCTGGACCTGCCCTGCCCGATCATCCCGCTTGATCTGCCCAGCTATCAGCGCAAGGAAAACTTTGGCGCCGACGAGACGTTCCACCAGATCGTGCGCGCTCTGGCCAAGCCGATGCCGCGCACCGCAAACATCACCTGCAACATCCTTGGCGCCACCGCACTGGGGTTCCGGCATCGCGATGACGTGGCCGAAGTGACCAAACTGCTGGGCATGATGGGCATCACCGTCAACGTCGCAGCCCCCTTGGGGGCCTCGCCGGCCGACATCGCCCGCATGGGTCAGGCGCATTTCAACGTGCTGCTCTATCCCGAAACCGGCGAATCTGCCGCCCGCAGCCTTGAACGCAGCTGTGGCCAGCCCTGGACCAAGGTTGTCCCGATCGGCGTCGGCGCCACCCGCGATTTCCTGCACGAGGTGGCGGCGATCACCGGCCTGTCGCCAAAGGTGGACGAAAGTGCCTTGCGCCTGCCGTGGTGGTCAGCGAGCGTGGACAGCACCTATCTGACCGGCAAGCGCGTGTTCATCTTCGGCGATGCCACCCATGTCATCGCCGCCGCCCGCATCGCCGCCACCGAGATCGGCTTCGAGGTGGTGGGCATGGGCTGCTACAACCGCGAGTTCGCGCGCCCGATGCGCGCCGCCGCCAAGGCCTATGGTCTGGAGGCGCTGATCAGCGATGATTATCTTGAGGTGGAGGACGCCATTGCCGCCGCCACCCCCGAGCTGATCCTTGGCACCCAGCAGGAACGCCACATCGGCAAACGCCTTGGCATTCCCTGCGCCGTGATCTCCAGCCCGGTGCATGTGCAGGACTTCCCCGCCCGCTACAGCCCGCAAATGGGCTTTGAAGGCGCCAACGTGATCTTCGACACCTGGATCCATCCGCTGGTGATGGGTCTGGAAGAACATCTGCTGACCATGTTCCGCGAAGATTTCGAATTCCACGACGCAGCCGGTGCCAGCCATCACGGTGCCAAGGCGCAAGCCCGGGCCGAGGATGCGCCCGAAATCTCCTTGGAAGCCGAAGCTCTGGTCGCATCGGCGGATGCCTCCGGCGGGGGTATTTCGGCCAAGAGGATGCCCGATGCAGCAGAGCAGGCGGTGCCGTCCGGGGCGGCGGTTTGGCATCCGGCGGCCGAACGCGAGTTGAAGAAGATCCCATTCTTTGTGCGCGGCAAGGCCAAGCGCAACACCGAGAGCTATGCCTCTGAACAGGGCGTGGCCGAGATCACTGTTGAAACCCTCTACGAAGCGAAGGCTCATTATGCGCGATGAAATCCATGCATCGCCAGCGATGACTGCACCTGCAAACGGTGACGGGGTCTATCGTTTTGTGATCGTGACGCTGGATGCCCATGCGGCAGGCCCGGCGGCGCGGATCGCACCGCGACTGGTCAAGGACTTTCCGGGAATCGAGGTGTCGGTCCACGCAGCGGCGGAATGGGCGGAAAATCCGGGCGCGCTGGCGGCGGCCAAGGCGGCGGTGAACAGCGCCAATTTCGTGGTGGCGAACCTTTTGTTCATCGAAGAACACATCACCGCCATCCTGCCCGAATTGCAGGCCGCGCGGGACCGCGCCGATGGCTTTGTCGGTGTGATCGCCGATCCTTCGGTGGTCAAGCTGACCAAGATGGGCGATCTGGACATGAGCCAGCCGTCCTCGGGGCCGATGGCGTTGCTGAAAAAGCTGCGCGGCAACAAGCAGGCTTCGGGCAATTCTGGCGAAAAGCAGATGGCGATGTTGCGCCGCCTGCCGAAGATCCTGAAATATTTCCCCGGCAAGGCGCAGGATCTGCGCGCCTGGTTCCTGTCGATGCAATATTGGCTGGGCGGGTCGGATGACAATCTTGAAGCGATGATCCGCTTTCTGGTCAGCCGCTACTCGGGCAAGCGCGACTGGGCAAAGATCAAGGCGGCAGCGCCGATCGATTACCCCGAAGTGGGGCTCTATCACCCGTCGCTGGCGCATCGGATCACCACCAACCCGTCCGACATGCCGCGCCCTGATGGGGCGGTGGCGACGGTCGGTCTGCTGATGCTGCGTAGCTACATCCTGGCCTCGGACACCGCGCATTATGATGCGGTGATCCATGCGTTCGAGGCGCAGGGCATTGCCGTGCTGCCCGCCTTTGCCGGGGGTCTGGATGGGCGGCCGGCGATTGACGCCTTTTTCAAGGGTGTTGCCGGTCCGAAGATCGACGTGATGGTATCCTTGACCGGGTTCAGCCTGGTGGGTGGCCCGGCCTATAACGACAGCCCGGCTGCGGTGGCGGCGCTGGAGGCGCTGGATGTGCCTTATGTCGCCGCGCACCCGCTGGAGTTTCAGACCCTTGGCCAATGGGCGGCATCCGGTGGCGGGCTTGGCCCGGTCGAAACCACCATGCTGATCGCCCTGCCGGAAATTGATGGCGCGACCAACCCCACGGTGTTTGCCGGGCGGCATGATGCCAATGGCTGTCAGGGCTGCAAATACGATTGCCAGTCGTGCAGCACCGAGGCGCTGGCGACCCGCGCCATGGCGCCGTGCCCGGAACGGATTGTGGCGCTGGCCGACAAGGTCAAGCGTCTGGCCCTGCTGCGCCGGTCGCAGGTGGCCGAGCGTCGGGTCGGCATCGTGCTGTATGGCTTTCCGCCCAATGCCGGGGCTGCGGGCACTGCCGCCTATCTGTCGGTGTTTGAATCCCTGTTGAACATGCTGCACGCGATGCGCGACGCGGGCTATCACGTTGATCCGCCGGAAACGGTTGACGATCTGCGTGAGGCGGTTTTGGGCGGGTCGGCCAAGATGTATGGCCAGCCGGCCAATGTGGCGGCGATCGTGCCGGCCGCCGACGTGGTGGCGAAAACCCGTTGGCTGAAGGATGTCGAGGCCGCCTGGGGCCCCGCGCCGGGCCGGTTGCAGACCGATGGCCGCAGCGTCTTTGTGCTGGGCAAACAGATGGGCAATGTCTTTGTCGGCCTTCAGCCGGTGTTCGGCTATGAGGGCGACCCGATGCGCCTTTTGTTCGAAAAGGGCTTTGCCCCGACCCATGCCTTCACCACCTTCTACCGCTGGATGCGCGAAGATTTCGGTGCCGATGTGCTGCTGCACTTTGGCATGCACGGCGCGTTGGAATTCATGCCCGGCAAGCAGGCCGGCGTGTCCGAAGGCTGCTGGCCCGACCGGCTGATCGGCAACCTGCCGAACGTCTATCTGTACGCCGCCAACAACCCGTCCGAAGCGACGCTTGCCAAGCGCCGGTCGAATGCGATCACCATCACCCACCTGACGCCGCCCTTGGCACAATCGGGGCTTTACAAGGGTCTGGCCGATGTGAAGGACAGCCTGTCGCGCCTGCGCGCCTTGCCACCCGGTGCGGTGGAACGTGACGAGTTGGCCGACCTTGTGCGCGAACAGGCCCGCGCGGTGGACATGGACTCCAGCGACATGGACCAGCTTTGGGTCAAGCTCTTGGAAACCGAAGGCGCGCTGATCACCGACGGTTTCCACGTCGTGGGCCGCAAGATGACGGCCGAACACCGTCAGGCCATGCTGGACCTGATGCCCGAGACCGCCGACAAGGTGCAGGCCGAGCGTCTGCTGCACGAAGAGCACGAGATCCCGGCCCTGCTGCGGGCACTGTCGGGCCGCTTCATCAGCCCGGTGCCGGGGGGCGATCTGATCCGCAGCCCCGAGATCCTGCCGACGGGCCGCAACATCCATGCCTTCGATCCATTCCGCATGCCGACCGCCTTTGCCATCAAGGATGGCGCAGCACAGGCCGACCGGCTGCTGGCGGCGCATGACCGGCTGCCGCGCAGCGTGGCCCTGGTGCTGTGGGGCAGCGACAACATCAAGTCCGATGGCGGGCCGATTGCACAGGCACTGGCCCTGATGGGGGCGCGGCCGCGGTTTGACCATTACGGCCGGCTTTGCGGTGCCGACCTGATCCCGCTTTCGGAACTGGGCCGCCCGCGCATTGATGTGGTGATGACCCTGTCGGGCATCTTCCGTGACCTGCTGCCGTTGCAGACCCGGATGCTGGCCGAAGCCGCGTGGAAAGCCGCCATGGCCGAAGACGAGCCGCTGAGCCAGAACTTCGTTCGCGCCCATGCCTTGGCTTATGCCGAAGAGATGGGCGTCGACATGGAAACCGCGTCGCTGCGGGTGTTTTCCAATGCCGAAGGGGCCTATGGGTCGAACGTGAACGTGCTGGTCGGGTCTTCGGCCTTTGGCGAGGAAGACGAGCTGGCCGACGCCTATGAGTCGCGCAAATCCTTTGCCTACGGGCGACTTGGCAAGCCGGTGCAGAACGGCAAGCTGCTGCAAAAGGCGTTGAAGGACGTGGACCTGGCCTATCAGAACCTTGAATCGGTTGAATTGGGCGTGACCACGGTAGACCACTACTTTGACACGCTGGGCGGCATTGCGCGCGCGGTGAAACGCGCACGTGGCGGGCAGGAAACCCCGGTCTATATCGGTGACCAGACCCGCGGCGCGGGCACGGTACGCACGCTGAAAGACCAGATCGCGCTGGAAACCCGGTCGCGCAGCCTGAACCCGAAATATTTCGAAGGCTTGTTGCGCCACGGCGCCGAAGGCGTGCGCCAGATCGAGGCACAGGTGACCAATACGCTGGGCTGGTCGGCCACCACCGGCCATGTCGAGCCTTGGGTCTATCAGCGCCTGTCGGAAACCTTTGTGCTGGACGAAGCGATGCGCAAGCGGCTGGCCGGGCTGAACCCCGAAGCCTCGAGCCGGATGGCGCAGCGGTTGCTGGAAGCGTCGGACCGCAACTACTGGCAGCCCGATGCCGATACGCTGGCCGCGTTGCAGCGGGCGGCGGATGAATTGGAAGACCGGCTGGAAGGGATCGCGGCAGAATGAAACCGCGGTTTGCACTGAACCAAGCCGGACCGGGGCGCTGCCCCGGACCCCGGGGTATTTTTGCCAAGAGGAAAGGGGCCACGACATGAGCCCACGTGACGAGATTCCAAACCTGAAGGGCCTTGATGGCGACGGGTCGGTGCAGGTGCACCAAGATGCCGACCTGAAGATCGAGGGGGCCAAGGTGTTCTCGGTCTATGGCAAGGGCGGGATTGGCAAATCGACCACCAGTTCCAACCTGTCGGCGGCGTTTTCGATGATGGGCAAGCGGGTGTTGCAGATCGGCTGTGACCCCAAGCATGACAGCACCTTCACGCTGACCGGGCGGTTGCAGCCCACCGTGATCGACATCCTGAAAGAGGTCGATTTCCACCCCGAGGAATTGCGCCCGGAAGATTATGTCGCGACCGGCTTCAATGGCGTGAAATGCATCGAGGCAGGCGGACCGCCTGCGGGCACCGGCTGTGGGGGCTATGTCGTGGGCCAGACGGTGAAGCTGCTGAAACAGCACCATTTGCTGGAAGACACCGATGTGGTGATCTTTGACGTGCTGGGCGATGTGGTTTGCGGCGGTTTCGCAGCACCGTTGCAGCACGCCGACCGCGCGGTGATCGTGACCGCCAATGATTTCGACAGCATCTATGCGATGAACCGCATCATTGCTGCCGTGCAGGCCAAATCGGGCAATTACAAGGTGCGGCTGGCCGGTTGCGTCGCCAACCGTTCGCGCGAGACCGATGAGGTGGACCGCTATTGTGACCGTGTCGGCTTCAACCGGCTGGCGCATATGCCCGACATCGACGCCATCCGCCGCAGTCGTCTGAAGAAAAAGACCCTGTTCGAGATGGACGATGCCGAAGACGTGGTGATGGCACGGGCCGAATACATGCGGCTGGCCGATGTGCTGTGGAAGTCTGTCAATGGCGAGGGATCATCGCCCGCGCCGCTGCCGGACCGCGAGATTTTTGAACTGCTGGGGTTTGATTGAGCATGACCGACTATTCGACCACCCGTGCCAGGGTCGAACACTATTTCGACCGCAGCGCCACCAAGGTGTGGGAGCGTCTGACCTCGGATGCGCCGGTCAGCCGCATCCGGCAGACCGTGCGCGAAGGCCGCGATCTGATGCGCGAGATCATGCTGGGGCAGTTGCCCGCCGACCTGACCGGCGCGCGGGTGCTGGATGCCGGCTGCGGCACCGGGTTGATGACGGCCGAACTGGCGCGGCGTGGTGCCGATGTGCTGGCGGTGGATATCTCGCCGCAGCTGATCGGCATTGCCGAAGACCGGCTGGAGGCACGGCTTCGCCCGCAGGTGACCTTTGCCGCCGGCGACATGACGGACGAGGCGCATGGCCGTTTTGACTATGTCGTGGCGATGGACAGCCTGATCTACTATCGGGCCGAAGACATTGCCCGCATCCTGGGCCGTCTGGGCGGCCGCACCAAAGGGTCGGTGGTGTTTACCGTGGCCCCCCGCACGCCGTTCCTGATGACCTTCTTCACCGTCGGCAAGCTGTTTCCGCGCAGCGACCGATCCCCCACGATGATCCCGCATGCCTTTGACACCCTTGCCAAATCCACCGGGCCGGGACTGGCCCGGGTTGATCGGGTCAGCCGGGGCTTTTACATCTCGGAGTGTCTGGAGTATCGGCCATGATCCTGCGCAAGAAGGATATCGCCAGGCTGGGGGCCGAATGGATGCCCTTTGCCGACGCGGCCTCCGAAGGCTTGCCGATGGGTCAGTTGATGCGTCTGTCGCTGTTCCAGCTGTCGGTCGGCATGGCGCAGGTGCTGCTTTTGGGCACGCTGAACCGGGTGATGATCGTCGAATTGTCGATCCCGGCCATGCTGGTGGCGCTGATGATCGCGATTCCGGTGCTGGTGGCACCGTTCCGGGCGTTTCTGGGGCATCGCTCCGACACCCATCGCAGCGCGATTGGCTGGAAGCGCGTGCCTTATCTGTGGTTTGGCAGCCTGTGGCAGATGGGCGGTCTGGCGGTGATGCCGTTTGCGCTGATCGTGCTGTCGGGCGACCAGATCCACGGTCCTGCCTGGGCCGGAGAGGTGCTGGCAGCGCTGGCCTTTCTGATGACCGGGCTGGGCATGCACATGACGCAGACCGCCGGTCTGGCGCTTGCCGCCGACCGCGCCAGCGATGAGACCAGGCCGCGCGTGGTGGCGCTGCTGTATATCATGTTCCTTGTGGGCATGGGCGTTTCGGCGCTGGTCGTGGGCTATCTCTTGCGCGACTATGACCCGATCACGCTGGTAAAGGTGGTGCAGGGCTGTGGTGCGGCCACGCTGATCCTGAACGTCATCGCCCTGTGGAAGCAGGAAAAGGTCCGTCCGATGACAAAGGCCGAACGCGCCGAGCCGCGGCCGCAGTTCCGCGACGCCTGGCGCGACCTGATGGCCGGCGGCACCGCCGGGCGCTTGCTGGCGGTTGTGGTGGTCGGCACGCTGGCTTTCAACATGCAAGACGTGCTGCTGGAACCTTACGGCGGTGAAATCCTGGGCCTGTCGGTCGGGGCAACCACGCTGTTGACCGCGGCCTGGGCCTTGGGCGCGCTGGTCGGCTTCTTGCTGGCGGCCCGCTGGCTGGTGCGCGGGATGGACCCTTACCGGATGGCCGCGCGCGGCATCCTGTCGGGGGTTGTCGCCTTTTCGGCTGTGGTGTTTGCCGCCCCGCTGGACAGCACGGCGCTGTTTTATGCCGGCGCTTTCGGCATTGGCTATGGCGGCGGGTTGTTCGGGATCTCGACCCTGACCGCCGCGATGACGATGCCGGCGCGCGGGCTGGCCGGGGCGGGTCTGGCCCTTGGTGCCTGGGGGGCGGCGCAAGCCACCGCCGCAGGGAGCGCCATCCTGATCGGTGGCACGCTGCGCGATGTGGTCACGCATCTGGCCACCTCGGGAAAACTGGGCGCGTTGACCGATGCGTCCTTGGGATACTCTTTTGTCTACCACACTGAAATCGGGTTGCTGTTCGCGACCCTTGTCGTGCTTGGACCACTTGTCCGGGTCGGCACTCTTCCACCCCTGAAACCGGAAACCGACGGGGCAAAGCTCGCCTTGGTCGAGTTCCCAACCTGACTTAGCGGAGGACCAATCCATGGTTGGCGTGAACTTCTTTGGCAACTTTGATCTGGCAAGCCTGTCGATCTGGCTTTTCTGGGGCTTCTTCGCCCTGCTGATCTACTATCTGCAAACCGAAAACATGCGCGAAGGCTATCCGCTGGAAACCGAAGACGGTCTTCCCGCGCCGAACCAGGGGCCGTTCCCGGTGCCTGCGCCGAAAACCTTCATCCTGCCCAATGGCAAAGGCAATCTGGTGATGCCGTCGGCCGAAAATGAAGCCGCGCACCGCCGCACCGATCTGGCGCTGGCGCGCACCTCGCAGGCTGACGGCTATCCGCATGCGCCCACCGGCAACCCGATGGTTGACGGCGTTGGTCCCGCCTCGTGGGTGCCGCGCGAAGATGCGCCGGAACTGGATGGCCACGGCCATGCCAAGATCGTGCCGATGGCGCAGGCCAAGACCTTTGTCGTCAGCGCCGGGCGTGACCCGCGCGGTCTGCCGGTGCAAGCCGCCGATGATGAGGTTGTCGGCCGGATTGCCGACATGTGGGTCGATGCGCCGGAAAACACCGTGCGCTATCTTGAAATCGAGCTGAACTCGGGTTCGCGCCGTCTGGTGCCGATGACGCTGGCGCGCATCTGGGCCGACCGCGTGCGCATCCGCTCCATCACCTCGGACCAGTTTGAAGATATCCCGGCGACCAAATCGCTGACCGTTGTGACCAAGCTCGAGGAAGACAAGATCTCGGCCTATGTCGCCAGCGGCTGGCTCTATGCCAAGAACCGCAAGGGCTGGTTCTGATCACCAAGGGGGGCGGCGCGCGCCCGCGCCGCCCCGTCTTACCCTGCGAAACGGAGGGTCTGCTGATGTCAGACCGGGACAAGGATTTTGACTTTGAACTGATGCCCGGCGTTCCTGCCGGATTGCCCAAGGGGGAAGAAATCCTCTGGCAAGGCCACCCGCAAGCCATGGCTTTGGCCCGGGAAGCCTACAAGATCAACTGGATCACCGGCTATCTGGTGCTGATTGCCCTGTGGCGTGCCGGCGGTGCCTATGCCGATGGCGGTGCCGCGATGATGGCAGCCAAGGGCCTGCCCTATCTGGCGCTTGCCGCAGCCGGCTATGGCGTGGTGTATGTGCTGGCCTGGGCACAGGCCCGCGCCTCGATCTATACCATCACCTCGGCCCGCGTGATCATGCGCATCGGCGCGGCGCTGCCGGTCACCTATACCATTCCCTTCGTGCGCATTGCCGCGGCCCGGCTGGACCTGAAGCCCAAGGGCACCGGAACCATCGCGATCGAGATCACCGAAGGCATGCACCTGTCCTATGCCGTGCTGTGGCCCCACCTGCGGCCCGGTTTTGCCCGCCACACCCAGCCTGCGTTTCGCTGTATCGCAGATGCATCGAATGTGGCACGGTTGCTGTCAGAATCGGCACAGGCCAAGCTGAACGAACCCGTCGTGACCCCGGTCACCACCGGGTCGGCGCTGGCCGCGGAATAAGGGGGCACATTCATGGCACAACTGCGCACCCTTGCGGATCGCAAACAACCCGACCGCGAGATGATCCCCCGCAAACTGCTGTGGGCAATGCTTGCCCTCGCGCTGTCGTCGCTGGTCCTTGTCACCTATTCGGTGGCCACCGGGCGCGACAAGGTGGGCGTGCCCACCCCCGCCACCCAGGTCAGCGAACGCTGGCTTATTCTTGAGGGCAAATCGGCACAGGCGGTTGTGGTCCGCGATGTCGATGGCACCGTGCTGCTGGACCTGCCGCATGGCGGCTTCATCACCGTCATTCAGTCTGCCATGGCGCGGGCGCGTCTGGTGGCCAAGATCGAAGGCAACCCGCCGATGCGGGTGGTGAAATACGACAACGGCCGCCTTGTGGCCGAAGACCCGACCACAGGCTGGAGCGCCGAGCTTTATGCCTTTGGCGGCGAAAACAAAGCCGCATTCGAACGGCTGCTCGACCAAACAGAATAAGGGAACCAAGATCATGGGATTTTTTACCAGAGAGAAGGAACAAGTGCCCTGCACCGTTGAGGTCAGTCACCGCTTTGAAGCCCTGCATGCCCACGTCCGATTCAACAATGGCGCCGTCGTCCATCCGGGCGATGAGGTGCTGGTCCATGGCGCGCCGGTGGTGGCCGCCTATGGCGAACTGGTCGTCGAAGACCGCATGGCCACCATCACCCGCGCCACCTGGCTGGAACGCCAGTGGGTCAGACTGACCGGCGATTTCGACTTCATGGAACTGTGCGAATTTTCCTTCAGCGAGGAGTTGGCGGTATGAAAGATTCAACCATCGATACGGGCCACAACACCACCCACGGCGAATTGCATGCCGAACTGTCGGGCAAGTTCGACACCACGGCGATGGCAACCGAAGCCACGCTTCTGAATCCGCGGTTCTACACCACCGATTTTGACGAGATGGACAAGATCGATGTCACGCCGGTGCGCGCCGAATGGGACACGCTGATTGCCCAGATGAAGTCTGACCCGAACAAGGGCCACTTCAAGAAGAACGCCGATTGGGATCATGTCGACTGGGCCGGGATGGACCCGCATCTGCGGGCCGAGTTCATCGACTTTCTGGTGTCATCCTGCACGGCCGAGTTTTCGGGCTGTGTGCTTTACAAGGAAATGAAGCGCCGCGGCAACAACCCCGACATCTGCGAGCTGTTCAACTACATGGCCCGCGACGAGGCGCGTCACGCCGGTTTCATCAACGACGCGCTGCGCGAAGCAGGCGTGGCGGTGAACCTTGGCTTTCTGACCAAGGCCAAGAAATACACCTATTTCCGGCCCAAGTTCATCTACTATGCCACCTACCTGTCGGAAAAGATCGGCTATGCCCGTTATATCACGATCTTCCGCCACCTTGAGGCGCATCCCGAACACCGGTTCCACCCGATCTTCAAATGGTTCAAGGAATGGTGCAATGACGAGTTCAGCCATGGCGAAGCCTTCGCCCTCTTGATGCGCACCGACCCCAAGCTGACGCAAAGCTGGGCCAACAAGCTGTGGATCCGGTTCTTCCTGACCGCCGTCTATTCGACGATGTGGGTGCGCGACCACGCCCGCAAGGACTTTCACGCCGCCCTTGGCGTCGACATCGACTGGTATGACCAGGAAGTGTATCGCAAGACCAGCGCCATCGCGCGGCAGGTGTTCCCGGTAGAGTTGGACATTGACCATCCGCGCTGGATCCCCGGTTTGCGCCGGATGAATGACGCCATGCTGGATATGGAACGCGGGCGCAAGCAAGGCGGCCTTGCCGGCGGCCTGACCAATGCCTGGGGCACGGTGCGGGCGATGACCGCCTTTGTCGGCCTGTATCTGATCCCGGTCAAGCATACGACCCCACCTGCAAGCGTGCGGATGGAGCCGGTCTATTGACGCGGCACTGCAACTTCGCCGCTTCGGCGGTGAATGCGACGGCGGGATGGGCGCGTCCCGCCGCCGCGCGCGGCCTCCCCGGCAATGGGGGGGCCGCGTATGAATAGCCCATGGTTTGCCGCCTTGTCAGCCATTTTCCTGTGGTGGTTTTCGACCGGCATCATCCTTTGGCGCGTCCGGCGGGCCGACAACATGGGCCACTCGGCGCATCTGTGGTCGGTGCTGCTGGGCCTGCCCTTGCTGGGCGTCGGCGTGGCCGGTCTGAACCTGACGCTGGACGACAGCAGCCCGATGGGGGCGTATCTGGCGTTTCTGTCGGCGCTTGCGGTCTGGGGCTGGGTGGAACTGGCGTTTCTGTCGGGCGTCATTGCCGGCCCGAACACCGAACCCTGCCCCGAAGCCGCCAGCATGCCCGACCGCTTCGTTCGCGCCATCGGCACGATCCTGTGGCACGAGATGCTGCTGATCGCGGCCCTTGCCTACATCGCCATTCAGTCCCAGGGTGCGCCAAACATCTTTGGGTTTTGGACCTTCGCCATCCTGTTCTTTGCCCGCATTTCGGCGAAACTGAACCTGTTTTTCGGCGTCCCGCGTATTCATACTGAATTTTTGCCGCGTCCCTTGTCGCATCTGTCCAGCCACTTTTGCCGCGCGCCGATGAACTGGGTTTTCCCGGTGTCGATCAGCGCGCTCAGCTTTGCCTCGGCCTGCTGGCTGGAGCGGATCTGGACAGCCCCCACCGATGGCGCAACCATCGGCTTCACGCTTCTGGCCGCGCTGACGGTGCTGGCCTTGTTGGAACACTGGTTCATGGTCATTCCGCTGCCCGATCAAAAGCTGTGGCGCTGGATGATCCCGGATCGCAAACCGCAATCGCATACTCTGCCCTCTGCCCTGAAAGAGAATACCCATGGACTTTGACGCTCATTTCAAAAGCCGACTTGAAACGCTGAAAGCCGAAGGCAATTACCGGGTTTTTGCTGATCTGGAACGGCGCTGTGGCAACTTTCCGCGCGCGGACAACCACAAGGATGGCGCGCTGCGCGATGTGACGGTGTGGTGTTCGAACGACTACCTAGGCATGGGCCAGCACCCCGGCGTGGTCAGCGCCATGGTCGATGCCGTGCAATCGTGCGGCACCGGCGCCGGCGGCACCCGCAACATCGGCGGCACCAACCACCACCATATCCTGCTAGAGGCCGAACTGGCCGACCTGCATGGCAAAGAGGCAGCGCTGCTGTTCACCAGCGGCTATGTGTCGAACTGGGCGGCGTTGTCCACCCTTGGCTCGGGCATCCCGCATGCGGTGATCCTGTCGGATGAAAAGAATCACGCCTCGATGATCGAAGGCATCCGCCATTCCCGCGCCGACAAGGTGCTGTGGCGCCACAACGACTGGCGCGATCTGGACCGCAAGCTGCATGCCGTTGGCGACCGTCCCAAGATCGTGGCGTTTGAATCGGTCTATTCGATGGATGGCGACATCGCGCCGATCCGCGAGATTGTCGAGGTCTGCGAAGCCCATGGCGCGCTGTCCTATATCGACGAGGTGCATGCCGTCGGCATGTATGGCCCGCGCGGCGGCGGCGTCACCGAACGCGAAGGTCTGGCGCATCGAATCGACCTGATCGAGGGCACACTGGGCAAGGCTTATGGCTGTGTCGGCGGCTATATCACCGGCTCGGCGGCGCTGGTTGATTTCGTGCGCAGCTTTGCCAGCGGTTTCATCTTCACCACCGCCCTGCCCCCGGCGGTGGCCGCCGCGGCGACCGCGTCGATCAAGCACCTCAAGGCGTCCGAGGCGGAACGCATGGCACAGCGCGACCGCGTTTCCCGCCTGCGCGCCCGGCTGACCGCCGAAGGCATTCCGCATCTGGAAAACGACAGCCATATCATCCCGGTGATGATCGGCGATCCGGTCAAATGCCGGATGATTTCCGACATCCTGATGGATGACTGGGGGGTCTATGTGCAGCCGATCAACTATCCCACCGTGCCCAAGGGTACCGAGCGGTTGCGCATCACCCCCGGCCCGCTGCACTCGGATGCCGATATCGACCATCTGGTGACCGCGCTGTCGTCACTTTGGCGTCAATGTGCCCTTGCGCGGGCGGTTGCCTGACACGGAACATCTTGCCTTTTTTCATAAAAGCGCCATGTATAGTGCCAAGATTCACCCGGGAGGAACCCCATGAAACTGTCTATGACTGCCCTTAGCCTTGCCTCTTTCGCCCTCGCCGCACCTGCGTTTGCAATGGACGCAACCGGCGATGCCGAAGCCGGTGCCAAGGTTTTCGCCAAGTGCCAGACCTGCCACGTTGTGACAGATGCTGACGGCAACGTGCTGGCTGGCAAGAACGCCAAGACCGGCCCGAACCTTTATGGCATGCCGGGCCGCGTGGCAGGAACCTATCCTGACTTCGAAGGCTACGGCGATGCCCTGAAAGCCGTCGGTTCGACCGGCTTTACCTGGAACGAAGAGGACTTTGTCACATACGTCAAAGACCCGGCCAAGTTCCTGAAAGCCAAGCTGGACGACAAGAAAGCCAAGACGATGATGACCTACAAGCTTCCGAAGGAAGAGGACGCACGCAACGTCTACGCCTTCATCGCGTCGTTGTCGCCGGCGGCTGATGCCGCCGCGGCACCTGCCGCCGACGCTGCGGCCCCGGCCCCGGCCACCAACTGATCTGACGATATCCAGACAAAAGGCCCCGGTGTTCCGGGGCCTTTTTGCTGCGCCCCGAACTGGCCGTCTTGCTGCGCCCTAAACCGAAACGGTCTGCCGCAGCACCTCTTTCGACAGCGTGGCCTTCGACCCTTCCAGCGCCACCGCCCCGCGTTTCAGCACATAGAACTGATCCGCCAAGCCGTAAGCAAAGTCGAAATACTGCTCGACCAGAATGATCGCAAGGTCACCCTTGGCTTTCAGATATTCAATCACCCGGCCGATCTGCTGGATGATGTTGGGCTGGATGCCCTCGGTCGGCTCATCCAGCAGCAGCACGCGCGGCTGCATGATCATCGCCCGCGCAATCGCCAGTTGCTGCTGTTGCCCGCCCGACAGATCGCCGCCACGCCGGTGCAGGAACTCTTTCAGGATCGGGAACAGATCAAAAATCTCATCCGGGATGCGGTGCTGCGCCTTGGGCAGCAAGGCAAAGGCGGTTTCCATGTTCTCGCGCACCGTCAGCAGCGGGAATATCATCCGCCCCTGCGGCACCACCGCCAGCCCGCGCTGCGCCATGCCCTGCGGCGGCACCACCGGCACCGGCGCGCCGCCCAGCCAAAGCGTGCCACCAGACCTGGGATGCGTGCCTGCCAGCGCCTTCAGAAGCGAGGTCTTGCCCACGCCGTTGGTGCCCATCACGCAGGTCACCTCACCGGCCTTGGCCTGCATCGTGATGCCATGCAGGATCTGGCTTCCGCCATAATGCAAGGTCAGGTTTTCGCATCGGATCATCGCTCGGACCGCCCCAGATAAACGTCAATCACCCGTTGGTCGCGGGTCACATGGTCAAGGCTGCCCTCCGCCAGCACAGCACCTTCGTGCAGCACGGTGACCTTGCAGTTCAGCCGCCGCACAAACTCCATGTCATGCTCGACCACCACCACGGCGCGGGTTTTTGCCAGACCAACCAGCAGACGGGTGGTGTGTTCACGCTCGGCCAGCGTCATGCCTGCCGCCGGTTCATCGACCAGCAAAAGCTGCGGCTCTTGCGCCAGAAGCATGCCGATTTCCAGCCATTGTTTCTGTCCATGCGACAATTCCCCGGCCTTGCGCGGCAGGGCATCGGCCAGCCCCACCTCGGCGGCAAGGTCCGCCACGCGCGCCAAGTCGGGCGCGCGCGCCCGCCAGCCCAGCACCGCCCAAGGGCTGCGCGGGGCGCGCAAGGCCATGATCAGGTTGTCGGTGACACTTTGGTCTTCAAACACCGTCGGGCGCTGAAACTTGCGACCAATGCCGATGCGGGCAATCTGCGCCTCGGACAGTTTCAACAACGACACCGACCGCTCGCCCCACAACACGTTGCCGGCATCGGGCCGGGTCTTGCCGGTGACGATATCCATGAAGGTGGTCTTGCCCGCGCCATTGGGGCCGATGATCGCGCGCAATTCCGCCGGGCCGATCGAAAATGACAGGTTGTTGATGGCGCGAAAGCCGTCAAAGGTGACCGAGATGCCCGAAACCTCCAGCAGAGCGGTCATTCCTGCGCCTCCCGCTCCATCAGCGCGCCATCATCGGGGCCAAGCGCTGCCCCCTTGCGATCAGGGCGGCGCAGGCCCTGCACCAGATCAAACAGACCGCCAATGCCCTTGGGCGCAAACAGCGTGACCGCGACAAACGACAGGCCCAGCAGCACCAGCCACCAATCCACCCAGTTGATGGTGTAAAACCCCAGCGGGATCGACGGGGCCCGCCCGCCGGTGAACCACGACGACAGCAGCGACACGAAGGCAGCCCCGATCACCGCGCCATACAGCCGCCCGCGCCCGCCGATCGCAACCCAGACCGCCAGATAGATGCTGGCGATGGGGGCCAGTTCGGCAGGGTTGATGATGCCCGCCTGCGGGTAATACAAGGCCCCCGCGATGGCCGCGATGATTGCGGTCAGGGTGAAGACGAACAGCTTGTAACCCTCTACCGAATAACCAAGGAACCGCACCCGCGCCTCGTCATCGCGGATCGCGCGGATCACCGAGCCGAACTTGCCCGACACCACCCAGGCCAGCAAAAGATAACCGAAGCCAAGTGCCGCGGCCGAGGCCCACAAGAACCAGACCGACACCGCCGCCTGCGACACCCCGGCCAGTCCGGGGATATTCTGAAGGCCCGACAACCCGTTGTTGCCGCGCAGACCGGAATCGTTCTGGAACAGATACAGTGCCAGCGCCAGCGTCATGGCTTGCGTCAGGATCGACAGGTAAACCCCGGTCACCCGGCTGCGAAACGCCAGCCAGCCGAACACCAGCGCCAGCAGCCCCGGCACCATGACCACCAGCAGCAGTTGCAGCGGCAGCGAATGGGCAAACAGCCACACCGGCGGCAGTTCCGACGCGCCCACCACGCCGAAAATCTGGCCCGCAATGCCGTTCTGGATCTCTTGCGCGGTGGCCGGCAGCGGCTCGTTCGCCAAGGCCGCCACCACGATCTCTTCGGTGCGGGCATACATCAGCCACATCCCGATCATGTAGCCGCCGATGGCAAAGAACGCCATGTGGCCCAAGGACAGGATGCCGGCATAGCCCCAGATCAGGTCCATCGCCAAGGCCGCCAGACACAGGCACAACGTCTTGCCCAGGGTCTTGATGAACGATGTCGAGATCAGCGCCGTGCCATAAGCCTCGGACAGAAGCGTGACACCCAGCGTGAACAGCGCAAGGATCGAAAGGAAGACCAGCACCGACGGGTTGCGGGCAAGAAAACTGCGGGTCATGCGATGGTCCTTTGCAACCGGCGGGGGGCCAGCCCCCCGCACCCCCCGGGGTATTTTTGCCAAGAGGAAAGGGAAACCGGCATCATCAATCCCCCGCTGCGCGGCCCTTGAGGGCGATGATGCCCCTTGGCCGGAACTGGATGAACAGGATGATGAAGAGGATCATGTAGGTCTGCGCGGCAAGGGTGTTCGAGGGGTTCAGAAACTCGATCCCCTTTTGCAGGCCGCCGATCATTGCCGCCCCCGCCAGCGTGCCCCAGATGTTGCCGACGCCGCCGACCACCACGGTCATGAAGCTTTGCACGATGTAGTCAGACCCCAGCTCGGAGGTGACCTTGGCGAACAGGCCGATGGCGATGCCGGCGATACCGGCGATGCCCGAGCCAAGCCCGAAGGTCAGCATGTTGATGCGGTCGGGATTGATGCCCATGCTGGCGGCCATCGAGGGGTTTTGCTGCACGGCGCGCACCTCAAGCCCCAGCCTTGTGCGCTGCATGATGAACAGGAAGACGACCAAAAACACCAGCGCGAGGACAAAGATCGCGATGCGGATATAGCTGACCTGAACCACATCGTTGAAGCTGAGCGCGCCATCCAGCCAGGCTGGCGAGGTCAGCGGGCGGGCCTGGGTGCCAAAGACGGTCTTGGCAAGCTGTTGCAGCGCGATCGAGATGCCGAAGGTGGCCAGCAGGGTTTCCAAGGGGCGCTTGTAAAGGTGACGGATCACCAGCCGTTCCATCGCCACCCCGGCAGCAAAGGTGACGGCAAAGGCCAAGGGCAAGGCCACGATCAGCGACAGGGTGTAGTTGGGGATGAACAGTTGCACCACATAGCCGGTATAGGCACCCAGCATGATGAATTCGCCATGCGCCATGTTGATCACCCGCATCACGCCAAAGGTGATGGCAAGGCCGATGGCGGCCAGAAAGTAGATCGAGGCCAGCGACAGCGCATCAAGACCCAGATCGGCGGCCTGCATCAGGGCAAGTTTGGTTTCAATCGCCTTCAGCACGCGGGTGGCGGCGGTTGTCACAGCCGGGTCGGGTTCGCTGTAGACCTCGGCAAAGCGATGCGCGGCAACGGCTTGGGTCACCTCTTCATCGGTGGCGGCCAGCGGCACGCTGCCTGCGGCCTCCAGCGCGGTATAGGCGGCGTTGCGGGCGACTTGGGTGTTCAGGACAGCCACCGGCGTGCCCGCCACCTGACCGTTCACGATATTGGCGACAAGGGCGGCCTTCAGGTCGGCGGGCGACAGCCGGGCGGGGGCCAGATTGGCGGCCACCAGCAGATCATAGGCCTCGCCCTGGGGCAGATCATCGCCGGGGGTCAGGTCGCGGGCGATATTGCCGTCAATCTGGGCCGCCAGCGGGGCGGTCTTGCGGACCGTGGCCAGCAGCGGGTTCAGGGCGGCGCGCAGGTCCAGCCCCAGATCGCCGGAAAAGCTGTCGATGGCCGCGACACGGGCGGCACTGTCGGGGTCAAACCGCAGGGTCAGCAGGCGGTTCAGGCGGTCTTTCTGCGCGGCCAGCGCCGGGTCTGCCTCACCGTCCAGTGACGCGCGCAGCGGGGCCAACAGCTCGGGGGCGGGATCGCGCGCGATGGTGGCCAGCGCCTCGGCGCGGCGGGCGGGGTCAGGGTCGGTCAGGCGAAACTGCACCAGCGCGACAGAGATCAGCCCGCGCACGCCGGAATTGGGGCGCAGTTCGGTGATCTCGGATTTGGTCGCCGTGCCGGCGTCAGAGCCATCCAGCGCTGTCAGCGCATAGCCATCGGCATTCGGCGCGATCAGAAAGAACCCGCCATCCGATTTGCGCTGACCCAGCCCCCTGTCGGCCCAGGCGGCCAGAATGGTTGCGGCTTGCGGATCGCCGCTGCCAGCCAGCGCCGCGATCACTGGGCCAATGGACTGGCGCGATGGTTTTTCCACCAGCGCGCGGTTTTCCACCAGAATCTCGGCCACCGATCTGGCGGCAGTCTGGGCGGCCAACATCGCAGGCACAAGCATCAGAAACGCCGCGACAAGGGCGGCAACAAGAGCGCGCATGGGGCGGAAACCTGTCTGGGAAAAGCCAAGGCTGGGGAAAAGCCAAGGCTGGGGAAAAGCCAAGGCTGGGGAAAAGCCAAGGCTGGGGAAAAGCAAAGGCGGCGGAAAACAAAGGCGGGGGACCGGTCAGCCCCCCGCCAATCGGTGTCAGTAGTTCGACTTCATCTGTACACAAGTCTTGGTTTCGGTGTTGTACATGCCGCAACCCAAGGTCGCCCAATCCGACTCCAGCACCGCAGATTCGGGCAGGAAATCGGTCCAGGCGTCGCCGGGGACCGGCTCGGTCTGGCTGATGATGTCAAACTGGCCATCGGCCCGGATCTCGCCGATCAGCACCGGCTTGGTCAGGTGGTGGTTGGGCAGCATTTCGGCCATCGACCCGGTCAGGTTGGGGTATTTCTGCCCGATCATCGCTTTCGATACTGCGTCCACCTCGGTGGTGCCCGCGGCCGTCACCGCGTTGACCCACATGTTGAAGCCGATGACATGCGCCTCCATCGGGTCGTTGGTCACGCGGGCCTCACCCATGCGGGCCTTCCACTTGGCAATGAACTCGGCGTTTTCCGGCACATCGGCCGACTGGAAGTAGTTCCACGCCGCCAGATGGCCGACAAGGTTTGACGTATCCAGACCCGACAGTTCCTCTTCGCCAACCGAGAAGGCCACCACCGGAATGTCATCCGCCGACACGCCCGCCGCCGCCAGTTCCTTGTAAAAGCCGATGTTGGCATCGCCGTTGATGGTGGAAATCACCCCCACCTTCTTGCCATCGGCGCCCAAGGCCACCACGTCGGCCACGATCTTGGACCAGTCGCTGTGCCCGAACGGGGTGTAGTTCACGAAGATGTCTTCCTTCGCGATGCCCTTCGACACCAGATAGCTTTCGAGGATGTTGTTCGTGGTGCGCGGATAGACATAGTCAGTGCCCAGCAGCGCAAACTTCTGCACGCCCAGTTCTTCCAGGAAATAGTCGGTGGCCGGAATCGCTTGCTGGTTCGGTGCCGCCCCGGTGTAGAACACGTTCTTCGAGCTTTCCTCGCCCTCATACTGCACCGGATAGAACAGCAACCCGTTCAATTCCTCGATCACCGGCAACACCGACTTGCGGCTGACAGATGTCCAGCAGCCGAACATCACATCGACCTTCGACACCGTCAGCAATTCGCGGGCCTTTTCGGCGAACAGCGGCCAGTCCGACGCGGGGTCCACCACCACCGCCTCCAACTGCTTGCCCAAGAGCCCGCCCTTGGCGTTCTGCTCGTCGATCAGCATCAGCATGGTGTCTTTCAGCGTGGTTTCCGAAATCGCCATCGTGCCCGACAGCGAATGCAGAACGCCCACCTTGATCGTCTCTTGTGCCATGGCCTGCCCTGCCGTGACGGCAAGGGCGGTGGCCAGCAAAGCTCCCTGAATATGTCGCATGGTTTTCCCTCAAAAGGGCCGCAGAACATCGGCTTTTCGTCGCGGACGATCAGGCCCATGGTCTGGCGGCAACGTCTGTTGCACCCCGTGCGGTGGGGGCGGATTTTCCATCATGGCCGCCACCGCACATTCTTTTTCTTGTGCCGCCCCACAGGGCAACCCTGTCACGAAACCGTCATTGCCGCAGCGCGGCAAGCAGGATGGGGACCATGCCGGGAAGATGCAGCGCGAAGATGGGGAAACGCCCAAAATATCCCCCGAACCGGCGACATTCGCCCAAGGTTTCAGCAAGAAATGGTGCGCCAAGGGGCAGGCACAGGATTTTTGATCGTAATTTGATCATTGAATATGAAGACCCCGGCACAAGACGCGGGCAAGGCGTCGTTGACTGACGCAGGGTCACTCAGGCCGCAGGATCAGGCCGCCTTCGCGAACCAAGAACGCCACCACCTCGGCCACGCCCTGCCCCTGGCGCAGGCGCGCCATGACATAGGGCCGGCTGCCGCGCGCGCGCCGCGTGTCTTCCTCCAGCAACACCGGATCAACGCCCACATGGGGCGCAAGGTCGGTCTTGTTGACGATCAACAGGTCAGACCGCGTCAGCCCCGGCCCGCGTTTGCGCGGGATGTCCTGGCCTGCGGCGGTGTCGATCACATAGATCGTCAGGTCCGCCAGTTCCGGGCTGTAGGTCGCGGCCAGATTGTCGCCGCCCGATTCGATCAGGATCAGGTCCAGATCCGGGTGCAACTTGCGCAGATCGGCCACAGCGGCAAGGTTGATGCTGGCATCCTCGCGGATCGCGGTATGCGGGCAGCCCCCGGTTTCCACGCCGCGGATCCGGTCGGCCGGCAACACCTGCGCGCGCAGCAGGTAGTCGGCATCCTCGCGGGTATAGATGTCATTGGTGATCACCGCCATCGAACAGCGCCCTGCCAGCGCACGGGCCAGATGCTCGGTTAAGGTGGTCTTTCCCGCGCCCACCGGGCCGCCAATTCCCACCCGCAAAGGGCCATTGCTGCTCATGTCCGGAAAATCCTTACGTCCAGTGTTTCGTGCTGCATTGCCGCCATGTCAGCGCCCAGCGCAGCGCCGCCCAGATCATCCAGCGACGACATCACCGCCTGTTCGGCCAGCGCCACGATCAGCGGATGCAGCGCCGCCAGCACCCCCTGCCCTTCGGCCTGCCCCAACGGCATGAAGCGCATCGCCACAAGGGTCAGGTTGCTGGCAAAGCCGTGCAGATACAGCGCCACCACCTGTGCTGCGGGCAAGTCCAGAACCGACGCCGCCTCGCCAACCGCGACCGGCAGACAGCGCGGCGGCAGATCGCGCGCCGTCAGCCCCGCCACGGTGCGGGCGAACGCCGTGCCCTGCTCCAGCGTTTCCGACAGGCGTTCGGCACAGGGTTGCAGCGCACGGGCCAGCGCATCCAGCGCGGCCACATCCGCCCCCGGAGGCAACGCCTGCACCAGCAAGATCGCATCCTGCCGCCCCGCGCCCTGCGCCAGCACATCCGACAGCCAGCGCAGCAGTGCCGCCCCGTCCGGCACCGCCCCACCCGCAATCGCCGCCTCCAGCCCATGCGAATAGGCAAAACCACCCGTCGGAAACGCCGGAGACAGCCATTGCACCAGCGTCAGAAGATCGGAACTCATGCCTCGGCGGCAGGATCGGGTTCGTCCTCGTCATCGTCATCATCATGGCGGTGCGAAGAATGGAAATGCACATGCTTGTGGCCCGGCGCATGGCCCTCGTCCAGCCCATGGTCATGCCCCATCGGGCGGCCCATGCCGTAAGCCCCCACCTCGGGCGCAAAGGGTTCGGACCGTGCCACCACCCCGGCCCCCAATTGGCGCAACATCGCCTCCAGCACATGATCGGCGCGTATGACCAGCCGGCCCGGTTCGACCTGACAGGGCGTGTGGCGGTTGCCGATGTGCCAGGCATAGCGCGCAAGGTCCGGCCCGGTGATTTCCAGCACCGGCTCCTCGGCGGCCAGCACCTGAATGTTGCGGCAATCCTCCAGCTCAAACCCCCAGACCGCATCCAGAGAGGTCGCCTCGGGCAGATCAACCAGAAAGCCATCGCCCTGCACGGTAAGCAGCCGCTTGCGGCGCATCAGACGGTCATCATAGGTCAGCACGACCACGTCATTACAGGTGGCAGGGGCATCGTGCAGCAGACGGCGGACGGGGGGAAGGTCGGTCATGGTTTGCCTCGCTGGGTGAAACGGTCACGCGCCATTTGCCACCCCGTTGGAACTATAGGCCGCAAGGCCCTGAATGTGGAACTTCTTTTGCGGGCGACATTCGAACGCAGGCGGGAAATCGGCAGGCGCTGACGGATCATTAACCACTTCGGCGCAAGGATGGCAGGAACAGACCAGGAACCAGAGGGAATCATGCAAAAGCAGCACCTTGTCGATGACCTTGCCGACATTCGGGCCCAGATTGACCGGCTGCGCCAGCGCGCAGCGGGCATCGAGGCCGCGCTTGCCCGCGCCGAGGCTGCCACCCCCGCCACCCTGCCGCGCCCCGGATGGCCGATCCAGCGCATCCGCACCGACGCGGGCGCATCGTTTCACTGACGCGCCGTCCCTGCAAAAAGCCGTCAATACAGGAAATAACGCTGCGCCAGCGGCAGTTCCTCGGCGGGCGCGCAGGTCAGCAGCACGCCATCGGCGCGCACCTCATAGGTCTCGGGGTCCACATCGATATGGGGGGTTGCATCGTTCAGCTTCATGTCGGCCTTCATGACGCCGCGCGTGCCCTTCACGGCCACCGTGTCCTTGGCCAACCGCAGGCGCGCGCCGATGCCATCGTCCTGCGCCGCCTGCGACACAAAGATTACCGCGTTGCGTTCAACGCTGCGGCCATAGGCACCGAACATTGGCCGCGTGTGCACCGGCTGCGGCGTGGGGATACTGGCGTTGGGGTCACCCATCTGCGCCACCATGATGCAGCCGCCCATCAGCACCATGTCCGGCTTGGCACCAAAGAACGCCGGGCTCCACAGCACCAGATCGGCCCGCTTGCCAACCTCGACGCTGCCGATATGGTCGGCCACGCCGTGAATGATCGCCGGGTTGATGGTGTATTTCGCGATATAGCGCCGGACCCGCAAGTTGTCGTTGGCGCCCTGCTCGCCCTCCAGCCGCCCGCGTTGCAGCTTCATCTTGTGCGCGGTCTGCCAGGTGCGGGTGATCACCTCACCCACGCGGCCCATCGCCTGACTGTCGGACGACAGCACCGAAAACGCGCCCAGATCGTGCAAAATGTCTTCGGCGGCAATGGTTTCGCGCCTGATCCTCGACTCGGCAAAGGCCACATCTTCTGGCACCCGGCGGTCAAGGTGGTGGCAGACCATCAGCATGTCCAGATGCTCTTCGATGGTGTTCACCGTATAGGGCATCGTCGGGTTGGTCGAACTGGGCAGAATGTTCTGCGACGACACCACCTTGATGATATCGGGCGCATGGCCACCGCCCGCGCCTTCGGTGTGAAAGGCATGGATCGTGCGCCCCGCAATCGCCTTCAGCGTATTTTCGACAAAGCCCGACTCATTGAGCGTGTCGGTGTGGATCATCACCTGCACGTCCATCGCCTCGGCAGCGCTCAGGCAGCAGTCGATCGCGGCGGGCGTGGTGCCCCAGTCTTCGTGCAACTTCAGGCAGGACGCGCCCGCCCGCACCTGTTCTTCCAGCGCCGCAGGCAAGCTGGCATTGCCCTTGCCCGCAAAGGCCAGGTTCATCGGGAAAGCATCCGCCGCCTGCAACATCCGCCCGATGTGCCACGGCCCCGGCGTGCAGGTGGTGGCCAGCGTGCCATGTGCAGGGCCCGTGCCGCCGCCCAGCATGGTGGTCAGCCCCGAATGCAGCGCATCGTCAATCTGTTGCGGGCAGATGAAATGGATATGCGCGTCCATCCCCCCCGCGGTCAGGATGCGGCCTTCACCTGCGATGATCTCGGTCCCCGGCCCGATGATCACATCGACGCCCGATTGGGTATCGGGGTTGCCGGCCTTGCCGATGCCTGCAATCATCCCGTCGCGCAGGCCGACATCGGCCTTATAGATGCCGGTGTAATCCACGATCAGCGCATTGGTGATCACCGTATCCATCGCGCCTTGCGCCCGGGTGATCTGGCTTTGGCCCATGCCATCGCGAATGACCTTGCCACCACCGAACTTCACCTCGGCGCCATAGCCGCCGCGTTCGGCGATCAGGTCACGCTCGACCTCGATGATCAGATCGGTATCGCCCAGACGCACCCTGTCTCCCACCGTAGGGCCATACATATCGGCATAGGCCGCGCGCGAGATCACGAAGGGCATGGGCAGAACCTTTCTGTCAGAACGGGGTTTTCGGTCCGCTACGGGTCAGCCTGCGGGCATTGGCGGCCGTGGCGCGCTTGACCGGGGCAAGTGCTGCTTCGGCAATATCGGTGGCAGACCCGCCCTGCATCGCTGACCGGTGCGCCGCCGCCCCGGCCTTGATGCCTGCGCGCATCTTTTCGCTGACCATCCGGGTGTTTTCGCTGGGCGACACGGTCCAGACCGCGGCCATCCCCATCATCCGCATCGCAATCACGCTTTGCGCCTGCATCAGCATGGTGGCGGTGTTCAGCGACAGGCGCATCAGATCAACGGGGGAAAACGGCGGCATCGACGCAGGCTCCTACAAAGCGCCCATAACCTGGGCATTGAAGCCATAGACATGGCGCTTGCCCGCCAGCGGCACAAGGCGCACTTCGCGCATCTGCCCCGGTTCAAACCGCACCGCCGTGCCCGCCGGAATATCCAGCCGCTGCCCGCGCGCGGCCTCGCGGTCAAACGACAGGCCGGGGTTGGTCTCGGCAAAGTGGTAATGGCTGCCCACCTGCACCGGCCGGTCGCCGGTATTGGCCACCATCAGCACCGTCACCGGCGCACCGGCGTTCAGGGTGATGTCGCCCTCGACGGGAAAAACCTCACCCGGTATCATTTGCGGCCCCGCACAAAGGCCAGCACAAGACCCCCCACCACCCCGCAGGCGGCAGCAATGATCCAGCCATATTCAATGCCATGCGGGTGATGGTGCAGCCCGTCATGGGCCAGCGCCGGGGTGGCGATCAGCAAAAGCGCAGGCGTCATCATTCGGAACATGGGGATACCTCTCAGCGGATCGGGTGGTGAACGGTGACAAGCTTGGTGCCATCGGGAAACGTCGCCTCGACCTGCACCGAATGAATCATCTCGGGCACGCCCGGCATGCATTGGTCAGCGGTGATCACGCTTGCCCCAGCCTCCATCAGGTCGGCCACACGGCGGCCGTCGCGCGCGCCTTCCACGACAAAATCGGTGATCAGCGCAATCGCCTCGGGGTGGTTCAGCTTGACGCCGCGCGCAAGGCGGCCACGGGCCACCATGGCGGCAAGGCTGACCAGCAGCTTGTCCTTTTCGCGGGGGGTCAGGTTCATGGGCTCTCCTTCACAACTGCCAGACACGCGGCAGGGCAGCACCCCGGCGCATCACGGCAAGGCAGCGGGCAATCTGGCGGCGCAACGGCCAGCCGTCAACCGCCATCAGGCGCAGCATCAGCCGCCCGTCGGGGGCCGAGGCCGCAGCCGTCACCCCCGGCTCATCCAGCACCCGGCGCAGCGGGCCCAGCAGGTCGGCCACGCCTTGGCCCACCATCGCCACCGACGCAAAGGCCCGCGCCCCCGCCAGACCCGCCGCCCCGGTCAGCAGCGCGCCATCGCTCAGGCGCAACGGCTCCACCATCACCGGGCGGCCCTGCACCCGGATCTCGCGCCAGTCGCACAGGGCAACGCGGTCCAGCGTCTCGCCCATGGCCGCACGGCCCAGCACCACGCTTTCCAGCATCAGACAGCCCGCGCCGGGGGCAAGATCGATCACCGTGCGCCGCGTCAGCCGACAGGCGTTGAACAGGATGGTTTCCTGCGGCAGCCAGTCGATCCAGCCGCCCGCGCCCACCCGCAAAGCCACCCGCACCTGCGCGGTATCGCCCGAACCGCAACCCGAACTGCGATAGGCACGCTCGGCGGTCTGGGTGGTGGCCACCGCCCGCGCCCCCGGCCACAGGTCCACCGCATAAGACAGCGTATCGCCACCGGCAAGGCCGCCAGAGGTGTTCAAAAACACCACCTCGGGCGCGGCCCCCCCGCATCCGTTGGCCCCATGCGGCAGAATGCACTTGGCCGAGCCTTGCTGCCGCAAACCGGTGATCCGATGCCCGGCCCCCGCGCATTCCAGTGCAACCATGGCCTCGCCACGGTTGCGCTGCATCGCACTCGGTTGGGAACGGATGTGTGCGGCCATGGCCCCTCGCTTTGCCTGCAGGCTGCTGCAATGGGCGGGCGGGCTCAATGCGCAGGGGTCACTTGCCAGACCCGCCTGCCAACGGTGATTATTTTTCAGGCACAAATTGCCCGATACGGCGCAAAATCAGCCACAGACACCACCAGCCTGCCACGGCCTGCCCGATCCATGGGCAGCAAGCGGCCAGAACGGCGCGCCCAAGCCGCCACGCAAAACCGCCCGTCCCCGTCTGCCGCCGACATCACACGCCGCGCAGAAAGGCCTCGACCTCGGCCCGTGTCGGCATCGCGGCGGCGGCGCCTTGCCGCGTCACGGAAATCCCGGCCACGGCCACGCCAAAGCGCAAGGCATCGGCCATGGCGGCCCCTTCCGACAGCGCCGTGGCAAGCCCGCCATTGAAGGCATCGCCCGCCCCGGTGGTGTCACGCACCGGCCCCGGCACGCGGGCGGGCACATGCAGGCTTTGCCCCGCCGCCCGGTACAGCACGCCCTTTTCCCCCAGCGTGATGATCGCGGCACCCACGCCGCGCGCAATCAGCCGATCCGCCGCCGCCTCGGCATCGGCGATCGAGGCCACGCTCACCCCGGTCAGCCCTTCGGCCTCGCTCTCATTCGGCGTGACCAGATCGCACAGCCCCAGCATCGCATCGTCCAGCGCGGCGGCGGGCGCGGGGTTCAAAATCGTGCGCACCCCTGCCGCGCGCGCCATGCGCAAGCCATGCGTGGCCGCGTCCAGCGGTTGCTCCAACTGGGTGACGAACAGCCCCGCCGCCTCAATCAGGGCCCGGCGGCTTTCCACATCGGCGGGCGTGATCCGCGCCGCCGCACCGGGGGCGACGATGATGGCATTCTGCCCGGTCGCGGCCTCAAGGAAAATGAAGGCCGACCCGGTATAGCTGCCCGCGTCTTCGATCACCTGCGCCTGCACCCCCGCCCCGGCCCACAGGTCGCGGGCCATGTCGGCAAAGGCATCGCGGCCCAGTCGGGTCAGGAACGCCACATCGCCGCCGGACCGCGCCGCCGCCACCGCCTGATTGGACCCTTTGCCCCCCGGACCCAGCACAAAGTCCTGGCCCAGCACCGTCTCGCCCAGTCGCGGCATCCGTTCGGCACGATAGGCGGCGTCGGCGACGAAAATCCCCAGAATGACAATCGGTTGGCGCATGTTCTTTCCTTCGCTCCGGTCACACTGCAGCGCGGCAAAGGCGCTGCGACCGTATCAATCAGGATCGGATGGTGCCACCTCTTCATCCCAGTCGTCCAGTGCCTCATTGGCCTGCGAAGGTGCCGCGCGCTCTTCGGCTTCGGTCAGCGGCCGGATCGGAAATTCAAGGCCAAGGACGTAAAGGTTGCCTTCGCGCCCGCGGCTGATCTGGCCGTTCAACTGCGTGGCAAAGGCGGTCAGCAACTGGGTGCCAAAGCCGTCGCTGCCCAGCGACCGGGCATCCCCGGTGGCGTCGGATTGCGGGGCCAGACCGCTGGACAGCGAAAACCGCGCCCGACCGCCTGCGGCACGCTTCAGGTACAAGACCACCTTTGACCGTGGCACCGCCCCACCCCAGGCATGTTTCATCGCATTGGCCATGCCTTCGGTCAGGAACAAGGCCAGCGGCACCGCCTGATCCGGGGTCAGGCGGATGTCATCCACCTCGGTGTGCAGATCAAACTGCCGCCCGGGTGCTGCCCCGATCCGCAACAGATCGCGCGCAATGCGGGGCAACAGCTCATCGGCGCGCACATCGGTCAGCCCACTGGTCTGATACAGCTCCCGGTGAACCGTGGCCAGGCTGATCACCCGCTCGCGCACCGTGCGCATCACCTCTTTCGCCTCGGCAGACCGCGCCCCGCGCAACTGCATGTTCATAATGGATGCAATCAGTTGCAGGTTGTTCTTCACGCGATGGTGCACCTCGCGCATCAGCACTTCCTTCTGGTGGATGGTGTTTTCCAGATCGGCCTCGTTGCGCAGGACGGCTTCGGTCATCCGCTCATAGGCCTGGCCCACCACGCGCAGTTCCAGCGCGGCATCCTGCATCTGCAACGGTTTCATCTTGCGCACGCCACCGGCAAAGGCGGTGATGTTGTCGCGCAGCGACCGCACATGCCGCAACACCTGACTTTCGGCGGCAAACCACACCACCAGCAGGCTGGCCGCCCACATCAGCGCCGGAAACAGGAAGGCCGGCAGTTGCGTATCCAGCACCGAGTCATTCAGCACATCTGCCCGCCAAGACCCCAGCAGATACAAGGCGCCCGGCTGCAAGGCGACAGCCGCAAACGCGCGCCGCTCGCCGGTGCTTGTCACGCCGACAAAGCTTTGGTTCGGCGCGGCCGCCAGACGCGCCAGATCGCGGCCTGCGGGCAGCAGCGCCTGGGCCTGCTCCATCCCGGCGCTTGCTGTCAGAACGGTGCCATCGGGGTCAAAGGTCATCAGCGACAGCGTAGGCTGACCCGGATGCACGGAACGGCGCTGCTGGGCAAAGCCCGCATGCGGCATCGACAGCAGCACCGCGCCTTGCACACCGCCATCCGCCGCCCGCACCGGATGCACGAACAGCAGGACCGAGGTTTTCGATACCGCCGCGTTCGGGCTAACCATCATCCGGGGCACCGGATCAAGGAAATACTGCCGGATCGTCGGGTCGGTGGAAAAATCCCGCTGCGCGCCATCCGATCCGCAGGTCAACCGGCCATCGCTGCGCAAATAGCCCGCAAAGCTGACCCTGCCGATTCCGGCCGACACCACATCATCCATCAACTGCTGGCAGGCCAAGGCCTGGCCCTTGGCCTCGACGCGAAAGATCGCCGGCATCGCCGCCGCAAGGGTGGCGGCCTTGCCCTGCGCCTTGACGATTTCCGCCATAAGCGGTGCAGCCGCAACCAGGGTTTCCCCCATGATGGCACTTGCCGCCCGGCTTTCCGACAGCCGCGCCGTTTGCAGCGCCTGCACATAGCTCAGCATAGCCAGCGGCAGCAAGGCCAGCCCCATTACCGCCATCAGACGAAAGCCAAGCCCCGCAAACCGCCGACGCCAGACGTCAGCCGCGGTTTTCATGCCGCCTGCATTCCCGATCGCCCCATCACGGCAAGGGTCTCGCCCGAGGGGTCGGCAAGAAGCTGTTCGCCATCCTTCAGCCCCAGCAATTCGCACAGCCGCGCGCGTGCCCGACTGGTCCGGCTTTTTGCCGTGCCCACCGCCACCCCCATCATCTGCGCAGCCTCGCCGTAGGAATAGCCGTTGGCCCCGACCAGGATCAGCACCTCGCGGTGTTCCGGGCTCAGCTTGTCAAAGGCACGGCTGAACTCGGTATAGGCCAGACGCCCATCGTGCTGCGGCTTGTCAAACAACGAGGCGGCATAGGTGCCTTCGGGATCAGCCACCTCACGCCGCGACTTGCGCTTGGACGAAAAGAAGGTGTTGCGCAAAATGGTGAACAGCCAGGCCCGCAAATCGGTGCCGGCGGTAAACTTGTCAAAGTTCGACCACGCCTTTAGGATGGTTTCCTGAACCAGATCGTCGGCCTCGGTGGCATTGCGGGTCAGAGAAATGCCAAAGGCGCGCAGGGCCGGCAGATGATCGGGCAACGCATCGCGGGGATCAAGCGTCTTGCCCCCAGCCATTGCCCCCGCCACTGTCCCAGCCAGTGCGCCGGTCACTGCTTTTTCTCCTGGGCTTTCAACTGCTCCAGCAGACGTTTGAAGCGGTCAGGGATCTCCTGCTTCAGTGCGTCCTCATAGACCCGCTTCAAATTCTCGTCTATGTCTTTGCGCAGGTTGGCTTTCGGCTTGTCTGTCGCCATATCTTTCATCTGCATCATGGGGCTTGGTCTCGCAGTTATTCACGGAACCAAACGCAAATCTAGCGCGTTGGTTCCCCGCAATCGAGCGAAACAGGAGAAAAATATGGCACAGACGCAAGACATGGCCGTGTCCGACAGCATTGCCCATGACCTGCCTTTCCTGCGTCGATACGCGCGCGCACTGACCGGCAGCCAGGTAAGCGGCGACCGTTATGCTGCGGCGACCCTTGAAAGCGTTCTCGTGGATGATGCCGCACTGAAGGCTGCAAGCACACCGAAAATCGGCCTGTTCCACTGTTTTCACCGCATCTGGGAAAGCGCCGGCAAACCGCTGGGCGAAGATGAGGATATTCTGGCCGCGCGGGCGCAGGTTCACCTGCGGGGCCTGACCCCCAATTCACGCGAAGCGCTGTTGCTGCACGCCATCGAGGCGTTCACCCTGCCCGAAATCGCACAGATCATGGCCACGGATGACCATCAGGTTCAGCTTTTGCTGGACGCTGCCATCCGCGAGATGGAAGCCTCGGTCACCGGCAAGGTGCTGGTGATCGAAGATGAAGCGATCATTGCCATGGATATTGTCGATATCGTGCGTCACGTCGGCCACAGCGTGACAGGAGTTGCCCGCACCCGGCGCGAAGCTGTCGATCTGGCCTCCCGCGACCGGCCCGACCTGATCCTGTCCGACATTCATCTGGCGGACGACTCGTCAGGCATTGATGCGGTCAACGACATTCTGGCGCAATTTGACGCGATCCCCGTCATCTTCATCACCGCCTTCCCCGAACGGTTGCTGACCGGCGACAAACCGGAACCCGCTTTCCTGATCACGAAGCCGTTTTCCGAAGAACAACTGCGCTCGGCTGTCAGTCAGGCGATGTTTTTCGCCTCGACCGAAACCCTGACCGCCTGATTGCCGCGCAGGGCGCAAGCAACCGCCTGCCCCGGTGCGGGCGGTGTTGTCTTCTTGCCCGCGTGGAACCCTTTGCCCTTGACAGCGTTGACTTGGCAGCCGTCGGGAAACCCGGCGCGATCGCCTCAAAGGATTAAGAACATGTTTGCCAAAACCCTCATCACCTCTGTCGCCCTGCTTGCCGCCACCTCGGTTCTGGCGCAGGAAACCATGATCAACGAGGTTGATGTGACAACCGAGATCACCGCGATCGAAAACGAAGCCGCCGCCGCCTATTGGGGTACGCTTGATGCCGATCTTGAGGCCGCCATTCTGGCCCGTCTGGTTGACCGGATTGCCGAAGAGGGCTCCAAGATCATGATCGACATCGACGAGCTGTCGCTTGCCAACTCGATCCAGAACAAACTGGGGCTGGAAGATGCCGTTCTGGTTGGCCAGGTCGGTATTTCCAACGCGAAAGACAACAGCAAGTTTGATGGTTATGAACTGACCGTCACCGCCAATGCCGCCCAGGCCTTTGCCGCCGATGGCACCGTGCTTGAAGGCGCCTTCACCGATACGCCGGAATATTACGCCGCACTGATCGCGGCCTTTGCCGATGGCGTTGTCTCGCGCCTGAAGTAATCCTGTCACCAAAGCAATTAATGCACCAAAGCAATTGAAGGCCCCGGAGCGATCCGGGGCCTTCAGTCATGGGCCGAAAAGACCACGGCCCGCGCCCGGCCCGCCCGTTTGGCCGCATAAAGCGCGTGATCGGCGTCTTGCGACATCTGCTCGGCCTCACAGGAAGGGTAGGTGGTTGACAGTGTCATGCCCACGCTGGCCCCGATCCGGCACACCTCACCCTCATAGGCGATCGGCTGTGACAGGCCGGCAATGATCCGTTCGGCCACCTGCGACAGGTGGTCGGGGTCGGTCACCCCCGCCAGCAAGATCACGAATTCATCACCCCCCACCCGCGCCACGGTATCCCCCGCTCGCATTTCGCGCGTCAGCACCCGTGCCACATGGCGCAGCACATGGTCGCCCGCCGCATGGCCAAGGCTGTCATTCACCGCCTTGAAGTAATCAAGATCCAGATGCATCAGCGCAAAGGCCCGGCGCCCGGCACAGGCGGCGGCCAGCGCTGCATCCAGCGCGCGCCGGTTGCGCAACCCGGTCAGCGTGTCGGTCAGCGCCTGTTCTTCGGCCGCGACCTTGGCGCCCTGCAAGGCCCGGTTCAGGCGCTGAAACTCTTCCAGAACCGCATGCTTGGCCTCCACCAGATACAGCATTTCCACCGCCAGATCGGTGGGCGCAAAGTCGGCGTCGGTCAGGGCGTGCTGGCGCACCGCATCGACCAGACCGATGCCGAACGACAGGTTCAGCACCAGCCCCGCCGCCGCATCGGCCAGCGCAAGACCGCGCAAACCAACATCTGTCCGCCCCCGCAAACACAGGTGAAGCCGCTGCCCCTGCCGCGCGAACAGATCGGCCGTCGACCCCATGCCGGCAGGGCTGCGCACGTCGAACAGATCTAAAAACCGGTGGCCCGTCAGCCGCTCGGGCCCGAAAATCTTGCCCAGCGTCGGCCCATGCGCCAGAATGGTGCCATCGCCCGACAGGTGCAGATACATCGGCATCAGCCGGTCCAGCACCCCGGCGGGCAGCATCAGGCAGCGATCGGGCGCAAGCGTCGGCAGGCCGGGGGCTGCGTGCATCACCGCCCCCCCCCGGCCACGCCCGCCGCAAGATCGAACGGCCGCCCTTCGGCATGCGCCGCATCCAGCAAAAGAATGGTGATTTCTTCGGTGCAGCCCCCCGTGGCGCAAACCCCCGTGGCGCAAACCCCCGCAGGACAGCCCCCCGCGGTGCAGTCTTCGGTCGTGGTCATGTCCAGCAAGACCAGCGCGCCATAATCATCGGCCATCGCCCGCAACAGCCCCATCAGGATGCAGCCCGCCCCGGCAAACGGCACGTCGGTTTTCAGCCGGAACTCCCCGTCCTCCAGATCGGTCAGGCGCAGGCCTGGCAGCACAAGATCGGGCAAGGCCAGCCGGGCCCGCGCCGGCAGGTCTTCCAGCGAGTACAGAAAGTCGTGAAACGTCACCCCGCCAAAGCGCAACAACCGCCGCAACCTTTCGCCTGCGGGCAACGAGATCAGCGCGGTCCCCACATCCTCAAGGATGCTGTCGCGCGGACGCTCCAACTCGCGGCAGGCCGCGGCAATCACCGCCTCGGTCAAGGCCACGTCATAGGTCGACAGCGGCTCGAAACTCTCGAACGGCAGGCCCGCGCGGGCAGCGATGCGTCGCCATTGCGCCGCCCCGTGCCGCTGGCGCAAGACGTTCTCCAGCGCCCGGTTGATCAGCCCATGCATCGGCGCTTTCCCTTGCTTGCCAACCCTGTGTTGCACAACAGACTAACGCCCAGTCCTTAACAAAGGCCTGTCGCGCACAAGCAGACCGGCCAAAAGCCCGCGGCCAGCGCGCCCGCCCGGGCCGGCGTGATGCCGCGCCATCCCGCAGCAGGAATTCCGACGCCTTGGCAGCAAACCGCCCGCAACCAAAGCGAGAAACCGGGCCGGCAGCCTTGCGTCATGAATCTGTCATCGAATATATGCACAAATGTCATCCGGCTCGGCTAACAGAGATCGAAAGAGTCGTGCAATCTGAACGGAAGGCACCGCTGGACAGAGGGAAGGCATCAGGCCCATGAAAGATATTCAGGTCGAGGAGCGGGCCGTGTCGGACCATAAGTCAAAGATCACCGCCCGCGGCGTGCAGGTCTATTACGGCCAGAACCATGCGCTGAAAGATGTCGATGTCGATATTCTGGAAGGCATGGTCACAGCCTTCATCGGCCCGTCGGGCTGCGGCAAGTCCACCTTCCTGCGCTGTCTGAACCGGATGAATGACACCGTGTCCTCGGCCCGTGTCGAAGGCAAGATCTTGCTGGACGGCGACGATATCTATGATCGCTCGGTTGATCCGGTGCAATTGCGCGCCAAGGTCGGCATGGTGTTCCAAAAGCCGAACCCGTTTCCGAAAGCCATCTACGACAACGTCGCCTATGGCCCCAAGATCCATGGCATGACCCGCAACAAGGCCGAACTTGACGAAATCGTCGAGTCTTCCTTGCGCAAGGCCGCCTTGTGGAACGAGGTCAAGGATCGCCTGCAATCGCCCGGAACCGGCCTGTCGGGTGGCCAGCAACAGCGCCTGTGCATCGCCCGCGCCATCGCCACCAGCCCCGAAGTGCTGCTGATGGACGAACCCTGTTCGGCGCTTGACCCGATCGCCACCGCGCAGGTCGAAGAGTTGATCGACGATATCCGCAGCCAGTTTTCCGTGGTGATCGTGACCCACTCGATGCAACAGGCAGCCCGCGTCAGCCAGCGCACCGCATTCTTCCACATGGGTCATCTTGTGGAATATGGCGAAACCGGACAGATTTTCACCTCTCCCCAGAACCCGCGCACCGAAAGCTACATTTCCGGCCGGATTGGTTAAGGATTAGACAAGATGGAACCGCATATCCGTTCAGCCTTTGACAAGGATCTTGAAGGCATTCAGGCCCTTGTGATGCGTATGGGGGGGCTTGTCGAACATGCCCTTCTGCAAGCCGCCCAGGCCCTTGAAACCCGCGACGACGCTTTGGCCGAAGACGTGCGTGCCGGCGACCGCGCCATTGACGAGATGGAAGACCTTATCCAGACCGAATGTGCCCGCATCATCGCCACCCGCGCGCCCAACGCCACCGATCTGCGCACCGTGCTGACCGTGATGCGCATCGTGGGCTCGCTGGAACGCTCGGGCGATTACGCCAAGAATCTGGCCAAGCGGTCTTTGGTGCTGGCGCAGATGCGTCCGGTCAATGGCGCCGCCGGGTCGATCTCGCGCATGGCGCGCACCGTGGTCAGCCTGCTGAAAGACGCGCTTGACGCCTATATCTCACGCGATGCGCATCTGGCCGAAGACGTGCGCCGCCGTGATGTCGAGGTGGACCAGATGTATAATTCGGTCTTCCGTGAGTTTTTGACCCACATGATGGAAGACCCGCGCAACATCACCGCCTGCATGCACCTGCATTTCATCGCCAAGAACATCGAACGCGTGGGCGACCATGCCACCGGCATCGCCGAACAGGTGTTGTATCTGGTGTCCGGCGAAATGCCGCTCGATGATCGGCCAAAGGCCGATACCACCACCGAGATGCCGCACGTCCAAGGCTAGGGAACCCAGAATGGCCCATTCGTCGCAGCCCATGGTCCTGTTGGTCGAGGATGAACCCGCACAGCGCGAGGTGCTTGCCTATAACCTGGAGGCCGAGGGCTTTCGGGTGTGTCAGGCCGGCAATGGCGAAGATGCCCTGCTGCTGGTCGATGAAGACACGCCCGATATCATCATCCTTGACTGGATGATGCCCGAACTGTCGGGGATCGAGGTTTGCCGCCGGCTGAAGATGCGCCCCGAAACCCGTGGCATCCCCATCATCATGCTGTCGGCCCGCGCCGAAGAGGTGGATCGCATCCGCGGGCTGGAAACCGGGGCCGATGACTATGTGATCAAACCCTATTCGGTGCTGGAACTGATGGCGCGTGCTCGTGTGCAGTTGCGCCGGGTGCGCCCTTCCACCATCGGCATGGTGCTGGAATGGTCCGACATTCGTCTGGACCCGGAAACCCACCGGGTTTACCGCGGCCAGAACGTGCTGAAACTCGGCCCGACCGAGTTTCGTCTGCTGTCCACCTTCATGGAAAAGCCGGGCCGGGTCTGGTCGCGTGAGCAGTTGCTGGACCGGGTCTGGGGCCGCGACATCTATGTCGACAGCCGCACGGTTGACGTGCACATCGGCCGCTTGCGCAAATCGCTGATGCAACACGGCGGCGAAGACCCGCTGCGCACCGTGCGCGGCGCGGGCTATGCCTTGGGCTAAGGCCGCCCCCGCTTGGCACCCGCCGCCTGCCCCTGCCCCTGCCCTGCATGCCCCCGATCTGCCTACCCTTGCCCGGCCTGTCCCCACCGTCGGGCGATGCGGTGTCGGCCCGGCCCACGCGCCACGCATCGCCACCCTGACCAACACCCCAGCCGATCTTGCCCTTCGATTGTTAACGAAAGGTAAAGCCCCGCAGATAACCCATTGATCTTGAACGACCAGAACCCTGTCCCGCAGCGGGACAGGCTCAGGTCTTGAAGATCCGATAGATCGCCGGGATCACCAGCACGGTCAGCAGGGTCGAGGTGAACAGCCCGAACAACAGGCTGATCGCCAGGCCCTGAAAGATCGGGTCCGACAGGATGGTGACCGCCCCGATCATCGCCGCAATGGCGGTCAGCAGGATCGGCTTGAACCGAATGGCACCAGCCTCGATCAACACCTCGACCGGCGATTTGCCGGGGTCGGCGTGGCGGATGAAATCGACCAGCAGGATCGAGTTCCTGACGATGATCCCCGCCAAGGCGATAAAGCCGATCATCGAGGTGGCCGAGAAGGGTGCCGAATAAAGCCAGTGCCCGATCATGATGCCCAGAAACGTCAGCGGCACCGGCGTCAATATCACCAGCGGCAGCCGAAAGCTGCCGAACTGCGCCACGACAAGGATATATATTCCCAGCAGCGCCACACCGAACGCCGCCCCCATGTCGCGGAAGGTGACATAAGTCACCTCCCATTCGCCATCCCACAGCAGGGTGGTCTTGCTCTCGTCATCGGGCTGGCCATGCAGGCTGATCTCGGGCTTGCTGCCCTCGGGCCAGTCCATCGCGTCGATCGCATCGGCCACCGCCAGCATGCCGTAAAGCGGGGCCTCGAACGCGCCGGCAAGTTCTGCCGTCACCATCTCGGCGGCTCGACCATTGTGGCGGAAGATCGGAAAGCTGGCCCGTTCTTCCCGCAGGCTGATCACGTCGCCCAGTTCCACCACGCCACGCGCGCCGGGGATCACGTTGGCCGGGATCGGGGTGGACAGGAACCGCTCATCCATCACCCGGTCGCCCTTGTCGCGGGCAATTTGCAACGGAATCGGGTGGCGGCCATCCTCGCGGTGCGAATAACCGACGATCTGCCCGCCGTTCAGGATCGAGATGGTGTCGAACACATCCTGTTCCTGCACCGCGAAGAAATCCAGATCATCGGTGTTGATGGTGGCACGCAGACGCCGCGGCTCGATCCCGAAGCTGTCGTCCACATCCACGATGAAGGGCACCGATTCAAACGCCTGCCTGATTTTGGTCGCGGCCTCACGCCGGGCGTCGGGGGTGGGTCCGTAAACCTCGGCCAGCAGGGTGGCGATCACCGGCGGACCGGGCGGCGGTTCCACCACCTTCAGGCTGGTGCCTGCGGGCATGTCGACGCCTTGGATCAGCTCTCGGATTTCCAGCGCAATGTCGTGGCTTTCGCGGTCGCGGGCATCCTTGGCGGCAAGGTTCACCGACACTTCACCCAACTCGGGCAGGTTGCGCAGAAAGCTGTGGCGCACCAGACCGTTGAAATTGAACGGTGCCGCCGCCCCGGCATGGGTCTGCACCGCCAGAACCTCGGGCAGGCCCATCACGATGCGCGCCACGTCTTGCGCCACCCGGTCCGTCGCTTCGACCGACGCGCCTTCGGGCAGGTCGATCATCACGCTCAGTTCCGACTTGTTGTCGAACGGTAGCAGCTTGACCGTCACATCGCGGGTATAAAGTGCTGCCAGCGAGCCAAAGGACAGCACCACAGTCAGCAGAAGAAACAACCCAGCCCGCAGTTTGGTTTTCAGCAAGGGCCGCGCGACAAAGGCAAAGATCGCCCCCAGCTTGCCCCCGGCATGGCCGGGGCTGTCGTCATGCCCATGCGAAATGTCGGCCTTGCCCGCCACCTTGACCATCAGCCAAGGCGTGATGATGACAGCGACGAAGAACGAGAATATCATCGCCGCCGAAGCGTTGGCGGGAATGGGCGACATATAGGGCCCCATCAGCCCCGACACGAACAGCATCGGCAACAGCGCCGCCACCACGGTCAGCGTGGCGACAATGGTCGGGTTTCCAACCTCGGCCACCGCATCAACCGCGGCTTGGGCGCGGGTGCGGCCGTCCTTCATGCCCCAGTGGCGGGCGATATTCTCGATCACCACAATCGCGTCATCGACCAGAATCCCGATGGAAAAGATCAGCGCGAACAACGACACCCGGTTCAGCGTGTAGCCCATGATCCAGGACGCAAACAGCGTCAGGAGAATTGTCACCGGGATGACGATGGCCACCACGATGCCTTCGCGCCAACCAATGGCAAACAGCACCAGCGCGATGATCGAGACCGTGGCAAGGCCAAGGTGGTACAGCAGCTCATTGGCCTTTTCATTGGCGGTTTCGCCATAGTCGCGGGTCACGGTCAGGCTGATGCCTTCGGGGATCAACCGGCCCTCGGCGGCTTCGATCCGGTGCAGCACGTCTTCGGCCACCACCACGGCATTGGCCCCGGCCCGCTTGGCCACGGCCAGCGTCACCGCAGGCCCGCGGTGCAAGGTGCCATCGTCGCCACGGGTGATCTGGCTGACGATGCGGTCGGAACTGTCGGGCACAAAGGACACGTCCGCCACGTCCGAGACATAGACCGGGCGTCCGTCACGCGTGGTCATCAACAGCCCCGCCACCTGCGCAGGTGCTGTCAGGGTTTCGCCCACCACCAGATTGACCTGCTCGCCGCCATCGCGCAGCTTGCCGGTGTCAAGCGAGCGGTTGGCCTGCTGCACCTTGCCGACCAGTTGTTGCAGCGTCACGCCATACAGCGCCAGCCGTTCCGGGTCTGGGGCGATGCGGATCACCTCTTGCGCGTCACCGATCAGATAGGTCAGGCCGACCTCGTCGGTCTTGGCGACCTCGGCCTGCAATTCGCGGGCGATACGGGTCAGATCATTGGCCGAGGCCTGATGCCCCGGTTCGGGCGACAGGGTGACGGTGACAATCGCCACATCATCAATCCCGCGCCCGATCACAAAGGGTTCGGGAATGCCCAAGGGGATGCGGTCGATGTTGGCGCGCAGCTTGTCGTGCACGCGCAAAATGGCGTCTTCGGATTTGGTGCCAACCAGAAACCGCGCCGTGACCATGGCGCTGTCATCTCGGGTCTGGGAATAGACGTGTTCCACCCCGTTGATGCCTTTGACAATGACCTCAAGCGGTTCGGTCACCAACTTCACACCGTCTTCAGCGCGCAGACCGGGGGCCTGCACATGGATATCGACAAGGGGAACCGAGATTTGCGGCTCTTCCTCGCGCGGCAGGCTGATCAGGGCGACCAGCCCCATGGCGAGGGCAGCAAGGATGAACAAGGGTGTCAGCGCGCTGTCTATGAAGCTGCGCGTCAGGCCGCCGGCAATGCCAAGGCCTTTCTTGGGGGCAGAGGCGGTCATTCCAGCGCCCCCGTGGCGGTCAGCACATCACCCGCGTGCAGGCCGGACAGGATCTCGATCATGGTCTGGCCTGCCACCTCATGCCGCTGGCCCGGCACCACCGCGCGAATGCCCGCTTCGGTGGCGACAAAATCAAGGCCCTGCCGGGTTTGCACCGCCGCTTCGGGCACCAGCAGCGCCATCCGCTCGCCCACCGGCAGGCGCACCAGCACACGGGCATCGACAAAGCGGTCCGACAGGTCGGGCACCTCGACATCGGCCACCACGCGGCCGTTTTCGATCAGCGGATAGACGCGGGCCAAGGTGCCCCGGGTTTCACCTGCGGCACCTTCGATGATGATTTCGTCACCTTCCTCCAGCGCGGTGGCGTGACGTTCGGGCACCGCCAGCCGCAAGAAGAACCCACCGCCGCCGATGGTGGCCACGGCCTCACCGGGCAAGACCACCGCACCGCGCGACACCGGCACGTCCAGCACCCGGCCCGCCGCCGGCGCAAGCACCGCACCTTCGGCGGCCTGCTGTTCGATCACCTGCTGCTGGGCGCGGATCGCGGCGATCTGGCCATCCAGCACATCCACTTGCGTGCGCAACGCATCCAGCCGCTGCACCGTGGTCACGCCGCGGGCCAGCAGGTCTTCACCGCGGGTCAGTTCGGTCTTGGCATTGTCCAGCTGCGCCACCAGCGCGGTGGCCTGTGCCTGCACCGCGCGCAGTTGCAGCGCCAGCTTTTCATCGACGATTTGCCCCAACTCCTGCCCCGCTGTCACCTCGTCGCCCTCGGCCACCGCAAGCTTGACCAGCGTGCCGCCAAGCCGCGCCCGCGCTGGCACCCGGTCTTTCGCCTCGATCCGGCCAAAGACCGATTTCCATTCGGTCACCGCGACCAGGGCCAGAGGGTCGGCTTGCGCCGGCAATGGCAGGATCAGGGCAAGAACGGTCAGCACACGCAAGATCATGGGGGCAGCCTTTCAAAACAAAGGACAGATCAGAGCGGAGGCGGACCCCCGATGGCTTGGAGAAGTACTCACTTTTTTGAATGTGAAGTCCAGACCAAGCCCGCAGATTATAACCACCCCTTCCGCTTGAAGAAAAGATAGGGCAGCACGGCCGAAAACAGCATGGCCACCAAGGCGAGGGGATAGCCATAGGCGATGCCCAGTTCCGGCATCACCTCAAAGTTCATGCCATAGATCGACGCGACCAGCGTGGGCGGCAAAAACACCGCAGACACCACCGACAACAGCTTGATGATGGCGTTCTGCTCGATCCCGATCAGGCCCAGCGTCGCCTCCATCAGAAAGCTGACCTTTTGCGACATGAAACCCGAATGGTCGGCCAGACCGCGCAGGTCACTTTCAGCGTCCTTCAAACGGGCCCGCAGTTCCTTGGTGTCGCGCTCATCGCGCAGGCGTTGGCCGTAGAACACCGCCAACCGTTCCAGCGTGCCAAGACTGTCGCGGATGTTCGAGATCAGGTCGCCTTTGCGGCCAATCTCTTCCAGAACGCTGCGCCAGCCCTGCTCGTTGCCGGACTTGGGGGGCTGGCGCGAAAACACCCGCCGCGACAAGGCTTCGACATCGCGCCCGACCCGTTCCAGCACATCGGCCAGGCGGTCGATGACGACATCGACAATCGACAACAACACGTCCTCGGCATTTGTGCACGAAATGGTTCCGCGCAACGCCCGCTGGATGAACATGTCAATCGCCCTTGGCGTATCATAGCGCGCCGTGATCACCTGATTGCCGGCCAGAACAAAGGTCACCGGCACCATCACCGGGCTGTCGGTTTCGCTTTGCGCCAAAATCAGGGCCGTCATGAACAAGGCACCGCCCTCGACATAAAGCCGCGACGATTGCTCGATCTCGTCCATGTCTTCGCGGGTCGGAAGGTTGATGCCAAGCCGCTGTTCCATCGAGACTTCTTCGCCCCGTTCCGGGCTAAGAAGGTCCAGCCAGACCACATCCGCCCCGTCGGACGCAGCCCCCGCCAGCAGCCGCCCCTCGTGTGATGAATATGCCGTGATCATTCCCTGCCCCGCCCCAAGTTTGATGACGCCCGCCCGCGTTCGTGCGGCACTGGCCTAGCATGCCAGCCGCGTCGCTGACCAGCCAGCCGGACCGCAAACCGGACAGAAAGGCTTGCATGCCCCGCAAAGCTGTATTATCGACACCGGACCTGAGGGCGGGTGGGCAGGCAGGCTATGCGCTGGATTGCAAATCCATGTAGATCGGTTCGATTCCGATACCCGCCTCCAGCTGATCCGCAAAGGCACCGATTGCAAGAACGTTGTATCCCGGCGTGAAACCGCGAAACTTTCCGGACAGATCGTTGAAAACCTGAAGACCACAATTTGCGGCAATCGACTGCATTGTTTCGAAATCGGCCTGTTGTCGTTGCCAGGGATCGGTTGGAAACGTTCCGACGATGATCCACCAGCCTTCTGCCGGATCCGATGCATTCCCCCCGCGCGCGGGCACGCCTGAAACGGGGGGCTGCGTCACGCGGGCCAAGGGCTGCGTTGCGGTTGGCTATGGGGTCATCGCCACATCGGCTGCTGGGCCAAAACTTTGCGCCATGTATGTCACCACCGCGTCGAACTCGGCCTTGCGCGTTTGGGGATAGGTGATCTCGAACACCCGGATCAACCCGTTGCTGTCTTCCAGCACCCGGCGGTAGAAGATGTCTGCCCCGGTGAAGCCGGACACCACGTACCAGCCCGGCCCCGCGCGTTCATACGTGACGCGGCGCTGCATGGGGTCGGCCTTTTCGCGCGCGATCTGCTGGAGTTGCGACAGACCTTCGGCGTTGTATTGCGCAAAGACATAAAAGCTTGCCGCATCGTCAACAGAGCGAAACAGCCGCCCATCCCCGCTGTCGGGTGCAGGTGCGGGCTGGAAATAGGTCGCCGGGAACGTGATGAAGGTGCCGTAGCGGGCATTTTGATAGAGCGCGTAGCCACCATCTGTCGGGGCAAAGCTGTCGGGGTCAGTGTCAGGTGCTTGCGCCACAGGCGGCGGCACTGGTGGGGGGGGTGCCGCAGCGGTGCTGCGCTGTGTCGGCAGGGTTGCATCCGCGGGTGTCGCAAACTGCGCGGCGATGTCTTTTTGCCCCGGCCCGTCGCGCGCTTCGCCTTCAACCTGTGCATGCGGTATCTGACCTTGCGTCCATTGCCCGGCAAGGGACTGCGTCGCTGGTGACGGCAGCGCTGCGTTCGGCACACGACCGACCCAATCTTCTGTGCCCGCCAAGGATGCAGCGGCAGGATCTGGGACAGGGTCCAGCCCGGGCCCCGCCGACCCACCCACCACGACGGGTGCGACTGCTGTACCGGCACTGTCCAACGCTTGCGATGGGGTGACCGGCGCTGCCGCCGCAGGCAGCGTGTCCGTCATGGAAGCGGCGACGCCCACGCCCTCGGTCGGGTCCGGGCAGGGTTTGACATCGTCGGGCATCGCGAGCCTGACCTCGCGCAGCGTTTTTGACATCCCCTCACCATCCAGAAAGTCACTTGGTCCGGTCACCAGCATCCCGAAGCGTTCGCTGCCGGCCAGACAGTGGTCATGAATGACCAGCCGGTTCAGGCCGGCCCCACCTGCACCACCCGGCCAATCGTATTTTATGGCAGGCCAACCGAAGGCAATGGTTCCGCGATGATACGTGCCCGGGGGCACCAGCGCCGCCAGACCCTGTGGCCCGATCAGCGCCGCGCCGCGCACAAGCTGGACCGTGACACTGCCCGCGGGATCGGCAAAACGGATGTGGTCCTCGCCCAGCGTGGTTGCTGTCCACCCGATCGGCAAAAGGTAGGAGAACAGCCCGCCAAGCGCCAAGCCTTGCGCGCGCGACTGCACGGCCCCGGGCGGGGCGACCCCGAACGGCGGCGCAAGGACGGGTCGTGGGCCCTTGTCTGCAATATCCGCCCCCGCGGGCAGAACCTCGCGTGTGCAAGGCGCGGACCCGGCGGGCCACAGGATTTGACCGCCAGACACCATCGCTGCGACATCGGGCGCATGAAACAGCGCGGGCATTCCGGCAATCTGAACCGAGATCGCGGACCCATCGGGCAGACAGGTTTCAAGCACGATCAACCGCGCATGCCCGATATCGCCCGTATCCGCGTCGCGGGTTTCCTCGCCCTCCTGATGGGCAAAGACCTGTGCCTTCTCGCCCAGAAACAGCACGGCGCGCCCCGGCGTGCCCTCGGGCATCGACCCGGGGTTCACCGGCCCGCGATCCATCCTGACCCGGCCGGGAAGGGCGTCGGTGAACAGATACACCTGATCGGTGTCGCTGTCGTGGACCCCGTTCCATCCCGGCCCGACCGGCAGGCGCACGACCCCGCCCAGAAAATCGCGCTGCAATTGCCCACCCGGCGGCGGCAGGGCCAGTGCGGCCAGAAACTGCGCGAATGTTTCGCGATAGTCTTCGATCTTGCGTCCGATCACCATGACCGACACAATCAGCCGGTCCTCGCCCAGCATCGGCAGATCGGAAACCCACGCCTCCATCCGGCCCTCGGCCCCTGCCTCTGGCGGGATCACGGCGACGAAGCGGCGAAACACCTGCCCGCCGGGCAAGACCAGTACAGACCCGTCGGGCGTGGCGTCCTCGCGCTGCATGTCACGCTCGGGCTGGTCGGAAAAGGCGATGCCGAGGCCGAACCCGGTGCGGGATTTTTCATCGCCCTCGCCCCAGACATGGTCATCGCGCCCGTCACGCAGGACCATCAGATTGGGGGGTAGGCGCAGATCAAGGCCATTGAACCGCAAGGACTGCCAATGCGCGGGCACCTGCGGGGCGACAAAAGCCTCTGGCGGTGCGGTGGATGTCAGGGGTTGGGCCGTGACAGGCCCGACCGGAAGCATGCACAGCAGCGCCGTGGCGACAATCGCCCTGCCAAGAAGGGGGACAAGCGGAGTCATGGCGTATCCTTGCAATGCGGACGCGGCACCCGGTCAAGACCGGGGCGGCGAAAGGAAACGGGAATACCCTTCCCGGACAGGGCTGTCAGGAATTTGGGCCCGGACGGGCGCAGGCTGTCAGTTTCAATGACAATCCGGGGGATGCGAACGGGACCGGGCACAGAACCGGGAACTGCGATACGTCGGGTCATGCATGCAGGCGCAGGTGTTGGTGGCGCTGCCAGAACAAGCTCGATCCCGCGTCTTTCGCGCGCCAGCATGATCGCCCCTGCCGGACCCGGACGCCCAAAGAACACCAACAACGGCACCAGCGCCCGCATCCATCGCGGCAGATCGCGCTGCCAGGGCCGCACTTGGCTGATCTCGGCATAGGGCAGATCCCAATGCCACAGGCCCTGAGTGATCTTCAGCCCCGCAGCGGTCAGGCTGACTGCAAAACTGTCGGCGCGCCAGGCGATGTAGATCAGGCCCGCGCTGAGCCCCGCCATGGGCCACAGCAGCCAGGCCGCAGGGTTCAGCGCGCCGGTCGCGGGCCACCCCGGCGTTGCCCAGACCGGGATGCACAGGAAAACCGCGACCAGAGCAAATCCCAGAAGGTCCGGGATCACGATGGCGGATGCGGCGGCATAGACGAAATGACCCCGTGCCGGCCGACGCCCCAGAAAATAGGCCGTCAGCGCCAGCATGACCAACACCGCCGACCACAGCCAGCCCAGACCGGGCACCGCGATCAGTGCGGCAACGATCAAGGCCAACACCGCAGCCCGCAGCGCCAGCCCCCTCAGGGCGGCAGGATGACCCACTTTGCGCAAAGCTGCCTCCTTTTCCGCTGCGACCCTACACGGTTGGCGCGGGCCAAGAATGATGTGGATCATAGCGTCCGGTTCAAGCGGACGAAACGATACGCGCTTGAAAGGCGGTCTCAGGCGCCCCGATTCGCCGCCCGACCGAGAGGAAAAAGCCATGAGACGAATTTTGGCCTCGATGATCGGGGCCGTGTTGATGACGCTTTTCACCCTGTCGATGGCATCGGCCCAAGGCACCACCTATGACCTGCGCAGCGCCGAATTCACCCTTCCCCCCGGATGGATACAGACCCATTCCAGCCGCGATCAATCCTATGATTTCGCAAGCCCGGACGGGCGCTTTCAACTTTGGGCGCGGTGGTGGTTCCCCGATGAACCCTTGCTGGGCTATGACAACATCGTGACGCATGAAAAGCGGACCCTCGCCGGTCAGGAGGCGCTGTTCATCCACACTGAAACCGGGTCCGACAGGACATTGCAGCTTGCCTTTCTGCAAGAGGATGCAGAAGGTGAGATTTTCCTTTGGCAGGTCATCGGCACCGGGGTGTCGATGGTAGACCATCAGGCGATGTTTGATGCGCTTGTCTCGGGATTGCGGCTGAACGGCCGGCCCGCGCTGGATGCGCAGGCCATGCCCGGTGCCGCGCCGCCCACCCCGCAAACTGCTGCTGCGGCCCATCAGGGCGCGATGTATCGTGACCCCGAGGGGGCCTTTGCCCTTCCCCTTCCCGACGGGTGGAGCGTGCAGACCACAGTTTCGGACGGTCTGCGTCAGGCGGTTCTGGTGTCGCCCAACCGGGACGCCATGCTGCTGGCCACCGTCGCTTTTGCAGCCCGTGGCATGACCGCGGGCGCGGTGCTGGATGAACAGCTTGGCATCATCTACCGCGACTCGCTGGTGGTGAAGTCGATCGAGGACGAAGCTTACCCCGAGATCGCGGGTATCACGGTCCATGCCGTTGAAACCGTGGCAAAGGTCTATGCGATCAACGGGGTGGCGATGCCTTATCCGCGCGGGCGGGTGTGGATCTACCGCGTCCCGGACGGGCAGGCCACGCCGGTGCCATTCCTGATCCTCAGCATCCGCCCGGAACAGGCCGCCCCGGGGCTTGAGGCGGACTTGGCCCGCATTGCGACGGGGTTCACCCTTGACGCCACGGTTGACGCCACGGTGCCCCCTGCCGCGCAGGTGCTGCCGGCAACGGATCAGGGCATGGCAGGGCACCCGGCCGAAACCCTGCGGCCCGACCCCACCCAGCCGATCAGGGCCAGCAGCTTTGCCCCCGGCCAACCGGCGCTGATCTTTGACGGACACGACCTTTCCGGGATGGTGCCGCTGGCGTTTGACAGCGCCCAATTCGACACCGACGCGGCCTTGCGCGGCGATGCGCTGGTCGTCTCCATCGCGGCAGGCAAAGGCTGGGCCAATCTGGGCCTGGCAACTGCCGTGCCGGTACTGACGGTGCCGGATCGGACCTCGCAAACCGCGCAACGCATCACCGCCATCCTGGACGCGGACCAAAGTACCGGGATCACCTTTGCCTTGACGCCGGACCAAAGGGCAAATGAAGCGCCCGAGACGGCCGCAGACCTGCGCGTGCAACTGCGCAGTCTGGGCGAAGGACAGGGAAAGCTTGAACTGATCCAGCGCGATCCCAGGCTGTCGCAGGCCGTCGCTTTCCCCTGGCCCCCGGGCGAGGCGGTGTTGCACCTGATCTTGCGCCCCGATCAGCGGATCGAACTGCGCGATGGCACCGGAACGCACCTGGCCGAAGTGACGCCGACCGGCGCCTTTGCCGGGCGCAGTTTTGCCTTGCAGACCTATGTTCAGCCGAACACCAAGAACAGCGCCGCCGCGCTGGTGCTTCGCCGGGTGTCGGTCGATACGATCCCTTTCGATGCCCCGCCCGATCTTGACGCCATCGCCGAAGGCCCGCGCAGCGCGGTTCTGTTCGACGGCTTTGCGCTGGGGCGGGCCTTTGAAAAGGTGTCGCGCAGAACGGCAGAAGTGGCGCGGTTCATCGGTCTGCATGACGGCGCATTGCGGGTGAACTGGGGCCCCGAGGACGGGGGAAGCTGGACCGGGATCGCCACGCCCGAGGCCGTCTTGTGGCTGGACCGCTTTACCGGCACGGCCGAGGCCCGCATTGATCTGGCTTTGGTGGGCCAAGACAGCAAGGATTTCGAGATTGCCTTGCAAAGCAGTTATTCCCTGCCGGGCAATCTGAGCGATAACAACTCGTATGTGCTGCGCTTTACGGGGCAGGCCGACGGCACCTACTCGGCGCTCAGCACACTGCGATCAAAGGAAAAGGCGGGTCTGGTCGCGACCGGCCTGCCAGCAATTCCCGACCGTGTGACCCTGGTCCTGACCCCGGCGGGTGTCCGGGTTGAAGGCGCGGGTCTGCCCGACGGTGTGCTGCCGTTTCCCGAATTGCAGGACGGTGTGGGCCTGCGGATCGCGATCCACGCCCTTGCGTCACCCCAAAAGGATGGCGCGCTTGTGCTGCGCGGGGTTCGGATCATCACCCGGCCGGGCGACTATCCAGCGCCCCCCAAGCCCCAGACCGACGCCGCCCCCCTGCCGCAGACCGTTGTCTTTGACACCCGCCCGCAGGCCGGATGGGAGCCCTACAGTGCGGGCAAGGCAAGCTATGAAATGCTGGCCCGGCAGGGTGCCGACGGCCTGACCCTGACCCGGCGTGACCCTGTACCTGACTGGAACCGCATCGCCCTTGTCGGCACCGCGCCGGTTGTCAACCTTGACTACCGCGTCGACACCACACCTTACGAGTTGACCTTTGCCCTTGACCCTGCCCCCGAGATCGGCGCGCGGATTTTCCTGCATACCAATGCCGCGAATTTTGAGGATGCGGCAAAGGTAGCGGTCTATCTGCGGGCGCTGACCGAAGGCCCGGATGCAGGCGGCCTTGAGGTGCAGCTTTACTCGGGCCATTTCAGCTATCAGCGTTGGCGCCGCGTCCTGCCTGCACGTCAGTGGCGCACGAATTGGGACGGCACTGTCCGGCTGCGCCTTGGGCCGAACTGGGTGGGCCTTGGTCTGGGTCGTGACTGGCTGATGCGCGGGTTCCGGCACTCTGGTGAATTCATGCTCGCCATCACGCCCGGCGGGCGCGAAAAAACCGACAGCGGCAATGTCACGCTGCGCCGGATCACCGGGGGTTGGGTCACACCCGACGGCATGACCGGCATCGAAAGATTACGCCTGCTGGACATCAAGGATTTCGACCCAACCGAGTTTCTGGACCTGCTGAACGCCGAATGAAGGGATATCCCGCCATGACCCGAAAGCCATTTGATCGCCTTGCGCTGATCGCTACCATCATGGGCCTTGGCGTGTCTGCCGGGTTGCCGGGTTCGGCGCAGACCCTTGATGCCGGCGCGCTTTCGCCTGGCCAAATGGCCGCTGGGTCCACCATAGCCGGTGCTGCCCCGCAACTGGCCAACGCGGGCGGCGAGGCCCGCGTTGACCTTGATCTGCTTTTGTCCAAGGTGAAGGCCAAGGCCCCGATCGCCGCAACCGTGCCCGATCTGTCGGCCTATAGTGATGCCACCATGATCGAGATGAACGCCACGCTGGACCCCGAGGCCGACCCTTGTGTGACCGCCGTTCAGTCCGCGCTGTTTTTGGATGCGCATCTTGTGGAAACCGGCCTTTGGGAAAAAATCCAATCCATCGACCGCCCGCTGGAGACCCTGGCCCAGATCGGCATGATCTGGGCCTTGCCCGATGTCTATGGTGTCACCGGGGATGGGCTTGACATCCTGGCCTTCCGCAAAGCCTCACCCGTGTTCAAGGCGCTGAGCATTGGCACCAATGCCCTGCAAAGCCACGAGGTGCTGATGAAAAACACCATCGGCTCGGTCGAACAACGTCAGGCGATCTGGACACAAGAGATCGTGCAAAACAGCATCAAGAATGGCTGGAACGAGCAGATCATTTCAGATCGCCGCAAATATCTTGCTGGCAAAACGCAAGACTATGTCGGCGCTCTAGCAGAGTTGGACAAAACGACCGAAGCCGCCATGACCAAGGCCGAAACACAGTATGAGGCCGATCTTGCCGCCATCGAGACATGGGAAAAGGCGCAGTATGATGCGCTTCAGTTGAACTACAACGTCACGCGGATCTGGCCCGACACGGCGGCCGTCGACCTTCAGGCTGTCAAGACCGAGGTCGTGTCCAAGGGTCAGGCGGCCAGAAACAAGAGGCATCTCAAGCTGACCGAAATCGCGACGGCCTATGACACAAAGGCAACCGCGCTTTTGCAAGACATCGCCAAGGCGCAGACCCAGCAAGATGCCCTTGTGCGCTATGCCCGTCCGATTGCCCTGAAAGAATGTGAGTCGATCACGAAAACAGGCCTGCTGCCCAAAGTCCCGCTGCTGCCCAGCGACCTTGACCCCCCCTACGACCGCGACGCCAAGGACGCGGCACGGCTGACTGCAATCCTTGCCCTGCCGCATGATCAATTGATGGCGACGCTTGATGCGCTTGGAATATGGCCTGATGACGCGTTCTTGTCCTGTGTGTGCCGCGCCGCCGGTTATGGGTCTTCAGGCACTTCACAGGTCTATCATCCCGGCACATTGGGCACGTATGACAAGCGCTATTCCTGTCAGCATCCCGGTGATCCGTGTGTCGTGTCCGGTTTTGGCTGCACTCGCCATCCATTGCCGTCTGATCCCGGTCCTTGGGAAAAATGCGCCGCTGCGGCCAAGGGGGCGTCTGGCCAGACGGTAACCGACGCTATCCTGTCGCGACTGGCCGCACGTCGTGGTGTGGTCAAGGATTGAACCGGCTGTTCGCAAGCGGCGGCGGAACGGTCTGCCGCCTCAAGCACTGGCGGCGCATCGCGACATACTCCGACAAACGCGCCATCACCTTCGCCACGGCCGTCGCCGTCGCCGCGATCGTCATCTGGTGGACTTGATTGAGTCTCGAGCCCAAGCCCCAGCCGATGCAGGCACACTGCCGGACTCGCGCAGATGCCAATTGCGTCGCCCTGGCCGAACAGCCGGTCAATAATGTCCGACATCGAATGCAACCTTGGCATCTGGCACAGCCGACGACCGTCAATACGCAGGCGGGGCTTGCCGGAACGGCATGTGCCGTCAGAGCGGGCGTTTCAGCCAACGCGACAAGACCCCGATCAATCCTTCGCGGAACAACAGCACGCCCAGAACGAAGATGACCCCCTGCATCACCGTGACCCAGGCCCCGAACGTGGCGAAGTAGTTCTGCATCGACACCACGATTGCTGCCCCAACCAACGGTCCGAAGATCGTGCCCATGCCCCCAAGCAGCGCCATCAGCACCACTTCGCCCGACATCGACCAATGCACATCGGTCAATGAGGCAAGCTGGAACACCTGACTTTTCACCGCGCCCGCCAAGCCCGCAAATGTGGCCGACAGCACGAAGACCATCAGCTTGTAGCGGTTGACGTCATAGCCAAGCGAGATCGCCCGTGGTTCGTTCTCGCGGATGGCCTTCAGCACCTGACCGAAGGGCGAATGCACGACGCGGTAGAGAAAAAGGATGCCGCCGAGTGTCACGGCCAAGACGAAGAAATACAGCGGCAAGCTGTCTTGCAGTGAAAATATCCCGAACAGTCTGCCGCGCGGAACCGACTGAAGACCATCTTCGCCGCCGGTAAAGGGCAGTTGCAATGCCAGAAAATAGATCATCTGCGCAAAGGCCAGCGTGACCATCGCGAAATAGATGCCTTGCCTGCGGATCGCCAGACTGCCGATCACCAGCCCAAGAACCGCCGCCGCCGCTGTGCCGCACAGCACGGCCAGTTCCGGCGTGAGGCCCCAGACCTTGGCGGCATGGGCGGCAACATAGCTTGCCCCACCGAAATAGGCCGCATGACCAAAGGACAGCAAACCGCCAAACCCCAGCAGCAGGTTGAAGGCAGCGGCAAACAACGCAAAGCACATGACCTTCATTGCGAAGACCGGGTAAACGAAGAAGGGCAGCGCGACAAGAAAGGCCAGAAGAACGGCGAAGATCGCCATGTGCAGTTTCGACATGCCAGTGGCTTCGGACACCATCATGCGGCCCTCCCGCACAGGCCTTCGGGCCGGATCAGCAAAACGATGGCCATGATGACGAAGATCACCACCGCCGAACCTTCAGGATAGAACACGCGCGCCAGCCCTTCGACCAGTCCCAGCATATAGCCTGTCAGGATGGCCCCCATGATCGACCCCATGCCGCCGATGACGACAACGGCAAAGACCACGATGATCAGGTCAGCCCCCATGTTGGGATTGACCGAATAGATCGGTGCCGCCAGCACCCCCGCAAACCCGGCAAGAGCCACGCCGAACCCGTAGGTCAGCATGACAAGAAGTGGCACGTTGATGCCAAAGGCGCCGACAAGGGTGGGGTTTTCAGTGGCCGCGCGCAGATAGGCACCAAGGCGGGTTTTTTCGATCATGAACCAGGCCCCGAAACAGACCACGGCCGAGGCAACCACGACCCAGGCGCGGTAGTTCGGTAGGAACATGAAACCAAGGTTGGTGCCCCCCGAAAGCGCCGCCGGTATCTGATAAGGCAGCCCCGAAATGCCGTAGTAGTTGCGAAACAGCCCCTGGATGATCAGCGCCAGACCAAAGGTCAGCAACAGCCCGTATAGGTGATCCAGCTTGTAGAGCCGCGACAACATGGTGCGTTCCAGAACAATGCCGAAAGCCCCGACCATCAGCGGTGCCAGGATCAGCGCCCACCAATAGCCGATGCCGAAGTAGTTCAGCAGCATCCAGGCGACGAAAGCACCCATCATGTAAAGTGCACCATGCGCGAAGTTGATGATGTTCAGCAGGCCGAAAATCACCGCCAGCCCAAGCGAGAGCACAGCGTAAAACGATCCATTGATCAGCCCCAGCAGAAGCTGCCCCATCAGGACCTGCGGCGGTATTCCCAAAAGCTCGAACATCATGGCCCCGTATTATTCTGTGTTGCTTGCGCCCCCCCGAGGTCAATCGGGGGGGCGGTCACGCGGAACCGCTGCTTACTTTTTGGTGAAGTCACATTCGTCCAGCATCGGCAGGAAGGCATCTTCCCCGCTGATCGTGGAAACCTGCGTGTAAAGATCCCATTCGCCGGTGGACTGATCCGGGCTCTTCACCTCGAACAGATACATGTCGTGGGTCGCGCGGCCGTCTCCACGCACCTTCACCGTTCCAAACAGCGGGTCCTGGATGTCGGCCTCTTTCATCTTTGCCACAACGGCGGCACCGTCCTTGGCGCTGCCCACCGCCTGAACGGCGGCCAGATAGGCCAGGGTTCCAGAATAGACGCCTGCCTGCACCATCGTCGGCTGTTTGCCATGGATCGCCATGAACCGCTCTGACCAGGCGCGGGTCTGATCGTTCTGGTCCCAGTAGAACGCTTCGGTCAGCGACAGGCCCTGCGCCGTCTGTGGCCCAAGTGCGTGAACGTCGGTGACAAAGAACAGCAGGGCGGCCAGCTTCTGCCCGGCCTGGGTGATGCCGAACTCTGACGCCTGCTTGATGGCGTTGACCGTGTCGCCCCCGGCATTGGCCAGACCGATGACATCGGCACCCGAGCCCTGCGCCTGAAGCAGGAAGGACGAAAAATCCTGTGCCGGGAAGGGCACGTTGACCTTGCCCACCACCTCACCGCCGTTTGCCTCGACGACGGCGATGGTGTTTTCTTCCAGCGAATGGCCAAATGCGTAATCAGCCGTCAGGAAGAACCACTTTTTGCCACCGGCATCGGTCATGTTCTTGCCGGTGCCGCTGGCCAGCGCCGCCGTGTCATAGGTCCAGTGAACGGTCGTTGGCCGGCACTGTTCGCGGGTCAGCGCGGTGGAACCTGCCCCGGAATTGATCATCACGCCGTTCTTTTCTGCGGTGATGTCGGCCACGGCCAAAGCGACCGACGATGTGGGCACATCAAGGATCGCGTTCACGCCATCGGCGTCATACCATTGGCGCGCGATGTTTGATCCGATGTCAGGCTTGTTCTGATGGTCGGCCGAGATGATGGTGACGTTCAGGCCCTTGGCGGCGGCCCCGAAATCCTCGACCGCCATGCGCGCGGCCACGACCGAGCCTTCGCCCGAAAGGTCGGCATAAACGCCCGAACGGTCGTTCAAGACGCCCAGCTTGACGTCGATGCCTTGGGCCAGTGCGGTTGTGGCGCCAAGTGCGCCCAGCGTGGTGGCGACTGCGAGTGTTCTGAACATGGTATTCCTCCCTGGAATTGACGCGTTTTGCGCCGGTTGGTCTGGTCTACACGCCCAGATAGGCGTGCAGCTTGTCGATATTCGCGTCGAGATCGGCATTGGGGATCATGTCGATCACCCGGCCCTGATCCACGACATAGTGACGGTCCGCCACCGAGGCGGCAAAGCGGAAGTTCTGTTCCACCAGAACGATGGTAAACCCTTCCTTTTTCAGTTGCTGGATGGTGCGCCCGATCTGCTGCACGATCACCGGGGCCAGCCCTTCGGTTGGCTCGTCCAGCAGCAACAACCGCGCGCCGGTGCGCAGGATGCGGGCAATCGCCAGCATCTGCTGTTCACCCCCCGACAGTTTGGTGCCCTGGCTGCGACGGCGTTCTTTCAGATTCGGGAACAGGTCGTAAATCCGGTCCACTGACAGACCACCATCGCGGATGCGCGGCGGCAGCAGCAGGTTTTCCTCGACGGACAGGGAAGAGAAGATCCCGCGTTCTTCGGGGCAAATGGCGATGCCAAGGCGGGCGATCTGGCGCGGCTGCATGTCCACCGTTTCAGTCCCGTCAAAACGCACCGATCCGGCCCGCCGGGGCAGGATGCCCATGATCCCCAGTATGGTCGAGGTCTTGCCGGCCCCGTTGCGACCCAGAAGGGTGACAACCTCGCCTTCATGCACCTCAAAGTCGATGCCGTGCAGAACGTGGCTTTCGCCATACCAGCCTTGCAGACCTTCAACGCGCAGCAACGGAAGGGTCGGGGCGGCATCACGCATGGCCGGCTCCGATATAGGCGTCGATGACATCGGGATTTTTCGACACCGTTGCATAGTCGCCCTCGGCCAGAATCTCGCCGCGTGCCAGAACGGTGATGCGGTCCGAAAGGTTGGCGACCACCGACAGATTGTGTTCCACCATCAGGATCGTGCGGTTCACCGCCACCCGACGGATCAGCGCCGAGATGCGTTCGACATCCGCCTGCGCCATGCCTGCCATGGGTTCATCCAGCAACAGCATGTCAGGGTCCAGCGCAAGGGTTGCCGCGATTTCCAACGCCCGCTTGCGCCCATAGGACAATTCGGCGGCGCGGTGATCGGTGAAGTCTGACAGGCCAACCTCGTTGATATGGTGGCGCGCCTCATCGTCATAGCGACGCAGGAAGGCTTCTGACCGCCAGAAATCGTAGCTTTCGCCACGTTTTCTTTGCAGGGCCACCCGGACGTTTTGCAACACGCTGAGTTCGGGGAACACGGCCGAAATCTGGAACGAGCGCACCAATCCCAGACGCGCGATTTCGGCAGGTGCCAGACGGGTGATGTCGCGCCCGTCATAGGTGATGGTGCCCGATGTCGGTTGCAAAAACTTGGTCAGCAGGTTGAAACAGGTGGTTTTTCCGGCACCGTTTGGTCCGATCAAAGCGTGGATCGAACCTTTCTCGACGCGCAGGTCGACCCGGTTGACAGCCACGAAGCCCTTGAACTCTTTGGTCAGTCCTCGGGCCTCTAGCATCACACTCATCTGGAATACGCCCGCCTGCTTTTGCCGTCTGGCACCATTGCCCGCTGTGCACCGCGAGCGGCCCACGTCGCAAGCCTGCGGGACATTGCGCCAACTGTCCAGACGAAAGATTGGGGTGTTTTGTGCGCGCCCGGTCGATCCTTGGGCGTCACAGGGCGATGGTCAAATGCCGCCGCGCCTTGTGCCGGTTCGCCGGGTCTGGTCGCGATCCGGCCGGCAGGCTGCAAGCGGGCAATCGCATCCTGAACTTTACGTGCGTTGACGATTCTGTTTTTCGCAGCCACGCTGGCCTATGGTTGGGGGAGAAACACCATGTGCCAAATGTTCGCAGGGCAAGATCCTGCCCGCTATGAATACGTCACCCGTCGCTTGCGGCTGAACGGGCAGTCCACCAGCATCCGGTTGGAACGGGCCTTCTGGGGAATCCTTGACCAGATGGCCGAAAAGGACGGATGCACGACACCGACATTCCTGTCGAAACTGCATTCCGAAGTGCTTGAACAACACGGTGAAACCACCAATTTCACCTCGCTTTTGCGGTGTGCGTGCATGATTCACCTTGGCGAGTTGGATCAGGTGCCACAATCGTCGGGCCGCATTGCCGCCGAATAGGCAGAAAATGCCGGTGTAGTATTCAGCTACTACCTGCCCTTCAAATTGGTTCGATAGCCTGACCAAAGCTGCACATGCTTGGGGGGAAGATGGCCAAGGCGATACACGTGATGATCCGTGTGCTGGATGAAGCGCGGTCCGTGGCGTTTTACGGCACTGCCTTCGGATTGAAGGTTGCGGATCGGCTGGACTTTGACGGTTTCACGCTTGTCTACCTGTCAAACCCTGAAAGCGGGTTCGAGCTGGAACTGACGGTCAACAAGGGACGCACCGAGCCCTACAGCCTGGGTGACGGCTATGGCCATTTTGCGGTGTCGGTGTCGGATGTCGAGGCTGAACATGCAAGGTTGACCGCGGCGGGGCTGATGCCGCGCAAGATGGTGGATTTTCAGAAAGATGGTGTGCGGGTGGCGAAGTTCTTCTTCATCGCTGACCCCGACGGCTATCAGATCGAGGTTCTGCAAAGGGCTGGACGCTTCATGTAAGCACTTGGCAGGGTTCATTCTTCTGGGGAGGAGAAGACGATGAAGGTTGAAAGAACGGGCCTGACGCGCCGGGCATTGCTTGGGAGGGCAGTTGCCGCGGGTGCGATGGCCGTGACGGGCGCGGGCTTCATAGCCGCGCCAGATGCTGCCTGGGCGATGGAAGTCTCGGTGATCTCGCCCGCGCAGATGGTCAGCTTGATGCAGATGGCGCGCGACATCTATCCGCATGATCAGGTGCCGGACCGGTTCTATGCGGTGGCTGTCAAAGGCTATGACGCCGCAGACAAAAAGGCCCTGATCGAGGCGGGCATTGCAGAACTGGACGCCGCGGCCAAGGCACAGGGCCATGCCGACTATGTCTCTATCGGCTGGGAAGAAGACCGGGTCAAGGTTTTGCAAGCGGTCGAGAAATCGGTGTTCTTCCAGACTATCCGGGCCGGATTGGTGACGGGTCTATACAACCAGAAAGATATCTGGCCGATCTTTGGCTATGAAGGCGAGTCCTTCAGCCAGGGCGGCTATATCGACCACGGTTTTGACGACATCGACTGGCTTTGAGGGGGGACGGCAGATGGCAACGTTTGATCTGAACGACGACTCTGTGGTCGTCATCATCGGCACCGGCGCGGGCGGCGGGGTTCTGGCCAATGAGTTGGCGCAAAAGGGCGTCAAGGTGGTCGCGCTGGAAGCGGGCGGGCGCTACCTTCCGGCGGATTACGTCAATGACGAATGGGACAGCTTTGCCCAGTTAGCCTGGCTGGATACCCGCACCACCAGTGGTGATTGGCGGGTGGCACGGGATTTTTCCGGTCTGCCCGCCTGGATCGTCAAGGCCGTTGGCGGCACGACAACCCATTGGGCGGGCGCGTCGATCCGGTTTCAGGACCACGAGTGGAAGGCGCTGAGCACCTATGGCGCGGTGGACGGCGCCAACCTGCTGGACTGGCCGATTGACGGCGCGGAAATGGCACCATGGTACGACAAGGCCGAGGCCAAGCTGGGCGTGACCCGCACCGGCGACAGGCCGGGCTTGCCGGGCAGCAACAATTACAAGGTGTTCGAAAAGGGCGCCAAGGCGCTTGGCTACAAGGACGTGCATACCGGCCGGATGGCGATCAACTCGGTCGAGGCCGATGGCCGGATGGCCTGCCACCAGACCGGCTTTTGCTTTCAGGGCTGCAAATGGGGCGCGAAATGGTCAACCGCCTATACCGACATCCCGGCGGGCGAGGCGACCGGCAATCTGGAGGTGCGCGACCGCAGCCATGTGGCCCGCATCTTGCACAATGACGCAGGCAAGGTGACGGGGGTCGAATATTTTGACGCGCAGGGCAATTTGCAGCTGCAAAAGGCCCGGATCGTGGCCGTTGCGGGCAACAGCTTTGAAAGCCCGCGCCTGCTGCTGAACTCGGCTTCCAGCCTGTTTCCGGACGGTCTGGCAAATTCATCGGGCATGGTCGGCAAGAACTACATGCGCCACACCACCGGGTCGGTCTATGCGATCTTCGACAAGCCGGTGCGGATGTGGCGCGGCACCACCATGGCCGGGATCGTGCAGGATGAGGCGCGCCACGATCCGTCACGCGGCTTTGTCGGCGGCTATGAGCTTGAGACACTGTCACTTGGCCTGCCGTTCATGGCGGCGTTCCTTAACCCCGGCGGCTGGGGACGCGGCTTTACCACCGCGCTGGATCATTATGAAAACATGGCCGGTCTGTGGATCGTGGGCGAGGACATGCCGCAGCTTGGCAACGGTGTCACCCTGTCTGACGCCAAGGATCAGCACGGCCTGCCGGTGGCCAATGTGCATTTCGATGACCACCCCAATGACATCGCCATGCGCAACCACGCCTACAAGCAAGGCATCGCGATGTATGAGGCGGTGGGGGCGACCCGGGCCTTCCCGACCCCGCCCTATCCGTCAACCCACAACCTTGGGACCAACCGCATGTCGGAACGTCCCGAAGATGGCGTTGTCAACAAATGGGGTCAAAGCCATGACATCGCCAATCTGTTTGTTTCGGATGGCAGCCAGTTCACCACCGGTGGCGCCGAAAACCCGACACTGACGATCGTGGCCCTTGCCATCCGGCAGGCCGACCACATCGCCGGTGAGATGAGCCGTGGCATGATCTGACCACGGTTGCGATGGACAGGCACCGGAGGAGGGTGCCGGCCCAGAGAACGACAAACCCCAGGGAGGAAACGATGACGTCTAGACTTTTTGCAGGCCTTGCACTGTCCACGGCGCTGTGTGGGCCGGTTGCTGCCCAAGACAACATGGACAAGCTGACGCAGATGCAGCGCACCGACGCCACCTTCACGATGATCGAACAGACCGGCCCGACAGCCGAGGCCTTGCAGGCCATCGTTCCGAACATCAAGGTGCCCGCAGGTTTTGAGGCCAGTCTCTATGCTGTCGTGCCTGATGCCCGGTCGATGGCTGTGGCACCGCAGGGCACGGTGGTGTTTGTCGGCACCCGCAAGGACAAGGTCTGGTCCGTGGTGGACCGTGACCGCAACCGGGTTGCCGATCAGGTCATGGATTTTGCGCCCTCGATCACTTTCGACATTCCCAATGGCCCGTGCTTTTCGAGAGACGGGTTCTTGTACATCGCCGAACGCAACCGCGTGCTGGTGTTCCCGGCCGCCGAGTTCTTCTTTGAAGGGCCGGACCCTGCGGTTGGCGAAGTGGTGAAGAAGGGCGAGTTGATCCCGGTCGAGGAAGAAAGCTTCAACCACACCGCGCGGGTTTGCCGGGTGGGGCCAGATGGCAAGCTGTATGTCTCTTTGGGTCAGCCGCACAACGTGCAACCGCTGGAAAAGCTTGAGATGTATGACAAGCTTGGCATCGGCGGCATCATTAGGATGAACACCGATGGCACCGGGCGCGAGGTATTCACCCGGGGCGTGCGCAACTCGGTCGGACACGACTTCAACCCCGCCAATGGCGATCTGTGGTGGACCGACAACCAGACCGACGGTCTGGGCGATGACATCCCCCCCGGTGAATTGAACCGCCAGACCGCGGCAGGCCAGCACTTCGGCTATCCTTGGCTGGGTGGGTCCAGCATCCCGATCCCCGACTACAAGGATGTGCCACGGCCCGAGAATGTGGAGTTCGTGCCGCCAGCGGTGGAAATGCAGGCCCATGCCGCCGACCTTGGCATGAGCTTCTACCGCGGCGATTCTTTCCCGGAAGAGTATCGCAACGGCATCTTCTCGGCCCAGCATGGATCGTGGAACCGCACGGTTCCGGTTGGGGCGCAGGTGATGTTCACCAAGGTTGACGCCGAAGGCAATGCCGCCGGGACCGAGGTCTTCGCATCCGGTTGGCTGAACGAGGAAACCGGCGAATACCGTGGCCGCCCGATGGACATCGCCTTCCTGCCTGACGGGTCGATGCTGGTGTCTGACGATTTCGCCGGTGCGATCTGGCGGATTGCCTACGTCGGTACTGCAACCGAATGAAGGTATTGACGCTTCTTCTGGCTCTCGGCGGGGTTTTCCTCGCCGGGGGCGCCTTGGCCCAGGCCACGGGCGACCGCGCGGCCGGCAAGCAGCTTGCCGGACAATGCCGCACCTGTCACGGCCTTGAAGGCAAGGCGCGGATACCGATCGCGCCGCATATCGGCGGCGAGCCGGTCGACTACATCATCCACCAATTGACCGCGTTCCGCGACGGACGGCGCGTTCACGAGATGATGTCGATTGTGGCAAGTGGGCTGACCGACCAGCAGATCCTTGATCTGGCGGCGTGGTATTCGGGGCATCAGGTCTCGGTGGATCTGACCGCCGATCCGGCCAATGCCCCCGAAGCCTGCGTCGCCTGTCATGGTGCCGAAGGTTTGGCCAAGATCCCCGACGCGCCCAATCTGGCAGGCGAGTCAAACATCTACATCGACACACAGTTGAAGGCCTTTCGCACTGGCAAGCGGGTGCACGAGATCATGTCGCCCATTGCGAAGGACTTGACTGATACCGACATTCGCAGCATTGCCGACTGGTATTCAGAGGTGTCGATCGGCATCGAAATGCGGGAACAGTGACTATCTTGGCCGATTGCATCACCCGTCTGAAGGTGTGATCGGCCCACATATCCACACAGCGCTGTCGCAGGCAGGCCGGTTATTTCGGACTGGTTGCAGATTTCTATGGGCCCACCCGGTGACCGCTTGATCCGGGGCCCACGACACTCACAGCAGGCCACGGCCACCAAGACAGGCAAGACCACCCGTGCCACCCGCCGCCGGACCGTGCACAGCCACGCAAGGCGCTGATCTTGCCGCCAAACAAAGGTGGCCATGACACCGCGCTGCGCACCGACTGCCAAGACGCATTGGCACGCCATCGGCGGTCAGAACCGCCTGCCAGAGGTCATCCAACGGATCGAATCCCCGTGGCATCCGGCACGAGGTCGCGTAAAACCCATCACGCCATGGCACAATTTCGGTCTCTGGTCGGTGTCGCGGTCAGGGCCGGCTCTTTCTGCGGCCGGTTCGGGTTGCGTCCTTGCGCGCAATAAATCCAAGCAAGCCCCTTGCCCCCGCCACGCCGCATCTTTAAACGGGTCGGCGGAGTGGTGGCCGAGTGGTCGAAGGCACACCCCTGCTAAGGGTGCAGACGGCAACGTCTCGAGGGTTCGAATCCCTTCCACTCCGCCACTTGCCC
>DYMU01000046.1 GCA_020721445.1 Gemmobacter nectariphilus
ATCGCCCTTACCGCCACCGTCATAAGATTGAAATGAACGTCAACAGACCCTAGTTACGCAGCATTTTTCCACTGAAGCGGAGTGACGTAAACGATGTCGTCGCCCGCGCTGACCATCACCTCGCCATCCTGAATGTTGATCTGAAGCTTCATCGCACGACTTGCCAGTTTTGCCAGCGCACCCGTGTCCGTTTCGGAAAAGCTGATGACGTGAAGATTGTCAAAGCGGGTGGCGCTGTTCTTGATCTTGTCCCACCACACTTCGGCCGCCCTGCCACCATAGGGATAGACAATCACCTTCCCGGCCTTGCTGCAGGACTGGCGCATGACCTTTTCGCTGGGCAGCCCCAGCGCCACCCACACATCCAACTCGCCGCTCAGGCTTTTTTGCCAGATGTCGGGTTCGTCATCCGTCGAAATCCCTTTGGTCATCTCGAGGTTCTCGTGGGCATTCAGTGCAAACGCGATGATGCGCACCATCAGCCGTTCATCGGTCTCGGACGGGTGCTTTGCAACGGTCAGCTTGTGGGTCTCGTAATAGTGCCTATCCATGTCAGAGACCGACAGCTCAACTTTATAAATGGTGGCATTCTGCGCCATGATTTTTCCTGAAGCTTCGGATTTGGGGGCGCTTATCGCGTCTGAAAACTTTGTGAAAGCAGATTACGGTCGCACGACGACAGGGTCGTGACTGGGTGGTGGCAGTTTGGTCTGCCCATTCTCTAAACATGCCACCCCTTGCGCAAAGCCTTGTGCGAAAGACGCATGCTCACGATGCAAAGCCAGCCGGCGCTCTCCTTGGCAGCGATGGCGTTGGATTGCCAGAGGGCAGTTGCTGGCCCTCGCCGGGCTTGGAGACCCTCCGAACACAGGCAACGTGAACCACGGCGGGCAAGTCAACAGACAGGGATCGGCGGCAAGAGCGACCGCCGATCCGCTGAGGCCTTACATCGTGGCGATATCCATCACGAAGCGGTATTTCACATCGCCCTTCAACATCCGCGCATAGGCGGGTTCAATCTCGTCGGCGCGGATCATCTCGATGTCCGAGGTAATGCCGTGCTTGGCGCAGAAATCCAGCATTTCCTGGGTTTCCGGGATCCCGCCGATCATCGACCCTGCCAGACTGCGGCGGCGCATGATGAAGTTGAACACATTGGGCGAGGGGTGCGGCGTTGCAGGCGCGCCGACCAGTGTCATGGTGCCATCGCGTTTCAGAAGCGCAAGAAACGCGTCCAGATCATGCGGCGCGGCCACGGTGTTCAGGATAAAGTCAAGGCTGGCCGCATGTGCCGCCATCTCGTCCGGGTTGCGCGACACGACGACTTCATCCGCGCCAAGCGTCTTGGCATCCGCGCGTTTGCCTTCCGAGGTGGTGAAGGCGACGACATGCGCGCCCATGGCATGGGCCAGCTTGATGCCCATGTGGCCAAGGCCGCCGATGCCAACCACCCCGACCCTCTTGCCCGGCCCCACATTCCAGTGGCGCAGGGGGGAATAGGTGGTGATCCCGGCACACAGCAACGGGGCGACGGCGGCAAGCTGTTCCTCGGGATGGGTGATCTTGAGCACATAGCGCTCATGCACCACCACCTCTTGCGAATAGCCGCCAAGGGTATGTCCGGGCGCATCTTTGATCTGGCCGTTGTAGGTGCCGATCATGCCGTTGCAGTAGTTCTCGAACCCGTCATCGCATTCGGCGCAGTGCTGGCAGCTGTCGACGATGCAGCCGACGCCGACCAGATCACCGGGCTTGTGGCTGGTGACCTGACCGCCAACAGCGGCGACGCGGCCCACGATCTCATGGCCGGGGACACACGGGTAAAGGGTACCCGCCCATTCGCCCCGCGCCTGATGCAGGTCCGAATGGCAGATGCCGCAGAACAGGATTTCGATCTGCACATCCTGCGCGCCGGGGGCGCGGCGGGTGATGCTGAGGGGGGCAAGCGGCATGTCGCTGGCCGGTGTGCCATAGGCTTTGATGACCATGTCAGGTCTCCTTTCAGGATGGGGTCCGGCACCAAGACCCAAGATGCGTCGGTGCCGGGTTTGATACCGTGTCATTGCCGCCCCCACACGGGCGCAGCGGGATCAGACCGGATGGTGCTTGAAGTAGCCCTGCGGGCGGTCGAAGGAAAGGATGCCGATCTGGTCGCAAAGATCGATGTGGCCCGTGCCTTCAATGCTCACAGGCTCGTTCGGTTCCGAGGCGACCGATACCGCACATCTCTATTTGTCGAAATAGCGCGAATGGGCATTCCCTCCAGCGATCAGACGAACAGGGCGCGGCGAGATTTCGGAAGGATATGGCAAAGCGGCATGTCATGAACCATGTGGCGCGGTTCCCAAGGCCGCAGGGCCGCGAGTCCTTCAACTTCATTCGTAGGCGAGGCCCGGCGACGCGTTCGGCTCTATCCATCGCGCCCTCATCGGTCTTGCTTGCCAGCCCGTGCCGGTCACAGTCGACTGGATTTATCTTGCGATCGGCCCCACGCATCTGCCCTGTGCGGACATTCATCCCGATGCTGCGTTTCGGCAGCGCCCGGGAAATGCCCCGCCCCGCGCGGGGACAGCAGGTCTTTTCAGGCAACTTGAATGCCTGAGGCTTGCGGGGTAGTCAGGCGGTGGATATTGGCCGAGGGGATGGTGCGGATGCCGACAGCATATATTGTTCTGGGCATGCACAAGTCGGGCACGACGCTTGTCAGCCAGCTGCTGCATTTTTCCGGCATAGAAATGGTCAGCAGTTCCGACGAACGGACCTACGATCAAGGCAATCATTACGAAAGAGCCTTCACGAACGAGATAAACAAGGAACTGCTGTCCTGTGGTCGGGCCCAAAGCCTTGATGTCGTTCGGCCGCTGAAGCCCGGCGCCAGATCGCACGATCTGGTCCGAAAGGTGAGTGCCGAGGTGGATCGGCTGAATGCGGCGGGCCAGGACTGGGGCTTCAAGGATCCGAGAACCTGCTTGACCTATGATTTCTGGCGAGAGGCGATCCCTCATCACAAGCTGATATTTGTCATCCGGGACGTCGGCGAAATCTATGGACGGTATCTGAAGAAGAAAAGTCTGGGTGTGTTTCGCGGCATCAAGGCCCTGCATGCATGGCATACCTATAACATCCATGCGCTTGCCGGCTATAATGCGGCCAGGGATGAGGACAGAATTGTCGTGGATTACACATCCCTGATGGGAGATGGCCCTGATTTTTCAAGGCTTTCGCGTTTTGTCGGCCGTGATCTTGAAGATATGAGGGTGAAGGAATTGCAGCGCAGCGCCCTTGTAAAGCCCAAGCGCATGCAGATGGAGGTCTTCCTGTACAAGCTTGTTTCGGGAAACGACGTATTTGATCTGAACGGAAAGCTTGCGTCACTTGCGGGTGAGTCGCGCTCCGGCGCAGGCGCCGACAGCGTGGGGAACGGGTAGATTGCACAATCTGTCGGAGCTCAATCCATTTGCCCTGATGTCAGGCTGGTGTTAACGAATGGTCAAGGACCGCGCGAATTGGGCGCCCATCGGCGTCAGCGGCATTCCGTGGCGTTTACGTCATTGCGAGGGTAGGATAATGATTGTTCACGCCGCATTCACGCCAGCGCCGGGCGAATGCCCCTGCTGTCTTGCGCGCCCCAAAACCTGTGCCCGGCGGTCGTGATGCGGATCTGCATTGTCACCGGGGCCTATTACAACCCCCACGAAACCATGGTGAACTATCATATCGCCAACCTCTTCGGCGGCAATGTGGTGGTTCTTGCTCCCTATCAGATACAGGATGATCCGTTCGGCCTGCCGCATCATTTCTGGGCCCCGGGGACGGAAAGCGGCAGTTCGGCGAAAGCGGCGCTTGCTGACAAGATCAAGGGGATGGCATTGCACCGAACGGCGCGGGTTCCGTTCGGCGAAAGCCGCCGAGGTATTCAGAACTTCCTGCGTACGCAGAAAGTGGATGCCGTTCTTGTCGAGTTCGGAAATGTTGCCGTTCGCGTCACGCCTGCAATCTCCGAGATGGGCATTCCCCTCTTTTCCTACTTCCGCGGGGCTGATGCCTCGATGCATCTTCGTCAGCCATTTCGGGCCAGTGCTTACCGCAGAATGATGCCGCATCTTCGTGGCATATTCGCTGTGTCGCAGTTCCTGCTCGACAATCTCGGGGCGCGCGGCGTCAGTCACGAAAACTCGCTTGTCGTGCCCAGCGGTGTGAACACATCATTGTTCGTTCCCGACCGGAAAACCCCAGAAAGCTTTTTGGCGGTGGGCCGGTTTGTCGAGAAAAAACGCCCCGACATCACCGTCGAGGCTTTTTGCAATGCGGCAAGAACGCATTCCGCGGCTCGCCTTGAACTGATTGGGGATGGTCCGATGCTGGAGGCTTGCAAGGCCATAGCCGCACGGCTTGGCATGGCGGATCGGGTCATCTTTCACGGCAGCAAGCCGCATGACTTTGTTCGCGAACGGATGGCTCGGACCGAAGTTTTCCTGCAGCATTCCGTCACCGGACGCGACGGCAATACCGAAGGTTTACCCATCGCAATACAAGAGGCGATGTCCTGTGGGTCGGTGGTGATTTCGACACTGCACGCGGGCATACCCGAGGCGGTCACCGAAGGCGAGACGGGGTTTCTGGTCGCGGAGGGGGACGCCGAGGGTTTTTCCCAGCGCATCCTTCGCACCCTTGTTGCCAAGGACATTCTGCCCCCGATGTATGATCGCGCGCGAGAAATCGCCTGCCAGCGTTTCGATAACCGAAAGCTGATCAAGGTGGTCGAGGACAGGATCCGCGAACTCTCGAAATGACCGCGGGGGGCTGGCGGGTGTCCATTCGGTCGTTGCCGATCCGGTCGTACCGGTCGCGTCAGAATGTCGTGATGGCAGCCTGAACGGGCGGTTCTGCGCGAACTTGATTGACCCGAGGGCGACATCATGCCGACTGATTCTTTAGAGACATGTTGTCCGACCTTCGTTTGATTACGCTGTCTAGGCTGCCGGTCTGCCGGATCGAGAAGCCCGGTAGCGGCTGGTGGTCTGCCATTCATCGTTTTGCTCGAACAGCACAGCGCCTATCAGGCGCATGATTGACGCCTTGTTCGGGAGTGGGGGCATGAAAGTATCAACCCAGCGGAATCTGCACAGGTTAAGCCGCTGATGCGAATGCCTCAGCGGGGGTTTCATATCCAGCGCCTGATGCGGGCGGCGGTTGTTGTAGAAGCTGATCCAGTCACCGAGGGTGCGGGCCGCGTGCCGGATGCTGTCGAAGCGCTGGCGATGGATACATTGCTCTTTCAGCGGCCTGATGACGCGCTCGACCATGCCATTCTGCTGCGGGCAGTGTGGCGTGATGAACTCCTGCTTCAGGCCGTCGCTGCGAACCAGCGCGGTGTATTTCCGACTGGTGAGCTCGGTGCGATAGCATGCCGGGAATAGCGCGCGGTTGAAGGTTATGGCCGCCTGCGAAGCCTTCAAATTGCGCAGCTGGCGGCCACGACCGGGTCTCTATGGTGATTTTGCGAACAACACCACAGAGGAGACCGGCCATGGCCA
>DYMU01000003.1 GCA_020721445.1 Gemmobacter nectariphilus
TTGACAGGCCAAGCCGAAGGCGTTGACAGGCCAAGCCGAAGGCGTTGACAGGCCAAGCCGAAGGCGTTGACAGGCCAAGCCGAAGGCGTTGACAGGCCAGCCGAAGGCGTTGACAGGCCAGCCGAAGGCGTTGACAGGCCAAGCCGAAGGCGTTGACAGGATCGTGGGTTGTGGCGGCCGGGGGCATCGGGCAAAATCGCACGCATGATCAGAATGACCCTTTCCCGGCTTACAGCACTGTTGGCCCCCGTCGCAGTGGCACTGTGCCTGTCGGGGCCAGCGCGCGCCGACGAAGCTCAGGCCATGCGCACGGCGCTGGAATTGGTTGCGGGCAAGGATTGGGACGGCGCCTTGCGCGTGGCCCAGCGCGATGTGGGCCGCGATCTGGTGCTGTGGCACCGGCTGCGGGCGGGCGACGGCGTTCTGGGCGATTACGAAGATTTCCTGTCGCGCAACGCCGATTGGCCGGGGCTGGATCTGCTGCGCAAGCAGGGCGAGGCCGCCGTCGCCCGCTCCACCACGCCCGAACGGGTGGTGCGCTATTTCGCCGGCAACCCGCCGCAAACCGGCGCAGGGGCTGCCGCGCTGATCCGTGCCTTGCAGGCCCTTGGCCGCGCCGATCAGGCCGAAGATGCCGCCATGCAGGCCTGGTCCGAACTTTCGCTGACCGCCGAAGACGAGGCCGCGATCCTGTCGCTTGCGCCCAGCTCGGTGGCCTTGGTGCACGAGCTGCGCCTCGACCGCCTGCTGTGGCAAGGCCGCGAGGCTGAAGCACAGCGCATGCTGCCGCGCGTGCCCAAGGGCTGGCAGGCGCAAGCCAGGGCGCGTCTGGCACTGCGCGCCGGGGCCGAAGGGGTGACAGCCCTGATCAATTCGGTGCCATCGGCGCAGGCCAAGGATGCAGGCCTTGCCTATGAACGGTTCATCTGGCGGATGAAGCGCGACATGTACGACGACGCCTTGCCGCTGATCCTCGATCGCAGCACCTCGCCGGCCGCCTTGGGCGACCCGCAGGCCTGGGCCGAACGTCGGGCGATCCTGACCCGCTGGCTGCTGCGCCAGAACCGCCCGAAAGAGGCCTACAAGGTGGCGTCCTCGCACCATCTGACCCGCGGCGGCGGCTATGCCGATCTGGAGTTTCTGTCAGGCTTCATCGCGCTGCGCCGCCTGAACGACCCCGCCCGTGCGCTGACGCATTTCCGCCATCTCGAGGCCGGGGTGGCAACGCCGATCTCGCTGTCGCGCGCGCTGTACTGGCAAGCCCGCGCGCATGAGGCGGGCGGAGACGCACAAGCCGCCACCGACAGCTATCGCAAGGCGGCGCGACACCAGACCGCCTATTACGGCCTGCTGGCCGCCGAAAAGCTGGGGCTGTCGCTGGAGGCCGGTCTGGTGTCTGCGGCCCGCCCCGCCGATTGGCGCAAGGCGGGCTGGGCCGGGTCTTCGGTGCACCGGGCCGCGGCTCTGGCGCTGTCGGCAGGCGACCGCGCCCTGGCCAAACGGTTCTGGCTGCATCTGGCCGAAAGCCTTGATGCAAACGGGCTTGATCAACTGGGCGACATGGCCCTGTCGCTGAACCAGCCGCATATCGCCGTGCTGATCGGCAAGGCGGCGGCGGAACGTGGCATCATCCTGCCCCGCAGCTATTACCCGGTCACCGATTTGGTTCCCGACGGGTTGGCGGTCAGCCGCGCCTTCGCCCTTGCCATCGCCCGGCGCGAAAGCGAGTTCGAACCCGCCGCCCGATCCAGCGCCGATGCGCGCGGCTTGATGCAGCTGCTGCCCGGCACCGCCAGAATGATGGCCACCAAGGCCGGCCTGCCCTTCGATGCCGCCCGCCTGACCCGCGATCCGGCCTATAACGCCACGCTTGGCAGCGCCTATCTGGCAGAACTGGTGGCGGAATTCGGCCCCTCCATCGCGCTTGTCGCCTCGGGCTACAATGCCGGCCCCGGCCGTCCGCGCCGCTGGATCACCGAATACGGCGATCCGCGCAGCCCGACTGTCGATGTGGTCGATTGGGTCGAATCGATTCCCTTTACCGAAACCCGCACCTATGTGATGCGGGTGGTCGAAGGCGTCGTCCTTTACCGCGCCAAACTGCGCGGCAGCCCCGGGCCGGTCAATGTGACGGCCGAACTCAAGGGCTGACCCAAAGACTTTGCTGCTTTGAAAATACTCCCGCCGGAGGCTTCCCCGTCAGCCAGAGGCACAGCCTCAGCCGCGCTGCGACCGCAGCCTTTGCCGCCACAGCGTGAACAGCCCCGCCGCCACCACGATCCCCGCGCCGATGGCGACATTGATGCGCAACGCCTCGTCAAACACCAGCAGCCCGATCCCCGCGGCAAACGGCAGTTGCAGATAGGCAAGCGGCTGGATGGCCGAAGCTTCAGCCACCTCATAGGCCCGGATCAAGAACCAGTGCGACAGCGCCGCCGTGCAACACAAAAGCGCCATCCAGCCCCAGTCCCCTGCGCTCATCGGCTGCCAATGCCAGATACCGATTGCGGTCATCACCACCGCCCCGGTGGTTCCGGTCCAGAAGAATGACACCAGGGCCGCATCCTTGCGGGCGACATAACGGGTCAACAGACCGTAAAGCGCGAACATGGTTGCCGCGGCCAGCGGGATCAGCGCCTCGACCCGGAACACGCCGTAGCCGGGTTCCAGAATGATCACCACGCCGACAAAGCCGACACCAATCGCCAGCCAGCGCCGCCAGCCGACCTTTTCGCCCAGCACCGGGCCGGAAAGTGCTGCGATCAGTAAGGGATATGTTGCAAACACCGCGTGGCTTTCCACCAGCCCCAGCGCCACAAACCCCAGCACCATGATGCAGATCTCCAGCGCCAGCAGCACCCCGCGCAGGGCCTGAACCTTCGGCATCTGCGCCCGTACGGCAGCCCGCAACCCGCCCGGCGCGCGCGACACCAGCAAGGTCACGAAGGCCGCAAAGAACCAGTAGCGCACCATCACCACCATCCAGACGTTATACGTCCCGCCCAGATGGCGCGACAGCCCGTCCTGCACGGCAAAGATCATCGTGGTGGCGACCATCAGCCAGATGCCCAGCCGGGTGTTTTGTGTCACGCCCATGCGTCTTGTGCCCGTTCGGGCCCATTTTTCCGGCCCGTGGTCATATGGCGTTTGCGGCCATGCCCGGGCTGGCGGCTGACGGCAAATCCTGCCTCGGCCAGGGCGCGGCGCACGTGCCCTGCGGCGGTGTAGGTGGCAAAGCTGCCGCCCTGTGCGGTGTGGCGGGCCACCTGTGCCATCAGCTCGGGCGACCAAAGTTCGGGGTTCTTGGCGGGCGAAAAGCCGTCCAGAAACCAGGCGTCCGCGCAGCCTTGCCAAGCGGGCAGGGTGTCACGCGCATCACCGACAATCACCTCGACCAGCATCCCCGGCAACGCGAAGCGGCGCGCGCCAGCCTCCCACGCCGCCAGAAACCCGGTTGCGACCGCCTGCGCCTGCGGGAAATGCGCCAGCGCGCGGGCAATGTCCGCAGCAGGCAACGGATAGGCCTCAAAACTGGTAAAGCGCAGGGTGCCGGGCCGACCGGTGCCCTGCCACGCGATCAGGCTGGCCAACAGGTTCAACCCGGTGCCAAAACCCAACTCGGCGATGTGAAAGCCAGACTGCAACCTCTCGGGCAGGCCATTGCCCGCCAGGAACACATGCCGCGTTTCCGCCAAACCGTCATGCAGCGAAAAATACGGGTCATCAAAGCGGCGCGACACCGGAACCCCCCCGTCGCGCCAGTCAAGCTCTGTCCCTTGTTGGATATCCGTCATTTGTCGTATGCCCGCAGCCGGGGCCTGTCCCAAGCCCCCTCATCCATGGTCAGAAGGAAGCGAAAATGACAAGACCCGATCTGACGGTGATGGGCGGCGGCGTCTTCGGCCTGTCCTGTGCGTGGGAGGCGGCGCGGCGCGGGGCGCGGGTGCGGCTGGTCGAATGTGACCGCATCGGTGCCGGGCCTTCGGGCGGGCTGGTGGGGGCGCTGGCCCCGCATGTGCCGGAAAACTGGAATGACAAGAAGGCGTTCCAACTGGACAGCCTGCTGATGGCGCAGGGGTTCTGGGACGGGGTCGAGGCCGCGTCAGGCCTGCCCACAGGCTATGCAAGGCTGGGCCGCCTGCAACCTCTGGCCGACCGGGCGGCAGCCGATCGGGCGCGGGCGCGGTCGGCCGAGGCGGCGGCGCTGTGGCAGGGGCAGGCGGTCTGGCAGGTGGTGCCCGCCACGGGGGCAGAATGGGAACCCGCCAGCCCGTCGGGCCTGCTGGTGCACGACAGCCTGACCGCGCGGATCAGCCCGCGCCAGTCGGGCACCGCCCTTGCCGCCGCGATCCGCGCGCGCGGCGGGGTGGTCGAGATCGGCCAGGCCACGCCCGAAGGCCCGGTGATCTGGGCCACCGGACTGGCCGGGCTGTTGGCGCTGGGCAACGATCTGGGGCGCGTCGTGGGTGCGGGGGTCAAGGGCCAGGCGCTGGCCCTGGGGCTGGATGCAAGCGATCAGCCGCAGATCTTTGCCGACGGGCTGCATATCGTGCCGCATGCCGATGGCACGGTGGCCATCGGCTCGACCTCGGAAACCGAATGGCTGGACCCGCAGGCGACCGATGCACAATGCGAGGCGCTGCTGGCAAAGGCCATCACGATCTTGCCGGTCTTGGCGCATGGCCGCGTGCTCGAGATGTGGGCCGGCGTGCGCCCCCGCGCCCGCAGCCGCGCGCCGATGCTGGGGCCGTGGCCGGGGCGGCCGGGGCATTTCATCGCCAACGGCGGCTTCAAGATCGGCTTTGGCATGGCGCCCAAGGTCGCACAGGTGATGGTTGATCTGGTGCTGGACGGAAAAGATACAATCCCCGACGGCTTTCGGGTCGAGGCCTCGCAGTAGCCTGAACCCCTCTGCCCGCTGCGCCCCGGTCTGGCCGGGCAAGCCTCCGGCGGGAGTATTTCAAAAGCAGCAAGCCTGACCGGGCGGACTGGAATTGCTGCTTTGCAAATACTCCGGGGGGCGCGCGCAGCGCGGGGGGCAGCGCCCCCCTCTTGCCTTACAGCTCGATCTCGCCTTCTGGGGCGGGCAGCGGCATCGGCGGCGGCACGCCCTTGCGGCGGGGGATCAGGATATCGCCGTTGTCCAGCACGCGCGGGGCGTCATAGTTGCGGATGTCGTCGATCAGCGACATCAGGTCTTTCATCGCGGGTTCGATGTCGCTCAGCGCCTTGCCCATTTCGTTCAGCGCGGGTTCCATCTCGCGCATCAGGCCGCGAAACAGCAGCTTTGCGCCCTCTTCCATCAGGTCAAAGCCCTCTTCCTCCTCTGCCTGCGGCGCGGGCAGGGTTTGGGCATGGGCGGGCAGGGCGGCCAGAAGGGCCAGACTGATCAGGATGCGATTCATGGGGCCAGTATGCTGCCCGGCTGCGACAAAAGCAATTCACGACTCAGGCCAGGGTCAGGTCGATCGTCACCGGGAAATGATCCGAGGCCTGCAACAGCGCCTCGTGCAGCTCAGGCGTGTGCAGGCAGGCGGGGTCGTTCCACGGGTGCCAGATCCGCCATGCCGGTTGCGTTGCCGCCAGATCGGGCGACACCATGATGAAATCCAAGAGCGCCTCGAAATAGCGCTTCTGCGGGCTCAGCCAGAAGCGCGCGGTTGTTGGCGTCAGGTTCATCCGTCCGGCCTGCGCCATGGCGGCATGCGGGTCATACATCCGTGCCTCGGTCGGCACGTCCAGACCCAGCACGATTTCCACGCCGGAATGGCCGAACAGCTTTTCAAACTCGTCCAGACCCGGACCATCGTTGAAATCGCCCAGCACGATCAGGCTGTCGCCCTGCGCCAGATGCCAATCGACCCGCGCCCGCAGCCAGATGCATTCGGCCAGTTGCTTGCGGCGGTTTTCAATCGACAGCCGGGTGATTTCGGCGGGCGTGCGGGCGCCATGCGGAGATTTGGATTTGGCATGCACCCCGATCAGCCGCAGATGGTGCCCCTGCGCGGTGGTGACGGCCAATTCCAGCGGCGGTTTGGAAAACCGGATCAGGTCGGGGGTCCTGTCGACATTCATGTCATAGCGGAAGGTGCCGTCAAAGCGCGGCGCATCGCGGCTGCCTTTCTTGCCCACCGCATCGCCCTTGGGGTCATGGCGCGGGTCCAGGCGGTCGGGGTCATAAAGCAGGGTGATCTCTTGCTCGGTTTCCGACACAAATCCGCTGATCGCGCGGCGGGTCCGCAGGCCGAAGGCGCTGGCAAAGCTTTCCAGCGCGACGGTCGAGGTCCGCTTGCTGCCGGTGTCGGGGGCTTCGATCACCATCACCGCATCGGCATCCATCGCGGTGAACACGATCCCCAGCGCCCCCACCTGTTCGCCCCGGGTGGTCTGATAGCGCGCCGATCCTTCCCCGTCGGCCAGCAACCGGCCTTCATCGTCAAACAGCGCATTGAACCATTCGACGTTATAGGTCGCAAGGCGCAGGCGTTCCGGCACACGCGGGGGCACAGGCGGGGTCAAATGCCTGGGCATCAGGCGGCCTTGCGCCCCGAGATTTCGGCCCAGGCCGCGTTGATCGCGATCAGCCGGCGTTCTGCCAGCTTGACCGCCTCTTCCGGCACGCCGCGGGCGATCATCGCGTCGGGGTGGCTGTCCATCACCGCCTGTCGCCATGCGGCGCGGATCTCGTCGATCGCGGCATCATGCGCCACGCCCAGCACGTCATAGGGGTCACGCGGCGCGCCCTCGACACAGCGCGCCCGCAAGGTGGCATAGCAGCGGTCGTCCAGCCCGAAGATGCCGGCCACCTCGCGCAGGAACGTATCCTCGGCGGGGTGAAAGGCGCCGTCCGCCATCGCGATGTGAAACAGACCCTCCAGAAGGTCGATCAGCACATTGCGGTCATCGGCGCACAGCGCCTGACCCTCGGGCCGGAACATCGCCGCCACCTTGCGGGCGTAAAGGTCAAACCCCGCCACATCCTGCCGGGCCAGATTGAACACCCGCGCCGCATTGGCGGCCTCATCCTCGGGGATGGCGAAGACCTGGCGAAACGCCGACACCTCGTTGCGCGTCACCTGCCCATCGGCCTTGGCCATCTTGGCCCCAAGGGCAATGACGGCAATGGTAAAGCCCACCGATTTTTCCGGCGCGGTCTGCACCCCGCGCAACCGATCAAACACCACCGAAAGCCCTTCGCCTTGCGCGAGGGCCGAAAGCGCGTCAGCGATGCGGGTCCAGATCGACATGGGCGCAGGATAGCGCGTGTTCGGCCAGATGTCAGGTCAGGATTTTCTGCATCAGCACAAGATCCATCCAGCGGCCAAACTTGCGGCCCACTTGCGGCATCATCCCCACCTCGGCATATCCCAGCGCCGCGTGAAATGCCCGGCCGCCGTGGTTTTCCGCCGTCACCGCCGCCACCATGACGTGAACCCCGGCTGCGCGGGCCTGCATCTCCAGTGTGGTCAGCAGCGCCCAGCCCAGACCGCGCCCGCCGGCCCCGGGGGCAAGGTGGATGGTGTGCTCCATCGAATGTGCATAGCCGATGCCGCCGCGAAACTGGTCATAGGTCGCAAAGCCGCAGACCGTGCCCGCCGCTTCGGCCACCAGAAAACAGCGGTTCACCTGCCGCGCGGCAATCGTGGCGCGCACCTCGGCCACGGGTTTTTCGGTGGCGTTGAAGGTGGCTGACGTTTCGCGGATATGGTGGTTCCAGATCAAGGCCACCGCTGCGGCATCATCGGGCGTGGCCGCGCGGATCAGATCCACCGCGCACCCCCCGACGTGTCGATCTGCGCCCGCAGCGCCACCGGCCCCGCCGTGACCACAACCCGCGGATCGTCCAGCGCGCTCAGCGCCCTGCGCAAGGCGTCGGCGTCAGGATGCGCCAGCTCCAGCCGCAACAGCCGCGCGCCGCTGTCGGGCAGCCGCCGCGCCGGGTGCGCGCCCTGCCACTGGATCAACCCGGCAAACGCCCCGTCAAACGGCAAGCGGCCATCTTCGGGCACCGCCATCCGCCAGCGCAGATCGCCGCGCGCCAGGGCCACCGCCCGGCCCGTGCCCGCCGGGGCCATGGCCAGGCTTGCGTCCAGATCATCGCAAGCCGCCACCCAGTTGGTCAGCCGCGGCGGACCGGCGAAATGGTCCAGATCAAACCAGCGCGGCCCAGCCGGGGCAGGGGCCTGCGGGTCAATCGCGATCACTTCCAGATACAGATCGCCCAGCCGCAGCAGGCGGTTGTGGGTGCCCATGTGGGGGTGCTTGCCGCCCTCTGCCATCGGCAGTCCCATCACTGCCTGCACCCATGCGCAGCCATCATCCAGCGCGGCGCAACGGACCACCAGATGATCAAGCCGCAGCATCTTCGCCCGGCTGCAACACCTGCCCCGTGCCCCGCAGCGATTGGGCAAGCGACGCAAAGCGCGCCTGAGCCACCTCTCCGAACAGGCCCTGACCCAAGGGTGTCAGCCGCAGTTCCAGCACCCGCTTTTTCGGCTTCCAGGTCAGCGCGCCCGCCTCGGACGGATCGCCCCCGGCAAACATCGCGCCAAAGCGCATCGCCTTGCCCAGCACTTCGGCCTCCTGAATCTCGTCCTCGGTCAAAAGCTGGAACAGCGGCTCCAGCCGTGATCCGCTGCGGCTGTTCTTGTAGCGGTGCAGCAGCGACAGGCCCAGAAACACCCGGCCCGGATGGTCCAGCCCGCCAAGGTTTGCCCGCGTCACATTGTCAAAGCAGGCGTCGGCCCGGTAATCGGGGTGCGCGCGCCACGTGGTGTCATGCAACAGGCAGGCGGTCTTGATCAGGCGCTGGCGGTCGATCGGCGCATCCCTGAACAGCGGCAGCAGAAACTCGTACAGCTTCTTGCCGGTCCCCGGCAGCCGGGCCGAGGTCTGTTCGGCCATCCTTGCCGCCTCGATCAGCGGGTCGCGGGCACGCAATTGCAGCGGCATCTGTTCATAAAGCAGCCCCTCGCGGATACCATAGGACGAGATGTCGATCTCGGCGGGCTTGAACACCCGGATCACCTCGCGCAGCACCTCGCAGGCCAGCGGCACCAACTCCATCCGTTCGGCGCTGGTGCCGGTGCGGGCGCGCAGCGCCGTCAGGTCCGACGCCTCCAGCCACTCCAGCGTCTCCAGCGCCGATTTCACCGGCATGCGGTATTCGTGCAGCACGGTCAGCGGATAATTGCGTCGTTCCATGTCCAGCCGCGCGATGGCGCGCCATGACCCGCCGACCAGATAGAACCGCTCGTTTTCCGATTGCATCTTGTCTTGCGCGCCGCGCAACACGCGGGCAATCATCGCGCGGCGCTTGTCCAGCCCGCCTTCCACCTGTTGCAGGCGGAACGGCCCCAGTTGCAGCGACAGGCGGTCACCGACCTGGCCCCCCGCCAGACGCGCCAGTTCCAGCGAATTGCCGCCGATATCGCAGACAATGCCGCTGGCATCGGGCCAGCCCAGCAAAACACCTTGCGCCGACAGCCGCGCTTCCTCATCGCCGTCGATCACCCACAGCTTCAACCCGGTTTCCGCCAGAACCTGCGCCTGAAACTCGGGGCCATCGGCTGCCTCACGCGTGGCGGCGGTCGCCACCACGGTCAGGGGCGTGGCCCCCATCCCCTTGGCCAGCAACGCAAAGCGCTTCAGCGCCGCCATGGCGCGCAGCTTGCCATCGGGGTTCAGCCGACCGGTTTCGGCCAGCCCCTTGCCCAGACCGCACATGATCTTTTCGTTGTAGAAATAGGCCGGGCTGCGGGCCGCCCCGTCAAACACCACCATGCGGACCGAGTTTGACCCCACATCGACCACGCCCACCCGGCTGAGCGCGCGGGCCGACGGATCTTCGAACAGCGGACGGCCGAACGGGCCATAATCATCCTCGCCCGCATCCTTGATGTGGCTGTCATTGCTTGCCATTGGTCCCCCAAAGTTCAGTCGCGCCGTCATTGCAACAGGCCGTTACGGCCTGTCAAAGCTGGCAGGCTCATCGCGCAGCGCGGCCAGTTTCGGCACATCCTTGTCGCCTGCCGTTCCCCGCCCGGACAGTGAAGGATTGTCCATGAAGAAGGTGTGACACGCAAACAGTTTGCCATCCTTGGGCTGCAACTCGCGCTGTGACGTGCCGTCTGGCCGCAACACCCATGACTGCGCCTCGTCGGCCAGATTGGCCGCCATGATCTGACTGACGATCTGCGCCTTGACGGTGTCATTCTTGATCTCGACCAGTGTTTCCACCCGCCGCGTCAGGTTGCGGCCCATCCAGTCGGCCGACGAGATGAACACCCGCGCCTGTTTGCTGGGCAAGCCGTTGCCCGACCCGAAACACACGATGCGCGAATGTTCCAAGAACCGCCCGACGATCGACTTGACCCGAATGTTTTCGGACAAGCCCTTGATCCCGGGCCGCAGGCCGCAAATGCCCCGGATGATCAGGCTGATCTTCACCCCGGCGCGGCTGGCGTCATACAGCGCGTCGATCACGTCGGGGTCGATCAGGCTGTTCATCTTGGCCCAGATCTCGGCCGGGCGGCCGGCGCGGGCAAGGTCAGCCTCGGCACCGATCAGGGCAATCAGCCGCGGTTTCAGACTGATGGGCGAGATCGCAAGGTTCTCCAACCCTTCGGGCTGCACATAGCCCGACAGGTAATTGAACACCTTGGTCGCATCGCGGCCCAAGGCAGGGTCGCAGGTGAAAAACGACAGGTCGGTATAGATCTTGGCGGTGATCGGGTGATAGTTGCCGGTGCCGTAATGGGTATAGGTCACCAGCGTGTCGCCCTCGCGCCGGACCACGGTGCTGATCTTGGCATGGGTCTTGTAGTGGATGAAGCCGTAAACCACATGCGCGCCGGCCCGTTCCAGCCGCCGCGACTGGCGGATGTTGGCGGCCTCGTCGAACCGCGCCTTCAACTCGACCAGCGCCGTCACCGACTTGCCCGCCTCGGCGGCTTCGCACAGCGCGCTGACGATCGGGCTGTCCCAACTGGTGCGATACAGGGTCTGCTTGATCGCCAGCACGTTGGGGTCGCGCGCCGCCTGTTCCAGAAACCGGATCACCAGATCGAAGGTCTCGTAGGGGTGGTGCAGCAAGATGTCCTTCTGCCGGATCGCCGCGAACAGATCGCCATCATGGTCCTGCACCCGTTCCGGCACCCGCGGCGTGAACGGTGGCCACAACAGGTCGGGGCGCTGCGACAGCACCAGTTCCTTCAGATCGGCGATGCCCAGCAGACCCTTGACCTCGACCACCTCGGATTCGGTGACCACCAGCTCCTCCATGATCAGCGCGCGCAACTCGGGCGGCGCACCGGCGGTCATCTTCAGCCGGATCACCTCGCCCCGCCGGCGGCGCTTCAGCGCGGTCTCGAACTCGCGCACCAGATCTTCGGCCTCGTCCTCGACCTCAAGGTCACTGTCGCGCAGCACCCGAAACGCGCAATGGCCGCAGTCGGTATAGCCGGGGAACAGCATGTTCAGATGCAGCAGCAGCAATTCTTCCAGCGGCAGAAAGCGATGTTCGCCCTCTTTCGCCGGCAGCGGCACAAAGCGGGCAATCTGTTGCGGAATCGGCAACAATGCCTTCAGCGTGCGCCGGTCTTCCAGCCGCTCCAGCTCCAGCGCCAGCGAAAACCCGGTGTTGGGCAGGAATGGGAACGGATGCGCCGGGTCAATCGCCAAAGGCGACAGCACCGGAAACACCTTGTGCAGGAAGTGCTCTTCCAGATGCCGCAGATCGCGCGCCGACAGCTTGGACCGGGTCACGATGGTGATGCCCTGACACTCCATCGCGCGCTTCAATTCGTTCAGCACGCTTTGCTGTTTTTGCATCAACTTGCGCGCATCGGCCTGAATCAGCAAAAGCTGCTCGGCGGGGGTATGGCCATCTTCCGACAGCATCACATTGCCATTGCGCACCAGGGCCCGCAGCCCCGCCACCCGGACGGTAAAGAACTCATCCAGATTGGTGGCGCTGATCGACAGGAAGCGCAACCGCTCCAGCAGCGGCACATGCGGGTTTGACGCCTCATCCAGCACCCGCCAGTTGAAGGCCAGCCAGCTCAGCTCGCGGTTGAAGAACCGGCTGGGGCCGGTGATTTCGCGCTCGGGGCGCGAAACCGCCGGCGGGAACGGGGCGGTCAGGAAATCTGCCTGTGTCATGCGATATGTTCGGAACTCGTCAGAGGGTGGGTCAGCCGCGGCCTAGTGTTTCATTCCGGCGCGTCGGTGTCCAGCAACCCCTTTGCCGTGGCGCGGGTAATCGGCTTGCCCTCGGCCAGTGCGCGCGCGTCCATCTCGGCCACCAGCCTGCGCGCGGCAGCGATGGACCGCTCCATCCGCGCCACCAGCCAGGGGATCAGTGCGGGCGGCACCGTGGTCTGGCGGTCGGCAAACAGCTTGACCAGCACCGCCGACAGCAGCGCATCGTCGGGCGCGTCCAGCCGCGCCACCGCCGCCGCCTCGATCCGGCTTTTCAGATCGGGCAGCGCAAGGCCCCAGTCGCGCGCCGGTGTCGCGGCGGTCAACAGCAGCGATCCGCGCGGCACCAGCAGATTGTGCAAATGAAACAACGCTTCTTCGGCAGCAAGGGTGCCGGCCACCGCCTCGGCATCTTCCACCGCCACAGCGCCCATGTCGGCCAGGGCAGGCAGGTCTGCCTTCGGCAAATCGGCGCCGGCGACAATCACCGCGCCTGCCGCCTTGGCCCACAGATGCGCCAGATGGGTCTTGCCCGACCCGGCGGGGCCGACCAGAACCAGCTTGCGCCCCGGCCAGTGCTGCCAGCCATCCACCGCCGCCAAAGCGGTGGCATTGGCCGCCGACACAAAGAAATCTTCCCGCCCAAACCCCGCCTGATGCGGCAAGGCAAACGCCAACTGCCGGGTCACGCGGCATCCTCATCGCGGGATTTGCGACCTTCAAGCCCCTGATACAAAAGGCTTTTGCGATACTGGCCAATCATGAACCGGGTCAGAACCCCGATTGACGCCGCCACCGGCACCGCAATCAGCATCCCCGAAAAGCCCAACAGCCCGCCAAAGGCCGACAGCGCCAGCAGCAGCCAGACCGGATGCAGCCCCACCGATTGTCCCACCAGCTTGGGCGTCAGGATATTGCCCTCGACGAACTGGCCCACGGCAAAGATCCCCGCAATCAACCCGATGGACAGCCAGTCGCCCCAGAATTGAAACAGCGCCAGCCCGATGGCCAGAACGCCACCGACAATCGCGCCCACGTAAGGAATGAACGTCACCGCCCCGGCAACCGCCCCGACCACCAGCCCGAATTGCAGCCCCGCCAGCATCAGCGCCGCCGAGTAGAAGATCCCCAGCACCAGACAGACCGTCAACTGCCCGCGCACGAACCCGGCCAGCACGGCATCCACCTCGCTGGCCAGTTGCCGCACCACCGCCACATGGTCGCGCGGGATCAGGCTGTCGATCCGCTCAACCATCCGGTCCCAGTCCAGCAGCAGATAGAACGCCACCACCGGCACCACGACGATGAACACCACCGCCCCCAGCACCGTCATGGCCGAAGACAACACGCCCTGCGCCAGATCGGCACCCTTGGATTGCACGAAGGCCGCGATATCGGCCAGCGTCGTGCGCATGATCGAGGTCTCATCGGTCAGGTCCGGAAAGCGTTCGACCAGAAACTGTTGCAGGTTCTTCGCAATCTCGGGGGCTGCGTTGACCAGTGCCGTGGTCTGCTGGATCAGGGTCGGGATCACTGCCAGCACCAGAAGGACCACGAACAGCACCAACAGCAGCATGATGACCGCGGTCGATGTGACCCGGCTCAGCCCCATCCGCTCCAGCCGGTCGGCCACCGGGTCAAGGAAATAGGCCACCGCCCCGCCCACCAGAAACGGCACCAGCACGTCCCCCATCAGCCACAGGAACGCAAACGACACCGCCGCCGCAATGCCCCAGTATTTCGCCTGCTGCCCGATCGGTAACGCCATGCCCGTATCCCTGCCCGTGTCAGGCCAGATATCGGCTTTGCGTCGCTGTCGTGCAAGGGCCAAGGGCCGACAGCCGCAGTTTCAAGGGCACCACCCCCCGATTTCGCCCCCCCACGCGAGAATTTGTCGCAGATATTGGGGGTTTGTGCGGTTTTCGCCCCCCGATGCCCCGAAACCAGTGCAAAAGGCACCGCTTTCGGGCCTTGGGTGGCCCATGCCCCCAAGCAGAGCCGCCAAACAAGGATGCACGCAAGATGTCAGTTTTTAATTACAGTTGATTGTGTAAGTTTCAAGTGACACTATTGAAATGGGTGCAGCGATTCCGCTTTTTTTTCGCGGTTTCCTGAGCCGGACGGGAGAAGTGTCGTCATCCCGTCGCCGCATTTAACGACGACTCGGACACGGAGGAACAACATGTCCAACGATCCCGATAAGGTCTGGCCGACCGGCTTGACCCTGAGAGAAGCAGAAGAAGTCCACAGCTACCTGATCGACGGCACGCGTGTATTCGGGGCCATGGCCCTGATCGCGCACCTTCTTGTCGCCGTCGCGACGCCCTGGCTCGGGTAAGAGGGGAATATCATGAACAACGCAAAAATCTGGCTGGTCGTAAGCCCAACCGTTGGGGTTCCTGTGTTCCTCGGTGCAGTGGCCGTTTCTGCCTTTGCCGTGCACGTCGGTATCCTGACTGCAACGCCGTGGATGTCTGACTACCTGTCGGGCAGCGCAGCAGTGGCCCCGGCTGAAACCGCTTCGGTGGTTCTGCCGCAAGCCGACACTGCAAAGGCCTCGTACCTGCCGCAAGGCGCGCAAGAAGTTCTGGTCACCTTGCCCGATGGCACACAAACCCGTGCCATCCTGCAAATGCCGGAAACCCTGGCCGCTCTGCGCTGACCTCATCGAACACGCCGGCCCGTTCGGCGTGTATTCGGTCGAAGATGGGACGCAGGGTCTCTGACCTTTGGTTCAGGGTTCTGCGTCCCTATCTTGGCTTTCGGCCCGAAAGCGAAAGGGCTTGCCGGAATGTTTGACTACAAACGCTTCGCCTTGGCGCAGATTTCGTCGATCACGTTGCGCTATCTGCCCTTTGCGGATGCCGCCAGCGAGACGGTGCCGCTGTCGCGTCTGCTGCGGCTGTCGCTGTTTCAGGTCACGGTCGGGATGACGCTGGTGCTGCTGGTCGGCACGCTGAACCGGGTGATGATCGTCGAGCTGGGTGTCTCGGCCACGCTGGTTGCGGTCATGCTGGCGCTGCCCTTGCTGTTTGCGCCGTTCCGGGCGCTGATCGGCTTCAAATCCGATACCCATCGCTCGGCCCTGGGCCTGCGACGACTGCCCTATATCTGGAAGGGCACCATGCTGCAATTCGGCGGCTTTGCGATCATGCCCTTTGCGCTGCTGGTGCTGTCGGGCTTTGATCAGGCCGCAACCGCGCCACGCTGGATCGGGCAATCCGCCGCGGCCTTGTCGTTTTTGCTGGTGGGGGCCGGGGTGCACATCGTGCAGACCGTCGGCCTTGCGCTGGCCACCGATCTGGTGCCCGAAGAAGACCAGCCCAAGGTGGTGGGCCTGATGTATGTCATGCTGCTGGTCGGCATGATCGTCAGCGCTTTCATCTTCGGCGCCCTGCTGGAAAATTACTCGCCCGGCCGCCTGATCCAGGTCATTCAGGGCGCAGCGCTGGTGACCATCACGCTGAATATTCTGGCGATGTGGAAACAGGAACCCCGCGACCGCATGCGCGGCATGGCCCCGCAACCGGTGCACAGCTTTTCGGCCTCATGGTCGCGGCTGATGCGCCAAGATGGCATGGTGCGGCTTTTGGTGATCATCGCGCTGGGCACCGCGGGCTTTGGCATGGCCGATGTGCTGATGGAACCTTATGGCGGTCAGGTGCTGCAAATGACCGTGGCGCAGACCACGCGGCTGACGGTGGTGCTGGCCTTGGGCAGCCTGATCGGGTTCACGCTGGCCTCGCGCTGGCTCGGCCGGGGCATGCGGCCGATGACGGTGGCCTTTCTGGGCGCGCTGATCGGGGTGCCCGCCTTCTGGCTGGTGATCGGCTCGGCGCTGATCATGTCGGTGCCGGCGCTGGTGGTGGCGATCGTGATGGCGGGCTTCGGGGCCGGGCTGTTTGGCCATGGCACGTTGACCTCGGTCATGCGCGCCGCCCCGCGCGATCAGATCGGCCTGTCGCTGGGGGCCTGGGGGGCGGTGCAAACCACTGCGGCCGGGCTTGCGATTGCCGCGGGCGGCGTGATCCGCGACGTGATCCTTCTGGCGCCGCAGGGTGGCCAGCAACCGGCCTCGGCCTATGTTCCGGTCTTCATGCTGGAGGACGCCTTGTTGCTGCTTGCGGTGATCTTGACGCTGCCGCTGCTGCGCAATCCGGCGCAGGCGGCGCGCGCCACGCCACCCCCGCCATCCCTGATCCCGCAGGAGGTGGACCTACCCGGCCAAAGCTGACACCAACCCGGTGACTGAGTGCAACGAAACGAACCAAAAGGGTGAGACATGACAACGATCATCACACGACTTTACGCCGATCCCGCCACGGCACAGGCAGTTGCGGATGAACTGCTGGAGCGCGGCCATTCCGAAGACACGGTCGAGGTTATCACAAAAGACGGCCAAAGCGCGGTCACCGCACGGATGCAGGCCGCCAGCGTGACCGAAGACGCCGCAGCCGTCTATGGCAAGCACGTGGCCGAGGGCAAGGCCCTGCTGGTTGTTCGCGCGCCTTTCGCGCCGCTGGGCACCGCACGCGATGCGCTGAAAACCGTCAACCGCAGCAAGGCGATCCATGTCGATCTGCCCAAGCAGGAAGTCTATGTCCGCATCGAACCGAAGGACGATGGCGCGCTGCCGCGGTTGATGAAGGACCACCCGAAGCTGCTGAGCAACCCGTTCCGCAAGCTGAACCATGGCCATATCTTCGGCGGCCTGATCTGGGACCGCAAACCCGCGCAGAACTCGGTCATGCAGGGCGACAATTTCATGTCGACCCGGTTCGTGCCGATGAAACTGGTGTCCGAGCACAAAAGCTACAATTCGGTCATGAAAGACGGCCCGCTGATGTCGGACCGCTTCAAGATCCCGACCATCATCAAGGAATGGGCCCCGCGCGAGATCGTGCCGACCAAGATGTGATCTGCCGCCAGTCCGAAGCCTGACAACCGGGCAGAGGTTGCATCCCGCATCCTCTGCCCTTCTGTTGCCCGTCCTTGCCTTCTGTGCCGACCATCCTTGCCCGTCCCTGACCGGGGGCCGCGCCAGCGCCTGTTGGCGCGCCTGCCGGAAAATCCCTGTGGTCACGCTGTGGTCACGGATGCCCCACGCGCCGCACACGGCCTGACCACGCCGCTGTCACCCGGCTTGCCTGCCCCATGGCTTCCCGCTAGGAACGTGCAAACCCTTTTGCCAAGAGGCCGCCCATGCGTCTGTCGCGCTATTTTCTGCCCGTTCTGAAGGAAAATCCGTCCGAGGCGCAGATCGTCTCGCACCGCTACATGTTGCGGGCTGGCATGATCAAGCAACAGGCGGCGGGCATCTATTCCTGGTTGCCGCTGGGCTACCGCGTGCTGAAGCGGATCGAGCAGATCGTGCACGAGGAACAGGTGCGCGCAGGCCATATTCCGTTGCTGATGCCAACCCTGCAACCTGCTGATTTGTGGCGCGAATCCGGTCGCTATGATGATTACGGCCAGGAAATGCTGCGCATCAAGGACCGCCACGACCGTGACATGCTGTATGGCCCCACCAATGAGGAGATGATCACCGACATCTTCCGCGCCCATGTCGGCAGCTACAAGGATCTGCCGATGACGCTCTACCACATCCAGTGGAAGTTCCGTGACGAGGTGCGTCCGCGTTTCGGTGTGATGCGCGGGCGCGAGTTCCTGATGAAGGACGGCTACAACTTTGACATTGGCCGCGACGCCGCCCTGCACGCCTACAACCGCCACATGGTCAGCTACCTGCGCACCTACGAACGCATGGGCCTGACCGCCATCCCGATGCGCGCCGCCTCTGGCCCCATTGGTGGCGATAATACCCATGAATTTCTGGTACTTGCCAGCACGGGCGAGTCAGAGGTGTTCTACGATCAGGCGGTGACCGATCTGAAACTGGGCAGCCGCGACGTGGATTACGACAACCGCGCCGAGGTGGAAGGGATTTGTAAAGAGTTCACCACACTCTATGCCCGCACCGACGAGACCCACGACGCCACCCTGTTCGACCAGATCCCCGAAGACCGCCGCCGCGTTGGCCGGGGCATCGAGGTCGGGCAGATTTTCTACTTCGGCACCAAATACTCGGCGTCGATGGGCGCTTTGGTGGTGAACGACAAGGGTGAGCGTGTGCCGGTCGAAATGGGCAGCCATGGCATCGGCGTCAGTCGCCTGCTGGGCGCGATCATCGAGGCAAGCCATGACGACAAGGGCATCATCTGGCCCGAAGGTGTGACGCCCTTCCCGGTCGGGATTGTCAACCTGAAACAAGGGGATAGCGGGACGGATGCGGCCTGTGACGAACTTTACAAGGCGCTTGCGGCCAAGGGGCTTGAGGCGCTGTATGACGACCGCGAAGAGCGGGCAGGGGCGAAATTCGCCACCATGGACCTGATCGGCCTGCCGTGGCGTATCACCGTCGGCCCGCGCGGGTTGGCGGCGGGTGTGGTCGAATTGACCAGCCGCCGCAGTGGCCAGTCGGAGGAGATGTCGCCCGAGGCCGCAGTGGACCGTATTGCACAAATCTATGCGGCGCATCGCTGAGATATGGCAACCGGGGGCTTCGCGCCCCCGGACCCCCGCGGGGTATTTGTGCCAAGAGGAAACCGGCACGAACCAGGGCTGCATGCAGCGTTGCGATCTTACGCAACGTCACCGGGTTTCGCAGTTGACGCGGGTGCGGGATGGGCGATCATCCTGCGCTGTCAAAACCGAGAAGCCGTGATGTCCTTGCCCGCCGACCACCCACGCCTGAAAAAGCGACCCTTCAGCCTGGAAGAGCTGGTGGCCGATGGCATTGTGCATACGCTTGCGCTGGTTGCCGGGATGATCGCGTTTTCGGTGCTGCTGGCCCATGTTCTGGCGCGGGCCGAGTTTGGCCAGTTTGCCGCGCTAAGTGTTTATGCGGCGGGGTTCTTTCTGCTTTTCGGCTTTTCCTTGGCCTATAACATGGCACCGCCTTCGGCGTTGAAGTGGCTGTTGCGGCGGTTTGATCACTCGTCCATTTATGTCATGATTGCCGGGACTTACACAGCCATTTTGGCGCAGCTTCCGGGGTCGACGCTGGTGTGGCTGGTGGGTGGGGTGGTCTGGGCCGGGACGGTTTTGGGCGTTGCGGTGAAACTTGCCTTGCCGGGGCGGTATGACGGGCTGTCGCTTTTGGCCTATCTGGCGCTGGGGGCGATGATGCTGCTGGCAATTGGCCCGATGCGGGCCGGGTTGCCGGGGCCTGCGCTTTGGCTTTTGCTGGCAGGTGGGCTGACCTATGTCGCCGGGGTAGGGTTCTACAAATGGCATGCCTTGCGGTTTCACAACGCCATCTGGCACCTGTGCGTCGCCATTGCGGCCGGCCTGCAATTTGCCGGCATCGCGATCAGCGTTACCGCGTAGGGCCGATCCCGCCGACGTGAGCCGTATCCCTGCCGGTCGCCCTTGACGCGCCCAGCGGCAGCAGACAGTGTCGCGCCAAAACAAGACACAGGCAGACATGGCCCAGACAGCCCCCTTTTCGCGCTTTGAACGGATGATTGCCTGGCGCTATCTGCGCGCCCGCAGGGCAGAGGGCGGGGTCAGCGTGATGACCTGGATCAGCCTGATCGGCATCACCCTGGCGGTGTTTGCGCTGATCGCCACGCTGGCGGTGCGGGCCGGGTTCCGGGCCGAATTTGTGGATACCATTCTGGGCGCGAATGCCCATGTCACGGTCTATGCCTCGGGGCGGGTTGATGCCAATGGCGTGACGGTCAAGGGTTTTTCCGACTATGCCGAGCGTGCTGCGGCCCTTGCCGCCGTGCCGGGGGTGACGCGGGCCGCGCCGATGATCCGCGGTCAGGTGATGGTGTCCAGTCAGGGCGCCACCAACGGCGCCGAGGTTTATGGCCTGACTGTGGAGGATCTGAAAACCATCCCCCGGGTCGGGCTTGGGGCCGAGGCCTATGGCGAGATTGACCGCTTTGACGAGGGCATTGCGGTGGGGTCCATTCTGGCGCGCGAGTTGGGGGTCACGGTGGGCGACAAGGTGCGTGTCATCTCGCCCAACGGGGTGAAGACCGCCTTTGGCACCAGCCCGCGCGTCAATGCCTATGAGGTGGTCTATGTCTTTACCGCCGGGCGCTATGACATTGACAAGACACGGCTTTACATGCCTTTCGCGCAGGCGCAGGAATATTTCAACCGCGAAGGCTTTGCCGATGAGTTCGAGGTTATGGTCGATAACCCCGACGACATTGACCGCTTTGCCGCGCCCCTGCTGGCCGCGGGTGGCGACGATGCAATCCTGTGGACATGGCGTGACAGTTCGGGGGCCTTCCTGCGGGCGCTTGATATGGAAGACAACATCATGTTCGTGATCTTGTCGATCCTGGTGCTGATCGCCACCATGAACATCATCTCGGGGCTGATCATGCTGGTCAAGAACAAGGGGCGCGACATCGGCATCCTGCGCACCATCGGGTTGACCGAAGGCGCGGTGCTGCGGGTGTTTTTCATGTGCGGCGCGTTCACCGGCATTGTCGGCACTGTGGCGGGGGTGGCTTTGGGTTGTCTGTTCGCACTGTATATCGACCCGATCTTTTCGGCGGTGAATTACCTTGCCGGGGGCGGGGTCTGGGATGCCTCGATCCGCGGCATCTATGCCCTGCCGGCCAAGCTGCAATGGGGCGATGTGTTGTCGGCGGTGTCGCTGTCGCTGGGCCTGTCGTTCATCGTGACGATCTTTCCCGCCCGTCGCGCCGCCCGCATGAACCCGGTCGAGGCGTTGCGTTATGAATAACGCGGCCGCCCTTGCGCTGGAATTGACCGGCATCGAAAAGGTCTACAACCGGGGCAAGCCGTCTGAAGTGACGGTGCTGCGCGGGGCGTCGATTGCGGTGAAACCCGGCGAAGTGGTGGCACTGGTCGCCCCGTCTGGCGCGGGAAAATCGACGCTGCTGCACATCGCAGGTCTGCTGGATACGCCGGACGCAGGCACGGTTCGCCTGAATGGCCGCGACATGGCCGGGCTGAACGATGCCGCGCGCACCGAGGTGCGGCGCGCCGATGTCGGCTTTATCTATCAGTTTCACCACCTGCTGCCCGAGTTTTCGGCGCTGGAAAACATCGTCATCCCGCAGCTTGCCAATGGGGTGTCCGAGGCGCAGGCACGGGCCCGCGCGATGGACCTGCTGACCCGTGTGGGTGTGGGCCCGCGTGCCGACCATCGCCCGGCGGCCCTGTCGGGGGGCGAGCAGCAACGGGTGGCGTTCTGCCGGGCCATGGCCAATGCGCCGCGCCTGCTTTTGGCCGATGAACCCACCGGCAACCTTGATCCGGCCACGTCGGACAAGGTGTTTGCGGCGCTGATGGATCTGGTGCGTGTCACCGGCCTTGCGGCGCTGATTGCCACGCACAACATGGACCTTGCCGCCCGGATGGACCGGATCGTGCGGCTGGATCAGGGCCGCGTGGCCTGAGCGTGACCCAAGGGACGCGGCCAACAGCGGCCTTGCGCCGCGCGGCTGTCACTGTCACCCTTGGCAAAAAAAGAGGAGGCCACCGATGCATACCCCGACCCGCCTGATCCCGCTGGCTGTGGCGCTGGCACTTGGGGCCTGCGTGCTGGCGGCCCCCCCCGAGCCAGAGCCGACGGGGGCGCAGGATTTTGCCGATTATTGCGCGTCATGCCATGGGCTGTCGGGCAAGGGCGATGGTGCCCTGGCCAAGACGCTGGAGCATCGCCCCGCCGACCTGACCCGCCTTGCGCGGAGCAATGGCGGCACATTCCCGACCACGCAGGTGATGGCGAAAATCTGGGGCTATACCGGGGGCAAGGGTGGGTCCGACATCATGCCGAACTTTGGCCCGCTTCTGGACAGTGACACCATCCCTTATGATGGTGGCGATGGCATCATGACGCCGACACCGCTGCGACTTGTCCAGATCGCCGAGCATCTGAAGACGCTGCAAGTCAAGTGATCCGCCGGTCACTGCGATGGCCCGTGCCTTGTGCGATCGTCGGGGCAAGGGGGCCTTGCGTGCGGCTGCATCTGGCAAGGTCCGGGCGGCAACAGCCATGGCGCCGCCTGTGACGCGCTGGGGTCCACCGCCACCTGACACTTGCGGCACGGGCCTTTCGCTTTGGTCGATCAGCGGCTTGTGTCGCCTTGCGCAACGGTCAGCGGTGGCGGGGTTGCCGCGATTTCCAGCACCAGTTTGCGGCGCACGGCCTCGGCAAAGGTGGCCCTGCTGGTTGCGGCCACCACAAATGCGCCGGGGCCGCCGATGATCTGCGCCTCATAGGCTGCGACAAGGTCTGCCGCCCGACCGTCGCGCAGGATCGGCAGCCCGTTGATGGTGATGCCGGCCGCCAGCACCTGGGCCCGCGCGTCGGAAATGCGGGGGCCGCTGAAATTGCCGACCGAGTCGCCCGAGAAGTCGATGACCTGCCGCAGGCTGGTGATCCGGTTTTCCTCGATCAGCCGCTTGCCCTCGATCAGTGCAGCGCCGATCGCGTTGCGCCCATAGGCCATGCGCGGCGGGTCCAGCAGGCGTGCGGCAAACGCCTGCGCCGCGGCCTCGCCGTCAATCACCGTCCAGTCGACCACCACCGCCTGATTGGCCGCCCATTCCACATAGGTGATGGCAATCGTGCCGGTCATCGTCGAAGAGATGGCGTAGAGCACTTCGGGGCTGGTGGTCGCGGTGGCGTATCCCTGGCGTTGAAACTCGATCTCCTCTTCGTCGATCGAGCCAGAGGCATCGGCCAGAAGCACAAGCTCCAAGTCCACCTCTTGCGCTGCAAGGGGGAGGGGGACGAACAGCAAGGGGATCAAAGCGCGCATGGACCCAAGGCTAACAGTCGCGCGCGAAAGCCGGGATCACGATGGCGTGGGGTTGGGGGAACCGGCCACGACTGCACCAAAACGCGGGGCGAATCCCGCCCTGCGGCGACCCGTGCGGGAAATGCGCCGCTGGCACCCCCCGCAGCAGTTCGACTTACCTGATCTTCTTGCCCGCGATGGTCGTGCCATCCTTGCTGGGGCTGGCATTGGCGGTGGCCAGAACCTTGGGCACTTCCTTCTTCGGCTTTTTGGCTTCCTTGCCACCCTTGTTTTTTTCTTTGGACATGACCTGTTCCCTTTGTGCCAAGGTTCCTGTCGGCCCATGCCGACGGGATCGCTGCCGTCGGAGGGCGCTTTGGGGCGCAGGTCCGGCAGGCATCAGGGGCTGTCCCCGCACATGGTGCGGATGCAGAGCCTGTGAACGCAAGATGGGGGGTTGGGGTGCAGAAGGCAAGGGGGCGCGTCTCTACGGCGCCCCGCCGTCATTCAGAGGCACAGAAAAAGGTATTCCGTTTGATAATTTGGCAGCTCGCGGGTGGACGCCCCTTCGGCCTTCTTTCCGACCTTGCCGCAAATACGTGCGGCCTCAGCCTTCGTTTCAGCGCTTGGCGCACGGCCTCCGAAGGATTCCTGGATTTTGACGCTTGATCCGTTGAAATCTGAAACGACCGGAGTGGTGACACACCCGGACAAGGCAACAACCGAAAGTATACAAGCTTTCTTCATGGGATTCCCAGTTTATATGTGTCTTTATAGCGTTCCTCGAAGGACGTGAAAGAAGTGTCAATAATCAAGCGGCATGTTGTTGAATTCTTGCATGCGGCATCGCGTGACCGCGTGCTCCACATGCCTGTGACATTGCAATACTCTTAGCTTGGGTTGTCGCTCGCTGCCTGAATCGCATCCGCTTTGTCGACAAGGCGATCCAAGGGTCAAGGCCGAGGCGTGCCCCGACACCGCGCAAGGCCGGGCTAACCCCGTCGCTGCGTCGCGTGACGAACACCCAGCCCAAACTACCCCTGCAACGTCCGCACCCCATAGCCTTCACCGCGCGCTTTCATCGCCGCGACTGCGGCAATGCTCGCTGCGGCGGTGGTGAAATACGGGATCTTGTCCATCAGCGCCACACGGCGGATGTCGCGGCTGTCGTTGATGGCTTGTGTGCCTTCGGTGGTGTTCAGGACCAAGGCGATGTCGTTGTTCTTCAAGCGGTCCACGATGTTGGGGCGGCCTTCATAGACTTTGGCGACCGGGGTAGAGGCGACGCCGACGGATGCCAGCCAAGACGCGGTGCCTTTGGTCGCCACAACCTCGAACCCCATGGCCACAAGGTCACGGGCGGCGCTGGCAAGGCTTTCGGTCTTGTCCATGTCCTTGACCGACAGGAACACCCGGCCCGCTTCGGGCAGGATGGTGCCGGCACCCATTTGTGCCTTGAGGAAGGCAAGCGCAAAGGTGCGGTCCCAGCCCATCACCTCTCCGGTGCTGCGCATTTCGGGGCCAAGCATCGGGTCGACGCCGGGGAAGCGGGCGAAGGGCAGCACCGCCTCTTTCACCGAAAACCATGGGGTGATCGGGTCGGCCAGCGTGAACGGGTCGGCCAGCGGCAACGGCGTGTCGGGGCCAACGCCCGACGCATAGGGCGCCCGCATCGGGAAGTTCGCCATCGGCTCGCCTGCCATCAGGCGGGCGGCGATGGCGGCGATGGCGCTGTCGGTGGCCTTGGCCACGAAAGGCACGGTGCGGCTGGCGCGGGGGTTCACCTCCAGCACATAGATCGTGCCGTCCTTGATCGCGAATTGCACGTTCATCAGGCCCACCACGTTCAGCGCGCGGGCCATGGCGATGGTCTGGGTTTTCAGCTCGGCAATGGTGTCGGCAGACAGGGAATGTGGCGGCAGGCAGCAGGCAGAGTCGCCGGAATGAACCCCGGCCTCTTCGATATGTTCCATGATGCCCGCGACATGCACATTGTGGCCATCCGACAGTGCATCGACATCAACCTCGATGGCATTGGACAGATAGCTGTCCAGCAGCACCGGATTGTTGCCCGACACCTGCACCGCCTCACGGATATAGCGTTCAAGTTGGGCATCGTCGCGGATGATCTCCATCGCGCGGCCGCCAAGGACGAAGGAGGGGCGGATCACCAGCGGATATCCGACAGTGGCTGCCACAGCAAACGCCTCGTCGCGGCTGCGCGCGGTGCCGTTGACGGGTTGCTTGAGGTTGAGCTTGTGGAGCAATTGCTGGAAACGCTCACGGTCTTCGGCAAGATCAATGGCATCGGGCGTGGTGCCAAGGATCGGGATGCCTTCGTTGGCAAGGGCCTGTGCCAGTTTCAGCGGGGTCTGTCCGCCAAGCTGCACGATGACGCCGTGCAAGGTGCCGTTTTCCTGTTCGACCCGCAGGATTTCAAGCACGTGTTCCAGCGTCAGCGGCTCGAAATACAGCCGGTCCGAGGTGTCATAGTCGGTGGACACCGTCTCGGGGTTGCAGTTGACCATGATGGTTTCATAGCCCGCGGCGGTCAGCGCATAGCAGGCGTGGCAGCAGCAATAGTCGAACTCGATGCCCTGACCGATGCGGTTGGGGCCGCCACCCAGAATGACGACCTTTTTCGCATTCGAAGGGCGGGCTTCACATTCCACATCGCCCATCACCGGGGTCTCATAGGTGGAATACATGTAGGGCGTTTGCGCCTCGAACTCGGCGGCGCAGGTGTCGATGCGTTTGAAGACGGCCTTGACGCCAAGGCGCAGGCGGGCGCGGCGGATTTGCGCCTCGTCGCGGCCGGTCAGGGTGGCAAGCCGGGCATCGGTGAAGCCCAGCATTTTCAGACGGCGCAGGCCGATGGCATCCAGCGGCAGGCCGTCGCGGCGGATGCGGGCCTCGGCGTCGATGATCTCGCGGATGCGGGCCAGGAACCACGGGTCAAAGCTGGTGATGGCCTGAATGTCGTCATTGGACAGGCCGTGGCGCATGGCTTGCGCGATGGTGCGCAGCCGGTCGGGGGTTTGCAGCGACAGGGCCTTGGAAATGGCAGCACGGTCTGGCGCGCCGGGAATGGCGATTTCGTCAAAGCCGGTGAGGCCGGTTTCCAAGGACGCAAGCGCCTTTTGCAGCGACTCGTGGATGGTGCGGCCGATCGCCATCACCTCGCCCACCGATTTCATTGCGGTGGTCAGGTGCGGTTGGGAACCGGGGAACTTTTCAAAGGCAAAGCGCGGGATCTTGGTGACAACATAATCAATCGACGGCTCGAACGAGGCCGGTGTCACTTTGGTGATATCGTTGTCCAATTCGTCCAGCGTGTAGCCGACAGCAAGCTTGGCAGCGATCTTGGCGATGGGAAAGCCGGTGGCCTTGGACGCAAGCGCCGAGGACCGCGACACCCGCGGGTTCATCTCGATCACCACCATGCGGCCATCGGCGGGGTTGATCGCCCACTGCACGTTTGACCCGCCGGTTTCCACCCCGATCTCGCGCAGCACGGCAATACTGCCATTGCGCATGATCTGGTATTCCTTGTCGGTCAGCGTCAGCGCCGGGGCGACGGTGATCGAATCTCCGGTGTGCACGCCCATCGGATCGACGTTTTCGATGGCGCAGACGATGATGGCGTTGTCGGCGGTGTCGCGGACCACCTCCATCTCGAACTCTTTCCAGCCAAGCAGGGATTCGTCGACAAGGATCTGGGCCATGGGCGAGGCTTCAAGGCCAGACCGGCAGATTGCCTCATAATCGTCACGGTTATAGGCGACGCCGCCGCCGGTGCCGCCAAGGGTAAAGGCGGGGCGGATGATGGCGGGCAGGCCGACGTAATCCAGCGCGGCAATCGCCTCGGTCAGGGCGGCGTTGATGTCATATTTGCCATTGGCCAGTTTTGGCGCGGCAATGATGGTGGCCTTTGGGTTTTCCAGCCCGATCCGGTCCATCGCCTCGCGGAACAGCTTGCGATCTTCTGCCATTTCGATGGCTTCACGCTTGGCCCCGATCAGCTCGACGTTGAACTTTTCCAACACGCCAAGGTCGGCCAGCGCCAGCGCGGTGTTCAACCCGGTTTGGCCACCCATGGTGGGCAGCAAGGCGTCGGGGCGCTCCTTTTCGATGATCTTGGCCACAACCTCGGGGGTGATCGGCTCGATATAGGTGGCATCGGCCAGCCCCGGATCGGTCATGATCGTGGCGGGGTTCGAGTTCACCAGAATGACGCGGTAGCCTTCTTCGCGCAGCGCCTTGCAGGCCTGTGCCCCGGAATAGTCGAACTCGCAGGCCTGTCCGATGACGATGGGGCCAGCACCGATGATCATGATGGATTTGATGTCGGTTCTTTTCGGCATGGTCGTGGCCCCTGTCCATGGCTGATCCCGGTGCATTGGCCCCGGGCTCGCGGATTCGTGTGTCTGCGCAAATTGACGGGGGTTTAGGGGGTTGCCCGGCCCTGCGCAACCCTTTGCGAAAGGCTCGGGGCCGACCTGTTCGGCGCGGGGGCTGCGTGCTAGTTGATGGTGCGGACAAACCGGCGGACGTCTGGCGATGATTGTGGTGGAATATGGCCCGGGCGGGCATGCGGTGGCGTTTGAGCGCCCTTTGGCGCTGTTCGTGGCCGAGCACGCCGATGACGTCGCCGTGGCGCTTGCGGCCGCCGAGGCGGCGCGGGCGGCAGGGGCGTGGATCGCCGGATACATCGCCTATGAGGCGGGCTATGCGCTGGAGCCGCGACTGGCGGCGCAGATGCCCAAGGCGCGGCGCGGTCCGCTGGTGTGTCTGGCGGCGTTTGACGGGCCGGGTAACGCGGGCGCGGCTCTGGACGCGGCGGCGGATCAAGGCCGCAAGGTGCGGCTGGGGCCGCTGTCGCCGTGTGTCGCGCGCAGGGACTATGCGGCGGCTTTTGCGCGGGTGCAGGGCTATATCGCGGCGGGCGATTGCTATCAGATCAATCTGACCTTTCCGATGGCAAGCCGGCTTGAGGCTGGCACGGCGCTGGGCCTTTATGGCGCGTTGCGGCAGGGTCAGCCGGTGGGGTTCGGGGCCTTTGTCGATCTGGGCGTGGGGCCGGTGGTGGTATCGCGCAGCCCCGAGTTGTTCTTTCGTGTGACGGACGGTCTGATCGAAAGCCGCCCGATGAAAGGCACGGCCCCCCGGTCGGACGATCCGGTTGAGGATGCCTGGCTGGCGGGCGAATTGCACGCAAGCGAAAAGGCACGGGCCGAGAACCTGATGATCGTGGATCTGCTCCGCAACGACATTGCGCGGATGGCGCAGGTCGGGTCGGTCAAGGTGCCCGAGTTGTTCGCGGTAGAAAGCTATGCCACCGTGCATCAGATGAGCAGCCGGGTGCAGGGGCGGCTGTTGCCGGGGGCCGTGCTGCCCAGCCTGATGGCGGCGCTGTTTCCCTGTGGGTCGGTGACGGGCGCGCCGAAGATCCGCGCGATGCAGATCATTGCCGAGGTCGAGACCGAGCCGCGCGGCGTCTATTGCGGGGCCATCGGCTGGGCCGCGCCGGGCGGCGATCAGTGCTGGTCGGTTGCCATTCGCACCGCGCGGGTCTGGCCGGACGGCGAGGTGCGGCTGAACGTGGGTGGTGGGGTGGTCTACGATTCCACCGAAGACGGCGAATGGGAGGAGGCGCTTTGGAAAGCGCGCTACGCATTGGCGCTGGTGAACCGGGGCTGAAGCTGATCGAGACGATGCGCTGGGACGGCGCGCGGGTGCCGCTGTGGCCGCTGCACCATGCCCGGTTATCGGCCGGGGCGGCGGCCTTGGGCTGGGCGGTGCCCAAGGTTGCGGTCGCGGGGCCCAAGGGGCAGGCGGCGCGGTTGCGGCTGACGCTGGACGCCGCAGGTGCGGTTCAGGTCGAGGTGGGCGAGGTGCCGCCTGCCAAGGATATCTGGCGCGTCGGTCTGGCGGCAGAGCGGTTGGCGTCGGACGATCCGTGGCTGGGCGTGAAATCCACCCGGCGCGGGGCCTATGATCGGGCGCGCGCAAGCCTGGCCGATGGTCTGGACGAGGCCTTGCTTTTGAACGAGCAGGACGAGGTCTGCGACGGCACCATCACCACGCTGTTCTTTGACCGTGGTGCGGGGATGCGCACGCCGCCGCTGGCCTGCGGGCTGTTGCCGGGGGTCTTGCGCGCGTCGCTGGCCTGCCCGGAAGAGGTGCTGCTGGCAGCAGACCTGCCGCATGTGCGGCTGTGGCTGGGCAACGCGTTGCGCGGACTGTCAAGGGCGGTTTGGCTGGGCTGACCGGGGGCCTCCGGCGGGAGTATTTTGCAAGCAGCAATCCGGCGCGGTTACAGCGGTTTGACAAGGCGGTGCAGGGTGTGGGGGTGACCGTGGCTGTCGTGCCGCGAAAGCCCGGTGGGGCGATACCCCATGCGCGACCAGAACGCCGCGCCGCGAGTGTTGGCCTCGAGCACCGCGAGGTAGAGGTTGGGCGCGCCTGCCGCACGGGCAAGCCTTTCGATATGGCGCAGGAACGCCGCGCCATTGCCCTGTGACCGGGCCTGCGGGGCCAGGATCATCAGGCCAAGGTAGGCGTCGTTTGGCGCAGGAAAGCCGAAGGACAACTCGGCCACGCCGGACAGGGTGCCGTTCAGGAACAGGCCAAGCCGGTGCGAGGCCGCAGGGTCGCAGCCCGGCGGCGTGCCGGTGAACACATCGTCGGTCTCCTCGGGGCCGGGGGCGCGGCCCTTCCACAGCTGAAAATAATCCTGCGCCTTGGCCAGCAGGGCCGCCACGGCAGCACGGTCACCCAGCGGGTCAAGCGCGCGGATCATCGGGGGTGGGGCCTGCAACCGGGGGTCGGCAGCGCCGCGTGGCAAGAGCGCGTGTCGGGGGCGAAGGTCGCGTTAAAGAGGTGGCCCAGAAGGCGGAGCGGTCCACCATCCGGGCGCGTGGGGCGCCCTGGGGTGCTTTCAGCCGCCCGGTCAAGGCCACCCCCAGCCCGACCACGGCCGACAGGGCGATTGCCGCGGTCACGGTCAGACCTGTTCCAGTTCGATCAGGCAGCCGTTGAAATCCTTGGGATGCAGGAACAGCACGGGCTTGCCGTGTGCCCCGATCTTCGGCTGCCCGCTGCCAAGGACCCGCGCGCCCGAGGCTTGCAGCGTGTCGCGGGCGGCAAGGATATCGTCCACCTCATAGCAGATGTGGTGAATGCCCCCTGCGGGGTTCTTGTCCAGAAAGCCCTGGATCGGCGAGTTTTCACCCAAGGGGGCAAGCAGCTCGATCTTGGTGTTGGGCAGATCGATGAAGACCACTCTTACCCCATGGTCGGGTTCATCTTGCGGCGGGCGCACAGCCGCGCCAAGGGGGCCTGCGTATTGCGCGGCGGCGGCGGTCAGGTCGGGCACGGCAATGGCAACATGGTTCAGGCGACCGATCATTGGGGGCTCCTGTTCTGGGTCAGCGCGGTTATGCGGGCAGGGCGGTGCCGTGGCAAGAGGCGGACCTTGGGGTGGGCGCATGTTTTTCGCAACGCGTTCAGCGGATGTTAGGATGTGTTGTGCAAAGGTTCGGGCAGACCGCCGCAAGGATGGGAACCCCAGACGTGCCGAACCCGTCGATCCCGCCGCCGTATTTTCTGCCGCCGGGCGTGGCGCCGCCCGATGCGGGCGCACTGCCCCTGTCAGGGTTGACGGTGCTGTTGGTTGAAGACAGCCGTTTTGCCTCTGATGCCTTGCGTCTGATGTGCCACCGGTCGGGTGCGCGGCTGCGGCGCGCAGCGACGATGGCGCAGGCTCGGGCGCATCTGCAGGTCTATCACCCGGATGTGGTGATCATTGACCTTGGCTTGCCGGATGGGCGGGGGGATATGCTGATCCGCGAACTTGTTCTCGCGCGACAGGGCTCGGTCGTGCTTGGTCTGTCGGGTGATCCGGGTGGGCAATGCCTGGCCCTGGCGGCCGGGGCGGTCGGGTTTCTGGAAAAACCGATTGCGGGGTTGGGCGCGTTTCAGCGGGCGGTGCTGCGGCATGTGCCGGGCCGCTTTGCCCCGACCGTGGCGCAGGACGGCAAGTCTGTGCCGGGTGATCGGCTGGCGTTGCATGACGATCTTGCCCATGCAGATGATCTGATGTCTCTGTCGCCCGACGAACCCGCCCGTCGGTATCTCGCGGGGTTTGTTGCGGGTGTGGCGCGCAGCGCTGGCGATGTCGATCTGGCCACGGCGGCACGCGCAGCGGCCTTGGCCGAGGACGCCTTGCCGCAGTTGCGGCAGATCGTCAGGCAACGGCTGGCCGCGCAAATCTGTTTGTAGACCCGGTTGATGCCACGAACAGAATGATGATGGGGCGGTGTGGTCAAGGCCTTGCGTCAGGCAAAACCCGCGCGCGCGGGTCTGGTGGATGCGCTCCGCGAGGGGGTATTTGGGCCAAGAGGAATGGGCCGGGTTTTCCTCTTGGCGGAAAATACCCCGGGGTGAGGCGCGGCACGCGCCAAGGGGCAGAGCCCCTGTCTTTCTGTGCAGCCAGGATGTGATGTGGTTTGGTCAACTCATGGGACCAGGCTTTCGAGGCAGGGCCTGCCGGCGGAAGGTAGGTCGCGCAAGTTTGCCTGTTGACGCATCGGGTTACCCGTCAAATGGCCGGTGTGGCCCCGTCCCGCGCCTTGCGACCCTGCCAGCACCGAAACCGTTACCGCCGCGCGGCCTCAGGCCAGCAGGCCGGGGTCGTCGCCCAGGGTCAGGCCGGGAAACACCGCCGTTTCCAGTGTGCCGCGGTCAAGCCCATACAGACCCCGCATCGCCCAGGCGGCCCAGCCTCGCACATCGCTGGTGGGCATCAGATCGCGGCGTTGGTAAAGGGCAGCTTCCTCCAGACCGGGCCACAGACCCATCACGCGGCCACCTTTCAGCGCCCCGCCCGCCGCCAGCATGGCGCCGCCGGTGCCGTGGTCGGTGCCCTTGGTGCCGTTTTCGGCCACGGTGCGGCCAAATTCGGTCATCGCCAGCAGCAGGGTCTGGCCCCAGACCTTGGCCCCAAGCCGGTCTTGCAGCCGCAAGACCATGTGTTCCAGCCGCCGCAGGGGCAGGGTGATGCTGCCGTTCTGGTTGCGGTGCGTGTCCCAGCCCGACAGCGAAAACGCCGCGATGCGGGTGTCTTCGCGCAACCGGTCGGCGGCGAAGTCGATCAGGCGTGTGGTGTCGGCCAGGCGGCGGTCGTCCAAAGGCGGCGGGGCCGTGCCGCCTGACATCCGGGCCATGTCCATGCTTTCGGTCAGGCTGACGGCTTCGGTCGCGGCTTCGCGGAACAGGGCGTCATCGTGGTAGATATGATCGAGAAGCAAGCGGCTTTGTGCCGACAGGTCCAGCCGCAGATCGGGTTGCCAGTTGCTGACCGGGGCCGCCCCTTGCAGCAGGGGTGCGGCTTCGACCCCGACGGCAAAGGCGGTTTGCGAGGTCAGGCCGGGCACCGTTTGCAACATGCGGTTCAGCCAGCCGTCGCGCACCCGGCCATCGGGCAGGTCAAGGCCGGTGCCTGCCTCAAGGATATCTTGCCCCTCGAAATGGCTGCGCTGGTTGCGATAGGGGGTAGAGGTAGCCTGAACAAAGCCAAGCTGGCATGCGTGCCACAGCGGCATCAGGCCCGCCAGCGACGGGTTCAGGCTGAAATAGCCGGTCAGGTCGGGGCCGGGGGTGGCGACAAGGTTGGGGCGGTAGGCGGCAAGCAGCGGATCGCCCGAGGGGCGGACCAGATCCAGCCCATCCATCGCGCCACGCAAGATGACCACCACCAGCCGATGATCGCCCAAGGGTGCTGCACCGTTCGAGCCGGCAAGGGTAACGCTTGTCATCAAGGGGTGGGCGGCGGCCGAACAGGCAGTGCCGGTCAGGGTTTTCAGGAACAGGCGGCGGTCCATCTGGTCTACCTTCGGCTGAACTCGGGGCTGGCAAGGACAAGGCCCAGGCCTTCGCGGATGTTTTCCGACCTCGGCACCGCCCATGTCAGGCGGTCGCTGGCCATGGGGCCAAGGGCGCGGGTCATCAGCGCCAGCGGATCGGGCAGGGGGGTGACAAGGCGGCCCGGCACCTCCATCGCCCAGGTGATCCGGCTGGCCATGCCTTCGGGGGTGATCCAGGCCTCGGCCGCCTCGGGCCAGCCATCGGGGCCGGCGGGGGATTGCCAGGGTTGGCCCATGGCGGCCATCGGTTGCAGGATCATCCGGCGGAACGGGCCTTCGGCCATACGCTGCACGTCAGATCCGGTCAGGCCAAGGGCACGCAAGGACGCCACCATGAAATCAAAGGGTTGGCGGGCCTTGGCTTGCCCTGCGTCCCAGGCGGCGGGGTGGGACAGCAAGCGTTCCGTCACCGCCGCAAGATCGCCGCCTGTGTCCTGCCATGCCACGGTCAGCGCGGTGACAAGTCCGGGGTCAGGGTCGTCGGCCACAAAATGCACCGCCAGTTTGCGGGCGATATGGGCGGCGGTGGCCGGATGCGCCGCCAGATCATCCAGCGCGCGCAGCACCGCGTCCAGCGTGTCGCCGTCGTAGGCGGTGCCCAGCACGGTTTCCGCCCCCGGCTCGGCGCGGCGGGCGTCAAAGGTCGGGCCTTTCTTGCCGATGGTCAGGCCGGTCAGCAACTCGGCCATCTGGGTCACATCGGCCTGGGCATAGCCGCTGCCAACCGTGTGCAGTTCCAGCAGTTCGCGCGCAAGGTTTTCGTTCAACCCCTTGCCGCGGCGCAGGCCCACCCGCGAATTGGGGCCAAAGCTGATGGTCTGATCCAGATAGATCAGCATGGCGGGGTGCTGCATCACGGCTTTCAGCATATCGGCAAAGCGCGCGGTCAGGTGTGGACGGATCGCCTCATCCACCAGCGCCGAGGGCAGGGCTGCGGCGTCGCGGCTGCGGGCGACCGTGGTGAAATGGTCGGCCCAGAACCATGACAGGCGTTCACGCAGGCCATCAGGGGCATCCAGCGCGCGGGCGAAGGTGGCTTTCGCGGCGTTCAGCGCGGTCGCTTGCAGGGCGGCGACGGTCTGCCGATACTGGGCACGCGCTGCCTCGGCCTCGGCCCCCTGACTGCGGCGATGGGTCCGCAGCAGGCTGGCCGCGCGCGCCATCGGTTCGGCCAGATCGGCCATGCGTGGTCCGGGAAAGGTGGTGGCCATGACATCGGGGTCCCGCAGGGCAGCCAACATGGCGGCGGGGTCGGTCGGGGCTTTGGCAGGCAAGGGCAAGCCATAGCCAAATCGAAACGCGGCGGTCGTGGGGTCGGGGGTCATGGCATCCCTCAGGCTTGGGGCCAAGATAGGCGACATGGCCCCCTATTGCACCGGGGATTGCGACCGTGGGCCGGCATGCGGCCTAGGGAAAGCGGAAATCTGCCGGATAGCTGTGAAAGCCGTCGAAATCGCCCTTGCCAAGGACAAGGCCCCCCTGGCGCAGGCTGGCGTAGCCCATGGTCATATGGAAGAAAAAGTTCGGCAGGCCGAAGAGGTAGAGAAACTCGGTGGCCGATTGTTCCAGATCGGCAAAGCCCGCCTGATGGCGGATGGTGCGCTGCTCGGCCCCGTCAAACTCGGCTTGCGTCATCGCCCCCAGGGTCGCACGCGCCACGGCCAGGCGCGGTGCAAGCGCGGTTGGCAGGTCTGGCACGCGGCGCCCCGCCAGCGGGCAGGTGATGCGCAGGGAGAACCCGGTCGCGGTGGCAAAGTGCTGCTCGGCGGTCAGGCTGTCGGCGATTTGCGCGGTCATCGCCGCCCGCCCCGCCGCCTCAGCCATCCGGGCCATCTGGCCAAGATAGTGCCGAAACACGGGGACGGTGGCGTGATACATCACGCCTCCTTGGGCAGAACGCGCAGACGCAATTCGCGCAACTGCTCGTTCGTCGGCTCGCTTGGCGCGCCCATCAGCAGGTCTTCGGCGCGCTGGTTCATCGGGAACATGATGACCTCGCGGATGTTGGTGGTATCGGCCAGCAGCATCACGATGCGGTCAATCCCCGCCGCACAACCGCCGTGCGGGGGCGCGCCGTATTTGAACGCCTTGACCATGCCGCCAAAGCGCTTGTCCACCTCGGAGTTCGGATAGCCCGCCAGTTCAAACGCCTTGTACATGATCTCGGGCTTGTGGTTGCGGATACCGCCCGAGATCAGTTCATAGCCGTTGCAGGCAAGGTCGTATTGATAGGCGTAAACGTCCAGCGGATCGCCGTTCAGCGCGTCAAGCCCGCCTTGCGGCATGGAAAACGGGTTGTGGCTGAAGTCGATTTTCCCGTCGTCGGTTTTCTCATACATCGGGAAATCGACGATCCAGGCAAAGCGGAACGTGTCCTTTTCGGTCAGGCCCAGCTCTTCGCCAATCACATTGCGCGCGCGGCCTGCGGTGGCCTCAAACGCCTCTGGCTTGCCGCCAAGGAAGAAAGCGGCGTCGCCAAGGCCAAGGCCGAGTTGCTGGCGGATCGCCTCGGTGCGCTCGGGGCCGATGTTTTTCGCAAGCGGGCCAGCGGCTTCCATGCCGGATTTGTCTTCGGACTCACGCCAGAAGATGTACCCCATCCCCGGCAAGCCCTGCTGTTGCGCAAAGGCGTTCATGCGGTCGCAGAACTTGCGGCTGCCGCCTTTGGGGGCGGGAATGGCGCGCACCTCGGTGCCTTCCTGCTCCAGCAGCTTGGCGAAAACCGCAAAGCCGGAGCCGCGGAAATGCTCGCTCACCACCTGCATCTTGATCGGGTTGCGCAGGTCGGGCTTGTCGGAGCCGTACCACAGCAGGCTGTCGCGGTAAGCGATGCGCGGCCAGTCCTTGTGCACGGTCTTGCCCGGCGCAAACTCCTCGAACAGCCCTTGGATCACCGGCTGCACGGCGGCGAAGACGTCTTCCTGCTCGACAAAGCTCATCTCGATATCAAGCTGGTAGAAATCGGTGGGTGAGCGGTCTGCGCGGGGGTCTTCATCGCGGAAACACGGCGCGATCTGGAAATAGCGGTCAAAGCCCGCGACCATGATCAACTGCTTGAACTGCTGCGGCGCCTGCGGCAGGGCATAGAACTTGCCCGGATGCAGGCGTGACGGCACCAGAAAGTCACGCGCGCCTTCGGGCGACGACGCGGTGATGATCGGGGTCTGAAACTCGGTAAAGCCCTGATCCCACATCCGGTTGCGCAAACTGCGCACCACGCCCGACCGCAGCATCATGTTGCGGTGCATGCCCTCGCGCCGCAGGTCAAGAAAGCGATAGGTCAGGCGGGTTTCCTCCGGGTATTCCGCCTCGCCAAACACCGGCATCGGCAGTTCCGCCGCCTCGCCCAGCACGGTCAACCCCAGCGCATAGACCTCAATTTCACCCGTTGGCAGCTTGGGGTTCACCAGGGCCGCATCGCGGGCCTTGACCCGGCCGTCGATCTGGATCACCCATTCGGCGCGCACCTTTTCGATGGCGGCAAAGGCCGGACTGTCACTGTCGGCGATCACCTGGGTGATGCCGTAATGGTCGCGCAGATCAAGGAACAGCACGCCGCCATGATCGCGCACCCGATGCACCCAGCCTGACAGGCGGATGGTCTGGCCCACATCGGCGGTGTTCAGGGCGGCGCAGGTATGGCTGCGATAGGCGTGCATGGGTGGTCCCTTTCAGGGGTGCAAGAGCGGTGGCGCAAGATCGGTCCGGCCCGATACACCCCTTGGCGCGCGCGAAGTCAAGCAGGACCGCCCGGATCGCCCTGCAAACGGGCCTTCGCCGCTTCCTCTTGGCCCAAATACCCAAATCCGACATCTCGGCCTGCGCGTCCTTTGCAAATGGAGCAGTGGACAAAACCCGCGCAACGTCACAGGTTGGTGGTCATGTCCAGCCGTTCACCCCGTCTTGCCACCCGCGCGTTGATCTTGGTCGACGACCGGCTGCTGCTGGTTAATGCCTATCGCAAGGCGCTGTCAGACTTGTGGTGTGCGCCCGGCGGCGGGGCTGTGGTGGGGCACAGCCTGCATGACAACCTGATCCGTGAGATATGGGAGGAAACCGGCCTGACCATCACCGTCGGCGCGCCTTGCCTGGTGAACGAGTTTCACGACCCAAGGCGCGGGTTTCATCAGGTTGATGTCTATTTCCGCTGCACCATTGCCAGCGGCCAGATCACCGATGCCTGGCGCGACCCCGAAGGTATTGTCACCGAGCGGCGGTTTTTCAGCCGGCAAGAGATGGCGGGTATTCGCTATAAGCCCGACAGCCTGCCCGCCGCCGCCTGGGGCACGGGCGAAAGCCTGTATGATCCGCTGGAATTGATCGTGCGCTAAGGCTTTGCTGGCGCGATGGGAACCCCCGGGGGCTTTGCCCCCGGACCCCCAGGATATTTGTGGAAAGAGAAAGCTGGGGTCAAAGGTCCAGCCAGATCGTGACGGGGCCGTCATTGGTCAGGCTGACCTGCATATCCGCGCCGAAGATGCCATTTGCGGTGGGGATGCCTTCGGCCTGCATCCGCGCGGTGAACTGCTCGTACAGGCGTTTGCCCTCGTCCGGTTTGGCGGCGGTGGAAAAGCCGGGGCGGTTGCCGCGCAGATCGGCGGCAAGGGTGAATTGCGACACGATCAGCGCCGCGCCGCCCATGTCCTTGGTCGACAGGTTCATCTTGCCCGCAGCGTCCTTGAAGATGCGCAGCTTGGCAATCTTGGCCGCCATCGCCCCGGCCTGCGTGTCGGTGTCGCCGTCCATTGCGCAGATCAGGATCAGCAGCCCTGCACCGATTTCACCGGTGATCCGGCCGTCCACCGTGACCGAGGCGCGGGAGACGCGCTGCAGAACCGCCCTCACACCTCGTGGCTCCAGGGTGGGTTGGCACCGGGGCGGCTGACGGTGATGGCGGCGGCACGGGTGCCAAGGGACAGGGCCGCGTCCAGCGTGGCATCAGGCAGCGCCGTAAGGGCGGTCTTGGACAAGGCACCCGCCGCGTGCAAGGCGGCCAGTGCGCCGGCGTTGAAGGTGTCACCTGCCCCCACGGTATCGGCCACCGCAACTTTGGCGGCGGCAGAAAAGCGGTTCTGGCTGGCCGTCACGGCCTGCGCCCCTGCGGCCCCTTCGGTGATAAATACCAGTTTCGGCCCCATGCCAAGGATCTGGCGGGCAAGTTGGCTGGGATCACCCTCGCCCAGCAGCCAGTGCAGGTCTTCGTCCGACAGTTTCACGATATCGGCACGGGCGATCATCCGTTCGATCCGGGCGCGATAGGCCGGCTCTTGCCCCGAGATGAAACTGGGTCGGATGTTGGGGTCGATCATCGTCACGCGGGTTGCGGCTTCGCGCGCCTGAAGCGCCTCATAGATGCTGGCGGCGGGGTCGTTCACCAGGCTGATGCCGCCGAAGAACAGGGTGCTTACGGTTGCGGGCAAGGTGGGAAGCTGATCAAGCGACAGCATCCGCCCGGCGGTAGCCTCATCGTAGAAAGCATAGGTTGCCTGGCCATTGATCAGCTTGACAAAAGCCACCGTCGTGGGCCGGGCCGAGCGGGCAAGATACTGCGTGTCGACCTGTGACGCGGTCAGTGTGTCGGCCAGAATCTCGCCCAGCATGTCGGTCGATACGCCCGAGAACAGGGCCGAGGGCACGCCCAGACGGCCAAGTGCGATGGCAGTGTTGAATACTGCCCCCCCGGCATAGGGGGCAAAGCAGGCCTCTCCCTGGGTCGAGATGCGCGGCAGCATGTCGATCAGGGCTTCACCGCAGCTGAGAATCATGTCGCACCTTTTCAGACGTCGAGCGCAGCATATAAGGCCGCGCTGTTTGCGCAAACAGTCAGGCTGTGAACCAGGGTGCCAGATTGGCGCGGATACGGTCCAGCGGCGTGGCACCCGAGGTATCGGGCCGGAAGGTCAGCCCGGTGATCGCCTCGTAGGCGTCAATATAGACCTGCGCGGTGTGCGCAATCATTTCGGCGGGAATCCCGGGGATGGGGTCGGTGTAGGGATCGCAGCGCTCGTTCACCCAGGCCCGGATCACATCCTTGTCAAAGCTGGGCGGACGGCTTCCTGTGGCAAAGGCCGCGTCATAGCCATCGGCCCGCCAGTAACGGCTGGAATCGGGGGTGTGGATCTCGTCAGCCAGCAGGATCTGGCCAGCGTGATCGGTGCCGAATTCGTATTTGGTATCGACAAGGATCAGCCCGCGATCGGCCGCCATCTGCTGCCCACGGGCAAACAGGGCAAGCGCGTGGGACGACACCTGCTCCCACTGTGCTGCGCTCAGAAGGCCCTGCGAAATGATCTGGTCGGGGGTCAGCGGTTCGTCATGTCCGCCGTCAAACGCCTTGGACGTCGGCGTGATGATCGGCTGGGGCAGCACCTGATTGTCGCGCAACCCATCGGGCAGGGTGTGGCCATACATGTGGCGCACGCCAGTGCGATACTGCGTCAGGATCGAGGTCGAGGTGGTGCCGGCCAGATAGCCGCGCACGACGATTTCAACCGGCAGGATGGTGACACGCTGGCCGATGACCACATTCGGATCGGGGTAGGCGACCACATGGTTCGGGCAGATATCGGCGGTGTGGTCAAACCAGAACCGCGCGGTCTGGGTCAGCACCTGACCCTTGAAGGGGATTGCGGCAAGGATGCGGTCAAAGGCGCTGATCCGGTCGGACGAGATCAGGATGCGGGTGCCGCCGGGGTGGTCGGGCGTGGGCGGCAGGTCATAGCAATCGCGCACCTTGCCGAAATAGGGGTTCGGCAGTTCGGGGATGCGGGCATGGGGCAGCACGCGGGACAGATCGAGCATCTTCGCCTCCGGTCGGGAACACACGCGCTATTGCGCGCGCCGGGTCACGTGTCAACGACCCAAGCATGCGGGGGCTTGCAGTGATCAGATTGTGCGCCTGCGGCGCAAGCCTTTTGTCTTGTCGCGCGCGTGCCGCGCGTCTCCTCGGGCGATACCTCCGGCGGGGATATTTATCGAAAGGGAAAGGATGGCGCCCTTTCTTTCTGGAAAGATCATATGGTGAGGCCGCAGGCCGAGGGGCAGCGCCCCTCTCTTGCGTTCTGTCAGCCACGCAGTCGGTTCAGAAGATCCAGCGACGGTTCGCCGGTGATCGGCAGGCCACGGGCACGCTGGAAGGCTTCGATGGCGGCGCGGGTTTTGGCGCCGATCACACCGTCGCTGCCTTCGGTGTCAAAGCCTGCGGCGGTCAGGCGGCGTTGCAGATCCTGGCGATCTGCGATGGTCATGCCGGTGGCATCGGGTGGAAAGGTGGCTTTGATTGGGGGGCCACCCGCGATGCGGTCCGACAGATGGCCAACGCCAATGACATAGTTCACCGCGTTGTTGTAACGGGCGATGGCGTTGAAATTGCTGTAGATCAGGAAGGCCGGGCCGTTTGCCCCTTGCGGCAGCAGGACCGATCCTGCGCCGTGGTCGGGCAGGCTACCGCCATTTGCTGCGGTCACGCCAAGGCTGGACCACGCGTCCGCGCTGCGGCTCTTGCCGCGTCCGGTGACGGCGGTATCGAAGCCTGCGGGCAGTCGGACCTCGATCCCCCAAGGCTGGCCCTTGCGCCAGCCCGAGCGCGACAGGTAGGCGGCGGTCGAGGCAAGCGCATCGGTCGGGTCTTCCGACCAGATGTCGCGGCGGCCGTCGCCGGTGAAATCCACCGCAAACTCCAGATAGCTGGTCGGGATGAACTGGGTGTGGCCCATGGCACCGGCCCAGCTTCCGGTCATGTTGCCGGGTGTGGTGTCGCCGTTTTGCAAGATGCGCAGGGCGGCGGTCAGTTGCTGTTCGAAGAATTCGCCGCGCCGCCCGTCATAGGCGAGGGTGGACAGCGCCGAGACGATGGGCACGGATCCGCGCCGCTCGCCATACTGGCTTTCCAAGCCCCAGACCGCGGTCACCACCTCGGCCTCGACCCCGTAGCGCGACTCGATGGCCGTGAGCGTGCCACGATGGCGGGCAAGGGCCGCGCGGCCTTTGGCCACCCGCTCGGGGCTGGCGGCGATGGCGAGATAATCCTCAAGGCTGCGCTTGAACTCGGTCTGGTTGCGGTCACGGTCGATCACGCCGGGCAGGTAGCCTGCGCCGCGAAAAGCGGTGTCCAGTGTGGATTGGGCGATACCGCGCGCAGCGGCGCGGGATTTGAAGCCCGCAACCCAGGCGTCATAGCCTGCGTTGGCGACCGGCGACATGCCGGGTTCGGCAACGCGTGCGGCCAAAGGGCCGGCCCCCCCACCGCCGCCGATGCAGCCCGATAGCCAGAGCGCGCCCAACCCCAGTGAAAATGCCCGCCGGTTGACCCGCATCTCGTGCTCCTTTGCCCGTTATTGTTTCGGGATGCTAAACGATTGTGGTGCGGGCGGAAAGGATGGTCAGCGCGTGGTTTGTGACAGATAAGCAAGACCGCCGATCAGCAGGGCGCCAAGGATCACGGCAAGGGCGATCTTCCACGCCGAATAGGGGCGTTCCCCCTGCACGCGCCCGGTCTGGCCGTTGACCACAAAGCGGAAAGTGCGGCCATTGTATTTGTAGGCGGCCATCCAGATCGGCAGCAGGATGTGCTTGAAGGTCTCGGCCGAATGGTCGGTGTCGATGCGGTCGATGCGCTGTTCGTCACCGCCGATATCGCGGCGCACGTCCGCCGCGATCTGGGCCGCCATGATCGCCCTTGCAATCTGTTGGCCATCCGACAGGCTGACGGTATAGCCTTCCGAGGTGAAGCCTGCCAGATAATCGGGCGAGTAGGGCCGCAGCGCCGACAGATCCCAAGGGGCAAGCGCGTCGGTATAGCGCCGGGGCAGCGAGTTGCTGGCCAGCACCAGGATGTCGTCAAACCGGCGTGAGACCCAACCCGCGGCCCGGTGCCAGCGGGTCTTGCGCACCTGTTGCTGCCGGCGTTCGTTGCGGCCATTGACCTGTACGGTCACGGTGTGGGTTTCATAATAATACTCGCCCCGCGCACCGGCATAGCGGCTGCGGGTGGCGGCATCGAAGGTCCAGTAGGGCACATAAAGCCCCGACAGAGCCCGGCCCTTGCGGGCGTATTCGACCAAGCCGCCGGGGGCGAACCACAACCGGCCCAGCCATTTGACCATCGCCGCCCGGCCCTGACGTTCGTCGATGACAAAGGGCAGCACCGCCTGCGGTTTGATCAGGCGTTGGGTGCCGGTGCCGATGGCCACAGGGGTGGCGCAGAACGGGCATTCGCTGGCATGGGTCGCGCCGTGAAATTCGACCTGCGCGCCACAGGACGGACAGGGGGTGATGCGCACCTCCTCGATCTGCGAGGGCGGCAGGTCGGCGCGCAGGGCGCGGTTCAGGTCAAGCTCGTCCAGCGCCGTGATGCGCGTATCAAGAGCCACGGGAATGGCTTGGACATGGCCGCAATAGTCGCATTTCAGCGCGGTGTCGCCGGGGGAATAGCGCAGGTCTGCACCGCACTGTTCGCAGGGCCAGCGGTGGTGTTCGTCTTGCATTTTGGGGGTCCGGGCAATGGGCTTTTCGCCACTATGCGGCCCGGCGCGACCAGCGGCAACAGCGAAGAGGTCTGTCAGCAACAACCGCCCGGCGTGCGTGGCAGAGAGATCATCGGAACCGCAAGGGTAAACCGTTGCGGCAAAGCTCTTTGGTCTTCGATTACGATCCCCGCGCGGCGGCCCTTGTTGTCCGCTGACGCGCAGAGATTGCGCGGTGCCGTTGGCGGGAACCGCCGTGGCAAGACCGGAACGGGTCTGCGCGTGGCCCTTGGCACGCGTCAGGGTGTCAGACGTGCAAGCCTACGGTGCCGGGCCGGCTTTCCCGGCGTGGCAGGCCCCGCGCGGGGCGGTCTTGCGCGGCGGGTGGGCGTGTCTGGCAGAACGGTTCAGTCGAAGCCGAACTCCCACCCGTCGGGCAGAAAGTCATAGGCCACGCCGATTTCGCTGACCTTGCGCTCTTCTTCCCAGATCACCTCGGCGGTGATGCGCAGGGCGGTTTTGGTGGTGACGATCAGGGTGTCTTCGTCGCGGTCACGCTGGGTGGAAAAGCCCTTGGCCTGCAGGGCTTTTTCGCAGGCGGACCAATTCGCCTCGTCGCTTTCGGCCAGCAGGTAGAACTCGACGATCGAGGTTTGCGGCAAGGTCATGCCACCCTTTTTCATCTCGTCAAAGCTGTCGAAGGTTTCGCGCTTTTGCGCGTCGAAATCGTGGCTCATGTCAATTCCTCAGCCTGCGCGCCAAAGCGTTTTGCCGCCTGATCACCTCGGCCATGTCTATCGTAACCACCGTGCCGCCTGCAACCACCCTGCGCCCGTCGACAAACAGATCGCGCACCCGGCCTGGCCCGCACAGGATCAGCGCGGCAACCGGATCCCATGACCCGGCGGCCTGCACCCCCGACATGTCCCAGATTGCTACGTCGGCGCGCTTGCCCACCTGCAACGCGCCGCAATCGCTGCGCCCCAGAACCTGCGCGCCGCCCAGGGTGGCAATCTCAAGCGTCTCGCGCGCCGACATGGCATCGGCCCCGCGCGCCACACGTTGCAACAGCAGCGCCTGTCGCGCCTCGCCGATCAGCGACCCTGCGTCGTTGCTGGCCGAGCCATCCACCCCCAGCCCCACGGCCACACCGGCATCGCGCAGCGCCCGCACCGGGGCGATGCCCGACCCAAGGCGGCAGTTGGAGCAGGGGCAATGCGCCACGCCGGTGCCGGTTCTGGCAAACAGATCAATCTCTTGCGCGTTCAGCTTGACACAATGCGCATGCCAGACATCGGCGCCGGTCCAACCCAGGTCTTCGGCATATTGGCCGGGGCGGCAGCCGAATTGCGACAGGCTATAGGCGATATCTTCGTCATTTTCAGCCAGATGGGTGTGCAGCATCACGCCCTTGTCGCGCGCCAGAAGGGCTGCCTCACGCATCAGATCGCGGCTGACCGAAAACGGCGAGCAGGGTGCCAGCCCGACCCGCACCATCGCGCCCTCGCGCGGGTCGTGAAACGCATCGATGACCCGGATCATATCTTCCAGGATCGCGGCTTCGGGTTCCACCAGAGCGTCGGGCGGCAAGCCACCGAGGCTTTCGCCAATGCTCATCGCGCCGCGTGTGGGGTGAAACCGCAGGCCCACTTCGGCTGCGGCGTGGATCGTATCCTCCAGCCGGGCTCCGTTGGGGTAAAGATACAGATGGTCCGAGGTCAGCGAGCACCCCGACAGCGCCAGTTCGGCCAGCCCGACCTGCGCGCTGACAAACATTTCCTCTGGCCCGAACCGCTGCCAGATCGGATACAGGGTTTTCAGCCAGCCAAACAGCAGCGCGTCCTGCCCGCCCGGCACCGCCCGCGTCAGGGTCTGGTAGAGGTGGTGGTGCGTGTTCACCAGACCCGGCGTCACCACGCAGCCCTGCGCCAACACCACCTGCGCCCCCGGTGCCTGCAAGTCCTGCCCGATGGCCGCAATCACCCCGCCGCGGATCAGCACATCTGCCCCGGCCAATTCGTCACGGGCGGGGTTCATGGTGACCACCACATCAGCCTTGCGGATCAGGATTTCGGTCATGGTGTCGCCGCCCCCCGTTTTGGCCCCTCAGGCATTCAGCAGCGCCAAGGCCTCGGCGTGGATCGCCCGGTTGGCCGCCGCCAGCACCTGCCCGCCATTGTGGCACGGGCCACCTTGCCAGTTGGTCACCACGCCACCTGCGGCCTCGATCACCGCAATCGGGGCCTGCACGTCATAGGGTTGCAGGCCCGCCTCGATCACCAGATCAATTTGCCCTGCCGCCACAAGGGCATAGCCGTAACAATCCATGCCATAGCGCACCAGTTTCACCCGATCGGCCACCCGGCGAAAGGCGGTGTGTTCCCGGGCGGTGCCGATCTCGGGAAAGGTTGACAGCATGATCGCATCAGACAGGGGGCGGGCTGCGCGGCAGGCAAGGGCAGCCTCGCCCGATGGCCCCACCACCCGGGCGCGGCCAAAGCCACCTTCAAATCGCTCACGAATGTAGGGCTGGTCAATCAGGCCATAGATCGGGCCATGGGCGTCTGCGACCGAGATCAGCACCCCCCATGTCGGTGTGCCTGACAGATAGCCACGCGTGCCGTCGATCGGGTCCAGCACCCAGGTCAGGCCCGACGAGCCGGCAACCGCACCGTATTCTTCGCCCAGAATGCCGTCATCAGGGCGACGGAGGGCGAGGGCCGCGCGCATCCGGTCTTCGGCCAGACGGTCAGCCACGGTGACCGGGTCAAACCGCCCGGTCTCTTTGCTGTCTGCCGTCAGGCCTGCCTTGCGAAAATGCAACAAGGTTGCCGTGCGGGCAATATCGGCAAGCGCATGCGCGGTCTCGACCAGATCACGGGTCAGTGCAGAGGTGCGTTCGGCCATGAAGTATCCACCCCAAAAGGGGGGCAGCAGGCCCCCTGCAAAGGGCGCGCGTCACGCCCCATGCTCAGGTCAAATCGCTTGGCCGTGCTTTGTCAAGGATCAGGCGGCGTCGCTCAGGACGCGGGCCAGATCAAACAGGCGGCGGCGTTGGGCTTCGGGGATGGCATAGTAGGACCGCACCAGTTCCAGTGCTTCTTTGTCAGCCATGAAATCGCTGGCGGGGGCAGTGGTGCCAGAGGCGGTTTCGGACGAAAGGCCTTCGAAAAAGAACGAGATTTGCACGCCCAGCGTTTCGGCGATGTCCCACAGACGCGACGCGCTGACGCGGTTCATGCCGGTTTCATATTTCTGGATCTGCTGGAATTTGATCCCGACCTTGTCTGCAAGTTGTTGCTGGGTCATGCCCACCATCCAACGACGATGCCGAATTCGCTTGCCCACATGGGCGTCAACTGGGTGTTTCATATTTATCTCCGAACCTGCATGTCCCTAATCTGTCACAAGCAACGCGCATGCCAAAGCCATAATTGTGCGGTATTCGCGATTAATCCTGGCTGGTCTTGCCGCTATGTATCCTTTTGGGTGGGTTGAATTACATGGCCCAACCGGATTCTTGCCATGAACCCAAGGGAGAAGCTGTTAACCAATGACTCCCGTAGAGCGTGTTTTTTATAATGCATTGCGTTTTGCAAACATTTTCTGATTTTTCGCGTTTTGCGATTATCAGCCTTGTGGCGCTTCGGCCTCATGCGTCCTATCGTGCACCGATCTCGTCAACAGAGTCTTAACATGCGCAAATGGACATTCACGGCCTTCAACGAGGCCGCCACGATGCTGCCCTGCCCCATTCCCGATCCGCAACCGGGTGAGGCGCTGGTGCGCATTCATGCCTGTGCGTTGAACTTTGCCGATCTGCTGATGGCCGAAGGCCGCTATCAGGCAACCCCGCCGCTGCCCTTTACCCCTGGACTGGAACTGGCGGGCGAGGTGGTCTCCCTTGGCCCCGACACCGATGGCCCGGCCCCCGGCATGCGGGTGGCCTGCTACGCCGGCCATGGCGGACTGGCGGATTTCGGCTGCTTTCCGGTGGCGGCTCTGGTGCCCTTGCCTGACAGCATGCCCTATGACCATGCCAGTGCCTTTCTGATCGCCTATGGCACGTCACACCTTGCGCTGACGCACAAGGCCCGCCTGCAACCGGGCGAGACGCTGTTTGTCAGCGGGGCCGCAGGGGGCGTGGGCCTGACGGCGGTGGAACTGGGCAAGCGCATGGGGGCAAAGGTCATCGCCTCGGCGCGCGGGGCCGACAAGCTTGCGGTGGCGCAGGCGGCCGGGGCCGACCATCTGATCGACAGCGACAGCCCCGATCTGAAAGACCAGCTTCGGGCATTGGGCGGCGTCGATGTGGTCTATGATGCGGTGGGTGGCCCGGCGTTTGACGCCGCCCTGCGCGCCACCCGCCCAGATGGCCGGGTTCTTTGCATCGGCTTTGCCAGCGGCGAGGTGCCGAAGGTTGCGGCCAATATCCTGCTGGTCAAGAATATCTCCGTCATCGGCTTCTGGTGGGGGGGCTATGCCAATTTTGCGCCGCACCTGATGGCCGACAGCCTTGCCACCCTGATGGGCTGGTACAGTCAGGGCGGACTGCGCCCCCACATCTCGCATCACCTGCCGTTTGAGGCCTTTCCCGAGGGGTTGGACCTGCTGCGCACCCGCAAGGCCACCGGCAAAGTGGTGATCACGCTGGCTTGACGGCCGCGTTGTGCGCCGCATAGGCCCGGCGGATCATCGCTGCCAGTTCCAGCACCGCCGGGCTGTGGACCGGATCGGCGACATAAAGATTGACCAGCATCCGCTTCAGTTCGGGCAGGGCCCCGCCATGGTTGATCTTTTCGACATAGGGCGGCTCTGATCCGGCCAGCACGGTATGCACCGCCAGATCGGCGCTGACACTGGCCTCGATCGTGCGGGTGCTGTCGCTTTCGACGGCCATCTGCCAGGGGATGCCGGCCTGATCCAGCGCCGTCTGCACCCCTTGGCGGAAAATGCAGTTGTGTTCATACGCCAGCTTCAGCGGCCGCCCCTTCCAGGCCACCCCGCCCGGTGCCCCGACCCAGACCAGCGGCAATTCGGCCAGCGTCACGCCTGCGGGGTCAACCCCGTCTTCGGTGGTCAGGATGATGTCACATTCGCCGCGGCCGAACTGGGCTTTCAGCACGCGGGTAAAGGACGAGATCAGCGACACCTTCATCCGGGGAAAGGCGCGGGCAAAATGCTGCAACACCTGTGGAATCACCGGATACACAATGTCATGCGGTACCCCCAGCACCACCTCGCCCTCATGCGGGTCGCGGGTCAGGCGGTCCATCACCTCGTCGTTCAGCGCCAGCATCTTGCGGGCATAGCCCAAAAGCTGCTCGCCCGCAGCCGTCAGGGCGACCTTGCGGCCCGAACGGTCCAGCAGCGCAACGTCCAGCATCTCTTCCAGCCGTTTGATCTGCATCGAAACGGCAGATTGCGTCAGGTTCAAGAACCCCGAGGCGCGGGTCACGCCCCCGGCATCAGACACCGCCACGAAAGACCGCAGGGCGGTCAGGTCCAGATTGCGCGCCACATCACAAATCCTGATATGAGAGTTCAAAAGCATTTTCTTTTGTAATGAAGCTGATTCGGGTAAACAGAGCAAGTGATTTGAAGGCGCGACCGCGCCTCGTCATGCGTGACACTGACACCCGAAAGGAAAGACCATGTTTGCCTCGCTCCACACCGCCACGATCGCCACAGGGCGCGTGCAGGCGGCTGGCAGCGCCCCGCGCCTGTTGTCGCTTGTGCGTGCCGCCTTGGCCGCACATAGCCAACGCCAGTCTCTGGTCCGTCTGGATGACCGCACCCTTGCCGACATCGGCATCAACCGGGCCGATGCGCTGGCCGAAGCCGCCCGTCCGCTGTGGGATGTGCCGGCCCCTTGGGTTCAGCGCAACCTGCTGTAAGCCCACGTCGGATTACTGACCTGCCTCTGGTCGGAAATCCTTGAAATCTGATGATGCCACCCCGATATTACTCTTACAGTCCGCGCGGTTTGCTCTGCGCGGGCAATGGTTTCAACTTCGGAGGCTTCACATGGCTGACTACACAACGATCCGTACGGCCGGCGCAGGCGCCCGGGCTGCCCAGATCGACGAGGGCCTTCGCGCCCATATGAACAAGGTTTACGGGCTGATGTCCGTGGGCATGCTGCTGACCGGCGGCGTTGCGTGGGCTGTCGGCACGAATGACGCCATGGTTCAGGCGATCTTCGGCACGCCGCTGAAATGGGTGGTGATGTTTGCACCGCTGCTGATGGTGTTTGCCTTCAGCGCGCTGATCAACCGGATGTCGGTTGCTGCTGCGCAACTGTTCTTCTACGTCTATGCGGCGGCCATGGGTCTGTCGATCAGCTTCATCTTTGCGGCCTACACCGGTGTGTCGATTGCCCAGACGTTCTTTGTCACGGCCATCGCCTTCGCCAGCCTGTCGCTGTATGGCTACACCACGAAGAAAGACCTGTCGGGCATGGGCACCTTCCTGCTGATGGGCCTGATCGGGTTGATCGTGGCGTCGATCGTCAACATCTTCCTGGCCTCGTCTGCACTGGCCTTCGCGGTTTCGGTGATTGGTGTGCTGATCTTCGCTGGGCTGACGGCCTATGACACGCAAAGCATCAAGACCGAATATGTCGAGCATGCGATGTCGATGGACCAGGACTGGCTGGGCAAGTCGGCCATCATGGGGGCCCTGCGCCTCTACCTCGACTTCATCAACATGTTCATGTTCCTGCTGTCGTTCCTTGGCAACCGCGAATAATCGCACGATCCCTGCACCATATCGGGCCGCCTTCGGGCGGCCCTTTTCATTTTGCGGCGCCGCTGATCGCCACCCGCAACCTGGAAACCCGGCGTCACACCGATGCGCAGAGCCAGTCAGCAGACCAGCCTTGCAGTGCGGGGAACCCGCCACAGCGGCGTCAACCAACCTGATGCGCCCAAAATGAGAAAGGCCGCCCAGAGGCGGCCATTCATCGAAATCACGCAAGACCTTACTTGATCTTGCCTTCCTTGTATTCAACATGCTCGCGCTTGACGGGGTCGTATTTGCGAACGGTCATCTTCTCGGTCATGGTGCGGGCATTCTTCTTGGTCACGTAGAAGTGCCCGGTGCCAGCCGTCGAGTTCAGACGGATCTTGATCGTCGCCGGTTTGGCCATGTTAATCTCTCCTGCATCGGGGAAACACCGTTGCCCCGCGAAATCCTTGAAGCCTGCCTTTTACGGATGGCACCGGCAGAGTCAACGCGAAAACGCGCACGGGCGGCAGGAAAGTGCCGCGACGCCATCAACCTCACCAGCCAATAGGACTGGTGTTGCCGTTTCCTCTTGGCTCAAATACCCCGGGGGGGCCGAAGGCGGGGGCAGAGCCCCCACCCACGGCCGACCAAGCCCAAAGGCCCTGACCAGACTCAGGCCATCGGTTTGCCCATCTGGGCATGCAACTGCGCCACGGTTTCGGCGTCCAGATGCAGTGCGGCGGCCAGATTGCGCAAATACACATGCTCGGCTTCGGTATCGACCTGCAGCACCATCAGCGAGGTGCTGTAGACCTGCGCGCGGGCGGTGTCGGCCACACCCTGCGCCAGGGCGACCGGGTCCAGCGGCGCATCAAACTCGGCCTCGACAAAGGCGATCTCTTCGTCCGAGGCATCGCTCAGATGCGACAGGATCACCTCACGCTCGGCGGCGTCGATCTGGCCGTCGGCCTTGGCGGCCTGGATCATTGCGCGGATCATCAGGCGGGCGTTTTCTTCGGCCATGGCACCGGCGGGGGTGGCCCCGGTCAGCGCCTCCATCAGGCCGCCCATGTTCTTGGCGCCCGCTGCCGCGGCGCCGGTCATCGCGGTCATCAGGCTGCCCAGCCCGGCCTCGGCCTGCCCGGTTGCTGCCACTGCGCTGGTGCCGAACTTTTCCAGCATGCCACGCACGGCCTCACGCCCGTTCGGCACGCCCATCTTCTCGGCCATGGCGCCCATCTGGTCGCCCATGCCGCCCGGCTGGCCGGCCTTGGACAGCGCGTCCTTGACGCCGTCCATGCCGCCCATGGTGCGGAACTTTTCGACGCCCTTGGCGGCCGCAAACCCGACGGCCAAAGTGGCAAGTGTCTTGACGAAACTCATAGCTGCAAACTCCCTACCCAACGATGGTCCCGTAACGATACCGCAGGTTTGTGACAGTTCAAAACACTGCTTCATCGGACAGAAAAGGTGCGCGGATGGCCTGTAAGCCGGATTCTGTCCAAGGCTTGCGCCTCTGGATGACCATTCCTCTGCCGCACCTGTTGCCAGGGCGGTCAAGCTGCCAACCCGGGCCTTTGGGCTGAAGCGTCCCTGTGGCGGTATCCTTTCGGACCGGTCCCACGCAAGGCCCCTATTCGGCATTGCTCCGGGTGGGGCTTGCCGTGCCGTCCCGGTTGCCCGGTCCGCGGTGGGCTTTTACCCCACCGTTTCACCTGTTCCCTGCCAAGCCGAAGGCGAACCTTCTCAAACAACAGGGAAGTCTGTTCTCTGTGGCGCTTTCCCTGAGGTTACCCTCGCCGGGGGTTACCCGGCACCCTTGCTTCATGGAGTCCGGACTTTCCTCGGACGTTGCCGCCCGCGGTCATCCAGCCATCCGCGCGAGGGGCCGTTTACGCCTGTGCCGGGCTTGCGTCAACGCCAAAGCGCGCGGCAAGGTCGGCGGCCATGGCCGCGTCAACCGCATCCAGCGGCCCCTTGGCCCAAGGACGAAAGCGCAGGCGAAAGGCCTGCAACACCACCGACTGATCAACGTCGGGATAGCCAAAGCGGCGGGCATCGCGATCAAAATCCGCGATCCGCCCCCCGGTCAGGCGTTCTGGCCAGACCGACAGGCCTTGCCGCGCCAGACGCCGCCAGTCAAACCTTGGCCCCGGGTCGCCCTTGCGCGCAGGCGCCATGTCGGAATGGCCGATCACCCGATGCGGCGGGATTGTCCAGCGCGCCATCACCGCGCGCAACACGTCTTCCAGCGCCGCCATCTGCGGGTCACAGAACGGCTCGGTACCCCGGTTGTCCAACTCGATCCCGATGGAATGTGAGTTGACGTCGGTGATCCCCGCCCATTCCCCCGCGCCGGCATGCCAGGCCCGCATCGGCTCGGGCACCAGCGCCTCGGCCTTGCCATGGCGCGAAATCAGCCAATGCGCCGACACCTCAGCCGTGGGGTCACACAGCCGATCGCGGGCCGCGTCGCAGCTTTCCATCGCGGTATAGTGAATCACGATCAGCGTCGGGCGCACGCCGCCGCGCCTTTCCCCGTAGTTTGGCGAGGGCGGTCGATCGCCGAACGTCGGCGACGGTGGCCGATCGCCGAACGTCGGCGACGGCTGGCTCACCGCAGGCGGAACGGGTTTGGGTCCCAGGCGCAGGCATAGCCGTCGCCATCGGGGTCAAGGCCCAGACGGTCACGCTCGGGCCCGCCCTTGGCCAGAAACGCCTCTTGCGCCAGATCGGGTGAGGTGTAGCCCGCGCACTTGGCCTCTGCATTGCCGCCAAAGCCCGACCGTTTGTAAAGCTGGGTGCCGCGCGGGTGGCTGGTGGCCAGCGCATAGTCCACGATGTTCGGACCAAGGGCGCCGGGGCGCACCGGCAGCGCACCGGGCTGGATCACCTGATACTGGGCGCGGTTGCGTTCGATCCGCGCGCGGTCGCTTTCGATGGTTTCGCGCTGCGATACGGCGGCAAAATCGTTCTCGTCCGAAATGCCGGGCTTGCGCAGCGCGGCCATTTCGCCCGATTCTTCCTTGATCCCGATCGGTGCGTCGCCACGTGGGCGGTTGGCGTCAAGTGCTGCCCCCTGCGGGCTGCTGGGCGCGCCAATCACCGCCCCGGTGGCAGGCTGCGATGTCCCGCCCTGACCATCAGTCCGGTCAATCGCCGCGCCGATGCTGTCGGTGGAAAAGTCCGGCGGCACAATCGGCTGCGGGCGCGGCGCGCCAAGGTCGCGGTCACGGACGTAGGAGTTATAGTCCTGAAACCCGACCCCGGCCCCGCTGTCGGGCACAGGGGGGGCACAGGCCACAAGGGCCAGAGGAAACAGCAAAACGGCAGGAAATCGCATGATCTTGCAGACCCGAAAGGTTAAAATGATCGTGGCTGTTACCACCATTTTCCGGGCTTGGCCACAAAGCCGGCGGCGGTCTCAAGCACATAGGCGTGATTCAGCAACGCGGCTTCCTCCCACGGGCGGCCGATCAGTTGCAGGCCCAGCGGCAGGCCCTTGGCATCCAGCCCCACCGGCACCGCCACACCGGGCAGCCCGGCAAGGTTCAGCGTCACGGTGAACACGTCGTTCAGATACATCTCGACCGGATCGCTGCCGCCCTGTTCGCCCAGACCAAAGGCAGACGATGGCGTGGTCGGGGCCAGAATGGCGTCGATGCCTGCCGCAAACGCCTGCTCGAAATCGCGCTTGATCAGGCTGCGCACGCGGCGGGCGCGGTTGTAGTAAGCGTCATAGAACCCCGCCGACAGCACATAGGTGCCTGCCATGATCCGGCGCTGCACTTCCGGCCCGAACCCTTCGGCGCGGGTCTTTTCATACATCTCGGTGATGCCATCGCCTTGTGCCAGTTTGGCCCGGTGGCCATAGCGCACCCCGTCATAGCGCGCGAGGTTGGACGACGCCTCGGCGGGGGCAATGACGTAATAGGTTGGCAGCGCGTATTTCGTATGCGGCAGGCTGATATCCACGATCTGCGCGCCTGCATCGCGCAGCATGTCCATGCCGCGGTCCCAAAGTGCGGCAATTTCCGCGGGCATCCCGTCCAGCCGGTATTCGCGCGGAATACCGATTTGCTTGCCGCGGATGTCGCCGGTCAACGCGGCCTCAAAATCCGGCACCGGCAGATCGGCGCTGGTCGAATCCATCGGGTCATGCCCGGCCATCGCGCCCAGCATGATCGCGGCGTCGCGCACCGATTTCGTCATCGGTCCGGCCTGATCAAGACTGGAGGCATAGGCCACGATGCCCCAGCGCGACACCCGGCCATAGGTCGGCTTTATGCCGGTGATGCCGCAGAACGCCGCGGGCTGGCGGATCGACCCGCCGGTATCGGTGCCGGTGGCGGCCAGACACAGGTCTGCCGCAACCGCTGCCGCCGACCCGCCCGAAGACCCGCCGGGGGTCAGCTTGCGGTCGTCAATCTTCCATGGGTTCACCGCCGGGCCATAGCACGATGATTCATTCGACGACCCCATGGCGAATTCGTCCATGTTCAGCTTGCCCAGCAGCACCGCGCCCGCGCTGGTCAGGTTGCTGGTCACGGTTGAGTCGTATTCCGGCCTGTAGCCTTTCAGGATGTTCGACCCGGCCTGTGTCGGCACGCCCTTGACGGCGTAAAGGTCTTTCATCCCGATCGGAATCCCGCACATCGCCGGGGCATCGCCCGCCGCCAGCCGGGCATCGGCGGCGCGGGCCTGTTCCAGCGCCATTTCCGGCGTCTTGTGCACGAATGCGTTCAGCCCGTCGCCCGCATCCATGGCCGTCAGGCAGGCCATCGTCAGGTCCACGGCGGTGATCTCGCCCTTGCGCAGCGCATCGCGCGCCGCGGCAATCGTCCAGGTATTCGCGCTCATTCCACCACCTTCGGCACGGCAAAGAACCCTTCGCGCGCATCGGGCGCGTTCTTCAGCACAGCCGCCTGAATGTTGCCGTCCGTCACCACATCGGCCCGCCGCTTCAGCCGCATCGGGGTAACGCTGGTCATCGGCTCGACCCCGGTGACATCGACCTCGTTCAACTGCTCCATGAAGCCAAGGATCGATGACAGTTTCTCGGCCAAGGCCGGCAGATCGGCGTCTTCCACCCGGATGCGGGCCAGTTTCGCCACCTTGCGGGCGGTCTGGGTGTCGATGGACATGGCAAGTCCCTTTCCTGCGCTGATCGGCATCGTTTAGCCGCCCGCCCCCGTGGCTGCAAGCCCGGCCACACGCGCCAATCGCGCGCGGGCCATGGGTTCCCTGCCATTCCCGCGCAGCCAATGTGCACCCGCTGCCTTGCCACCCCCTGCGGCTTGCCCCACATTCCGGACAGTTTCAGATACAAGGACGCCCCCATGCAAATCACCTGGCTTGGCCATTCCGGCTTTCGCATCGAGATTGAAGACGCGGTCCTGCTGATCGACCCCTGGCTTGACGGCAACCCGAGTTTTCCGCCTGCACAGCGCGCCGCCGCCCTTGCGGGCGTCACCCACATTCTGCTGACCCACGCCCATGGCGACCATGCCTCCAGCGCCGCAGCCATTGCCGCCCAGACCGGGGCCAGCATCGCCGCCATCCACGAACTTGCGGGCTGGCTGGAACGCGAGGGGGCCACTTCGGTGATCGGCTTCAACAAGGGCGGCACCATTGATGCGGGCGGGGCACAGGTGACCATGGTCAACGCTGCCCATTCCGCCAGCATCGACTTTCACGGCGGCAACGCCATTGCCGGCGGGTCTGCGGCAGGGTTCATGATCGCGGGCGAGGGGCAGGTGATCTATGTATCGGGCGATACCGACATCATGGCCGATATGGAGTGGATGGCCGACTATCACAAACCCACCATCGGCATCCTGTCTTGCGGCGGCCATTACACCATGGACATGGCCCGTGCGGCCTATGCCGCGCGGCGCTATTTCAACTTTCGCACCGTGATCCCGTGCCACTATCGCACTTTTGATGCCTTGGCGCAGGATGCCGGCGTGTTGAAGGCGGGCCTTCCCCCCGGCGTGACCCTGATTGAGCCACAGGTGATGGAGCCGATCGGGTTCTGACCGGCCCCAACCTGTCAGCCGCGCATCCGGTCAGGGTCGCAGATAGGCATAGCCCTCATACTGCAACTCCATCAGGCGCACCGCGCCCGATGGCACCACAACCGCATCGTCCAGCAAGGGCACGTCCTTGTTGGTTTTTTGCTTGATCGATTCGACGGTGTTCAGACAGGCCGAGAACCGCAGCGATTCATGTTCCAGCGCCAGATCGCCCACCCGCGATGCCACCGGCGAGATATCGCTGCGCAACATGGCCAGCCCCGGACCATAGGTCACGATCTCGACCGTGGCGGTCTGTCCAAGCTGCTGATAATGCGAGATGATATTGACCGCATTGTTCAGCGCCATGTTCATGGTCGCCTGATCGTCCTGATCGACATGGATCGCCACCTTCGGACCTTCGCCTTCGGCCAGAACCATCGCCGCCGACAGCACCACACCGGCAGCGGCGCCTGTCATGGCCCGCATCACTCCCTTGATCATCTTCATCCTCCCCGATGAATTACGATTCCAGAATGTTGGCTTTTGTTGGCCACACAAAGCAAGCGCTTTCGCGGCGCGGGGGCAGCGCAGGCCCTAGCTGCGTTTTGCGGCGAAAAACGCCTTCAACAGCGCTTCGGCCTGCGACGCGGCAATGCCGTCATAGACCTCGGGCACGTGGTGGCATTGCGCGTGGGCAAACACTCGCGCGCCCACTGCAACCCCGCCGCTTTTCGGGTCTGCCGCGCCGTAATACAGCCGCGCGATCCGGGCTGCCGAAATCGCCGCCGCACACATCGGGCAGGGCTCCAGCGTGACATGCAGGTCATGGCCGACAAGGCGTTCGGACCCCAGCGCCCGGCAGGCGTCGCGGATCGCCAAAATCTCGGCATGCGCCGTCGGATCGCACAATTCGCGCGTGCGGTTGCCCGCCTGCGCCACCACCCGGCCCTCGGGCGACACCACCACCGCGCCCACCGGCACCTCGCCACGCGCGCCCGCCGCCCGCGCCTGATCCAGCGCAAGGTCCATGAACGATCGAAACCCGCGTTGCTCTTTCATCGGTTCCCAAATATTGTTGGCCGTCCGGGGGCAGATGGCCCTCGGGGCTGGCCACCCTGCGCCAAGGATGACAGTCATGGCCCCAAATGAAAAGCCGCCGCGCCCAAAACCCGCCGCAAGGCCAAGCGCGAAGCCCGGCCCCAAGCCCGCCGGCGACACGCCCGAGGGTGAGCGCATCGCCAAGGTGCTGTCGCGTGCGGGCATCGCGTCACGGCGTGAGGCCGAGCGGCTGATCGAGGCGGGCGAGGTTACCGTCAACGGCAAGATCGTCACCTCGCCGGCGCTGAATGTCACGCCGCACGACAAGATCACCGTCTCGGGCCAGACTGTCGGCGCACCCGAACCGGCGCGGCTGTGGCTGTATTACAAACCCGAAGGTCTGGTCACCTCGGCCTCGGATGAAAAGGGCCGCGACACGGTGTTTGACAACCTGCCCGAAGACATGCCCCGCGTGATGTCGATCGGGCGGCTTGACCTGAATTCCGAAGGGCTGCTCCTGCTGACCAACGATGGCGCGTTGAAACGCCAGTTGGAACTGCCGTCAACCGGCTGGCTGCGCAAATACCGCGTCCGGGTCAAAGGCAACCCGACCGAGGTCGATCTGGAACCGTTGCGCCGCGGCATCACCATCGAGGGTGAGCATTTCCAGCCGATGGAGGTCAAGCTTGACCGCCATCAGGGGGCCAATGCCTGGCTGACCATCGGCCTGCGCGAAGGCAAGAACCGCGAAATTCGCCGCGCGATGTTCGCCATCAACCTGACGGTGAACCGGCTGATCCGCATCAGCTATGGCCCGTTCCGGCTGAACGAGATGGAACCGGGCGATGTCGAAGAGGTCAAGGCCCGCATTCTGCGCGACCAGTTGGGGGCGCTGATCTCGGGTCAGATCGAGGATGCGACCGAGGGCCCGGTCAAGCCGAAGTCGCGCGTTCGCACCACCAGCCGCACCGAAGGCCGCCTTGGCAGCGCCGACGCCGCGCCCGCCCGCAAGGCCGCCGCCCCGCGCCGTGCCGACGACGACCGCACGCCGGCTGCGCGCGCCAAGGCCTTGCCCGCCCGGCCAGCAACCGGCAAGGCCCCCGGTGCCATCAGCAGCCCGCGGGGACGCAAGGCGCTGGGCCAATTGGCCGACGCATGGGAAACCGCCACCACCCGCCGCCCCGCCAAGACCGGCGCGAGACCGGCCCAGGACGGCGACACAGTGGCCAAGCCGCGCGGCCGCAGCACCCCTACCGCCGCCAAACCCGGCACCCGCAATGCAAAGCCCGACGCGCCGCGCCGCAGCGGGCCGAAAACCGGCCCCAAACCGCCACCGCGCCGGACATGACCGCGTCATGCCAAACCGCCGATTTCCCTGCGTGACGCCACTGGCAAGCCGCTGATCCATCGCCTATACTAAGGTGGTGTGTTCGCCGGTGATCTGCGTTGCCCCGCAAAGGAGGCCCCATGTCCGCAAACGGGTTGCAAACCCTGTCTTTCGTGGTTTTCCTTGGGCTGGTGGCGTATGTTGCCTTTGGCGGGGGCTTGTGATGGCGCAGCGGTTTGGTGGAAAATACAGCCCCGATGGCGCGGCGCCCAAGCCCGGCGCAGCTTTGCCGCAGGCGCACCCGTTTGATGGCAAGCAACCTCTGCAAGGCGCAGGCCGCGCCCGGATGCTGGCGGTGGCCGCGCTGTTGTTTTTGCCCGCCGCCTTTTTTGGCACGCCACGCGAACTGATCTTTGGCCTGGGGGCGACGGCGCTGATGCTGGCAAGCGCCTTTCTGACGCTGGAAGGTCTGAAGGCCCATGCCGCCTATGACCAGCGCAAGGTCGCCCGTCGCCCCGCCTTTCCGCGCAAGATCTTTGGCAGCGTCTTTGCCGGGGCGGCGCTGTTCGTGGGCGGGATGATGTCGCATGCCGACCTGATCTACCCCGTGCTGTTCGCGCTGGCCGGGGGGCTTTTGCACTTTGGCACTTTTGGTGCCGATCCCCTGCGTGACAAGGGCGCCGAAGGCATCGACACCTTCCAGACCGACCGCGTTGCCCGCGCGGTGGATGAGGCAGAAAAGCACCTGTCAGCCATGCGTGATGCCATCCTGCGCGCCGGCGACCGCCAGCTTGAAGGCCGGGTTGAACGCTTCATCGCCGCTGCCCGCGCGCTGTTTCGCACCGTTGAAGAAGACCCGCGCGACCTGACCGCCGCCCGCAAGTATCTGTCAGTCTATCTGATGGGCGCGCGCGATTCGACGGTGAAGTTTGCCGATCTTTATGCCCGCTCGCGCGATGGCCAGGCCCGCGCCGATTATATTGCCCTGCTGGATGATCTGGAAACCACATTTGCCGACCGCTCGCGCCGGCTTTTGTCAGATAACCGCAGTGATCTGGATGTAGAGATTTCGGTGCTGCGTGATCGGTTGAAAGCCGAAACTTGACCTCGATTTCAATAGCTGCCCCCAATTTCAACAGTGAGGCCCCTGCCATGACCCAGACCATTCGCGAACAGGCCGCCAAGGCCCTTGCCCAGATCGAGGAAGTGACTGCCGTGATCCTGCCCGAACCGGGCGGCGAGATTGTGCCGCTTGAGGCCGCCACCGGCGACAAGGCCAGCGGTATTCGGGCCCGCATGGCCGAGCTGGACATGACCAACACCCAGTCGATCATTTCCTTCGGCTCAAAGGCGCAGGCCGAGTTGCAGGTCATTTCGCAAGAAATGCTGGCCGATGTAAGGAACAAGGACGCAGGCCCCGCTGGCGACAGCCTGCGCAAGATCGTGACCACGATCCGCGGCTTTGGCGGTGATGAGCTGGACCTGCGCCGCGAACGCAGCTGGTGGGAACGGCTGACCGGACAGGCAGCACCCTTTGCCGAGTTTGTGGCGCGCTATGAAACCGTGCAAAGCCAGATCGACAAGGTGACCGAAGATCTTTTGCACCATGAACATAAGCTGTTGAAGGACATCCGGTCACTCGACATGCTGTATGAAAAGACGCTCAACTTCTACGACGAACTGGCGCTTTACATCGCGGCGGGCGAGGCCAAGCTGGCCGATCTGGACGCCACCGCCATTCCCGCCAAACAGGCCGAGGTGGATGCCGCGCCTGAAATGGAACAGGTGAAGAAGGCGCAGGAACTGCGTGATATGCGCTCTGCCCGCGATGATCTGGAACGCCGGGTCCATGACCTGAAACTGACCCGTCAGGTCACCATGCAATCGCTGCCCTCGATCCGTCTGGTGCAGGAAAACGACAAGTCGCTGGTGACCAAGATCAACTCTACCCTCGTCAACACCGTGCCCTTGTGGGAAACCCAACTGGCGCAGGCGGTGACCATCCAGCGGTCGCGCGAGGCCGCCGAGGCCGTGCGTGACGCCAATGACCTGACCAACGAGCTGTTGACCAAGAACGCCGACAATCTGCGCGAGACCAACCGGGTGGTGCGCGAGGAAATGGAACGCGGCGTGTTCGATATCGAATCGGTCAAGCAGGCGAACGAGCAGTTGATCGCCACCATCAATGACAGTCTGGCGATTGCCGATGAAGGCAAGGCACGCCGCGCCGCCGCCGAGATTGAACTGAAAAAGATGGAAGCCGAGCTGCGTGACACCCTGTCATCCGCCCGTGCCCGCACCATCCCTGCACCGGCAAAGGGCTAAGCACAGAATCATGGGCCTTGTCGCCGCCCTTAGGGCCATGTGTCACGCCACCTGTCTGGTGGCTGTTGCGGGGTGCGTTGGCAGCCCGCAGCTTCCCGCCCGATCCCCGATCGCCCCGACGCGGCCCGGCACCGTGGCGGTGCAGCCGGCCCCCCCGACCCCAAGTGCTGCAAGCGAAGCCGTGCGCCAGCATTTTGCCCGCGTGCAGGCCGACCTTCTGGCCTCGGGCCTGTTGCGCACCGATGGCGGCGGGCGCGACACGCCGTTTTCCGACCGGATGCTGGCCGACACCTTCATCCGCATCGCGCTTTATGACGAATATGCACGCGGCCCGGTCGGCCCGGTGCAACGCCAAACCGAAAGCCGCCTGCGCCGCTGGGAGGCCCCGGTTCGGGTGGGCTTGCGCTTTGGCGCATCGGTCAGCCCCACTGACCGCGCCACCGACACCGCGCGCATCGGGTCGTATCTTGCCCGCCTGTCGCGGCTGACCGGCCACCCGATCATGCTGAACGACAGCGCGCCCAACTTCTTCCTGCATATCGTGGGCGAGGACGAGCGCCGCGCGCTTGGCCCCATCATCGCCTCTGCGCTTCCCGGTCTGTCGACGGGCGAAATCGCCGGCATCACCAACATGCCGCTTTCAACCTATTGCCTTGTCTACGCGATGTCGGATGGATCTTCCGGGCGATACAGCGGCGCCTTTGCGGTGATCCGGGCGGAACACCCCGACCTGTTGCGCCTGTCCTGCATTCATGAAGAAATCGCCCAAGGCCTTGGCCTTGCCAATGACAGCCCGCGTGCCCGCCCGTCGATCTTCAACGATGATGAGGAATTCGCGCTGCTGACCCGTCAGGATGAACTGTTGCTGCGCATCCTCTATAACCCCGCCCTGCGCCCCGGCATGACCCAATCCGAGGCCCGGCCGATCGTCAATTCGCTTGCCAGCGCCCTTGTGGGCGGTGAAAGTTGAACAATCCTACCCAAGTCCTTTCCGGGAAACAGGAGTGAAGCCATGGTTTTCGATTTCCTCAAGGGCGAATTCATCGACGTTATCTCGTGGCTCGATGATACCCGTGACACGATGGTCTGGCGCTTTGAACGGCGCGGGCAGGCGATCAAATATGGTGCCAAGCTGACGGTGCGTGAAGGGCAGGCGGCGGTGTTCATCCACGAAGGCCAGTTGGCCGATGTGTTTGGCCCCGGCCTTTACATGCTTGAAACCAACAACATGCCGATCATGACCACCCTGCAACATTGGGATCACGGCTTTTCCAGCCCGTTCAAATCGGAAATCTACTTCGTCAACACCACCCGGTTCAACGATCAGAAATGGGGCACCAAGAACCCGATCTTGTGCCGCGATCCCGAATTCGGCCCGGTGCGCATCCGCGCTTTTGGCACCTATTCGATGCGGGTGTCCGACCCCGCCATCTTTCTGCGCGAAATCGTTGGCACCGATGGTGAGTTCACGTCGAGCGAAATCTCGTATCAGATCCGCAACATCATTGTGCAAGAGTTCAGCCAGACCATCGCCAAATCCGGCATCCCGGTGCTGGACATGGCCGCCAACACCCGCGATCTGGGCAAGATTGTCACCACCGCGATCAACCCGCTGGTGGCCGAATACGGGCTGATCCTGCCCGAGTTCTATATCGAGAACATCAGCCTGCCGGAAGAGGTGGAAAAGGTGCTCGACAAGCGCACTGGTGTCGGCATCGCGGGCGATCTGAACAAATACATGCAGTTCAACGCCGCCGAGGGCATGGCCAACCCGGCCTCTGGCGCGGGTGCGATGATGGGCGCGGGCATGGCTGCCGGCATGGGGGCTGCTATGGCACAACAGGTTGGCCCCTGGGGTGCGCCACCTGCTGCCCCGGCAGCGCCGCCCGTCGGCATGGCGCCGCCGCCGCCACCCGCCGCCACTACCGTCTGGCATCTGGCCGAAAACGGCACCACCAAAGGCCCGTTTGACGAAGCTGCCCTGTCGCGGATGGCTGCCTCTGGCCAAATCTCGCGGGCCTCGATGGTGTGGACGGCTGGACAGGATGGCTGGAAAATGGCGGCCGACACCGCCCTTGCCGGGCTGTTCGACAGCCTGCCGCCACCGCCACCACCCGTGGACTGACGGACCTGCGGCTTGCGCTGACCCGCCCCAAGGGTAGGCGGGTCAATCGCTTGCAGCAGTCCCCATAGCCGCGTTTTTTCGCAGCGCCCCTGTGGTGGGGTCGTTGTCCTGGACGCAGCGCCCGGCCACCCACGTGGCCCGGATGGCGCGGTCATCGCCCATCATGATGGTCGGGAAAACCGCTTGCCAGATGTCGCGGGCGCGCTGCGTTGCCTGTGCAATGGCAGGGGTCGAGCAGAGGTTGACCACCACCAGATCGGCCTCGGCCCCCACGGTGATATTGCCGATCAGGTGATCGGCGTGCAGGGCGCGGGCGCTGCCGACGGTGGCCAGCCACCACAATTCGGCCGGGTGCAGCGCGCGTCCCTTCAGTTGCGCCACCTCATAGGCCGAGGCCATGGTGCGCAACATCGAAAACGAAGACCCGCCGCCCGTATCGGTGGCAAGCCCGATGCGGTGGCCTGCCGCCTTTAGCCCGCCCATGTCGAACAGGCCGGACCCGATGAAGGTGTTGGACGTGGGGCAATGGATCAGGCTGGCATCGGCTTGCAGAATGCGGGCCTTTTCGCGGTCCTCCAGCCAGATCGCATGACCATAAAGCGCGCCTCGGCCCAGCAGGCCGTGGCGTTCATACGTGTCCAGATAATCGCGCGCGCTGGGAAACAACTGGCGGACCCAGGCAATCTCGTCGGTCTGTTCCGACAGGTGGGTTTGCATCAGGCAACCGGGATTGGCGGCCCAAAGCGCCCCCAAAGCCTCCAGCTGCGCCTCGGTCGAGGTGGGCGCAAAGCGTGGCGTGATCACATAGGACGCGCGACTCCGCCCATGCCATTTCGTCAGCAACCGTGCCGAGTCGTCATGGGCGGTCCGGGCGGTGTCGCGCAGGCCGTCGGGGGCGTTGCGGTCCATGCAGGTCTTGCCGGCCCAGACCCGCTGATTGCGCGCGGCGGCGGCGGTAAAGAACGCATCCACGCTTTCGGGGTGGATGGTGCAGTAGGAACAGACCGAGGTGGTTCCGTTTGAAAGGGTCAGGTCCAGATAGCGGTTTGCCACCTCTGACGCATAGGAAAGGTTCGAAAACCGCATTTCTTCGGGGAAGGTATAGGTGTTCAGCCAGTCGATAAGGCGCTTGCCCCAGGATGCAATGATGGCGGTTTGTGGGTAATGGGCGTGGGCATCGACAAACCCCGCACTGATCAGCGCCTGGCCGTAGTCGGTAACACGCGCCTGCGGGTTGCTGCGGCGCAGGGCATCAGCCGCCCCGACAGCGACAATGCGGCCCGCTTCGATCACCACCGCTTCGTCCAGCGCGGCGGCGTCAGGGCCAATCCCGAAGGGATCGGCGGTGAAATGCAGCACTTGGCCCAGAAGCAGGTCGGTCATCAGCATACCCTTGTGTCGCGCGCAGGCTACCCGGTTTTCGAGCAGGGTAAAACCACCGATGCCCCCTGTTTGCCGCAACCGGCTTTCGCTACTGTGGCGCGAACGAATGGGGGTGGCATGGCAGAAGATCGGCGCGGCGAAGACGAAGATGGTTTGGATGCGCGCCGGGTGTCGGCCATTCTGGCGGCAGTCGAGGCCGATGACGCCAGCACCCTGAACGACCTGCTGGAACCGCTGCACCCCGCCGATGTGGCCGACCTTCTGGAACAGATCCGCCCCGATGCAAGGCGGCATCTGCTGGCGCTGTGGTCGCGCGAAATTGACGGCGACATCCTGTCGGAAATCTCGGATGCGATCCGCGAAGAGGTGATCACCTCGATGCCGCCCGAGGTGGTGGCCGAGGCGGTGCGCGATCTGGACACCGATGATGTCGTCGACATTCTGGAAGACCTGGAAGAACCGGCGCAAGAGGCCATTCTCAGCGCGCTGGACGGCGTCGACCGGGTGGCGGTTGAACAGGCGATGTCCTACCCGGAATACTCGGCCGGGCGCCTGATGCAGCGCGAAGTGGTCGTGGCCCCGTCGCACTGGACCGTGGGCGAGATGATCGAGCATCTGCGCAATGCCGACTGGTTGCCCGACCAGTTCTACCACGTCATTCTGGTGGACCCGCGGATGAAGCCAGTGGCCTATGTCACGCTGGGGCGGCTGCTGTCAGCCCGGCGCGAGGTGGCGTTGAATGACATTGTCGAAGACAGTTTTCGTACCATCGAGGCCAGCGAACCCGAGGCCGATGTCGCCTATCTGTTCAACCAGTATCACCTGATTTCATGCCCCGTGGTCGATGCCGCCGGGCGGCTGGTCGGGGTGATTACGATCGACGACGCGATGAACGTGCTGGACGAAGAGCACCAGGAAGACATGCTGCGCATGGCCGGTGTCGATGATGAGGCAACGCTGGCCGACACGGTGTGGGAGGCCACCAAGGGCCGGGCGCTGTGGCTGTTTGTCAACCTGCTGACAGCCATTCTGGCCAGTCTGGTGATCGGGATGTTTGCCGATACCATTGACCAGATGGTGGCCTTGGCGGTGCTGATGCCGATTGTTGCCAGCATGGGCGGCAACGCGGGCACCCAGTCGATGACGGTGGCGGTGCGGGCCTTGGCCACCCGCGATCTGACACCGCGCAACGCCCCGCGGGTGATCCGGCGCGAGGTGGCGGTGGGGGCGATCAACGGCGCCGTATTCGGGCTGATCATGGCGCTGGTGGCGGGGTTGTGGTTCGGCATGCCGATGCTGGCCGTGGTGATCGGCCTTGCGATGCTGATGACGCTGATGGCGGCGGCCTTGGGTGGCATCGTGATCCCGATGGCGCTGGAACGGGCCGGGATAGACCCGGCGCTAGCCTCGGGCCCGTTCGTGACCACGGTCACCGATGTTGTGGGGTTCTTTGCCTTCCTTGGGCTGGCGACATGGGTGCTGATGTGAAGGCTGCGGCGCGCAAGGCTGCGTTCGCAGCGCGCCGCGCCGCCTTTGCTGCGGGGCGGGGGCAGGCGGCCGAACTGCTGGCCGACGTGCTGGCCGCGCATCCGGGTCGCACCTTGGCAGGCTATATGCCGATGCGCACCGAGATCGACCCGCTGCCGGCGATGGCCGCGCATCAAGGCCCGGTCGGCGTGCCGGTGATCATCGGTCCGGAGCAGCCCCTGCGGTTTCGCGAATGGTCCCCCGGTTGCCCGATGGAGCCGGGGGCTTTTGGCGCGCTGATCCCGTCAGGCGGGGCCTGGGTTGACCCCGAGGTGCTGATTGTTCCGCTGCTGGCCTATGATGCGCGGGGCTATCGGCTGGGCTATGGCGGCGGGTATTATGACCGCACCCTTGCCGCGCTGCGCGTGCGCCACCCGGTGCTGGCGGTCGGCTTTGCCTTTGCCGCGCAGCAGGTGCTGCAGGTGCCAACCGATGCCACCGATCAGCGTCTGGACATGATTGTGACCGACCTGGGTGTCACCCACTTCTCTTGAGCTATTGCTGCTTGAGAAATACTCCGGGGTCCGGGGCAGAGGCCCGGGGGTTCCACAGACATCCCCGCCTCAACGGGCAATCGCCTCTTGCCGCACGAACATGTTGGCCCATGCACGGTCGATCAGGTCGGGGCGCATCTGATAGGGCAGGCCCTCGAACTCACAGATCGCGATCATCTGGTCGATCAGGAAGGTCGGCTGATAATTGGCGAAATTGTTCTCGATTGTCGGGTATTTGGTCTTGAGCATGTGCAGAAGCGTGGCCTCATCCAGCGGGATCTTTTTCTTGCGCGCGACCATGGCGAAGATTTTCAGGAACATTTCCTGATTGGGGCCATCGACCTTGATCTTGAAGAAAATCCGGCGCAGGGCCGCGCCGTCGAAAATCTCGTTCGGATGGAAGTTGGTCGAAAAGATCACCAGCGTGTCAAACGGCACGGTGAACTTTTCACCCGATTGCAGCGACAGGATATCGCGGCCTTCTTCCAGCGGCACGATCCAGCGGTTGACCAGCTTTTGCGGTGGTTCCACCTGACGGCCAAGGTCGTCTACGATGAAGATCCCGCCCGAGGCTTTCAACTGCAAGGGTGCCTGATAGGTGCGGGCGACGGGGTTGTATTTCAGGTCCAGCATGTCCAGCGTCAACTCACCACCGGTCACCACCGAGGGGCGTTCGCAATAGACATAGCGCGCGTCAAACCGCCCCGAGGTGCGGCGCAGCGAACTGGGGTCGTCAACGGCCTCTTCTGCCGAAGAATGCACGATGGGGTCATAGACCGTGATGACCTGGCCGGAATATTCCAGCGCGCGCGGGATATAGATCTTGTCGCCCATTGCGGCGCGGATACCGTTCGAGATGGACGATTTGCCGTTGCCGGGCGGGCCATAAAGCAGGATCGACCGGCCCGAGGTGATGGCAGGCCCCAGATGGCCCAGCAGATCGGGCGGCAGGATCAGGTGACCCATTGACGCCACAAGCTGTTCGCGGGTCAGGCGGATGTTGCGCACCGACTGGCGTTTCATCTGCTCGGCATAGGCGGCCATCGGCACCGGCATCGCGCCGAAATATTCCGATTGCGACAGGGCATCCAGCGCCCGCGCCTTGCCGCTGTCGGTCAGTTGATAGCCCATTTCGTTGCCGCTGGTGGCATGCAGGGTGCCCATGGCCTCGATCAGCTTCTGGCCCCGGGCCACGTCGATCAACTCTTGCGTCAGCGGCACCGAAAGCGCGATCACTCGGCTGATATCGGACACAAGGTCAAGGTTCATGCGGAAAATGGATTTCAGCAGGATATCGCGCATCATCACCATCGACAGGCCGGTGTCGGCCAGGGTCTTGGGCGATGGCGGGGCGGTCACATTGGGCGTGAGCGGCATGTTCATGCAAGGTAACCTGATGTTGCGCGCCGGTCACCGGCGCGTTCAAAGCGGAAACCATCCGGCGCAACGCGCCGAAAAGCTTCCCTACATCTGGCCTTGAATTATGAACAAAAGATGGAAAATCAGTGTTGCCGCCAAGGCCAACCCCATCGGGAAATCCTTGTTGGTCCAACTGACCCAGTCTGGTGTGGCGCGGCGCAAGGGGCCGATCATCCGGGCGGTGCGGTGCAGGATGAACGCGCTGATCAGGCAGCTGGCGGCAAGCACAAACACCGGGCGCCAATCGCTGCCGACAAAGAACGGTGCCATGGCGGTGGCAAACTTGGCATCGCCCGCCCCGATCAGCCGAAGGGCATTGGCGACAAAGCCGATCACCAGCGTGACCGCCGCCAAGGCCCAGCCCCAGGCCCAAGACATCAGTGGCAATCCGGTCAGCCAGACCGCGGGCAGGCCGATCAGCAGCCAGACGCCCAGCAAGGCGATCATGGCCTTGTTGGGGATCTTCATGAACTTCATGTCACTGAACGCCACCCAGACACCGATGCCGAGGGCAAAGGGCAAGAACGCAATGGCAGCACCCAGTGTCAGCGGCGCAAGGGTCGGCAGGTCGAACATTGCTCAGGCCTCAAGCGCGGCAAGACTGCGGGCGGCGGTCTCAAAATGTTGCGGGTGGGTTTCAACGGCCTCGCGCAAAAGCTGTTTGCCGACGTTGACATCGCCCTGCTTGATCGCGGTCAGCGCCAGCGTATACAGCAGCTCGGCCTTTTCCGACTGGCTCATCTTGACCACGGGCAATTCGTATTTGCGTTGGGTGCCGCGCGCCAGCACCAGATTGTTCTTGGTGGTGAAGGTTGTCGGATCATAGGTCAGCGCCTGCATGAACAGCTTTTCCGCCCCGGCAGCGTCACCGCGCGTCAGCTTGGAAAAGCCCCAGTTGTTCAGCACGCCCGAAGGCTTGGTGGTCATCCCCGACGCGATCTCGTAAAAGCTGTCGGCCTTCTTCCAGTTTTTCTTGCTGTCGGCGATCATCGCCTCAAGCCGATAGCGTTCAAAGGTCTCGAACGTTGGCGGCACCTTGTTCAACTCGGCCTCGGCGGCGGGCCATTCGTTGGCGCGGATCAACGCGTCGGCCAAACCGACGCGGTCTTCATTGCCCGCCTCGGGCAGCAGCAGAACGCTGCGCCAGACGGCGGCAGCGTCTTGCGGGCGGCCCGCGCGGACCAGTGATTTGGCCAACCCGCGTTTCAGGTCAATCCGGTCCGGGTTCTGTTCGGCGGTGCGCTTGAAATAGGCAACTGCCTCATCCGGGTCACCCACCGTCAGCATGATGTCGGAAAGGTTGGATTCGTCGATGACGTTCACGTCTTTCAGGGCACGTTGCACCTCGGCGTCCGGCGATTTCGCACAAGCCCCAAGAATGACCATGCCGGACAGGCACAGTGCCACAAACATCGGTCGGCGCATTTATGCGTCCTCTTATCCTGCTCGAGTCCTTGCCCCGCTACAGTTCGGACAACAGCTCATACGTGCTGTAGCCCCGCCGCACGAGGGTGAACTTCGGTGTTTCCTCGGGTTCAGCATACACATCGTCCTGGCTTTTTGCGATGGCGCGTTTCAGGTTTTCGCGGATCGCGTCCGTTTGGCCACTATCGGCACCAAAGGCCCGCTGGAAGAACAACTTCGCCTCGCCATATTGGCCACGCTCCATCAGCACGACGCCCAGATTGTTCAGCGCGGGCACGAAATTGGGGTCTTCCTTCACCGCGTCACGCAACAGCTTTTCAGCCTGGTTCAACCGCTTGAGATGCAGGTTGGCCGACCCCAGGGCCGAGAGGACATCAACCGTAAAGCCCTGCTCGCCTGCGGCGCGCAGATAGGCTTTCAGCGCTAGGTCATATTCCGCTGCCGCCATCATCCGGTGGCCGACGATCAGGCCATCGACAGACTCTTCACGCGGATCAACGCCGAACGGATCGCTGCGGGTGGCATCGGGTCCCGATCTGAAAAGACCTGCGCCGCCTGTGCCGGTACAGGCGGCGATGGCAAAGGTAAGGGCCAATACGGCAAACAGGCTTGTGCGGGACGACAGGGATTCAACCTCCACCCATCTGCGTTGCGAATTTGAACAACGAAGGCCCGATCAAGATAACCAGAAGCGGCGGCAGGGTGAAGAGCATTGTGCCCAGTGTCAGCTTTGTCGGGATGGTGTTGGCCTTTTCTTCCGCGCGCATGATCCGTTTGTCGCGCATTTCTGCAGAATACACCCGCAGCGCATCGGCGATCGAGGTGCCAAAGCTGGCAGACTGGATCAGTGTGGTGACGAAAGAGGTGATGTCGGGCAGACCAACCCGGTCCGCCATATCGCGCAGCACCACCACCCGTTCCTTGCCAGCCTTCATTTCCTGCGCCACGGTTTCGAATTCTTCGCCCAAGGCGGGGTAACCGTTCTTGGCTTCGTGGCCGACCCGGATGATCGACTGATCCAGCGATTGCCCGGCCTCGACGCAGACCAGCATCATGTCCAGTGCATCGGGAAAGCCACGGGTGATTTCCTGCTGACGCATCGCGACGCGCCGCGTGACCCAGTATTGCGGAAAGTAATAGCCGATCGCGGCAGGCAGGATGGTATACAAGACCATGGCTTGCGTCGTCATTTCCTGCTGCGTCGATTGCAGCCAGGCGTAGACCAGCCCCAGCACCAGAACGCCAAGGCCAAGTGCAAACTGCGAGAAGTGGAACATGCGCACCGCGCCCTTGCCGCGATATCCTGCGCGCAGCAACTTCATCTTGGTGGCGGACAATTCCTCGGCGCTGGCCGGTTCCAGATATTTGGCAAAGCGTTCCAGCTTGTCGGCGCGCGGGCCCCCCCTTCGCAGCTTTTCGACCGAGTGTTCCTTGCCCGTGCGCTGTTCGCGGATGCGGGCAAGAGGGTCGCGTTCCTGTTTGAACAGCGACGGCAAAGTGATCAGGATCAAGGCTAGGCCAACCCCACCCAGGGCGAGCAATGGCCCCATCGGGCCCAACCAGGTGGTCAACAGTGCGGTGAGGGAGTCAAAGATCTGCATGTTGGCCTCAAACCTGAATATTCGTCATGATTTTCATATAGATGATATTGATCGTCAGCATGATGCCGACAAAGATCCCAGCCGGGACGAAGGCCGAGCTGTCTTTCACGTCGTCGTAATAGGTGGGGTCCAGCATGTTGATCGCGATCAGGGCGAGCAGCGGAAAGCCGGACAGAAACATTCCTGACCATTTCGCCTCGGCGGTGATGGCCCTGACTCTGCGGAACAGCTTGTAGCGCGCGCGGATCACCTTGGCCAAACCGTCGAGGATCTCGGCCAGATTGCCGCCCGATTGCTGCTGGATCGTCACAGAGACAGCCAGAAAGCGCAAATCCTGGTTGTCCATCCGGTCGGCAAAGGATTTCAGACTTTCGGTGACGTTGCGCCCATAGGCGGCCTCATCCGAGATGAACCCGAATTCGGTGCCCAACGGGTCGGGAACCTCTTTGGCGACGATGCTGATCGCCGAGGCGAAGGGATGGCCAACCCGCAATGATCGCACCATCAACTCGACCGCATCCGCCAGCTGTTCTTCCAGCAAGTTCATGCGCTTGTTGGCCATTTTGTTGACCCAGAAATAGACCCCGCCCACACCCATCAAGACCGCCACCACGCCGCGCACCGGGTCGGCAACGCTGGTGCCATACATCATGGCGACATAGGCAAACACGGCGGCAACGGCCATGATGCCGACCAGTTGCTTGGGCGAGAAGGCGATATTGGCCTTTTGCGCCTTGTTTGCCAGCAGCGCATAAAGCGGGATGCCGCGCGACGACATGTGCTGGCTCATCTCCTTGCGGAGTTGCTCCAGAACCTGTTCACGGTTGCCGTTCTTTTGCATCAGCGCAAGACGGCGGCTGACGCGGCTGTCCATGCTGATGGATTTGCCAAACGCCACCAGATACAGGCCCTGCACAAGGGCCACCACTGCGGCGAAGATCATCACATAAATCAGGGGGGCAGCAGAGATTTCCATGGGTCTGTTCCTTACACTATCGGCTCATAAATCGACGAGGGCAGGTCATAGCCCCATTGCTTGAACCGGTCGGAATAGGCAGACCGAATGCCCGTCGCGTTGAAACGGCCGATGATCTTGCCGTTTGCCTCAAGCCCAAGGCGTTCGTAGCGGAAGATTTCCTGCATCGAGATGACCTCGCCTTCCATGCCGGTCACTTCGGTGATCGACACCATCCGGCGCGAGCCGTCCTGAAGGCGGCTGGCCTGCACGATCAGGTTCACAGCCGAGGAAATCTGGCTGCGCATCGCCTTGATCGGCATTTCGATGCCCGACATGGCGATCATGTTCTCCAGACGGCTGACCGCATCGCGCGAACTGTTGGCGTGGATCGTGGTCATCGACCCGTCGTGGCCGGTGTTCATCGCCTGCAACATGTCGATCACCTCTTCGCCCCGCGTTTCGCCGACGATGATCCGGTCAGGCCGCATCCGCAGCGCGTTGCGGAGACAATCGCGCTGGGTGACGGCGCCCTTGCCCTCGACGTTTGGCGGGCGGCTTTCCATCCGGCCCACGTGGATCTGCTGAAGCTGAAGTTCGGCGGTGTCTTCGATGGTCAGGATGCGCTCGGACCCGTCAATGAATGACGACAGCGCGTTCAGCGTGGTGGTTTTCCCCGAACCGGTGCCGCCTGACACGATGACGTTCAGACGGGTGGCAACCGCGGCCTGCAAATAGGCGGCCATTTCTTCGGTAAACGCCCCAAAGCGCACCAGATCGGGCACGCCCAGCTTTTCCTTCTTGAACTTACGGATGGACACCAGCGAGCCATCAACAGCCACCGGCGGAACCATGCAGTTGAAACGTGACCCGTCGGCAAGGCGGGCGTCGCAATAGGGGTTGGATTCGTCGACCCGGCGTCCGACGGCCGACACGATCTTGTCGATGATGCGCAAAAGGTGGCGCTCATCCTTGAAGGTGATGTCGGTCAGTGACAGCTTGCCCGCGCGTTCGACAAAGATGCGCTTGGGGCCGTTCACCAGAATATCGTTGACAGTGTCATCTTTCAGCAGGGCTTCCAGCGGGCCAAGGCCCATCACCTCATCGTACAACTCCTGATGCAGAACCTGGCGATCCTGCGCGTTCAGGGCGACGCTCATTTCGTCCAGCGCTTCGGCGGTGATCGACGCGATTTCCTGTTTCAGGCTGGCCTCGGTGGCCTTTTCGAGGGCGGAGAGGTTCAGGTTGTCAAGCAGACGCTTGTGCAACTCGACCTTCAACTCGGCCATCTTCTCTTTTTTCTTCTTTTCCTTGTCTGAGGCCATGGCTTCGGCCGGGGTGCGCGCAATCGGCGCGGTCGGGTTTGGCCGGGTCGTGACGGCCACGGGTTTGTGGACCGCCGCCGAAATCGGCGCGACAGGCCCAGACGACGTGACCGGCTTCAACGCGATGGCGGCTGGGCCTGACTCTGGCTTCTTGAAACGCGAAAACATCTGTAAGCCCCTTTACCGATTACGCTTTGCCAACCTCGACGCCCTTGTTCAGGTCGTGCAGTGATTTGGCGAGCTTCTGGATCTCTTTGCGCAGCGGATTCTTGGCCGATGTCTCGGCCAGCGGCAGGCCGTGATCGTTGGCCTGCGTCACTTGCGCGGACCCGTCGGGCAACTGGATTTCGATGCTGATATCCAGGCTTTCGGCCATGCGCTTGACGCGGCTTTTGCCGGACAGATCGGTGAACTTTGGCGCGCGGTTCAGCACATAGCGCAGCTTTTCATGCGGCAGCGCCTCGGCCTTCAGGGCACGGATCAGCCGAAGCACGTTCTGGGCCGACCGAAGGTCAAGCTCCATCAGCGCGAAATACACATGTGCGCGGGTCAGGACCGCTTCGGTCCAGGCGACGATGGTTTTCGGCATGTCGATGATGACATAGTCGAAATTGGCGGCCGCCATGTCGATGATGCGGCCAATATCCTCGGGTCCGATGATATCCAGCGGCAACATGTCGGCCGGCGCAGTAAATACGTGCAGCTTGTCGTTGAAGGTCAGCATGGATTGCAAGAAGGCATCGCTGTCGATGCCGCCGGTGTCGGTCAACACCTCGAACACCACCTCTTTGCGCGGCAAGTCCAGATAGGTGGCCGCCGAGCCATATTGGAAATCCAGATCCAGCAGACAGACGCGCGGCGCGTCGGTTTTCGAGATCGTGGCCAGCTCCCAAGCCAGGTTGACGGCAAAGGTCGAAGACCCGGTGCCCCCTGCAAGGCCATGCACCGGCATGATCACGCCTTCACGGTCGCCCTTGGCCTTGAACTTGGGGGTGGCAACCTCTTCCATCTCTGGCGTGGCTGCAACGGCGGCCACAGCGGGGGCGGCGGCTGGCCTGCGCAACCGCTCGATCGCCTCGTGCAGGGCGCCGTCGGGCAGGGGGTAGGGCACAAAATCATCGGCCCCCAGACGCAGCAGTTGATGCAGGGCAATCGCGCTTAGCTGTTCGGCGACCAGCACTACCTTGATGTCGCGCGCTTTTGCGGTGCGGATGATCTCCGAAATCCGGGTCAGGTCGGCCTCGTCTTCGGCATTGACGGCGATCGCCACGAACTCAAGTGTCGCCGCATCGGGTTGGCCCATGAAAACAAGAGCATCGTCAAACGACAGATCGCCCCAGCTTTCGCCAAGCTCGTTTTCCATGTCGTCGATCAGCAAGTCAAAGTTCTGCACATCCCGTGAAATGGTACAGGCCTTGATCGGTGCGGGATCAGGTTGAAGGGTTGCCACGCTCGTCATCTCAACTCTTGTCCTTCCAGAAGACGGATCACGCGGCAGGGCCGTCTTTGCATCAGGCAAAGAATTGGTCGTTGGCTGCCCCGGACCCGTGCAGGGTTATCCCCGCGACTGTTTCCATTAGGTCAAGAAATGCTGGGTAATGGTGGCAGGATTGGGGCCAAAAAAACGTGATTTTTTGATTTTTATCCTGTGCGTCAACACTGTTAGGTTAACAGCAGCCATTCAAACAAGAAGGGGCCGGAAATCCGGCCCCCTTTCGTCAACAATACGCAGCTATGCCCTTACTCGCCCGGATCGGTCTGGGTGATGATCCTGGTGTTCTGCGGATGCTTGCGGGTCGCGCTTTCCACATATTCGCGGAAGACGATCTGGGCATATTTGCCATTCAGCGGCGGGCCGCTGCGCTTGGCAAAGCCTGCAACCTCGGTCACGGTGCGGCGGTTGGCCTCTTCCGGCCCCGGTGTTGCAATCACCGGCCGGGTCTTGCCATAAGACACCAGCGCTTGCAGCCGGTGGCGGCTGATCCCTTGGCCTGCGAAGAAGTTCACCACAGCCTGGGCGCGGCGCTTGCCCAAGGCATAGTTATAGGCACTTGATCCCACCAGATCGGTGTGGCCGTAAACCGAGAACCGCAGTTCCGGGAATTGTTTGATCCAGTCGGCCTGAAGTGCCAGTGCGCTGCGCGCCTCGGGTGTCAGCACGGCGCTGTTGAAATCGAACGTCACCGTGCTGGGCACTTCGTTGCGAAAGCGGATGTTCAGATGGGACTTCGCATCAATTTCGCCCGACATGATGGCCGAATTGGTGCGCGTCACGGTCTCAAGGCCGCCGTAGTTGACCTCTTCGCCCAACTGCCGGTCATAGCTGGCCGACTGGGTGCAGGCCGCAAGGCCGCCCAGCAGGGCAATTGTCAGCAGGGCTGTGGATGTCTTGCGCATCACCTTACTCCATCACATAGCCGTAAGAGCTGCTGAAATCCTGCCGGGCCACTTCACCCGCGGCACCCCGCGGCCGTTGGGCCACATCGCCGTTCAGGAAAAACTCACGCTCGGTTGGCAGTTTAATGCGGTCGGTTGGCAGGGCATAGACATCGCCCTTGGTCGGCGTCACCAGATGCGGGGTGATGATGATCACCAGCTCCGACTGGTTGCGCTGAAAATCTGCACTGCGAAACAACGCCCCCAGGATCGGCACATCACCGACCCAGGGCAGTTGGGCGTTCAGGTTGCGGAAATCGTCTTGCAACAGCCCGGCCACGGCAAAGCTTTCACCGTCGCGCATCTCGACCGTGGTCGAGGTTTCGCGGCGCTTGAAGGCGTTGATCGAAAAGCCGCCGGCTTCGATGGTGATGGTCGTGTCGATCGACGACACGGCGGCGTTAAGTTGCAGGTTGATGATGTCGCCATCCACCACGGTGGGGGTAAAGTTCAACTCGACCCCAAAAGGTTTGTAGTCGATCACCACGCCGTCTGTCGTCAGTACCGGAATCGGATATTCGCCGCCGCCCAGAAACTTGGCCTCTTGCCCCGACAGGGCGGTCAGGTTCGGTTCCGCCAGGGTGCGGACGACGCCTTTGGATTCAAGCGCTTCCAGCAGCACGGCAAATTGCACCGACCCGGCGGTGAAGCCAAGGCCAAGCGCCCCGCGCACGCCCGGATCGACCGAGATCGGGCTGCCGATGCCGTTGCCCTCGGCCAGCCAGGTGCCGGTTTCGGCGGCGATGCCGATCTTGCTGCCGCCTTGGGCTGCCAGCGACACGCCAAGGTTCTTGGCAACGGATCGCTGCATTTCGGCAAAGCGGACCTTCAGCATCACCTGCTGGGTGCCGCCCACGCTCATCAAATTGGAAACCCGTTCGGGTGCATAGCGTTCGGCCAGGTCCAGCGCGCGGTCCAGTTTGGCCGAAGATGACACCGTGCCCGACAACACGATCCCATCATTGGCGGTGCGCACTTCGATCGGCTCGCCCGGCAGGATCTGTTGCAGCCGTTCCTTGAACTCGGCGATATCCGGGGTCACGTGCACATCGACGTTGGAAATCAGCGTGCCATCGGCAGCAAACAGCGTCATCGTCGTGCGGCCGGGGGTCTTGCCCAAGACATAGATCGAGCGGTCGGACAACGTTGAGATATCGGCAATTCCGGGGTTCGCGATCGACAGTTCGGCGAAAGGTGTTTCACTTTCCACCACCACCGCACGGTTCATCGGCACCTTCAGCGGCGCAGAGACAGACCCCTGCATCACCCTCAGGGTTTCGGCCGACACCGCGCTGCACAGCGCCGTCGTGCCCAAGGCAGCAGCCAGCAGGCCCGCCTTCAGAAGGATGTTCATGCTCATGTGACCTGCCCTTTCGATCACGCCTCGGACCGGGTCTTTTTGCCCGTATTTCCAGTCAAGATGCCTGCAAACCCGTTTTATTGCAAGAATCAAACGGTTATTCGTCAAACCTTATGTGGATAACTTGCAACATGCCGCAACCTGTCGGGATATGACAAAGGGCGGCCACCAGATGCGGTGCCGCCCAGTTGCATTTTTGATGTCAGTTGGTGCAGGGGATCGGCACTTCGATCCGCTCGCCACCCTTGTTTTGCGTGATGGTACAGACCTTTTCGGTGATCACGACCGTTTGTTCCTCCATCACCTGTCCGGTGATGTCGGGCAAACGCACCTCAATTATATCGCTTGTGGTGTCGTCTCCGATACCGACCAACGACAGGGCCAAGCGCCCGGTTGCCTGCGCCTGCGCCAGACGCGCCACCTGCTGGGGCGAGGCCGCGACGGTGACTGTGCGGGCCCTGGACGATTGTTCCGAGCCCTGATTTTCCTGATCGACGACGATGACCTTGGTCGAGCTTTCGATCAGCCGCGTCAGTTCCGTGCCACTGCCATCGACCGCGCCGGTCCAGTAGATATCGACATGGTCACCGGGGCGGACGTTGGTCTGCACGCCGGTCTTTTCATCAATCTTGATGGCAAAGGCACGCATGCCCCGCGCCAACTGCCCGGTCAGGCCCGCCGGCTCGCCCGGTTCGGTCACCTTGACCTGCATGATCGGCTCAAATTTCTCGATCGGGCGCAAGACGGCGCGAGCGACACCAACGCCTTTCGAGAACATCTCTTCCTCGGTCATGAAGACGCCTTCGGGCAGCGAATTCTTGGGCCAGTAGACCAGTTGAACATCATCCTTGGTCAGTTGTTCGCCGTAATCCTTGGTGACCGTTGCCACATAGACCTGCACCACCGGTCCGACCTTGGCGCGCAACTCGCGTTCCTGTTCCAATTGAGACTGCGTCTGACCAATATACCCTTTGGCGAGATAGACTGCCGATCCGGCAAGGCCTATGCCTGCGACCAGAACCAATCCAAACATGCCACGCATGATTTCACCCCTTTCCCACCTGCGGCCTGACAACCCAAATGTTGCAGTCGGCCTGTCGTCCTGCGACCCGCCTCAGAAATCGCGGCGGGACGCTTCCGTGATATCGACAGCGATGGCGACCCCACCGTTCACAAAGAGGCTGTCTTGAATGACCACCCAGACCCCGATTGCAAGGCCACAGACGGCAGCGGTCAGAACCACCCAGTCGACGGTCACGGCCCCGCTCTCGCAGGTCTTAAACCGCTGCAACCGTGCCCCGATTTTTAGATGGCGAACAAACATCGTTTCCTCCACGGCGGGGACATGTGACCTAGCATATTTTACAACGTTCGAAGCACCAAACCTGCGGGCGTTCTGCTGCACAAGGCATGGCGCTTATGAGGATCGGCGCGGACGGTTCAAACTGTCCGCGCCGATGCGCCGTGTATCATCCGGATAAACCGACCGGGAAACTTAGCGAGCGGCAGCGTTCTCGATGTCGGCTTTGATGACGCCGGCAGCGGTGGTGATCGCCGGACGTGCGGCGTTGATCACGATCAGGCCCAGGCCCACAACGGCAGCGGTCAGCACGACCCAGTCAACGGTCACGGCGCCGGATTCGTCGTTCTTGAAGTTCTTGATGAGGTTCAACATGGTCATATCTTCCTTTTCACGTGTTGCTTTGACGTTCCAACCGGCGGTGTCTGTGTCGGCTTGGCCTCTGTTCCGCGCCGTCTTCCGTTCGGTATGAGCATGTTTTCGCCTTCAATCGTGGCAACTTCTGGGTGGGGATTGGGTCTTTTTCTGTCTGAAGAGGATATTGCGTAACTTTCTGTTAACATATTGATCCAGCGTAAATAAATTTTTGCTTTTGATTTTGCCGCGCATCGGTGTGGCAGGCAATTGCGGCAAATTCGCCAGAATTGGCAGCAGATTTATGCTCCCCGGTAGCGGGGCCACCAATTCCATGCGATGTTGAGAGCAATAAAAATCAACGAATGGGCATCGAGCAGCGATGCGAATCTGGGTAAAACTTCTGGCGGCGGGACTGGCCTTGGCACCGCTGTCGGCCATGGCCGAAGGCTTGACCGGCGAGCGTGACTTTACCTTTCGACGGGTAAAGGTCGGGGAAGCTGTGGGCAAACGCAGCATCGTGCAGATCGACCCTGCCGAACAGGCGCGCCTGCTGGCCCTGGCCCCCAAGGTCAAGCGGCGCACCCCGACCCCCGAGCCGGCCCCCGAGTCTGCAAACGACCCGACCCCGGTATCGGCACCCGGGTCCGTGGCACCGATAGCACCCAAGACGGCCGCCTATGACTGGTTCTGGAACTCTGTGCCAACCGCGCGTGGGGCGGCGGCGGACCGCTTTCCTCTAGCGATGGCCACGCTCTCAAAAGGCCCCAAGGGCAGCGGCGTCAAGGCCCCGCGGATGCAGCAGATGCAAGAGATTGCGTCGCTTTACGGCAAGCACATCCTGACCGCCACCATCGGCACCGATGTCTCGCCGGCTTTGGCGCTGGCGGTGATGGCGGTGGAAAGTGCGGGCAAGCCGGATGCGCTGTCGTCGGCCGGGGCACAAGGCCTGATGCAGTTGATCCCCGCCACCGCCACGCGCTTTGGCGTGACCGACAGCACCGATCCGGCGCAGAACATCAAGGGCGGCGTGGCCTATCTGAACTGGTTGCTGAAAGAGTTCAACCGCGACCCGCTGATGGTTCTGGCCGCCTATAACGCGGGCGAAGGTGCTGTGCGCGCCAATGATGGCATCCCACCCTATCCTGAGACCCGCGATTATGTGCCCAAGGTCCTTGCCGCCTGGCAGGTGGCGCAAGGCCTGTGCCTGACCCCGCCGGAACTGGTCACCGACCCGTGTGTGTTCAAGGTGATCTCGTCGGGCGGCTGAGGTCGGGAAGGCCCGACCAGAAAGGGGGGCTGTCTGCCCCCCTCTTGGCGCGTTGCGCCAATTCACCCCCCGAGGGTATTTTTCCCAAGAGGAAACCCGGATCAGGGATGTCGGATCAGGTAACCAGCGTGGCTTCGGTCGCGGCGCGCAATTCGGCCTCGGTCACGCCATCTGCAAGTTCGACCAGTTTCAGGCCGCCGGGCACCACATCAAGAACGCCAAGATTGGTGATGATGCGGCTGACCACGCCCCGGCCGGTAAGCGGCAGGGTGCAGGCACGCAGCACCTTGGATTCGCCATGTTTGGAGGTGTGGTCCATCACCACCACGACGCGACCGACACCGGCGACAAGGTCCATCGCGCCGCCCATGCCCTTGACCAGTTTTCCGGGGATCATCCAGTTCGCCAGATCGCCGTTTTCCGCCACCTCCATCGCGCCAAGAATCGCCATGGCGATCTTGCCGCCGCGAATCATGGCGAAAGACTGCGCGCTGTCAAAGTAGGCGGTTTGCGGCAGTTCGGTGATGGTCTGCTTGCCGGCGTTGATCAGGTCTGGGTCTTCTTCGCCTTCGAACGGGAAAGGGCCCATGCCCAGCATGCCGTTTTCCGATTGCAGCGTGACATGCACGCCCTCGGGGATGTAATTTGCCACCAGCGTCGGGATGCCGATCCCGAGGTTCACATACCAGCCGTCTTGCAGTTCCTGCGCGGCGCGGGCGGCGATCTGATTTCGGTCCCAGGGCATCGGGTCTCTCCTTGGTCTGGCGGTTGTTGGGTCTTCGGCGACGGCCGCGGGCAGGAATGATCTTGGCTTGCCCCTGCCGTGGCCCGTCAGGCGCGCTGCCGCACGGTGCGCTGTTCGATGCGCTTTTCATGCGCGCCTTGCACGATGCGATGCACATAGATGCCGGGCAGGTGGATGCCGTCGGGGTCAAGGCTGCCCAGCGGCACGATCTCTTCGACCTCGGCCACGCAAACCTTGCCACAGGTGGCGGCGGGCGGGTTGAAGTTGCGCGCGGTCTTGCGGAACACAAGGTTGCCCGACGGGTCAGCCTTCCAGGCCTTGACGATGGACAGATCAGCCACAATGCCGGTTTCCAGCACATAATCGCGGCCATTGAAGGACTTCACCTCTTTGCCCTCGGCGATCACAGTGCCCACACCCGTTGCGGTGTAAAAGCCGGGGATTCCCGCGCCCCCGGCCCGCATCCGTTCAGCCAGGGTGCCTTGCGGGTTGAACTCCAGCTCCAGCTCTCCGCTGAGGTATTGCCGCATGAACTCGGCGTTTTCGCCGACATAAGAGCTGATCATCTTCCTGATCTGACGGCTTTCCAGCAGCACCCCAAGGCCGAACTCATCGACCCCGGCGTTGTTTGAGGCGACGGTCAGGTTCTGGGTCCCGGCCTCGCGCAGGGCGGCAATCAGCAATTCGGGGATACCGCACAGGCCAAAGCCCCCGGCGGCGATGGACATCCCATCAAACAGCAGCCCGTCAAGCGCTGCCTTGGCATCCGGATAGACCTTTTTCATGACGACATCCCCGCACTTCGTGTTGCGTCATAAAGCGGGGGAACGGCGGCGCTGTCAATTGCTGCGCCGCAATGCGGCGGTGCTAGGGGCGGACAAACACCGCAAGCGTATCGCCGTCCGCGGTCAGGGCCAGATCGCCGTTGTGGGTTAGGTCAAAGCCACGCACCCGCGCCAGGGCCGCAAGCAGCCGCACCTCAAACGCGCTCCGGTCGTCGGGGCAGGCCATCCGGGTGCTGCTGATCGGGCCAAGGCGCAGCTCTGCCCCGCTTTGCGTCAGGGTTGCGGTCAGGCGGTTGCAGCCTGCCTCGCCCGCAACCCGGGTGCCGGTGACCGACAGTGACGCGGTGACCCGTTCTGGCACTGCGCCACCTGTCAGCGTGACCAGGCGCCAGTCGCCCTGCATAAGCTGCGCCGGGTCGCCGGCACAGCCGTGACGCGGCGGTGCGCTGTGCAGCGTCGCCTGGGCCGGATAGGGCAGGGCACCGTCGCCAAGGCGGCAGACCCCTGGCGTGAGGGTCAGGGCGGGCAGGCCGGGGCTGTGCCAGGTGACCTGATCCTTGCCCATCTCAAACACCGCGTGCCGCGCGGTTGCGCCGTCACCGTCGGGCGTGGAATAGGTCATGCCGGTGCTGGTCAGGCTTGCCTGCCATGCCGGGTCGGTGCCAAAGGCGCGCACCTCTGCCTGTGCCGGGTCGGGAAAGGCCATGCAGGGCGCAAGCCGCGTGCCTTGCCAGATCAGGTCAATGCCGTTGTCTGATGGGTTCAGCACGGTTGCAAGGCTGCGCCCGTCGCTGAACTGGCGATTGGGCGGGCCAGAGACGGCCATCATCTGCGCAAGCTGGCCGCCACGCTGGGCATAGGCATCCATGCCCAGAAATCCGATCCGCAGCAAGGCCGGGCCGCAGGCCATGAAGCTGGCAAAACCGATCGACGGGGCTGCCCGCACAATCGCGGGAGGTTGGTCATGGTCCGCCGTGCCGGCAGGTACTTGCGCCGGCGGGCTGATCCATTGACCGCCATCGGGTGTGCGCAACCGGGCGCGGGTCAGCAACGGGCCATCCGGCACCGTGACGCGGTAGGCACAGGGTGGCTGACCCTTCGCAGGGATATCGATCAGGGCAAGGCTGCCATCGGCGGCCAGCACTTCGATATCGGCCCGGGTGCCTTCGGGCAGGGCAAGCCGTTCGCGCAGCACGATCTTTCCAGTCATATCGCGGGCGGCGCCCTGCACGGGGGCCAGGGCCTGCAAGGCACACAGCGCCAAGGCAAGACGCGACATCGGCAGCCTCCTTGCTCAGAGTGTTATGATGCCTTTCAGCGGGATATTGCGTCAAGCAAATTGGGCCGGGATCCGCCCGACAGGCAGGTAATCCCACCCGCATCTGGCCGAAAACCGGATGCAAACCCGCCTGGGCGTGACCCTGCAAACAGCAGCAGGACACACCTTGATTGAAATCTCGGTGTTTCCTGAACGCCGCTGGTCAGGATTGATTGCAGCCGGGCAAGCACAACTGAACCGGCAGGGCAGGCCCGCCAACCCTTTTGCCCCGCCGCGCGCATCGGTGGCGCGCATGCGCCGGCCCGCGTGCAGAGGCGAGACACGCAGGCGGACTGGACGCGTCATTCTTACGCGAAAAGACGGACGATCGACATCGTCGTGCTGCGCCCCGGCTGGCCTACGGTTTTCCATACGCGGTTCATGCCCGATTGATTGGCCCGAAGCGGGTTGATAAGGGACAGCGACAGAGCCGTCACCCCACGTGGTGAAATTGGTAAACACAGGAGACTTAAAATCTCCCGCCGTCAGGCTTGCCGGTTCGATGCCGGCCGTGGGGACGGTTCTTGTCGTGGATGCGGGTAGGGCATGGTCATGGGCGTGTGACAGGGCCAAGCCCGCGCCAGACGTTTCACGATGGTCCGGATCCGGTGCCGGGGCGTTCTGGCACACAGCTATTCTGGTGTACAGACCTTCGGGTGCAAAGCCTTTGGTCAGCATCTGGCCGGTCTGCGAAACGACAAATGGATGGCGCGCGCCTTGCGGGCGCGCGTTTTCTTGCTGGCACAGCCCGGCTTGACGCAATCAGGCCAGAGACGGATCAATCGCTTTGCAGGCCGTGACCAGACCCTTGACCGCTTCGACCGATTTGTCGAACATCGCCTGCTCATCCTTGGTCAAGGTGATGTTGACGATCCGCTCGATCCCGCCGGCGCCGATGATGGTGGGCACGCCGACATACATGCCGGTCAGGCCGAACACCCCGTCGACATAGGCGGCGCAAGGCAGCAGGCGCTTTTGATCCTTGAGGTAAGCCTCGGCCATTTCGATGGCGGCGGTCGCGGGCGCGTAGAAGGCCGAGCCGGTTTTCAGCAGGCCGACGATTTCGGCACCACCGTCACGGGTGCGCTGAACGATGGCATCCAGCTTGTCCTGTGTTGTCCAGCCCATTGCCACCAGATCGGGCAGCGGCACGCCGCCGACGGTGGAATAGCGGGTCAGTGGCACCATGGTGTCGCCATGGCCACCCAGAACAAAGGCCGTCACATCGCGCATCGACACTTCAAATTCCACCGACAGGAAATGCCGGAAGCGGGCACTGTCAAGCACGCCGGCCATGCCGACGATCTTGTTATGCGGCAGACCCGAAAACTCGCGCAAGGCCCAGACCATGGCATCCAGCGGGTTGGTGATGCAGATCACGAAAGCATCGGGCGCATGCGCCTTGATGCCTTCCCCGACCGCTTTCATCACCTTGAGGTTGATGCCCAGCAGATCGTCGCGCGACATGCCGGGTTTGCGCGGCACGCCGGCGGTGACGATGCAGACATCGGCCCCCGCGATATCGGCGTACGAATTTGTGCCCTTCATCATGGCGTCAAAGCCTTCGGAAGGCCCCGATTGCGCGATATCCAGCGCCTTGCCTTGCGGTGTGCCTTCGGCGATGTCGAAGACCACGATATCGCCAAGTTCCTTGATGGCGGCAAGGTGGGCCAAAGTGCCGCCGATCTGGCCGGCGCCGATAAGGGCGATTTTGGGTCGTGCCATGGGTCAGTCTCCCGTCTGGTGAATGAGTCGCGACTTGGGTAGCCCCTTCTTTGGCCTGAGGCAAGCGGGCAGAAGGGTCCATTGTATGCAATTGTGTGCCGATATTTTCGCGGGTGGCTGGCAGGCCGCTGGTGTTTGCGCTAACCCGGTTGCGCGGACCCGGCGGCAAAGTGGAGGGGCGATGGACGGAGCGGCATTCTGGCTGGCAGCGCTGCTGGCATCGGCGCTGGTCGGCATGGGCAAGGGCGGTCTTGCCGGTGGTGGGCATGCTGGGCGTGCCGGTGCTGGCGCTGGTGATCTCGCCTGTCACAGCGGCGGGGGTTTTGCTGCCGGTCTATGTGCTGTCGGATGCCTTTGGTCTTTACGCCTATCGCCGTGGGTTTGACCGCCGGGTGCTGGCCATTCTGGTGCCGGGCATGGTGGCCGGGGTGGCGGTTGGCTGGGCCACGGCGCGTATCGTGCCCGAAGCGGCGGTGACGGCGCTGGTCGGTGCCATCGGGTTGATCTTTGCGCTTAGCCTGCTGCTGCGGCGCAAGGTTTCGTCCACGCCCCGTCGGGCCAAGGTGGCACCCGGACTGTTCTGGGGCGTCCTGACCGGGTTCACCAGCTTTGTCAGCCATTCCGGCGCGCCACCCTATCAGGTGTATGTCCTGCCCCTGGGTTTGGGAAAGATGGCGTTTGCTGCGACGGGCACAGTCGCCTTTGCCATTTTGAACGCGGTCAAGCTGCTGCCCTATTGGCATCTGGGGCAGTTGAGCCCGGCCAATTTGCAGGTGGCGGTGGTGCTGATGCCGGTGGTGGCGGTGTCGGTGTTTGTGGGTGTGCGATTGGTGCACTGGTTGCCCGAGGCGGTCTTCTTTCGCGTCGTCACCTGGGCACTGCTGGCAGTGTCGTTGAAACTGCTGTGGGACGGTCTGTGATCGCAAAAAAAAGGGTGCCCGTGGGCACCCTGTAGAACTCGTGAAGAACGTTATGGATCAGATCTTGTCGATGGTGTCTTTCACCGCATCCTTGGTGTCTTCGACCGCATCCTTGGCCTTGCCGACGGCCTGCTGGGCCTCGCCCTTGACCTCTTGCGCGATGCCTTCAGCCTGAAGCTTCGGGTTGTCGGTGGCCTTGCCGATGGCCTGCTTGGCGTTGCCGATGGCTTCGTTTGCAAGGCCGCTGATCTTGTCTGATATGCTGCTCATGGTGGTGCTCCTTCCATAAGGTGTCATGTGCCGTATCAACGCGGCACCTTTGAATTCGGTTCCCGGCGGGCGCAGATTTTTTTGGGGGGGCAGTTTGGCCAATCAAGGCCGGACAGATTGCCATGCGCCCCACGATTGGAAATGCTGCGCTGCGGCAAGTTTGGGCTTGCAGATTGTGACGATTTGGGCGTTTTTGGCGCAAGATTGTTACAAGGGGACGAATCATGACCAAACCAGCCCGCCCTTTCCGCTCGGTCCTGTATATCCCCGGTTCCAAGGAACGGGCGTTGGAAAAGGCGCGCGATCTGGCCACGGATGCGATCATCTTCGACCTAGAGGACGCGGTGGCACCGGATGAAAAACCGCATGCCCGAGCGGTCTTGGCCGAAGCCTTGCACGCAGACTGTGGCCGTCGGGCGCGGATCGTGCGGATCAACGGCTTTGACACCGGATGGGGCCGCGACGACGCGAGGGCTTTTGCCGACCATCCGGGGGTGGATGCGGTGCTGATCCCCAAGGTCAGCACGCCGGCCGATCTGGATGCGGTGGCGGCCTTGGTGCCGGGCAAACCGCTTTGGGCCATGATGGAAACCGCGCTTGGCATGCTGAACGCGGCGGCGATTGCGGCGCATCCGGCATTGCAGGGCATGGTGATGGGCACCAATGATCTGGCCAAGGAGTTGGGCAGCCATTTCCGCCCCGACCGTCTGCCGCTGCAAACTGGCTTGGGCCTGTGCGTGCTGGCGGCCAAGGTGCATCACCGGGTGATCATCGACGGCGTCTATAACGCTTTCAAGGATGATGATGGCCTGCGGGCCGAGTGTTATCAGGGCCGCGACATGGGCTTTGACGGCAAGACCCTGATCCACCCGATGCAGTTGGACATCGCCAACGCCGCCTTTGCCCCCAGCGAGGCCGAGGTCGATCTGGCCCGCCGCCAGATCGCCGCCTTTGATGCGGCGATGGCGCAGGGGCAGGCGGTGGCGGTGGTCGATGGCAAGATTGTCGAAAACCTGCACATCGTGACCGCAAAAACCACCCTAGCCAAGGCCGAAGCGATTGCAGCGATGGCCGAATAAGGCCAAGGTGCGCCCCAACTCAGCCGGAGATTTGCCATGACTGTCCTGATCCTTGGTGTTGCCCTGTGGTGGGCTGCGCATCTGTTCAAACGTGTTGCCCCCGCCCAACGGCAGGCGATGGGAAACAACGGCAAGTTGCTGGCCACGGGGCTGATCGTGTTGTCGATCGTGCTGATGGTGGTGGGCTATCGCGCCGCCCCGGTGATTGATCTGTGGACGCCGCCGGCGTTTCTGACCCATGTCAACAACCTGCTGATGATCCTGGCCTTCTACTTCTACGCTGCCTCGGGCATGAAAACCGCGCTTGCCCGCAAGGTCCGGCATCCGCAGCTGGCCGGGTTCAAGACCTGGGCCATCGCGCACCTGCTGGTGAATGGCGATTTGGCCAGCCTTGTGCTGTTTGGCGGGCTGCTGGCCTGGGCGGTGGTGTCGGTGATCGTGATCAACCGGGCACAACCGACCTGGACACCGCCCGCGCCAAAACCTGCCAAGTTCGAGCTGTTTGCCATCGTCGGCACGCTGGGGATCGTGGCGGTGGTGATGCTGATCCACTACTGGCTTGGCGTGCAGCCCTGGGGGTAAGGCAATGAAACTTTATCGCTTTTTGTCCGAAGATGACACGTCAGCATTTTGTCACAAGGTCACGGTGGCGCTGAACAACGGCTGGTCGCTGCATGGTGATCCGACCTATGCGTTTGACGCGGTACGGGGTGTCATGCGCTGTGGTCAGGCGGTGGTGAAAGAGGCGCCCGGTGTTTACTCGCCCGACATCAAGCTGGGCGATCACTAGGACGCAGGTTCGTTGGAGAAACGCATGAAAACCAATCCCGGCCGTTTTTTCGAGGATTATCGTCTGGGTGAGACGATCATCCACGCCGTGCCGCGCACGCTGTCGGGGGGCGAGCGGGCGCTCTATCATGCGCTTTATCCCGCCCGGCATGCGCTGTATTCGTCAGATCAGTTCGCGCAGGGCTGCGGGCTTCCGGCCTCGCCGCTTGATGACCTGCTGGCGTTTCATACTGTATTTGGCAAGACCGTGCCCGACATCAGCCTGAACGCGATCGCCAACCTTGGCTATGCCGAGGGCCGCTGGCTGATGCCGGTTTATCCGGGCGATACCCTGCGCAGCGAAAGCACCGTGATCGGGCTGAAGGAAAACTCGAACGGCAAGTCGGGCGTGGTCTACGTCCGTACCAGAGGGTTCAATCAGGACGACAAGCCGGTGCTGGAATACGTCCGCTGGGTAATGGTGCGCAAGAACCGGATGGATGCGCCCGCGCCGGGGGCGGTGGTGCCGCAACTGGCCAGCGTCGTGGTGCCCGAGGCGCTGGTCATTCCCAAGCCGCTGGATTTTTCGCGCTACGATTTCGCTCTGGCCGGCGAGCCGCACCGCTGGGGCGATTATGCGGTCGGAGAGGTGATCGACCATGTCGATGGCGTGACGGTGGAAGAGGCCGAGCACATGCTGGCCACCCGACTGTGGCAGAACACCGCCAAGGTGCATTTCGATGCGACCGCACGCGAAGATGGAAGGCGGCTGATCTATGGCGGCCATGTCATCAGCATGGCGCGCGCGCTGTCGTTCAACGGCTTGGCCAATGCGCAGATGATGGTGGCACTGAACGCAGGCAGCCACGCCAACCCCTGCTTTGCCGGTGACACGGTTCGGGCCTGGTCGCAGGTGCTGGACAAGGCCGAAACCGACAGCCCCGGCGTCGGGGCCATCCGGTTGCGGCTGGTGGCGACCAAAGGCCGGGCAGGGGCCTTGCGCGGTGAAGATGGCAAGTATTTGCCCGAGGTGCTGCTGGATCTGGACTATTGGGCGCTGATGCCGCTGTGACGCGGCAAAGGCGACCAGCTCTGTCTGAGCGGAATCGTGTGATCACAGCTGGAAAATTCGTGATCACAAATTCAAGAATTCTGCGGTCAAAGCGATAAAATGCTGCATCTGCACCAGAGTCACGCGTGACAGGTCTAAAAAAAGCGCTATTCATTGACACAACGATGACAGCACGCCGCGGACCGGATGACTGACGGTCGCGCCAGCGATGAAGGGAACCGATATGGCAGACGTCAAACGGGTCAAACGGCCTTTGTCGCCGCATTTGCAGATTTACCGCCCGCAACTGACCTCGATCACCTCGATCCTGACGCGCATCACCGGCAACGCCCTCATCGTGTCTGTGGTTCTGGCGGTGTGGTGGTTGCTGGCAGCCGCGGTTGGGCCTGACTATTTTGCCACGGCCAATGCGGTGGTGACCAGCTGGTTCGGCGATCTGGTGTTTGCGGCCTCGGCCTGGGCGGTCTGGTATCACTATCTGGCCGGCCTGCGGCACCTGTATTTCGACGCCGGAAAAGGGCTGGAAATCAAGACCGCCGAGATGCTGGGGATGATGATGATCGGTGGATCGGTCGTGCTGACCCTGATCACCATCGTCATGGTTCAATAAGGGGGGAAAGGATGCGCTATATCACAGATCGCAAGCGCGCCGAGGGCAAGGGCGCATCGGGCACCGGAACCGAACACCACTGGTCGATGCAGGTGTCGTCGGTCGGGCTGGCGTTCTTGCTGCCGGTCTGGCTTTACATCTTCGGCTCGGCCCTTGGCGGCACCCGCGAAGAGGTGGTCGAGACCTTTTCGCACCCGTTCCCGGCCATTGTGACGGCCTTGGTGCTGGTGGTGGGGATGCGGCATTTCATTGGCGGTGCCACCATGATGCTGGGTGATTACACCAGCGGCACGACCAGAAAGATGGCCATTATCGGCATGACCGCAATTGCCTGGATGGTGGCGGCGACCGGGCTGTTTGCCCTGGTGCGCATGGCCTTGTGAAGGAACTGACATGACCGCTTATCCCTATGAAGTGCACGACTATGACGTGGTCGTGGTGGGTGCCGGTGGCGCAGGCTTGCGCGCCACGCTGGGCATGGCCGAACAAGGCTTGCGCACCGCCTGCGTGACCAAGGTTTTCCCGACGCGATCGCATACCGTGGCGGCACAAGGCGGCATTGCAGCCAGCCTTGGCAACATGGGCCCCGACAGCTGGCAATGGCACATGTATGACACCGTCAAGGGGTCGGACTGGCTGGGCGATACCGATGCGATGGAATACCTCGCGCGTGAAGCCCCCAAGGCGGTGTACGAACTTGAACACTACGGCGTGCCATTTTCGCGCACCGAAGAGGGCAAGATCTATCAGCGCCCGTTTGGCGGCCACACCACCGAATACGGCGAAGGCCCGCCGGTGCAGCGCACCTGTGCCGCCGCCGACCGCACCGGCCACGCCATTTTGCACACGCTGTATGGTCAAAGCCTGAAGAACAACGCTGAATTCTACATCGAATACTTCGCGCTGGACCTGATCATCACCGATGGTCGTTGCACCGGCGTGGTGGCGTGGAAGCTGGACGATGGCACCTTGCATGTGTTCAACGCCAAGATGGTGGTCCTGGCCACCGGCGGTTATGGCCGGGCCTATTTCAGCGCGACCAGCGCCCACACCTGCACCGGTGATGGCGGCGGCATGGTGGCGCGCGCGGGGCTGCCGTTGCAGGATATGGAGTTCGTGCAATTCCATCCGACCGGAATTTACGGTGCCGGCTGCCTGATCACCGAGGGCGCGCGCGGCGAAGGCGGCTATCTGACCAATGCCAACGGCGAGCGGTTCATGGAACGCTATGCCCCCACCTACAAGGATCTGGCGCCGCGCGACTATGTCAGCCGCTGCATGACGATTGAAATCCGCGAAGGCCGCGGTGTGGGGGCAAACGGTGATCACATCCACCTGAACCTGAACCACCTGCCCAAGGAAACGCTGGACTTGCGCCTGCCGGGTATTTCGGAAAGCGCGCGGATCTTTGCCGGGGTGGACCTGACCAAAGAGCCGATCCCGGTGCTGCCGACCGTGCATTACAACATGGGCGGCATCCCCACCAACTATTGGGGCGAGGTGTTGAACCCCACCGCCGATGCGCCGGATGCGATCTTCCCCGGTCTGATGGCCGTGGGCGAGGCGGGCTGTGCCTCGGTGCATGGCGCGAACCGTCTGGGGTCGAACAGCCTGATCGATCTGGTTGTGTTTGGCCGCGCCGCCGCCATTCGCGCAGGGCACGTGGTGGATCGGGCCTCTGCCGTGCCCGCGACCAACAAGGCCGAGGTGGAAAAGTGTCTGTCGCGCTTTGATGCCCTGCGCCATGCCGACGGCGCGACCCCGACCGCCGCCCTGCGGCTTGAGATGCAAAAGACCATGCAGGCCGATGCAGCGGTGTTCCGCACCGACAAGACGCTGGCCGAGGGCGAGCGCAAGATGACCGAGATCGCCGGCAAGATGAGTGATCTGAAGGTGACCGACCGCAGTCTGGTGTGGAACAGCGACCTGATGGAAACGCTGGAACTGGCCAACCTGATGCCGAACGCGCTTGCCACCATCTATGGCGCGCACGCCCGCACCGAAAGCCGGGGCGCGCATGCGCACGAAGACTATCCGACCCGCGATGATGCCAACTGGCGCAAACACTCGCTGGCCTATGTCGATGGCGCCAAGGTCACGCTTGACTATCGCGCCGTCCACCTTGACCCGCTGACCACCGAGGCCGAGGGCGGGATCAGCCTGAAAAAGATCGCCCCGGCCGAGCGGAAGTTCTGATGGCGGCATTGGGTTCAGGCTGGCTGGGCCGGGCAGGCTGGGGGGCATTGGCGGTGCTGGCCGTGTCGGCCTGCGACCCGCAACAAGTGGCGGATGGCGTTGGCCGCAAGGCGGCGGCGTCCGTGGTGTTGCCGGTGGTGCAGAACGCCATGCCGACGCCCGTGGCGCAAAAGGCCACCGATTGCATCGTGCGCAACGCATCGGCTGCCGAAGTGCAGGCGTTGATGCGCGACGTGGGCGTGGTGGCGGGCACCACAACCAAGGCCAACATCCGCGCCATCGCCGTGCGCCCCGAAGCCGCCGCCTGCTTTGCCGCCAACGGTGTGCCGCCGGTGCTGCCATGATGCGCTTTGCTGCCCTTGCGGTTCTTCTTGCGGCCTGTGGCCCGATCCCGCTGGCGCAGGCCGAACGGCAGTGCTTTGAACGTGCCCGTCTAGCGCAACAACCGCGCGGCGAGTTGGGGTTGGGCGTCGGGTCGGACGGTCGCACGACAGCCAGCCTTCGACTGGAGGTTACATCCGACTTTGTCACCGGGCGTGATCCTGCGGCGGTTTACGATTCTTGCGTGTTTCAGAAATCCGGGCAGGTGCCAAGTCGCCCGCTCTATTCATTCCCCGAATGGAAGGGATAACCCATGGTCCAGCTTACACTTTCCAAGAACAGCCAAATCCGCACCGGCAAGACCTGGCCCAAGCCGGACGGAAAGAATGTCCGCAAGTTCCAGATCTATCGCTGGAACCCCGAAGACGGCAAGAACCCGCAGGTCGACACCTATTTCGTCGATATGGACAGCTGCGGCCCGATGGTTCTGGACGCGCTGATCAAGATCAAGACCGAGATCGACCCGACGCTGACCTTTCGCCGGTCCTGCCGCGAAGGCATCTGCGGGTCTTGCGCGATGAACATCGACGGCATCAACACGCTGGCCTGCATCTATGGGCTGGACGAGGTGAAGGGCGATATCAAGATCTACCCCCTGCCGCATCTTGAGGTGATCAAGGATCTGGTGCCGGACCTGACGCATTTCTATGCCCAGCACGCCAGCATCATGCCCTGGCTGGAGACCAAGACCAACCGCCCCGAAAAGGAATGGCGCCAGTCGATCGAAGACCGCGAAAAGCTGGACGGGCTTTATGAATGTGTGATGTGTGCGTCATGCAGCACGGCCTGCCCGTCCTATTGGTGGAACGGCGACAAATACCTTGGGCCTGCCGCCTTGCTGCATGCCTATCGCTGGATCATCGACAGCCGCGATGAAGCGACCGGAGAGCGGTTGGATGCCTTGGAAGACCCGTTCAAGCTGTATCGGTGCCACACCATCATGAACTGCACCAAGACCTGCCCCAAGGGGTTGAATCCGGCCAAGGCGATTGCCGAGATCAAGCGGCTGATGGTAAACCGCGCGGTGTAGGGCGGGCCATGGCTTTTTGGTTGCGTCGGCTGTAGATTTTGTCATGCGTTCCCCGTGCCCCGTAAATCCGGGCCGGGCTTTGGAAGGAACGACCCCCGATGCCGCTTTTGCAGCTGATCTATGCCTCGCGCCCGTTCGGCTTTGACGCCAGCACCTTGACGGCGATCCTGATCGACGCCCGGCGCTGCAATGCGCGCGACGCGATCACCGGGGCGCTGATCGTGCGGGATGACCTGTATCTGCAACTGCTGGAAGGGCCAGGGTCGGCGGTCGAGGCGGCCTATGCGCGCATCCTGCGCGATGACCGGCATATCGAGGTGCGGCGCCTGACCCGGCGCATGATCGCCGATGATGATCGGATGTTTGGCGCTTGGGCGATGCGCGACGATCCGGCGCAAAGCTGGGTCTGGTCGCGCGATGCGGTGCATGATGGCGCACCCGAAAAGGCATCAGAGGATGAGGTGCTGGAGATCTTCCGCAAATTGGCAGCCTTGCCTGCCAAGGCCGAGTGACGGCGCTGCATGCCGGTGCTGGGACTGCTGCTATTGGCGGGGGTGCTTGTCTATCTGTGGCTGACGCGCCGCAACTCTACCCTGACGCGGGCCTGCCGCTGGCGGCAACAGCGGGCCTTGGGCCAGTGGCGCTGCGCGGCCTGCGGGGCAGTGGCGCAAGGGCCGGTTGAGCCGCGTCATTGCCTGCGGCCAAAGGACTGACCGCCGCGCCATTGAAGAGGCGACCCAAAGGCGCAGGCCACTCAAACGCTGCCGGCACACGGGTGTTGGCCCCCGGCCACAGGTCTTGGGCCTCAGGTCTTGGACCTCAGGTCTTGGCCCAATGCGAGATGAAACTGTGCCGGTTCGGGCAGAAGCCGGTGTCGCGCGGATTGGCAAGACCGCCCTTTTCCAGCACCCGCCGACAGGCGGCGCGATCCGGGCAATCGCCACAGGTTTCCAAAAGCTCGTTCCAGGCGGCGTGATCGCGGCGCAACTCACCTTCGGACAGGCCGAAGATCGCGCCCATGGCCGAGACGCGATCTGGCACATCGGCGGGCATCTGCGCAAAGTGCCGAAGCTGGTCGCGCGTCAGGCCCAGATCGTCAAGCTCTTGCTCGGACAGGGCCTCAATATCCGTGATGTCGCGCCACCGGGTCAGCAGGTTTCTGATGCGCTCGATCATGCGGGCCTCCGATCTTCGGCGTCTGCTATGACAAAGATCTGAGCAGTCCGCCTTGATTTCGCGCAATCATGCGGCCTCGCGGGGAAGTGCGTCAACAAGCCCCACAATGTCCAGCATGATGCGGTTCAGCTCAAAATCCTTGGGCGTATAGACCGCGGCGACACCCATGGCGCGCAATTGCGCGGCATCGGCCTCGGGGATGATGCCCCCCACAACGAGGGGCACATGGTGCAAGCCCGCCGCGCGCATCAGGCCCAGCGTTTCGGTGATCAGGGGAAGGTGGCTGCCCGACAGGATCGACAGGCCCACGACATGCGCCTGCTGGTCCACTGCGGCGGCGACGATTTCGGCAGGCGTCAGGCGGATGCCTTCGTAATGAATGTCCATGCCGCAATCACGGGCGCGGGCAGCGATCTGTTCGGCACCATTGGAATGGCCGTCAAGCCCCGGTTTGCCCACCAGAAACTTCAGCGGGCGCCCAAGTTTGGACGACAGGTTGGCGACCGCGTCACGGATCGGCTCCAGCCCTTCGGTGCGGTTCGACGGGTTGCGCGACACGCCGGTGGGGGCGCGGTATTCGCCAAAGGCGCGGCGCACGACAGCGCCCCATTCGCCGGTGGTAACGCCCGCCTTGGCGCAGGCGATGGACGCGGGCATGACGTTGGCACCCGTGGTGCAGGCGTCCAGCAGGGCGGCAAGGGCGGATGTGACGGCCACAGCATCGCGGGTGCTGCGCCACGCGGTCAGGCGGGCGATCTGGTCGGCCTCGGCCTTGGGGTCGGCTTCCATGATCGACCCATCACCGGTGGTCAGCGGCGACGGTTCGGTGGTGGTAAAGCGGTTGACGCCGACAACCGTGGTTTCCTTCGATTCGATTTTCGCCAGCCGGTCGGCATTCGCCTCGACCAGACGGCCCTTCATATAGTCGATGGCCGCCACCGCGCCGCCCATGGAGTCGATCTGCGCCAGTTCGGCCCGCGCGCCCTCTTTAAGCTGGCTGACCTTGCGCTCAATCGCCGGGTTGCCGTCAAACAGGTCGTCATATTCCAGAAGGTCGGTCTCGTAGGCCAGGATCTGTTGCATGCGCAGCGACCATTGCTGATCCCATGGCCGGGGCAGGCCAAGCGCCTCATTCCAGGCGGGCAATTGCACCGCGCGGGCGCGGGCGTTTTTCGACAGCGTCACCGCCAGCATTTCGATCAGGATGCGGTAGACGTTGTTTTCGGGCTGCGGTTCGGTCAGGCCAAGGCTGTTGACCTGCACGCCATAGCGAAAGCGGCGGTATTTCGCCTCGGTGATGCCATAGCGGGTTTCGGTGATTTCGTCCCACAAATCGACGAAGGCCCGCATCTTGCACAACTCGGTCACAAAGCGGATGCCCGCGTTGACGAAGAACGATATCCTGCCAATCATGTTCGGGAAATCCGTGGGCGAAACCTTGCCCTTCAGATCGTCCAGCACGGCGCAGGCGGTGGCCAGCGCAAAGGCCAGTTCCTGTTCCGGCGTCGCCCCGGCCTCTTGCAGGTGGTAGGAACAGACGTTCATCGGGTTCCATCTCGGCAGGTGTTTCTGCGTATAGGCCGCGACATCGGTGATCATCCGCAGGCTGGGCTTGGGCGGGCAGATATAGGTGCCGCGCGACAGGTATTCCTTGATCAGGTCGTTCTGCACGGTGCCATTCAGCGCCGCCGCGTCCGCGCCCTGTTCCTCGGCCACCGCGATGTACAGCGCCAGCAGCCAGGGGGCTGTGGCATTGATCGTCATCGAGGTGTTCATCTGCTCCAGCGGGATATCCTGAAACAGGGCCCGCATGTCGCCCAGATGGGCGACGGGGACGCCGACCTTGCCAACCTCGCCCTTGGCGAGTTCGTGGTCGCTGTCATAGCCGGTCTGGGTGGGCAGATCGAACGCCACCGAAAGCCCGGTCTGGCCCTTGGACAGGTTGTTGCGATACAGCGCATTCGAGGCAGCGGCAGTGGAGTGCCCGGCATAGGTGCGGAACAGCCAGGGTGCATCTTTGGTCATGGGGCCTCCATCGCGCGGGCGACTCGGTATCGCGCAATATTGTTTCGTATTGTGTCAGATAGGGGAAAGATTGTGCCGTTGTCAATTCGCCGCATTGCGGCATTTGCCGGGTATGGCCGTGCCCGCGCAAGAAAGGGGGGGCGCTGCCCCCCCACGCCTGCGGCGTTCCCCCCCGGAGTATTTGGACAAGCAGCAAATGCAGGGAACGGATGGCGGCATCGGTCAGGATTGCTTTGGCGTGGCCCCGGTCTGGCCTGCGCGGGGCGGATGCCGGGGCGGGATTTCTGCAATGCCGAAGACATAAAATTACAAAATTGACTTTCATACTATTGCAATATTGCGCAGACGATCTTATCCCTTCCTCTGATCCGCCGCGATTCTGCGCTGCGGCATACGTTTGATCCCGGATGGAGGCCCCCATGGCTCTGGATACGCAACCCGCCATCGTCGCCTATGACGCGCCCAAGAAAGATCTGTATGAAATCGGCGAGATGCCGCCCCTGGGCCATGTGCCCAAACAGATGTATGCCTGGGCCATTCGTCGCGAGCGGCATGGCGAGCCTGAAACCTCGATGCTGCAAGAAGTGGTCGATACCTGGACCATCGACAGCCATGAGGTGCTGGTGCTGGTGATGGCGGCGGGCGTCAACTACAACGGTGTCTGGGCGGGGCTTGGCGTGCCGGTCAGCCCGTTTGACGGCCACAAGCAGCCCTATCACATTGCCGGGTCGGATGCGTCGGGCATTGTCTGGGCGGTGGGCGACAAGGTCAAACGCTGGAAAGTGGGCGACGAGGTTGTGATCCACTGCAACCAGGACGATGGCGACGACGAGGAATGCAACGGCGGCGATCCGATGTTCTCGCCCAGCCAGCGGATCTGGGGGTATGAGACGCATGATGGGTCTTTCGCGCAGTTCACCCGCGTGCAGGCCCAGCAGTTGATGCCGCGCCCGCGCCATCTGACGTGGGAAGAGTCTGCCTGCTATACCCTGACGCTGGCCACCGCCTACCGGATGCTGTTTGGCCATGCGCCGCATGATCTGCAACCGGGGCAGAATGTGCTGGTCTGGGGCGCGTCGGGGGGGCTTGGGTCATTTGCCATCCAGTTGATCAACACCGCCGGGGCCAATGCCATTGGCGTGATCAGCGATGAGGACAAGCGCGAGTTTGTCATGGGTCTGGGTGCCAAGGGCGTGATCAACCGCAAGGATTTTTCGTGCTGGGGGCAATTGCCCAAGGTCAATACCGATGAATACAACGCTTGGTTGAAAGAGGCGCGCAAGTTCGGCAAGGCGATCTGGGACATCACCGGCAAGGGCGTGAACGTCGACATGGTGTTTGAACACCCCGGCGAGGCGACATTTCCGGTATCGTCGCTGGTCTGCAAGAAGGGCGGCATGGTGGTGATCTGTGCCGGCACCTCTGGCTTCAACTGCACCTTTGACGTGCGCTATATGTGGATGCACCAAAAGCGTCTGCAAGGCAGCCATTTTGCCCACCTCAAACAGGCGGCGGCGGCCAACAAGCTGATGATCGAACGGCGGATCGACCCCTGCATGTCAGAGGTGTTTCCGTGGGAGGATATCCCCAAGGCCCATACCAAGATGCTGCGCAATGAACACAAGCCGGGCAATATGGCGGTTCTGGTGCAAGCGCCGCGCACGGGGTTGCGCACGTTTGAAGATACGCTCGAGGCCAGCAAACAGGGCTGACGACCTGAACTTAAGTATAGGTGCATCGGCAGAATGCCGCCGGAAGCCAAGGCTTCTGGCGGCATTCTGTGATCTTCTCGGGTGACGGCTTTCATGGCGCAGCGCATAGTCGGTGAATCGCGGGGGGGCATCCCGGGGAAAACGGCGTGCAAGACAGGGAGGCTTGGTCCAATGTCGGCGGATGGCACAATGCACCACGACTGGATCTTCGAGGTTCTGGAAGACCTGCGCGACTATGCAGTGAAAAATGGCATGCCGGCCACGGCGGCCAAGGCCGAAGAGGCCCTGCGGGTGGCCCGGGCCGAGGTGGCAGCGGGCGAGGGGCCTTTGGGCCGACTGGCGATGCCCCCCCCGCACGAGCGGCGGAACTGAGGGTCGGGACTGGTGCAGGCCGGGCCTTGGCCTTATGGTCGGTGCCATGACCCTGACCGCACGCGCCCCGGCCCTTTTGACCCTGTCCGACGATCAGGCCGATGCGCATGACCGGGTGGCCGCCGATCTGCTGGCCGCAGGCATTGACCTTGCCCATGGCGGGCTGACCCCGCCGGGTGAAGGCAAGCCTTCCGTGCTGGCGGTGATGGGCAAGGCCGGGTCTGGCAAGACCATGCTGCTGGCGCAACTGACCCGCGCGATGATCGACGCCGGGGTGCAGATCGTGTCGGGCGATTATGAGGGCAAGCGCCGCAAGGACCGGCGCACGCTGGCGGTGCTGGCCCCCACCAACAAGGCGGCAAGCGTGTTGCGACTGCGTGGGGTTCCGGCAACGACCATTCACCGCATCCTCTATACCCCGCTGTATGATCCGCAGTATGAAAAGATCGCCGAATGGCTGTCCGGCACCGGGGATCGTCCGGTGATCGAGGATCTGCCCGATCTGGCGCTGGACCGGGCCTTTGCCTTTTTCCAACAAGTGGCGTCAATTCCGGGGGCACTTGCCGCGGCTGGCTTGCGAGGTTCCGACTTCATCAAGGGCTGGAAGCGCCGCGAAGAGCCGCTGGATGTGGGGTTCATCGACGAATCCTCGATGCTGGACGAGCGGCAGTTTGACGACCTGCGCGAGATTTTTCCGACGCTGGTGCTGTTTGGCGACCCGGCGCAGTTGGCCCCGGTGGGGCAGTCGGGCAGCATGGTGTTTGACCGGCTGGGCAGCAGCCACAAGCTGATGTTGAACCGCATCCACCGGCAGGCGCAGGATAACCCGATACTGGATCTGGCCCACGCCCTTGCCGACCCGGCGATCGGGTTCGAGGCGTTCGAGCGCATGGTCGAAGCAGAATCCAAGCGTGATGACCGGGTGGTCTGGGCCGAGCGGGTGGATGCCGACATGATGGCGCGCAGCCCGGTGCTGGTCTGGCGCAACGCCACCCGCATCCGGCTGATCACCGCGTTCCGCGCGGCACATGGCGCGCCCGACGATGCGCTGTTGCCGGGGGAACCCCTGATTTGCGACGGGATCGAGCTGCCGCTGAAGCACCGCAAGAAGCGGATTGACCTGGAGGCGCGCGGCCTGATCAAGGGCGCGCAGGTGATCTACCTTGGCCCCGGCAACCGCGATGGCTTTGCCAAGCTGCATGTGGTGGGGGCCGAAGACCCGCAGGTGTCGGCGGCCAGCATCATCAAGATCGAAAAACCCGATGAGGATGAGCCGTTCATCCCGTCTGCGGCCAAGATGGGGGCGGCCTTCCTGCATGGCGCGGCGGTGACGATCCACAAGGCGCAAGGGTCGCAATGGGAAAACGTGCAGGTGTTTGCCCCCGACCTTTACGCCGCAGCCCAGGCCGGACGGACCGAGGCCGGGTTGCCGCTGTGGAAGCGGCTGGCTTACGTCGCCATCACGCGGGCCGAATCTCGGCTGTTCTGGATTGTGCGCAACCGGCTGGCGCTGCCCAAGGTGCCGCTGTCGGTCGAGGATTTGCGGCCCGCGTCGGTGCCGCTGACGCTGACGCCACAAACCGACGCCTGACCCTTTTCCCCGGTCCCGTGCCGCGCTAGGCTGCGAGGGTAACAGGAGGCCACCATGCGCTGCGTTTTCGTTCAGTTCCGCTGCACCCCCGGCAAGACCTATGAGGTGGCCGATGCCATCTGGGACCGCGAGGTGGTGTCCGAGATGTATTCGACCAGCGGCGAATACGACCTGCTGGCCAAGGTCTATATTCCCGACGAAGAGGATGTGGGCCAGTTCCTGTCGGCGCGGCTGTTTGACATTCCGGGCATCAGCCGCACCTTGACCACGATGACGTTTCGCACCTTCTGACGCGGTCGCACCTTTTGACGCGGTTGCATCGGGCGGCAGGGGTTGCCATATCGGGCGCAATCAAGGGAGACCCTTATGGACCGGATCGCACTGCCCGAACGCCCCGAATGGCGCGCCAAGGCCGAGGAGTTGGGCTTTACCTTTGCCGACATGCACGGTGAGCCCTATTGGGACGAAACCTCGGCCTATGCCTTCACGCTGGAGGAGGTGGAGAGCAGGATCGAAGACCCCTGCACCGAACTGCACGCCATGTGCCGCGAGGCGGTAGACGCGATTGTGGCGGATGAGGCGCTGATGGAGCGCATGGGCCTGCCACGGGTGCGCTGGGATTTCATCGCGCAAAGCTGGGCCGAGGGCGCGCCCGAGGTCTATGGCCGGTTCGATCTGGCCTATGATGGCACAGGCCCGGCCAAGCTGTTGGAATACAACGCCGATACCCCGACCTCGCTGTACGAGTCCGCCAGCTTTCAATGGCTGTGGTTTGAAGATCAGGTGACGGCACGGGTGCTGCCCGACGGGGCCGATCAGTTCAACCGCATCCATGAGGCCCTGGTCGAGCGCTTTGCCGAGATCTTTGCCCCCGACACCGACCTGCATTTTGCGGCGATGACGGGCGCGCCCGAGGACTATGCCACGGTCGAGACCATGGCCTGGGCCGCGCGCGAGGCTGGGATGGGCGCGCATTACACCGATCTTGAAAGCATCGGGATCAGCGAAGAGGGCCAGTTCACCGATGCCGAAGACCGGGTGATCGGCACCTTGTTCAAGCTCTATCCATGGGAAGACCTGTTTGCCGATGATTTTGCCGCCCATCTGGCGACGGCGCAGTGCCAGTTCATTGAACCGGCCTGGAAGGCGCTTTTGTCGAACAAGGCGATCCTGCCGGTGTTGTGGCAGATATTCCCCGGCCACCCCAACCTGCTGCCCGCGTTCTTTGCCGATGACACCAAGGGCTTGGCCGATGCAGCCCATCTGATGCTGGCGGGGCATGTGACCAAGCCCTTGTTTTCGCGCGAAGGCGCGTCGGTCACCATCACCGCGCAGGGCCGGGTGCTGGAGCGGGCCGCAAACCGCGACTATGACCGGCACCCGATGATCGTGCAGGCCTATCACCCCCTGCCGGTGCTGGGCGGCATGCGCCCGGTGATCGGCGCCTGGGTGGTTGGGCAAACCTGTGTCGGCATGGGGGTGCGCGAAGATGCGGCCCTGATCACGCAAGACCTGTCGCGGTTCAAGCCGCATTTCATTGAAGGGTAAGGCTATGAAGCGATCACGCAATGTCTCACTGGTGATCCTTGGCGCGGCAGCCTTCGGGCTTGCCGCCTGCCAGCAGGAAGAACAGACCGATGCGGCGGCATTCCCCGATGTGGAAAGCTGCATTGCCGCATCGGCCCAGGGGGGATGGTTCACCAAGGAAGATTGCCAAACCACCTTTGCCGAGGCCAAGGCGGTTCATGCCGAAACCGCCCCACGCTATGAAAGTCGCGAGTTGTGCGAGCAAGAGCATGGCGCCGGGGCCTGCGGGGCCGACAGTGTTCAGGGATCGGGCGGCGGCGGCGGTGGTATCTTCTTGCCGCTGCTGGCGGGCTATATGCTGGGGCAGGTGCTGGGCGGCGGCCGCGCCATGGCGCAGCCGGTGGTGCCAAAGGCAGGCGGCGGCTTTGCCACGCCGTCGGGCGGCACCCAGGTGTCGCGGTTGAACTCGACCGGAAAGATGTCAACCTCGGCCTTCACCAAGGCACCTGCAACGGTGGGCAAGCCCCCGATGACACGCGCCGCCGTGGCAAGCCGGGGTGGCTTTGGCGGGTCAGCCGCGGCGCGCTCGGTGGGCGGCTGATCAACGGGCCGTCGAGGTGCCCCCCCACCCCATCCCTCCCCCACGAGGGTGAGGGCGGCGCTTTATGGGCGAGGGGCGGCGACTTTTGGCTGCTGTGGAAAAGGGGGCGCGCGCGCCCCCTCGAACCCCCTGCGGGTATTTGTGCCAAGAGGAAGGACCGGTTGAGGGTCAGATCGACAGGCAGACGTATTTCATCTCGAGGTAATCCTCCATGCCGTGATGGCTGCCTTCGCGCCCCAGACCCGATTGCTTGACGCCGCCGAACGGGGCCACTTCGGTCGAGATGATGCCGGTGTTGACGCCGACGATGCCATATTCCAGCGCCTCTTGCACCCGGGTGACGCGGCCGATGTCGCGGCTGTAGAAATAGCTGGCAAGGCCGAAAATGGTGGCGTTGGCCTTGGCCACCACCTCTTCTTCGGTGTCGAACTTGAACAGGGGCGCAAGCGGGCCGAAGGTTTCTTCGTTGGTGACCAGCATCTGGTCGGTGACGCCGGTCAGGATGGTGGGTTCAAAGAAATTGCCGCCCAGGGCATGCCGATTGCCGCCCATTTCGACCTTTGCCCCTTTGGCCATGGCGTCAGCGATGTGTTCTTCGACCTTTTCCAGTGCTGCGGCATTGATCAGCGGGCCGAATTGCACGTCTTCCGACAGGCCGTCGCCGACGCGGGTCTTGGCCACAGCGGCGCGCAGTTTTTCGGCAAAGGCATCATAGACCGCGGCCTGAACGTAGATGCGGTTGGCGCAGACGCAGGTCTGGCCGTTGTTGCGGAACTTGCTCATCATCGCGCCGGCGACGGCGGCATCCAGATCGGCATCGTCAAACACGATGAAGGGGGCGTTGCCGCCCAGCTCCATGCTGCATTTCATCACCTGATCGGCGGCCTGACGCAGCAGGATGCGGCCGACTTCGGTGCTGCCGGTGAAGGTAAGCTTGCGCACCAGCGGGTTTTCGCAGAATTCCTTGCCGATGTCGGAGGATTTCTTCGAGGTGATGATCGACAGGATGCCTTTCGGCAGGCCCGCGCGTTCACCCAGAACCGCCATCGCAAGCGCCGACAGCGGGGTCTCAGCCGCGGGACGGGCGACAAAGCCGCAGCCGGCGGCAAGCGCCGGGCCGGCCTTGCGGGCGATCATCGCGTTGGGAAAGTTCCATGGCGTGATGCTGCCCACCACGCCGATGGGTTGCTTCAGCACCGTGATGCGCTTGTCGCGCTGGTGGCCGGGGATGGTTTCGCCGTAAACCCGCTTTGCCTCTTCGCCGAACCATTCGATGAAGGACGCGCCATAGGCGACTTCGCCCTTGGCCTCGGCCAGGGGTTTGCCCATCTCAGCCGTCAGGATCAGGCCAAGATCGTGCTGGTTTTCGATCATCAGGTCGAACCATTTGCGCAAGACCTGCGCGCGTTCCTTGCCGGTGCGGGCGGCCCAGTCCTTCATCGCCGCATGGGCGGCGGCGATGGCGCGGGCGGTTTCAGCCCGGCCAAGGTTGGGCACCTGACAGATCACGTCGCCACGCGCCGGGTTCACCACGCCAAAGGTGGTGCCATCATCGGCGTCGATCCATTCCCCCGCCACATAGGCGCGGGTTGCCAGCAGGCTGGGGTCTTTCAGAAGCGATGCAAGATCTGTCACGGAGTCAAGCATGTCGGGTCTCCCATTTCGGTTTGATCCATGCAAAGCATGGGGCGGATGGGCTGTCCAGTTCTGTCGCGGGGTCCGTTTCGTTTTTTGATCAAACCGGGGCCGGGTGGATGGATTTTGCAAGCGAGGCAGATCGCGCCTATGCCAATGGCGCGTTCATTCCGGGGGCGGATGGATATGTGCCGAAATGGCGCGCAGCAGCGGCGGCGTTTCGTGCCGCAATGGGGCCACGGGCGCGGCTGGGGCTGCCCTATGGACCGACAGAGCGGCAGCGCTTTGACCTGTTTCTGCCCGAGGGCGCGGCCAAGGGGCTGCTGGTGTTTGTGCATGGCGGCTATTGGCTGGCCTTTGGTCGCGAAGACTGGTCGCATCTGGCCACGGGCGCAGTGGCGCGGGGTTGGGCCTGCGCCGTGCCGTCCTACACCCTTGCCCCCGAGGCGCGGATTGCGGTGATGACGCAAGAGACCCGTGCGGCCATTGCTGCGGCCGCGCGCCTTGTGCCCGGCCCGGTGGTGGTGGCGGGCCATTCGGCGGGGGGGCATCTGGCGGCACGGATGGCCTGCGCGGACGGGCCAGATGTCGTGCGCGTGGTTCCGATTTCGCCGCTGTCAGACCTGCGCCCACTGAGGGCGACCGAGATGAACGCCACCCTGCGGCTGGATGAGGCGCAGGCACTGTCGGAAAGCCCGGCGCTGCTGCGGCCAAGGCCGGGCATTCAGGCGCATGTCTGGGTTGGCGGGCAAGAGCGGCCGGCCTTCCTGTGGCAGGCGCGCGTGCTGTCGGAAAGCTGGGATTGCCCATGGACGGTTGATCCGGGGCGGCACCATTTTGATGTGACCGACGGGTTGACCGATCCGTCCAGCCCGGTGATGACGGCCTGTCTGGGCGGGCTGTGACGGTTCAGGAATTGGCGTGCATGCGTTCGATATAGGTGCGCATTTCCTCGGCCTCGTGGCGGGCGTCACGCAGGCCATCCATCGCGGCGCGCAGTTCGGCCTCGGTCTGGGCGATCTGGTTGATCAACTCGGCTTCGCGCTGTTCCAGATACAGGATCGCCTGATCGCGGGTTTCCTCGGCCTCGTGCAGCAGGCTGGCCAGACGGTCCATCTCGCCCATGTCACCGCCCGCCACGCGGGCAAAACGGTTGATCAGCCAGTTGGCGAACCAGCCCATCAGGAAAGCGGCCATCAGGATGATGGCGGTCACGATGATGAACTCTGTCCTGTTCATGCTTTTGCACCCAGCCTTTCGTTTGATGCGACCTAGCCGTCACGCGCCGGGCGCGCAAGAGGCCGGATGGTCTTTTCTGGCGGGGCCACAGAGGCGGGGGGGGCCTCTGGCGTTGTGGGTGCCTCAGATGCCGGTGCGGTTGCCGGGGGGGCAGTGTCGCTGGCCGGATCGTCCCCGGTCTCGCTGATGCCGGTTTCCGGGGGGGATGCCGGTGGCGCAGGTGTGGCAGAAGGTTGGGGCGTGCCGGCAGGCGCGGGCGTTTCGGTCCCGGCATCTGCTGCCATGGCGGGCTGATCCAGCAAGATGAATTCGATGCGCCGGTTTGCTTCGCGGCCTTCTTCGGTGCCGTTGTCGGCGATCGGGTCGGCCTCGCCATAGCCGGTGGCGACAAGCGATTCGACGCCAACGCCACGTCCCTGCAAGGCGATCAGAACCGCATCGGCGCGGGCCTGGCTAAGAGCGCGGTTGCCCTCTTCCGAGCCTTGACTGTCGGTATAACCGGCGATGTTCATCCTGACCGAAGGGCAGTCTTCCAGAATCTTGGCCAAGGCGTCCATGATGCTGCCCGATGGCCCGTCGATCTCGGCCGAGCCGGGGGCAAAGCTGATCTTGCGGCTGGCCAGCACCTGCTGCACGTCGGCTGCACATTCCTGCGGGGTGGGCAATGCGGCCAGCGGATCACGCTCTTCGTCATAACGCACCGATACCTTGAAGGTCTGGCCCGGACCCAGCTTGTCGGACAGCACCTGCGCAATCCGGGCACGGGCCGTCAGGGATCCGGTCACGCCTTGCACCTCGACCGTGTCGGCCCGCACCAACAGCGTGCCTTCGGCCAGTTCGGCAAGCGCCTCCAACCCCGCCAGCACACGGATCGGCCAGCCATCGGGCAAGTCGGGATCAAGCCGGGTGGCGGTCAACACGTTGCTGAAACCAAAGCGGGCCTGCGCAAAGCTGGATACCGCATCTTGCAACAAGTCGTCGGTCAGCCGTCCGCGCAACTCTACCCGACCCTCGGCCGACAGGCTTGCGGTAAACTCGGCCGGACCAAGCGTGGTGCTGGCCTTGCGCTCTCGGGTGGCGTTCAGCGAAAAGACGGCGGGAAGGGTGTTTTGCAACTCGCCCACCACCCGGTCAAAACTGGCCTGGGTCACGGTGTCGGCGGCCACCAGCGACACATCGGCGTCGGAAAAGGTGACGGTCGCCGCACCCAGCGCCTTGACGGCAGCGATGGCTGCAACCGCGGCATCGGCCCAGCTTGGCGATGGCACGCCCAGACCGATGATGCAGGTGGCCTTGCCCTCAACCCCGGCGTCGACCCCGGCAGCCAAAATCTTGTCGCGGGCGCGTTCGGTATCGGCCGAGCAGGCATCAAACCGCGCCCCCTGGGCATCCAGCACGAAGCGCAAGGTGAACGGCGTCAGCACCGGGCGTGGCGCAGTGATGTCAACAGCGACCGACAGGCCCGCAGGTCTGGCGCGGGTCAGCTCGTTGGTCAGGCGGCGCTGTTCATCGACGCTTTCGGCAATGGCAGTAATTTCAACCCGCCCGGCCGAGATGGACACCTGCGACCGGGGCAGGCGCTTGAACGCATCCACGCCGTAGGCAAAGGCGCTGTTCCAGCCTTCGGGCGCAGGATGGGCCGAGGTTTCCAGCATGTCGGACAGCGCCCCGTCGTTGCGCAGGGCCTTTGCGTCGGCCAGCAACTGGTCCAGCGCATCGCCCGAAGGCAGAAGGCCGATCAACTGGATGCCATCGTCATTGCGCAACATCTCGACCGAGAACTTCGGTGCCTCGATGGCCTTGACCGGGGTCACATCCAGCATGTCACGCACGCGGCTGGCATCAATCACGCTGCCGACAAGGTTGACCACGCGAAAGCGCGCGGCCTCGTTCGGGGCGGTGCCGGTCAGCCTGATTTGCAGCCCATCGGCCCGCACCTCGGCCCAGGTCACGCCCTGAGCCAGCAGCGTCGAGGTGATGGCCTTGGTCGAACGCGCCTCGATCATCAATGCCGAGGCCCAGGCGGCCAGCGTCGCCAGAAACGCGGCCCCGAAAAAGGCCACGCCGGCGACTGTCCATTGCGGCAGGGTCGGCCGGTGGGATGGAACAAGAAAACGGGTCAGGCGCTGGGGCAATGGGGGTATCCTGTCTGGTCATGCGCTGCGACCGGCGACGCGGGGCGCCGCGGCACAGGGTGCCTTTCGTGCATAGAAGCGCGGGCGGGCAGGATCAACTAAAGCAGTGCGGCAACGGCAAGAAACAGCGCAGCGATCAGGCCGGCGTCGCGGTTGGCCAGAAACTCGGCCCGGCACGACCCCGGATCGTCGATATCCAGCCGTGCCATCTGCCGGGCCAGATGCCAGCCAAACGCCCAGACCCCCGCCAGAGCCACGACAAGCTGCAAGGGCTGCCGCGCCGGCAACAGCGCCAGCAGAACCGCCAGCGCCATCAGCAGCACGGCGGCCACCAGAAACATCCGCAACCACCAGCCGGTGTTGTTGCCAAACAGCCGCGCCGTGGATTTGACGCCGATCAGTGCGTCATCCTCACGGTCCTGATGAGCATAGATGGTGTCGTAAAACAGTGTCCAGGCGATGCCCGAGGCGTAAAGCGGCACCGCCGCCAGCGGCACGCCGCCACTGTGCGCGGCCCAAGCCAGAAGCGCGCCCCAGTTGAACGCCAGCCCCAGAAACACCTGTGGCCACCAGGTGAACCGCTTGGCAAATGGGTAGATCGCCACCAAAGCCAGCGACGACACGCCAAGCCCGATTGCCGTCCAGTTGTAGCTGAACAGGATCGCGGCGGCGACCAGCGCCTGCACCGCCATCCACCCCATGGCCTGCCGCACGCTGACCTGACCCAAGGGGATCGGACGCGACCGGGTGCGGGCAACCCGCGCGTCGATGTCGCGGTCGGTGATGTCGTTCCAGGTGCAGCCGGCGCCGCGCATGAGGAAAGCGCCGATGCCGCAACTGACCGCAAGCCACAGATCCCACGGCCGGAAGCTGTCGACCGCCGCCGCAAGCGCGATGGCCCACAGGCAAGGGATCAGCAAAAGCCAGGTGCCGATCGGCCGGTCAGCCCGCGACAGCCGCAGATAGGGCCGGGTCACGGCCGGGGCAAAACGGTCAACCCAGTTTCCCGCGGCGGCATCGGCCACCGATCCGGCGGCTGGCCGTGCTGCAAGCTCTGGCGTTTCGGGGATTTGGGTCATAGTTTCGCGCCTATGGATGCAAAGGTCAGGTTATATGTAGATCAGCCCTTGGGCGCGGGGCAAGCCGTGGCGGTCGGCCCCGAGCAGGCAAGCTATCTGTTTTCGGTGATGCGACTGCCGGTCGGCGCCGGCGTCTTGCTGTTCAACGGGCGCGATGGCGAATGGCTGGCGCGCGTGGTCGATGCCGGCAAACGCCGCGGCGCGCTGCTGTGCGAGACGCAGACGCGCCCGCAGATGCTGCCGCCCGACCTGTGGCTGCTGTTCTCGCCGATCCGCAAGGAACGCACCAATTTCATCGTGGAAAAGGCGGTGGAGCTGGGCGTGTCGCGGGTGGTGCCGGTGACAACGCGCTTTACCCAGTCAGAACGCTGGCGGCAGGACAAGCAGCTTGCTCATGCGATCGAGGCTGCCGAGCAATGCGGTGCCACCCATCTGCCGCAGGTGGCCGACGTGCAGCCGCTGACTCAGGTGCTGGCCGATTGGCCTGCGGGCAGGCTGCTGTTCTGGGCCGATGAGGCGCTTGCCGGACATGCCCCCGCCCTGTCAGGCGTTTTCGCGGCCGGCCAGCCCGCAGCGGTGCTGGTGGGGCCAGAAGGCGGATTTTCCGACGACGAAAAAGCCCGACTGCGCGCCTTGCCCTTCGTGCGGCCCATAAGCCTTGGCCCGCGCATCCTGCGGGCCGAAACCGCAGCAATTGCAGCGCTGGTGCTGTGGCAGTCTTCGGCGGGGGATTGGCGATGATAAGGCGCGCAGAGGCGGGCGATCACGGCGCGGTGCAAGCGTTTTTGGCACAGCATCGCGCGTCGTCAATGTTCCTGCTGTCAAACCTTGCGGCGCATGGGATCGCAGGGTCTGACCACCCTTATGCGACAGAGTTCTATCTTGAACCCGGGCAGGGGCCGCTGCGCGCGGTGTTCGGCCGGACCCGCAGCGGCATGCTGCTGTGTCAGGTCCCCGGTCAGGCCCCTTTGCCAGACGTGCCCTTTGCCGCCTTTGCCGAGGCGCTGCGCGGGTCAACCGTGATCGGTGCCAGCGGCGAGGCCGAGCAGATCGACCGGCTGCTGGCGGCGCTGACGGCGGTCGGGACGCTCACCTGTCGCATCAATCACCTTGAGCCGCTGTTCAGTCTGGTACTTGCCGACCTGCCGGCGTTGTCACTCGATGGCCTTGCGTTGCGCGCGCCGCTGCCTGCCGACGCGGCGCTGCTGACCATGTGGTTCGAACGCCATCTGCGGGAAACCGGCTTTGCCACCAGCCAGCAGTCCGCCCGCAGTGAAGCCTCCGCGCGCACTGCGGCAGCCGTCGAAGGCGGGCCGGTGCGGCTGTTGTGCGACGGGCAAACGCCGGTTGCCATGGCCGCCCTCAACGCCCGCACGGATGACGCGGTGCAGGTGGGCGGCGTGTTCGTGCCGCCCGACCGGCGTAACCGGGGTCTTGGCCGCCGCGTGGTGGCAGCGCTGCTGCGGCAGGCGGCAAGACAGGACGGGGCGACGCAGGCGTTCCTGTTTTCCAACAATGACGCGGCCTCGGCGGCCTATCGGTCGATCGGCTTTCAACGGGTGGGGATGTATCGCATCGCCCTGTTTGAACCCTTTGTCGTGGCCGCCGGGGGCACCCCCCGATGATCCGCCCCGAGGTTCAGGTCACGCTGTGGCGCTGGCGCGAGGTCGCAGCAGGGGCCGCCGTGGTCGGCGTCGGCCTTTGGCTGGTGCGGTTGGGGGGCTATCTTCTGCTGCCCTTGGGCGCTGTGGTGGCGCTTGCCGGGGTGGCGCTGGCGGTTCTGGCGGCGCGCCGGATGCGCTTTGTGCTGCCCGTGCAGGCGCCGGGGGTGGTGCAGGTGGACGAAGGACAGGTGTCCTTCATGGGGCCACAGGTCGGCGGCTTTGTCAGCCTGCGCGATCTGGTCGAGGTCCGGCTGATCTCGATGCGCGGGCGCAGGCTGTGGCGCCTGCGGCAGGCCGATGGCCAGACCCTGCTGATCCCGCTGGACGCCACCGGGGCCGAGGCGCTGTTTGACGCGTTTTCCAGCCTGCCGGGCCTGTCCAGCGCGGCCCTGGTCGCGGCACTGCAACCACCCCGCGGGGCCGACAGCCGTGCGCTGCAAGCCGGAGGCGAAAACCGCATGGTCTGGCGCAGACTTTGGTCCGGGATTGTGCCGCGCGGTCCCGACCAATAACCTTTTGTGATATCGCATGCCCGATGCATCGCGCTATCTTGACTTGGCCGCCGGGGCGCGACACCTGTTCACATCCTTGTCCTGACCCAAGCCGGAGCACGTTTCATGTCCATTCCACAATCCGGCGGCGGCCTGATCGAACGGTTCGAGGATCTGGCCGGGCTGATGCAGTCGGGTTGCAAACCCAAGTCCGAATGGCGCATCGGCACCGAACATGAAAAATTCGGCTGGCTGACCGACAGCCGTCAGCCCTTGCCCTATGCCGGTGCGCGGTCGATCTCGACGCTGTTTGACGGGCTGATCGCACGCTTCGGCTGGTCGCCGGTGCACGAGGCCGGTGCGATCATCGGCCTGCACCGCAATGGCGCCAACATCAGCCTCGAGCCGGGCGGCCAGTTTGAGCTGTCCGGCGCGATGATGCACGACATGCACGAAACCGCCGCCGAATTGCGCGGCCATCTGGAAGAGGTGGCCAGCCTTGCAACCCCGATGGGGGTGCGCTTCATGAGCCTTGGCGCCGCGCCGGAATGGCACCATGACCAGATGCCGGTGATGCCCAAAGGGCGCTATCGGCTGATGACCGATTACATGGGCCGCGTCGGCAGCCATGGCACCCAGATGATGTATCGCACCTCGACCGTGCAGGTGAACCTCGATTACAGCTCCGAAGCCGACATGGTGAAAAAGCTGCGTGTCGCCTTGGCCTTGCAGCCGGTGGCGACTGCGCTGTTCGCCTCCAGCCCGTTCTTTGACGGCAAACCCAACGGCCACCGGTCCTGGCGCAGCCGGATCTGGCGCGGGCTGGATGACAGCCGCACCGGGATGCTGCCCTTTGCCTTTGACGGCGACTTCGGCTTTCAGGCTTACGTCGACTGGGTGCTGGATGCGCCGATGTATTTTGTCTATCGCGACGGCGCCTATATCAACGCGCTTGGCCAATCGTTCCGCGACTTTCTGAAAGGTGCCTTGCCCGCCTTGCCAGGCGAGTTGCCGACCCTGTCGGATTGGGCCGACCACCTGACCACCGTGTTCCCCGAGGCGCGGGTCAAGAAATACATCGAAATGCGCGGTGCCGATGCCGGGGACGAACCGCATCTGAACGCGCTGCCAGCGTTCTGGGTGGGGCTGATGTATGACCAGACCGCGCTGGATGCGGCCTGGGATCTGGTCAAGGGGTTTGATGAGGAAACCCGCGAAGGGCTGCGCGTGGCCGCCTCGGTCTCGGCCTTGCAGGGGCAGGCGGGGGGCGTCAGGCTGCACGATCTGGCGCGCGCTGCCGCGGCACTGTCGCAAGCGGGCCTCGCCGCGCGGGGCTTGGGCGAAGAGCGCTACCTTGCGCCGTTGCTGCTGTCACTGGACAGTGGCAAGGTGCAGGCTGACCGCTGGCTTGACCTCTATCATGGCGACTGGGGCGGATCGCTACAGCCGATCTACGACGCCTCCAGCCTGTAAAGAGGGGGGCGCTACCCCCCGCCTTCGGCGCCCCCCGGGGTGTTTCTGCCAAGAGGAACGGGATTTCCTCTTGGTCCAAATACCCCCGCCGGAGGCAACTCGAGGAGACGCGCCTCTTGGCGCGCGACGAGACGCAAGGCTTGCGGCGCAGCCGCGCGATCTGATTGCCACAGGCACCTGACCGGACCGGCGTGGGCTTTGTGTGGCTTTGACGACCCGGGACGGAGAGTTGCCTTATGTCTTGCCGATCTTTGGTTCGGTGCCGGCACGCAGGCGGGTGATGTTGGCAGCATGGCGGACAAAGATCAGGGCGGCGAGGGCGATGGCCAGCGCCGTCATCTGCGGATAGCCCAGCAGCGCCAGCCAGACCGGGGCCAGGGCCGCCGCGACCAGCGCGGAAAGCGAGGAAATCCGGCTCAGCGCCGCGGTGACCGCCCAGGTGGCGCAGGCGGCAAGGCCGGCGGGCCAGGCCAAGGCCAACAAGGTGCCCAAAAAGGTCGCCACGCCCTTGCCGCCCTTGAAGCCCAGCCAGACCGGATAAAGATGGCCCAGAAAGGTGAAAAGCGCGGCAACCTGCGCCGCATCCGGCCCGATCAGCCCCCGCGCGATCAGCACAGCCACCCCGCCCTTGGCGGCATCCAGCAGCAGCGTGGCCAGCGCCGCCGCCTTGTTGCCGGTGCGCAGCACATTGGTGGCCCCGATGTTGCCCGAGCCGATCTGACGCAGATCGCCCAGGCCCAGCAATCGGGTGATCACGATGCCAAACGGGATCGACCCCAACAGGTAGGACGCCAGCGCTGTCAGGGCCAAGAGCAGCGGGGCAGAGGTCATGTCGGGCATTTACGTGTCTCCAAAGACCTGACGGCCGGCGACAAAGGTGGCCAGCACCTTACCCTCCATCCGGTTGCCGTCAAACGGGGTGTTCTTGGACTTGGACCTGAGGGCGAAGCGGTCCAGCACAAAGGGGGTGTCGGGGTTGAACAGCACCAGATCGGCCGGTGCGCCCTCGGCCATGCGGCCCTGCGGCAGGCCAAGGCGACGGGCCGGGTTCAGCGCCAGCGCGCGAAACAGGTGCGGCAGGGTCAACTGCCCGGCGTGATAGAGGCGCAGCGCGGCGGGCAGCAGGGTTTCCAAGCCCACTGCGCCTGAGGCTGCGTCTTCGAACGGCAGGCGCTTGCTTTCCTCATCCGCCGGGGTGTGGAAACTGCCGATCACCTCGATCAGGCCGCTGGCCACCGCCTCGATCATCGCCAGACGGTCATCTTCCGACCGCAGCGGCGGGGTCAGCTTGAAGAAGGTGCGATAGTCGCCCAAGTCGAATTCGTTCAGCGTCAGGTGGTGGATCGACACCCCCGCCGTCACGTCAAAGCCGTTTGCCTTAGCCCGTTCCAGCGCGGGCAGGCTGCGGGCGGTGGTGATCTGGTCGGCGTGATAGCGCACGCCGGTCAACTCGGTCAGGCCGATGTCGCGGTCCAGCCCGATGCGCTCGGCCATCGGGTGCACCGACGGGATGCCGCGCAAGGACGCAAACTTGCCATTGGTGGCGGCGGCACCCAGCGACAGGCCCGGTTCCTGTGGATGGCCGACCACCAGCGCGCCAAGGCTGCGGGCATAGGTCAGGGCGCGGGCCAGCACCTTGGTGTCGGTGGTCACGTGGGTGGCGTCGGTAAAGGCGATGGCCCCGGCATCCAGCAAGAAGCCGATCTCGGTCATCTCGCGCCCCATCCGGCCCTTGGTCAGCGCGGCCATGTGGCGGATGCGGACGGGTGAGGCCTCGGCGGCGCGGCGGGTGACGAATTCCAGAACCTCGGGCGTGTCGATGGCGGGGGCGGTGTCGGGGCGGGCGATGATCGTGGTCACGCCCCCGGCGGCGGCGGCAAGGCCGGCCGAGCGGAACGACTCCTTGTGCCGCTCGCCCGGCTCACCGATCTTGACCCCCCAGTCGACAATGCCGGGGGCAAGGCAGGCCCCGCCACAGTCGATCACTTGCGCGTCCCTCGGGGCCGATGCGGCGCCGATTGCCGCAATCAGGCCGCCATCAAGGATGACGTTGCCTTGGGTGATCGTATCGCCTTCGGGGTCGATGATACGGGCGTTTTCAAGATAAAGGGTCATTGCGGGGGGCCTTTGTGCAGCAGGGTCACCGCCGGGTCTCCAGAATGCGGGCCGCGTCGGTGGCGGGATCGGCCAGATATTTGATCAGGTGCTTGTCGCCGGTGTCGGTGATGATCTGCACCGAGCCAAAGAACGGGCGCGCGGCCTTGATCCTTGCGCGCGGTATCACGGCATCGCGCGGGCCGATCAGGCGGCGGTCGGTCAGATACCACAGGTCCGACATCGCCTCGGACGCGACATAAGCCGCGCGGATGGCTATCGCGATGCCTGCGCCAAAGGGCCCCATCACCGGATAGGGGTTGCCCTGCCACAGCAGGAACAGCCCCGCCCCGGCCCCCAGCACGACCGCCATGATTACATGCCCGCGCCAATAGGTCGCCCGGTCCGGGGTAAAGGTGGCGACCAGCCTTTCGCCGTCAGGCAGGGTTGGCGCGGTCATGACGCGCTCCAGACAAACAGGGCGACGAAGAGGAAGAGCAGCAGCAGAACTGCCATCGCCACCCGGCCCGACATGGCCGCTTCGGACGGGCGTTTCTTGTCGGGTTGCGGGATGGTGTCCTTGACCGGGTCGTAGTCGGGCATTCCGACCAGCGGCGGCAAGGGCACCTCGTCATAGCGCCCGATCAGGCGCAGGGGCGGGCGCGGCGACAGGCGGCCGTGGCCCAGACCGGGGCGAAAGACCAAAAGGACCGGGCCGCTCAGGGCATCAAGCCGGGCGCTGTCGGTGGCAAGGCTGTCTTCGGCTACGCCCTGACCGTCTAGCAGATAGCGCGAAAAGCCGTATTCGGTGAAGGTGTCGGCATCAAGGTATTCGGTCTGTGCCGGATCCACAGTGTCCACGCCCAAGGCGACGGAAAGGGGGCCAGCAGCGAAGGTTTCGGCGTCATCCTTCGGCAGGTCGATGGCAAACACCCAGACGCTGCGCTCGGGGCCAAGCGGGATGGCAAGGGGGTCGGTCACACCAGCACCCCCGTTGCCTTCATGCCGCGATCAGCGCGCAGGTTGCGGGCCAGAAGGTCCATGCAGGCCATACGCACGGCGACGCCCATTTCGACCTGTTCCTGAATGACGCTGCGGTTGATGTCATCGGCCAGTTCGCCGTCAATCTCGACGCCGCGGTTCATCGGGCCGGGGTGCATGACGATGGCGTCAGGCTTGGCATGGGCCAATTTCTCGGCGTCCAGCCCGAAGCGGTGGTAATATTCGCGCTCGGACGGGATAAAGCCGCCGTCCATGCGTTCCTTTTGCAGCCGCAGCATCATCACCACATCGGCACCTTCCAGCCCTGCCGCCATGTCATCGAACAACTCACACCCGAAGTCGTCCACACCGGGCGGCATCAGGGTGGGGGGCGCGATCAGGCGGATGCGGTTTTCCATCTTGCCCAAGAGGATCAGGTTCGACCGGGCCACGCGGCTGTGCGCGATGTCGCCGCAGATCGCCACCGTCAGCCGCTGGATGCGGCCCTTGGCGCGGCGGATGGTCAGCGCATCCAGCAGCGCCTGCGTCGGGTGTTCGTGCCGCCCGTCGCCCGCGTTCAACACCGCGCAATTCACCTTGGACGCCAGCAGGTTGACCGCCCCTGATGACGGATGGCGCACCACCAGCAGGTCAGGGTGCATGGCGTTCAGCGTCAGCGCGGTGTCGATCAGGGTTTCGCCCTTTTTCACACTGCTTTGCGCCACCGACATGTTCATCACGTCGGCACCCAGCCGCTTGCCTGCCAGCTCAAAACTGGCCTGCGTGCGGGTGGAGGCCTCGAAGAACATGTTGATCTGGGTCATCCCGGCCAGAACGTCGGATTGCTTGACCGTGCGGCGGTTCAGATCAACATAGCGATCAGCCAGATCAAGGACCGCCACAATTTCCTGCGGGGAAAGCTGTTCGATGCCAAGCAGGTGGCGGGCACGAAAGATCATGACGGATTCCTTCCCTGGCAGTTGCGCTGCTTATGCCAAAGCGGGCGGGCCGGGGCAACGGTGATACGCGCCTTGCGGCATGCCGCGCAGGCGCATAGCGTCAAGGCCATGGGAATCGTGACCGAGATCGAAACCGACTGGCACGCCGCCTTGGCGGCTTTGGCGTGGCAATATGACCTGGGCGTGCAAGACGTGGTGCAGGACACGCCCTTGAACCGCTATAGCTTGCCAGATGTTGCAAAGCCGCTGCCCGCAGCCCCCCTGCCGGCTGCCGCGATAGCCCCATTCGCGGCCACCAGCCCGCCGCCTTTGGAAACCAGGGCGGATGCCGTGGCCGAGGCGCGGCAGATGGCGGCGCAGGCGGGCGATCTGGCGGCCCTGCGTGAGGCGATCCAGCGCTTTGACCATTGCGAGTTGAAGCGCGGTGCCCGCAATCTGGTGTTTGCCGATGGTCTGCCAGCCGCGCATGTGCTGGTGCTGGGCGAAGCGCCGGGGGCCGAGGAAGACCGCGAGGGCCGCCCGTTTGTGGGCCGCGCCGGGCATTTGCTGGATGCGATGTTTGCCGCGATTGGCCTGTCGCGCACGGCAACCGCGCCGCACGAGGCGATCTATATCACCAACGTCCTGCCCTGGCGCCCCCCCGGCAACCGCGACCCCGAGCCTGCCGAGATTGACATGATGCGCCCCTTTGTCGAGCGTCACATCGCGTTGATTGACCCCAAGGTGATCGTGGTCATGGGCAACACGCCGCTGTTCACCCTGACCGGCGAGCGGGGCATCCTCAAGGCGCGGGGCAACTGGTCGCAGGCGCTGGACCGCCCCTTGTTGCCGATGGCCCACCCGGCCTATCTGTTGCGCAACCCAGCCGCCAAGCGCGAGGCCTGGGCCGACCTTCTGGCCTTGCAGGCAAAGGTGCAGGGATGAACGGGGTGCGGGCATGAACCGGCTTGACGAGACGAAAGACTTTGTCCCCGTGCGCATCGCGGTGCTGACGGTCAGCGACACCCGCAAGGTGGAAGATGACCGCTCGGGCGACACGCTGGTGGAACGGTTGACCGGGGCGGGGCATCTGCTGGCGGCACGGGCGATCGTGACCGATGACCGCGACAGGATTGCCGATCAGTTGCGCGCTTGGATCGCGGACCCTTTGGTTGATGTGATCTTGTCCACCGGCGGCACCGGGCTGACCGGGCGCGATGTGACGGTGGAAGCGCACCGTGATGTCTATGAAAAGGAAATCGAGGCATTCGGCACGGTGTTCACCATCGTCTCGATGCAGAAAATCGGCACATCGGCGGTGCAAAGCCGGGCCTGTGGCGGCGTGGCGGGCGGCACCTATCTGTTTGCCCTGCCGGGCAGCCCCGGCGCCTGCCGCGATGCCTGGGACGAGATTTTGCGTTGGCAGCTTGATTACCGCCACCGGCCTTGCAACTTTGTCGAGATTTTTCCCCGCCTCGAAGAGCACAAACGCAGAAAATAACGACGGAGGCCCGGCTTTGTGTCGTAACAGCCTTGTGGCTGGCGGTATGCTGCGCCCGCACTATACCTTTATCAAACAAATTCGGAGCCATGATGCGTTTTCTGTCTCGTTCCCTGATTGGCTTGTTTCTGGCGGCGCTGACGCTTGGCTTTCTGGCTTTGGCGGGCAGTGTGATCGTCGGGGCGATTTCGGCGCGGATGGCCGGGGACAAGCCCTCGCAACCCGCGCGCGAGCGGGTGTTTTCAGCCAATGTCATGACGGTCACCGCCGGCACGATCGTGCCGGAACTGGCGGGCTTTGGCGAAATCCGGTCGCGCCGCACGCTGGAGGTGCGCGCGCCCCGATCAGGCCGGGTGATCGAAATCGGCAGCGGCGTGGAAGATGGGGCCTCGGTGTCCGAGGGCCAGTTGCTGCTGCGTCTGGACCCGGCGGATGCGATCTCGGCCCGGGATCTGGCGCAGGCCAGCGTGACCGAGGCTGAGGCCGAGGTGCGCGATGCCGACCGGGCGCTGATCCTGGCGCGTGACGATCTGGCCGCGGCCCAGTCGCAGCTTGGCTTGCGTCGCCAGGCGCTGACCCGGCAGGAAGATCTGCAAGCGCGCGGCGTCGGGTCACCTGCCGCTGTGGAAACCGCCGCCTTGGCGGTGTCGGCGGCGGAACAGGCGGTGCTGTCGCGCCGGTCGTCCTTGGCACAGGCCGAAGCGCGGGTCGACAAGGCGGCCTCGGGGCTGTCACGCGCGACGATCACGCTGGCCGAGGCCGAGCGGGTGCTGGCCGACACCGAAATCAGGGCGACGTTCGATGGGCGGCTGAACGGGGTGTCGATCGTGACCGGCGGTCTGGTCAGTGCCAATGAGGTTCTGGCCGAGGTCATTGACCCCGACGCGCTGGAAGTGTCATTCCGGCTGTCCACGGCGCAATTCGCGCGGTTGCTGGATGCGCAAGGCGGGCTGATCCTGGCCCCGGTCAAAGTGTCGCTGGATGTTCTGGGCGCCGAAATCTCGGCCAACGGTACGGTTGCGCGGGTGGGTGCGGCGGTCGGAGAGGGCGCGACCGGGCGTCTGGTCTATGCCACGCTGGACCGCGCGCGCGGCTTTCGGCCCGGCGATTTTGTGACGCTGTCCATTCTGGAACCCGCGCTTTCCGGTGTGGCGCTTTTGCCGTCAACGGCGGTTGACGGGACGGGCACCTTGCTTGTGCTGGGGGCCGAGGACCGGCTGGAGGCGCAGACCGTCTCGGTGCTGCGGCGTCAGGGCGATGGCGTGATCATAGACTCCCGAGGCCTTGCCGGTCGTGAGGTGGTGACCGAACGCTCGCCCTTGTTGGGGGCGGGCATCAAGATCAAGCCGATCCGACCTGTTGGCGCGCAAAGCGCCGCTGCCCCGCCGGTACCGGAAACCGTCGCACTGACGCCAGAGCGGCGGGCACAGTTCATTGCCTTTGTCGAAGGCAACACCCGGATGCCCGCCGATGCCAAGACCCGGATGCTGGAACAACTGGCCCAGGAAAAAGTGCCCGCGCAGGTGATTGCGCGGCTTGAAGAACGCATGGGGGGCTAAGTCGATGGCGGCAATGCGCAATCTTGGGCCTTCGGGCGGGATCATCTCGTATTTCGTGCGCCACCGCACGATTGCGAACCTGCTCTTGGTGCTGATGATTGTGGCGGGGCTGGTGGCTGCAAGCCGGATCCGGGCGCAGTATTTCCCCGATGTGGTGATTGCCGAAGTGAACGTGCAGGTCGCCTGGGATGGGGCCGGGGCCGAGGACGTGGACCGCGCCATCGTTCAGGTGCTGGAACCTGCGTTGCTGGCGGTGGATGGGGTGACCGATGTCACCTCGCGCGCCACCGAAGGCAGCGCCCGGATGACGCTGGAGTTTGAGCCGGGCTTTGACCTGACCCAGGCTGCCGAAGACGTCAAGACGGCGGTAGAATCGGTGAACAACCTGCCGGATGAGGCCGAAGACCCGGTGATTCAGCGCGGCCAGTGGCGGGACTCGGTCACCGATGTGGTGATCACCGGCCCGGTGGGCGTGGACCAGTTGGGCCGCTTTGCCGATGAACTGGTGGCCCGCCTGTTTCAGGTGGGTGTCACCCGCAGCACCATTCGCGGCTTTGCCGACCCGGAAACGCTGGTCGAGGTGCCGTCGGTGGCCCTGATCCGGCATGACATCACCATGCGCGACATCTCGACCGCCATTGCCGGGGCGGTGCAGACCAACCCGGCGGGCAATGTGGGCGATGGGTCAGCCCGGGTGCGCACCGGAACCGAGTTGCGCAGCGCGGCCGAACTGTCTGCCATCGTCTTGCGCAGCCTGCCCGACGGCACCAACCTGACGCTGGGCGACATTGCCACCATTACCGCGGTCGGCGCCGATTCCGGTCGGGCCAGCTTTGTCGGCACCAACCCGGCGATGACGGTCCGCGTTGACCGAAACTCTGATGGAGACGCGATCCGCATGCAAGCCAGCGTCGCAGATGTGGCCGCCGAAATGCAGCTTTCCTTGCCCCCCGGTGTCAGTGTCGATCTGGTCCGGGCCCGCGCTGAACAGATCACCGACCGGCTGAACCTGCTGCTGGACAACGCGATCAGCGGGCTGGCCATCGTGGTCGTGCTGCTGTTCTTGTTCCTGAACGCCCGCACCGCGATCTGGGTGGCAGCAGGGATTCCGGTGGCGATGTTGGCGGCGGTTGCCGCGATGTATGCCGCTGGCGTCACGCTGAACATGATCTCGATGTTCGCGCTGATCATCATGCTGGGCATTGTGGTCGATGATGCGATCGTGGTGGGGGAACATGCCGATTTCAGGGGCCGTGTGCTGGGTGAAGACCCGGTCACTGCCGCTGAAAACGGTGCCGGGCGCATGGGAATGCCGGTGGTTGCGTCCACCCTGACCACGGTCATCGCCTTCTTCGGGCTGGTGGCCATCGGCGGCCGGTTCGGCGACATGATCCGCGATATCCCGTTTACGGTGATCGCGGTTCTGTTGGCCAGTCTGGTGGAATGTTTCCTGATCCTTCCCAACCACATGGTTCATGCCATTGCAAAAGCCCGCGAGGAAAGCTGGTATGACTGGCCGTCGCGGCAGGTCAACCGGGGTATGACATGGTTGCAAGAACGCGGGATCAAGCCGCTGATGCGCCTGTTGATTGCCGCGCGCTATCCGGTTCTGGCGGCGACTGTGACGCTGCTGGCGCTGTCTGCCGCGCTGTTCATCCGCGGCGACCTGCAATTTCGGTTCTTCAACGCGCCGGAACAGGCATCGGTCACCGGCAATTTCTCGATGTTGCCGGCGGCGGACCGGGAAGACAGCATGGCGATGATGCGCGAATTGCAGCGCGCTGCCGATGCGGTTGGCGCGCGCTATGCGGCCGAGCATGGCACCAACCCGATCACCTTTGCCATGGCCGAGGTCGGCGGGTCGGGCGGACGCGGGTTGGCCAGTGCCGACAGCAAGGACGCCGATCTGCTGGGCAGCATTTCGCTGGAACTGATCAGCCCCGATGAGCGGCCCTATTCCAGTTTTGCCTTTGTCTCGGCGCTGCAAGAAGAGGTTCGGGCGCATCCGCTGATGGAGGAGCTGTCGTTCCGGGGGGGGCGCTTTGGCCCCGGCGGTGATGCATTGTCAGTCGACCTTTACGGCGCATCCTCGGAAGAGTTGAAAGCCGCCGCCGAGGCCCTGAAGGCGCGGCTTGCGGTCTATCCCGAAGTGTCGGCGCTGGAAGACAGTCTTGCTTATGACAAGGAAGAACTGATCCTGAACCTGACCCCGCTGGGTCAGTCCCTTGGCTTTGCGATTGACGATCTGGGCCGCACCTTGCGCGACCGCCTGAACGGAATCGAGGCCGCAACCTATCCCGACGGGCCGCGCAGTGCTTCAATCCGGCTGGAACTGCCGGCGCGCGAACTGACCGCCGATTTTCTGGAAAGCACGCTGATGCGCGCCGGGCCGGGGAATTACCTGCCGCTGGCCGATATTGTCACGGTGGAACGGCAGGCGGGCTTTTCGATCATCCGGCGCGAGAACGGGCTGCGGATTGTCACCGTCTCGGGCGATCTGGCCGAGGACGATCCGGCCCGGGCCGAAGAGATTCAGGCCATCATCCGCGACACCATCCTGCCGCAGATCGAGCAGGACTTCGGCGTGGAAAGCCGCCAGGGCGGGTTGGTAGAGCAGCAACGCGAGTTTCTGGGCGATGCCGGCACCGCGATGATCCTGTGCCTTCTGGGCATCTATCTGTGCCTTGCCTGGATCTTTGCCAGCTGGACCCGGCCGATGGTGGTGATGTCGGTCATTCCCTTTGGCCTGATCGGCGCGCTGTGGGGGCACCATTACTGGGGCCTGCCGATGTCGATGTTCTCGATTGTGGGGATGATCGGGATGTCGGGCATCATCATCAACGATTCCATCGTTCTGGTCTCGACCATCGACGAATACGCGGAAAAGCGCGGGCTGATCCCGGCGATTGTCGACGGTGTGGCCGACCGTTTCCGCGCGGTTTTGCTGACCACGCTGACCACGGTTCTGGGCCTGGCGCCGTTGCTGTTTGAACGCAGCTCGCAGGCCGAGTTTCTGAAACCCACCGTGGTGACGCTGGTTTATGGTCTTGGGTTCGGCATGCTGCTGGTTCTGGTCATGGTGCCTGCCCTGGTTGCGGTTCAGGCCGATATCGGGCGGATGTTCCAGGCGCTGACCCGTGGCTTGAAGCGCGGGCCAAAGCTGCTGTTGCTGACCTCGGGCGGGGCAATGCTGGCGGTGTTTGCCGTGACGTTGGGGCCGGTCGTGGTGACGGGGGCAATGCCGGGCTGGCTGCTGGCGCTGGTGCCATCGCTGTCGGGGGCCACGCCTGCCATGGCCTTTGGGCTGTTTGCCGCCCTGTCGCTGCTGGTGACGTTGACCAGCTATCTTGCCGCCCGCATCTTGCCGATGCGGAGCTGATCAGCCGGCCGGGCAGCCGCGGATTTCCACCGCGCGCCCGGCAGGTCCGATCACCGTCATCACCACGGCGCTGCGGTCCAGTGCAAAGGGCTGGCCGGATGGCGGCACCATCTCGACCCTCGCCTGCAAGGTGTCGCCCTGCCGCATGACCACCGCTTCGGACACCCAGACGCCGGGAAAGCCCGGCTCGAACACCACCACCTCTTCGCGGCCTTGCTGCGGCATGTTGAACGTTGCGATGACGCGCAAGCCGTCCTTGATCGGTTCTACGGTACAGCCGACCTTGCCCACACCCCCCTCGGCGGCCGTGGCGGGGCGCGCCCTCAGCGCGGCCCTGATCGCCGGGTCTGCGGCACCGGGGGCCAGCAGATCTGCCGTCAGGTGCAACGACGCCGGCATGCAAATGTCCTTGCACACCCCAAGGTCGATGCGCGCCCTAAGCTGCATGGGCAGCAACGGGTCTTTCGGGGTGACCTCGATCGGCAGCATCAGACTGTCGTGATACCCCACGGTTTGCAGGCCACTGGTGTGAAACACCTCGGGCGCGGGCCAATGAAACTGCACCGATGCCACGTTTTGCGATCCCGACCAGTCAAACACCGGCGGTATGCCGGCATCGCCCGGCGCGCGCCAATAGGTTTTCCACTGGGGCGCAAGCTGCACATCAAGCGCCGCCATATGCGTGCCTGATGCGGTCTGCCATCCGGGACGAAACTGCGCGGCCAGCACATCGGCCTGGGTCACGCCCTGGGCATGGGCCGCGGGGGCAAGCAATACGGTCAAGGCGAGGGCTGTTTTCATGACTGCGAAAATAGGCAGTCACGGCGGAATGAAAAGTCACAAAGACGGGAAGCCCGCGCCAGACTTGCCCCTTGAGGCACAGCCGCATCAGGGCCATGTTGAAGGCGCAGGGCTGGCCACGGGAAAGGCGGTGCAGGATGGAACTTGATGGGAAACTTCTGGTGGCAATGCCCGGCATGGCCGACCCGCGCTTTGACCGCAGCGTGATCTTGGTCTGCGCCTATTCCGGCGATGGCGCGATGGGGCTGATCGTCAACAAACCCAACCGCGACCTCAGCTTTTCCAGCCTGCTGGATCAGTTGGATATTCCGCGTGCGCCGCAAGGGCGCGACATTCGGGTGCATTTTGGCGGCCCGGTGGAACGGGCGCGGGGCTTTGTGCTGCATTCGGGCGATTACCCGCCCGGCCCCGCCACGATGACCGTGCCGGGCGGCTATCGGATGACCGCCACGCTGGATATCCTTGAGGCGCTTGCCAAGGGGGAAGGCCCGGATGCCGCCCTTCTGGCGCTTGGCTATTCCGGCTGGGGGCCGGGCCAGTTGGAGGCCGAGATCGCGCGCAACGACTGGCTGATTGCCGATGCCCCGCCCGATCTGGTGTTTGCCGCCGATGATGGCGGCAAATGGATCGGCGCGCTGAAAAGCCTTGGTGTCGACGCGCTGACCCTGTCGCCAACGGCCGGGCACGCCTGATGCTATTCGCCGTAGGGCACCCAGATGGTCTTGATCTCGGTCGCGTGGCGCAGGAACGTGCGGCCTTCGCCCTGCGCGCCCAACCAGTCGCGCGCCCGGCCATGGTTCACCCAGGTGCGTTTCAGGTTGCCGGCCGCTTCCGCTTCGATCAGCTTCGACACGGGCGAGGACGAAAAGCTCCACACCGCATCAATGTCCATGTGGCTGGCCAGGGGCTTGGCCAGATCGGCATGGCTGCCTGTCACGATGTTGACCACGCCGCCGGGCAGGTCCGAGGTTTCCAGCACCTGATAGAAATCGGTGGCCGACAGCGGGAACGGGTCAGAGGGCACCAGAACACAGGTGTTGCCCATGGCAATCACCGGGGCCATGACCGAGATCAGGCCCAAGAGCGGTGATTCGTCCGGGCATAGCGCGCCGATCACACCGCAGGGTTCGTTCATCGCCAGCGCCACGCCCCGCAGTGGCACCGCCTTGACCGCACCATCAAACTTGTCGGCCCAGGCGGCATAGCTGAACAGCCGGGCAATCGTGGCCTCCACTTCCGTCTGGCCATCACGGCCGGTCATCGCGCGCAGGCGGGCGGCAAACTCGGGCGCGCGGGCCGACAGGTTTTCGGCGATGTAGAACAGGATTTGCGCGCGGTTGTGCGCGGTCGTGCGCGCCCAGCCCTTTGCCGCATGGGCCGCCTCGACGGCGTTGCGAATGTCCTTGCGGTTGCCCAGCCCGACATGACCCAGAAGCGCACCTTTCGGACCGTAAACCGGCTTGGAATAGCCGCCATCGGGACGCGCCTGCTTGCCGCCGATGAACAGCTTGGCGGTGCGGTCCAGCCCTGCGACCGAAGGCTCCTTCGGTTCCGGCATTGCGGCGACGGGTTTCAAGGCAGCGGCCTTTCCGGCGGGGCGCAGATAGGCAAGCAGCCCTTCCCAGCCGCCTTCGCGGCCAAAGCCCGACTCGCGCACCCCGCCAAAGCCCGCTGCGGAATCAAACAGGTTGGTGGCATTGACCCAGACCACGCCTGCGCGCAGCTTGGGGGCCACGTCCAGCGCAAGGTTGATGTTCTCGGTCCATACTGACGCTGCAAGGCCGTAGCGGGTGTTGTTGGCCAGGTCCACCGCCTCAGCGGGGGTGCGGAAGGTCATGCTGACCAGCACCGGGCCGAAGATTTCTTCCTGCATCAGGGGTGAGGCTGCCGACAATCCGGTGATCAGCGTCGGCGGATAATAGCAGCCTTGCGGCAGCGGGGTGTTGGCGCGGTAGATCTGGCCTTCCGAGGCATCGACCAGTCTGCTGACGGCCTCAAGCTGAACCGGGTCGACCATCGCGCCCACGTCGATGCATTTGTCCAGCGGGTCACCGATGCGCAACCCGTCCATCCGGCGTTTCAGCTTTTCATGGAACCGCGCGGCGACACCTTCTTGCACCAGCAGGCGCGAACCGGCACAGCAGACCTGCCCCTGATTGAACCAGATCGCATCGACCAGCCCTTCCACGGCGCTGTCCAGATCGGCGTCGTCAAACACGATGTAGGGCGATTTGCCGCCCAACTCCAACGTCAGCGCGCGGCCGGTGCCGGCGGTGGCAGCGCGGATCTTGCGGCCAACGGCGGTTGACCCGGTAAAGGCGATCTTGTCCACCCCCGGATGCGCGACCAGCGCCGCCCCGGTGTCGCCATCTCCGGTGACGATGTTCAGAACACCCTTTGGCAGGCCCGCCTCGCGGCTGATCTCGGCAAACAAAAGCGCGGTCAGCGGGGTGTATTCGGCGGGTTTCAGCACGACGGTGTTGCCAGCCGCCAAGGCCGGGGCCACCTTCCACGCCAGCATCAAGAGCGGAAAGTTCCACGGGATCACCGCGCCGCAAACGCCCAAGGGTTCCATCCCCGGCTGTTCCGAGGCAAGCAACTGCGCCAGCCCGGCGTGGTAAGTGAAATGCCGCGCCACCAGCGGCAGGTCGATGTCGCGGGACTCGCGGATCGGCTTGCCGTTGTCCATGGTTTCCAGCACCGCCAGCAGGCGGGCGTGTTTTTGCACCAGTCGGGCAAGGGCATACAGGGCCTGCGCGCGTTTGTGGCCGGGCAGGGCGGCCCATTTTGGCTGGGCCCGGCGGGCGGCCTTGACGGCCGCATCCACCGCCGCAGCCGAGCCTTGGCTGACCTGTGCCAGAACGGTGCCAGTGGCCGGGTTCCTTGTGTCGAACATCGCTTCGGGTGCCGTGAAACCACCGTCGATGAAATGGCCAAAGGCGCGGCGGTGCTTTGCCAGCCAGGCCAAAGCCTCGGCATTGCCTTCAGGGGCGGGACCGTAGGCCATGGTGTCGAAGATGTCGCGCACAGAGGTCACGGCCTGTTCCTTTCAAAGCGGCGGGCGCAGGTTGGCCAGCGGGATCGTCCGGCGGAAACATGCGCCTCCGGCGGGGGTATTTTTGCCAAGAGGAAATCGGCAGGCAGAGCAGATTTTTGCAAGGCTCTGGCTGCGTCAGGGGGCGCGCTGCGGGGCACGGGATCAGCCCATGGCATGGCGGTTGGCGGCGGAATAGGCGCCGGTCAGGTGGTGTTCCAACTGGCGTTCAATGTCGCCCAAAAGGCTGGAGGCGCCAAAGCGCATCAGATCGGGGCGCAGCCAGTCGTGACCCAATTCATCCTTCATCAGCGCCAGATACAACAGCGCGTCCTTGGCCTTGGAGATGCCGCCTGCCGGCTTGTAGCCGACCGATGTGCCGGTGCGGTCAAGGTAGTCGCGGATGGCGCGGATCATGGTCAGGGTGACGGGCAGGGTGGCATTTACCGGCTCTTTCCCGGTCGAGGTCTTGATGAAATCGGCCCCCGCCATCATGCAGACCAAGGACGCACGAGCGACGTTGCGCAGGGTGCCAAGCTCACCCGTGGCCAGGATCGCCTTCACATGCGCCTCGCCACAGGCGGCGCGCATCTCGGCCATCTCGTCATAAAGTGCCTGCCAGTTGCCGGTCAGCACATGGCGGCGCGAGATGACGATGTCGATCTCGCGCGCGCCCGCCGCCACGCTTTCGCGGATTTCCTGCACCCGCAGGTGCCAAGGCGACAGACCCGCCGGAAAGCCGGTGGACACGGCGGCAACGGGGATGTGGCTGCCCTCCAGCGCGCGAACGGCGGTTTCCACCATGTCGTGGTAAACGCAGACCGCACCGACGGTCAGGCCCTGCACCCCCAGCGCCGCCAGCATTTCGGCGCGCACGGGGGCCCGCGCCTTGGCGCACAGGCGTTGCACCCGACCCGGCGTGTCATCGCCCGCAAGCGTCGTCAGGTCGATCAGCGACACGGCCTTGCACAGCCAGGCCGCCTGCCAGTCCTTCTTGATCGATCGCCTGCTGCCGATGCTGGCCGCGCGGCGCTCGATCGCCGAGGTATTGGCCTGCACCGATGCCACCCAGTCAAGGTCCAGCGCCATGCCGGGGTTGCGGGAATGGGTCAGTTGCGGAAGCTGCGTGGCCGTGGCGGGCAGGTCGGCGGTATGCGGGGTCACGGGGCAAGCCCTTGGCTGGGAACGTTCGGCCGCAATGTGGCACGCCCGGCGCAACCGGGCAAGCCTGGCCCCGGGCATCCTTGACCCGATGGTCAGGTTTCAGCCGGGGTCGCGGTCGTTCAGCAAGGACGGGTCGACGCTGGTTACGTTGGGGTCAAAGGTTGCCCATTCGGTGCCGACCCCGGTGGGGGGCACGTCGTCCTTGGTCAGGGTGCGGTGCATCTGCGCCTTGGCGATGAAGGTCGCGGTGATCGGGGCCGTCAGGAACAAGAACAGCGTGATCAGCAGTTCATGCCAACTGATCTTGCCCTCAAACACAAGGAAATAGATCATCGAGGCAATCAGGGCCGACCCGACCCCCAGCGTTGCGGCCTTGGTCGGCGCATGCAGGCGCTGCATCATCTGTGGCAGTTTCAGCAGGCCAAAGCTGCCGATCACCGCAAAGATGCCGCCAAAGACCAAAAGGCCTGCGATGACATATTCCGCGATCTGTTCCACCCCGGTCATTCGATGATGTCCCCGCGCAGGATGAACTTGCAATAGGCCACGGTCGAGACAAAGCCCGTCATGGCAAACAGCAAGGCCGCTTCAAAGTTGATGCCCGATTTGGTGCGCATGCCATAAAGCACGATCAGCGAGATCACGTTGATCACCATGGTATCCAACGCAAGAATGCGGTCGGTGACACCGGGGGCCACGAACACGCGATACAGGTTCATCGCCAGCCCAAGGCCAAAGCACAGGAAGGCGAAATCCAGAGCATAGTTCAGGATCATTCGAATATCCTTTTCAGGCGGGCCTCGTATCGGGCCTTGATGTCATCGCGAATGGCATCCGGGTCGGGCGCGTGCAGCGAGTGGATCAAAAGCACCCGGCCACAGGCCGACATGTCGGCGGTCACGGTGCCGGGGGTCATGGTGATGGTGCCGGCCAGCATGGTGATCGCCTCGGGCGTCTTCAACTCGATCGGAACCGCGATCCAGGCGGATTTTATATCTTCGGCGCGCATGAACAGGATGATCTTCGCCACCTGAATATTGGCGATGATGATATCCCAGATCACCAGCAGCAGATAGGCGGCAAAGGCAGGGATCCGTTTCACGATCGGACGGTTGGGCCAATAGGGCGCGGTCAACAGCGGAATGGCGGTGCCCAGGATGATCGCCATCACCAGACTGCCCAGCTTGATCTGATTGACCAAAAGCATCCAGGTCACCACCAGAAGCACCGTCAGCAGCGGGTGGGGGAACAGGCGGTGCAGCATGTTACCTTACCTCTGGCAGTTGGTTGGCGGCGATATAGGCGCTGGGGTCGTGCAGCCCGGCGGCGGTCACTTCCATCCAGGCAAGGATCGGGCCCGCCAGCACGGTGTGCAAGACCAGCCCCGACAGCAGCATCCCCACCGCGACAAAGGAAAGCGCTTCGGCCTTGTGCGCAGGTGCATCGCCTTGCGGGGCCGAGGCATGATCCTTCCAGAACAGGATGGACCCCGCCCGCGCCAGACCCAGGATGATCAGGAACGAGGTGACAAGGATCACCGACCAGACCAGCGCCGCCTGATCCCGCAGCGCATCCAGGACCAGAAGCTTGCCGACAAAGCCCGACAGCGGCGGCATCCCGGCGGTTGCGATGGCAGACGCCATGAACAGCCCGGCAATCAGCCCGGCCTGGGCAATTGGCGGCAGCGCCTCGGTCAGCCGGTCATGGGCGCGGCGGTCCACCACCAGATCGGTGATCAGGAACAGCGCCGCCCCGGCCAGCGTGGAATGCACGATGTAATACAGCGCCGCCGCCGTGCCCAGCGGGGTAAAGGCGGAAATCGCGATAAACGCGGTGCCCATCGACGCAATCGCGGCAAAGGCCGACAGCCGCGACAGCGTGCCCGCCCCCAACACGCCAACCGCACCGATGATCAGGGTCAGCAGGGCGGCGGGCGTCATCAGGTCGGCAATCAGGCTGCCGGTCACCGGGTTGGTTGGCGGCAGCACCATCACGCCAAAGCGGATCGCGGCATAGGCGCCGATCTTGGTCATCACCGCAAACAGCGCCGCCACCGGGCCGGGCGCGTTGGCATAGGTGGCAGGCAGCCAGAACTGCAACGGCACCAGCGCGCCCTTGATGGCGAACACCATCATCAGCATGACGGCAGCCACCCGAAACAGGGCTGCATCGCCTTCGGGCAGGACCGCCGCCTTGACCGCCAGATCGGCAATGTTCAGCGTGCCGGTGATCGAATAGATCGCGGCCAAGGCAAACAGGAACAGCGATGATCCGACAAGGTTGAAGGCCACATATTGCACGCCGGCGCGCAGCCTGTCCTTGCCCGCGCCGTGGATCATCAGGCCATAGGACGCGATCAGCAGCACCTCGAAGAACACGAACAGGTTGAAGGCGTCGCCGGTCAGGAACGCCCCGAAAATGCCCATCATCTGAAACTGGAACAGCGCGTGGAAGTGCCGCCCCCGCGTGTCCCAGTCGGTTGAAATGGCGTAAAGTTGCACACAGACCGCCAGCATAGCGGCCAAAGTGACCATCAGCGCCGACAGCCTGTCCAGCATCAGCACGATGCCAAAGGGCGCGGGCCAGTTGCCCAGCTTGTAGATCTCGGGGCCTTCGTGCGACGCGGCCACCAGCAGCGCCACCGAAATGGCCAGCAAGGCCAGGGTGGACGCCAGCGAAAACACCCGCTGCAACAAAAGGTCATGGCGCATGATCAGGACAATCAGCGCGCCGATGACCGCGGGAAGCACGACTGGGGCAATGATCCAATGGCCCATCATGTCGCGTCACCTTCTGACGGGTCTTTCTTCGTCATGTCGGTCCGGTCATCACCCGTTTCCAGAAACGCGCCCAAGGCCATCATGACGATCACCGCCGTCATGCCAAAGGAAATCACGATCGCGGTCAGCACCAGCGCTTGCGGCAGCGGATCGGTGTATCCGGCGGCGGCCTTGTCATAGATCGGCGGCAGGCCGGTCACCAGACGCCCCGCCGCAAAGATGAAGACGTTGACCGCGTAAGACAGCAGCGTCAGCCCGACAATCAGCGGGAACGTCCGCTGGCGCAGGATCAGATAGACCCCGGCCGAGGTCAGCAGGCCAAGGGCAACGGCGACAAGGATCTCCATCAGCGGGCCTCCTCGGCTTCAAGGGTTCGGCCTTCGGAGGGGTCGATGTCGAAGGGCTGTGCATTCACTGTCTCACCGGCGCGCAGGCCGATGCGCGACAGCGACGCCAGCGACAGCATCACCGCGCCCAGCACGGTCAGGAACACGCCAAGATCGAACAGGGCCGCAGTGGCAAGCTCGAACTCTTCCAGCGGCCAAAGGTGCACATAGCCATAGTCCGAGGTCATGTAGGGCATCCCGTTGAACCAGGCGCCAATGCCGGTGGCCGCGGCGACCAGCACCCCCAGGGCAATCAGCGCATGATAGTCGACCTTTTGCCGTGCCGCCGTCCAGGCAAAGCCCGAGGCCATGTATTGCATCACCAGCGCAATCGATACGATCAGCCCGGCGATGAAGCCGCCCCCCGGCAGGTTGTGCCCGCGCAGGAAGATGAACACGCCAACCATCAGAGCAATCGGCAGGATCAGACGGGTGGCGACCACCAGCATCATGGGGTGCCGGTCGCCCGCGCGCCGCTGATCAGGACGCCAGGCCAGCAGCCGGTCATTGGCCGGGCCTGCGCGCAGAAGCGCCTCGGTCAGGGCGAAGATCACAATGGCGGCGATGCCCAGCACGGTGATTTCGCCAAAGGTGTCATAGCCGCGGAAGTCCACCAGAATGACGTTCACGATATTGGTGCCGCCACCTTCGGGTTTGGCGTTGGCAATGTGATAATCGGCAATGGTCGGAAAGGCGAAATCGCGCGTCATCAGCGCATAGGAGAGCGCTGCAATGCCAATACCGGCCACCAGCGCCACGCCGATGTCAAAGCCGCGCCGCGCGGCCGTGCTTTCCTTTGGCGTGGTCTTGGGCAGGAAGTTCAGCGCCAGCAGCATCAGGATCACCGTCGCCACCTCGACCAAGATTTGCGTCAGCGCAAGGTCGGGGGCCGAGAAATAGGCAAACCCGACCGAGATCATCAGGCCGATGATCCCGACCAGCACCAGCGTCAGCAGGCGGTTGCGGTGATAGATCACGATGGCAATCGTCGCCATCACCAGCGCCAGCCAGCCAAGGGTCGGCACCGGGTGGATCGGCATCAGGGCGCGCGTGCCCGCCGCGTGGGTGCCGGTTTCAAAGGCGAAATACGACACCGCGGCAATGGTCAGCATGCCAATGCCGACATAGCGGGTCAGCGCGCCATCATGCAGCGCATCGGTGATGCGCGACGACAGGGCGGCAATCGGCTCGATGATGCCATCGAAAATCCGCTTGGCATCGGGGCGCGGGGTGGCATTCCACAGCGCCATCAGGCGCGGGTGCAGCCCCAGCAGGACCAGACCACCACCAATGGCGGCCAGCGACATCCACAGCGCGGGCGCATAAAGCCCGTGCCAATGGCTGATCTTGACGGTGATGACTTCGCCGGTGGCCGCACTGGCCGATACGTTGACCAGCCAGGCGGCCACCCCCATCGGGGCCAGACCGATCACGATGACCAGCGCCACCAGAAAGGCCGGGGCCGCCCACATGCCAAAGCCGGGGTCATGCGGTGTGTGCGGATAATCATCGCGCACCGGGCCAAAGAACGTGTGCGCGATGAAGCGGAAACTGTAGGCGACCGAAAACAGCGCGCCGATGGTGGCCAGCGCCGGCAGCAGCCACGGAGTGCCGCCCCAGACGGTGTGTGCGGCCTCTTCCAGCATCAGCTCTTTCGACAAAAAGCCGTTCAGAGGCGGGATGCCCGCCATCGACAGTGCCGCGATGATGGACATCGCAAAGGTGATCGGCATCAGCGTTCGCAACCCGCCCAGACGCTTCAGATCACGGGTATGCGCCTCGTGGTCGATGATCCCCGCGCTCATGAACAAGGACGCCTTGAAGGTGGCGTGGTTGATGATGTGGAACATGGCGACCGTCGCCGCCGTGGCGGTGCCAAAGCCCAGCAGCATGGTGATCAGGCCAAGGTGGCTGACGGTGGAATAGGCCAAGAGCGCCTTGAGGTCATCCTTGAACAGCGCGATCTTGGCGGCGATCAGCATGGTCACAAGACCCGTGGTGGCGACGATGTAGAACCACGCATCGGTGCCTGCCAGCACCGGCCACAACCGCGCCATCAGGAACAGCCCCGCCTTCACCATGGTGGCCGAATGCAGATAGGCCGAGACCGGGGTGGGTGCCGCCATCGCGTGCGGCAGCCAGAAATGGAACGGAAACTGCGCCGATTTGGTGAAACAGCCCAGCAGGATCAGGATCAGCGCGGGCAGATACCAGTCGCTGGACTGGATGGCGTCCTTGTTTTCCAGGATCACCGACAGGTCATAGCTGCCGACGATGCCGCCCAGGATCAGCATGCCGGCAATCATCGCCAGCCCGCCGCCGCCGGTGACAGCAAGCGCCATCCGCGCGCCCTGGCGGCCTTCGGGCAGGTGCTTCCAGAACCCGATCAACAGGAACGACGACAGCGAGGTCAACTCCCAGAACACCAGCAAAAGCAGGATGTTGTCAGACAGCACGATGCCCACCATCGCGCCTTGGAACAGCATCAGATAGGTGTAGAACTGCCCCATCGGGTCTGACTTCGACAGGTAGAACCGCGCATAAAGGATGATCAGCAACCCGATCCCCAGGATCAGCCCGGCAAACAGCAGGCCCAGCCCGTCCAGAAAGAAATTCGCGTTCAGCCCCAGCGACGGGATCCATTCGATCCGGGTCTGCACCACCTCGCCGCGCAGAACGGCGGGGGCGTTCAGCCCCAGCAAAAGCAGCGCCAGGGCGGTGACAAAGCCGGTGACGCCCGCACAAGCGTTCTTGCCCGCGCGGATCATCAGGCCGGGCAAAAGCACGCCAAGAAAGGGCAGGGCAGCGATCAGGGCAAGTGACATGGACCGGGTATTCCCTGTCGTGTGGGTGGCGTTTTGCGGTGGTATCGCGCGGCAGGTTTCAGCCGATCAATGCCTTTATGCCCGATTTTTCAAGTGCATTAGCCGCATCAAGCCGCAAATCGCCGCTAAAACTTGCGTCAGACGCTCGGATGCCACGCTTGTGTGCCTATGTCTCGCGCGCGGCGGCGTTCTGGTCGATCAGATAACGCTGCGACAGCGGGATCGCCGCCGCCCCCAAAGACCGCGCATCGGCGCCGACCGTGCCTTGCTGAATCATCGGCGGGTCGATCCCGGCAAGGTCCATCGCGTGAAAGGCGGCATGGGTGCGCGCGGTCAGGTCCGCCCGAATCGACAGCGGCATCCAGCCGTCGATCAGCACCGCCTCCAGCTCGATCAGGGCCGAGGCTGACAGGATGACATGGGCCAGACCCTGCGCTGCGGTGTCCATCCAGGCGTTCAGGATCGGTGGGCTGACCTGCCAGTAAAGATGCTGTTGCCACAGATGATCCGAGCTTTCGCCCGCGGCCTCCATCGCATCGGCCAGCAGCGACATGGATGCGGCATCAAACAACCGCCGGGTCTGGCCACCCGGTCCGGGCACCGGCATCGGACCCACGCCGCCCGCATTGCCGCTGCGCCCGGTGAACAACTGCCCGTTCAGCACAAGCCCACCGCCGATGAAGGTGCCAAAGTAGAAATAGAGGAAATCCTTGGGCCGCTCACCCTTGCCGAACACCAGTTCGGCGCCGCAGGCGGCGGTCGCATCGTTCTGCACGAACACCGGCAACCCGGTCAGCGCCGCCAGTTCCCTTTGAATGTCGCGCACGCGCCAGGCATCCATCTCGTATTGTGGCGCGCCCAGCGATTGCACCCAGTTCCACAACTGGAACGGCATCGCCACCCCAAGGCCACCCACCCGGCCGCGATGCCGGGCCGACAGGCCCGCCATCAGCCGGGGCAAGGACTGCGCCACGAAGGACACCACGGCATCCGGCGTGGGATAGCGGTAGATCTGCCGCTGCATCCCCACCACCCGGCCCAGAAAGTCGATCAGGGTCAGATCCACCGACCGCCGTCCGATCTTGAGCCCGAAGAAAAACGCGCCATCCGCCGCCAGCGACATCGGGATTGACGGCTGCCCGATCCGGCCGCGCTGTGGTTCGCCGCGTGACAGCAACCCGTCGCGTTCCAGCGCCCGCATGATTACCGACACGGTTTGCGCCGAAAGGCCGGTCATCCGGGCAATGTCCGACTTGGCAAGCGCGCCATGCTGGCGCAGCAGCGTCAGCACCAGCCGCTCGTTCTGGGCGCGCATCCCCGACTGGTTTGTGCCGCGCAACCCAAGGTCATCGCTGCCCGTGCGGTCGGGGATCGGAAGGGATTCGCCCTGTGCCATCAGCCGATCTCCCGGATCACGCCTTTTCGCAGAATGACATTGGCATAAAGGGCTGGCTCGCTGGTGGCAACGATGGTGTGGGCCGCGCGGATACGGGGGTAAAGCGCATCGCCGCCAAGGGCTTGTACCGCATGGCCGGGCCTTGCCGTGCCGCACAATGCCTCGATCTGATGATGGATGTCTGCGGCCTGTGCCGGGTCATTGTGCAGGCTGGCGCGAAAGATGGCGCCGGGCGGATCGTCGTCCAGCGGCAACACCGTCAGGATTGCGCGCAGCACTGGCAGCAAACCATGCCCGTCGGCCCGGATCAGCCGGCGGGCGTGGTCTTGTGCCGGGTAATTGCCATCGACAATGGCAATCTCGTCGCCATGCCCCATGGCGCGCAACGTCGCCAGCAACTCTGGCCCCAGTATCGACGGAATCCCGATCAGCATCTGTGTGTCAGCCGCCGGCCCTGTGCGGGCGGCATTCTCCCTGACCGCAAGGTGAGGGCGATTCCGGGTCTCTGTCAATATTAAATCACTCTTATTTATTTATATTGACGTGATGCCCCGAATCGGGTTTTGTAAAGACATCGCAGCAGGAGGAACGGCTGCGCATACAACCTGCGGCAGGGGGATGAACCCCTTGCCATCCTTGGGAGGAACCGCATGAACGTTTCGATCAAAGCCCTTTTGGGCTCGGCCGCGCTTGCGCTGATGGCGACCACCGCCTCGGCCGAAGTGGGCGCATGTCTTATCACCAAAACCGACACCAACCCCTTCTTCGTCAAGATGAAGGAGGGCGCGCAGGCCAAGGCGACAGAGCTGGGCATGACCCTGAAAACCTATGCCGGCCGCATCGACGGCGACCACGAAAGCCAGGTTGCGGCGATTGAGGCCTGCGTGGCCGACGGTGCCAAGGGCATCCTGATCACCGCATCCGACACCAAGGCCATCGTCGACTCGGTCAAGGCCGCCCGCGATGCCGGTGTGCTGGTGATCGCGCTTGATACGCCGCTGGACCCGATTGATGCCGCAGACGCCACCTTTGCGACCGACAATTTCCAGGCCGGGTTGCTGATCGGCCAGTGGGCCAATGCCACGCTGGGGGCGGACGCTGCCACCGCCAAGATTGCGATGCTGGACCTTGCGATCAGTCAGCCATCGGTCGACGTTCTGCGCGATCAGGGCTTTTTGCAAGGCATGGGCATTGATCTGGCCGATCCGAACAAATGGGGCGACGAGTCCGACCCGCGCATCGTTGGCAACGAAGTCACGGCCGGCAACGAAGAGGGCGGGTTGAAGGCGATGGAGGCCCTGCTGGCGAAAGACCCCGGCATCAACGTGGTCTACACCATCAACGAACCCGCCGCCGCGGGCGCGTTCGAGGCGCTGAAGGCCGCAGGCAAGGAAGGCGTGCTGATCGTTTCCGTCGATGGCGGCTGTCCCGGCGTGGCCGACGTGAAGGATGGCATCATCGGTGCCACCAGCCAGCAATATCCGCTGCAAATGGCCTCGATGGGCGTCGAGGCGATTGCCAAGTTCGCCGCCGACGGCACCAAACCCGCACCGACCGAAGGCAAGGACTTCTTTGACACCGGTGTTGCGCTGATCACCGACAAGCCCGCCGCCGGCATCGAGTCGATCGACACCGCCAAGGGACTGGAGCTGTGCTGGGGCTGATCCCGGCGCAAGCCTGACCTCGCGCTTGATGTGCGGGGCCGGTTGACGGCACTATCACCGACAAGGGCGGCCCTTGCGCCGCCCTTGTCATGACCATCGCACAGGCATCGCCAGGCGTGGGGGAGGGGGAAAATCACATGACAGCAGACCCGAATGGCACGACCCGCTTTGAAGACGGGCTGAAAGGTGCGTCGGAAAAGGTGGCCGAATTTCAGGAAGACAAAGGCATGCTGAGGCGGCTTCAGCACTGGCTGCACAAGACGCCATCCGCCGTGCCGATGATCGTGCTGATCGCGGCGCTGATCGTTTTCGGCGTCTTGTCGGACAACTTCTTCAAGCCGGCGACGCTGTCGGTGATCTTGCAGCAGATTGCCATCGTCGGCATTCTGGGCTGCGCGCAAAGCATCGTCATCCTGACCGCGGGCATCGACCTTTCGGTGGGGGCGATCGCGGTGTTCTCGTCGGTGCTGATGGGGCAGATCACCTTTCGCTACGGGGTTCCGGCCGAGGTGTCGATCCTGATCGGCCTTTTCCTTGGCACCGCGATGGGGGCGACGAATGGCTGGCTGATTGCCCGCATGAAGCTGCCGCCGTTCATCGTGACGTTGGGCACCTGGCAGATCCTGCTGGCGTCGAACTTCATCTTTTCGGCCAATGAAACGATCCGGTCATCGGACATTGCCGCGCGGGCCCCGGCCTTGCAGCTGTGGGGTGGGTCGATCCAGCCCGGTGGGGTGAAGATCCTTTATGCCGTGTTCCTGATGATCGCGCTTGTCGCCATCATGGCCTATATCCTGCGCCACACGGCGTGGGGCCGCCATGTCTATGCCACCGGCGATGACCCGCAGGCGGCCGAACTGGCCGGGGTGCCAACCGGCAAGGTCTTGGTCCAGGTCTATGCTTTGGCTGGGTTTTTCTGTGCCATTGCGGGCTGGGTGATGATCGGTCGCTTCGGCTCGGTCTCGCCCACCGCGTCGACCGGACAGTTGGGCAACATCCAGTCGATCACCGCCGTGGTCATCGGCGGGATCAGCCTGTTCGGTGGCCGTGGGTCGATTGTCGGCATGTTCTTCGGGGCGCTGATCGTGGGCGTGTTTGAAATGGGTCTGCGCCTTGTCGGCACCGACCCGCAATGGACGTTCTTCCTGATCGGCGTCTTGATCATCTTTGCCGTGGCGGTGGACCAGTGGATCAGAAAGGTGGCAGGCTGATGGAACCGATCCTGAAAGGCACAAACCTCGTCAAACGCTTTGGCAAGGTGACCGCGCTCGATCACTGCGATTTCGAGTTGTATCCCGGCGAGATATTGGCGGTGATCGGTGACAACGGCGCGGGAAAATCGACGCTGATCAAGGCGATGTCGGGGGCGGTGATCCCGGACGAGGGCGAGATCACGCTGGAGGGCCGGCAGGTCAGGTTCACCTCGCCCATCGACGCCCGCGCGGCAGGGATAGAGACAGTATATCAGACACTTGCAATGTCGCCCGCGCTGTCGATTGCCGACAACATGTTCATGGGCCGCGAGTTGCGCGCGCCCGGCATCATGGGGTCGGTTTTTCGCAAGCTGGACCGGGTGCGGATGGAAAAGTTCGCACGGGAAAAGCTGAACGAGTTGGGGCTGATGACGATCCAGAACATCAATCAGGCGGTCGAGACGCTTTCGGGTGGACAGCGGCAGGGGGTCGCGGTGGCGCGGGCGGCGGCGTTCGGGTCGAAGGTGGTGATATTGGATGAACCCACCGCCGCCTTGGGGGTGAAGGAAAGCCGCCGGGTGCTGGAGTTGATCCGCGATGTGCGGTCGCGCGGGATTCCGATCATCCTGATCAGCCACAATATGCCGCATGTGTTTGAAGTTGCAGACAGAATACACATTCATCGCCTTGGCAAACGGCTGTGCGTGATCAAGCCCGGCGACCATAGCATGTCGGATGCGGTGGCCTTCATGACCGGCGCGAAAGTGCCCGAAGGCGTGGCTGAACAGGCATGACGCCGGACGCATTGGCCGATCTGATCCGGTCGCGGGCCGGGGCCATGGGCGGGCGAAGGCGGTTTCTGACCGCCCTTGCCGGGCCGCCTGGTGCGGGCAAATCCACCCTGGCGCAAGCGGTTGTGGCGGCCATCGGCAAGGGCGCGCGCGTGGTGCCGATGGATGGCTTTCACTATGACGATGCGGTGCTGATCGCGCGCGGCATGCGGGCCCGCAAGGGCGCGCCGGACACCTTTGATGTGGCTGGGTTTATCCATCTGATACAACGTCTTGGGGATGAGGATGAGGTCGCCATCCCGGTGTTTGACCGACGGATGGAACTGTCACGGGCCGCCGCCGATGTGGTGCTGCCCGAGGACCGGTTTCTGGTGATCGAGGGCAATTATCTGTTGCTGGACGAGGCGCCTTGGCGCGCGCTGGCGGGGGCCTTTGATCTGACGGTCTGGATCGACGTGCCCGAGGCCGAACTGGACCGCCGCCTGATGGCGCGCTGGGCGCATCATGGCAAGACGCCGCAGGCGGCGCGGGCCTGGATCGACGGCAACGACCTGCCCAACATCCGCCGCACGGTTGCCGGGTCGCGCCGGGCGGATGTGGTTGTGCGCTGGGTGTGACAGGCGTGGTGCCGGCGTGGTCACCGCGTGGTGCACGCGTGGTCACACGAGCGGTGTGGCGCTTGCCTCCCACCCACCGCCATTGTGGGGGGCAGGCCGCCCCTACCCCCACCCCCTCCCCTCCCCACGAGGGGGAGGGGAGGCGCGTTGGGGTGAGGGTGGTTCAAGATCGGGATGGGAGCTTCCCTCCCCCTTTGTGGGAGGGAGAGGGTGGGGGGAGGGGTGCGGCGCTGCCCCCCACCCCCATCGTCGGGCGCATGCCCGGACCCCAACAGAGGGGGAGGGGAGGCGCGTTGGGGTGAGGGCGGTTTGCGATCAGGAAGGGCGCGTCCCTCCCCCTTGTGGGGAGGGAGAGGGTGGGGGGCCGTGGGCAGGGCGAGGGTGGGTGGTATCGGATCACAACCCCGGCGGCATGGCCTTGCGTTGGCGGGCGCGCTCCAGCCCCAGGGCGCGTTCGCGCCAGATGATCAGCACGCCGGCCGTGATCACGATCGCCGCCCCGGCCAGCATGGTGGCGGTGGGCACCTCGTCAAAGAAAAACCAGCCGAAGGCCAGCGCAAACAGCATGGAGGCATAGTCGAACGGCGCCACCACCGAGGCATCGGCGCTGCGATAGGACGAGGTCAGGAAGATCTGGCCCAAGCCACCCAGCAGGCCCGAGGCGACCAGCAGCGCGGCCTCGAACCCGGTGGGGACCACCCAGCCCCAGGGCAGCGTCAGCAAGGACAGCAGCGTGGCGGTGACCGAAAACCAGAACACGATGGTGGCGGTGGTTTCGGTGTTCACCAGCTTGCGCACGAAGACCTGTGCCAGGGCGGCAAACACCGCGCTGCCCAGCACCATCATGGCGCCCAACGCCTCGGCGTGGCTGGCGCCGGTGTTGACGATGGTCAGGCGCGGCGACACCACGATCAGCACGCCGACCATGCCAAGGATGACGCAGGAAATGCGAAAGAGGCGCACCTCTTCGCCCAGAAACATCGCGGCGAAGACCACGGTCAGCAGGGGTGCGGTATAGCCGATGGCGGTAACTTCGGGCAGTGGCAGATAGGCCAGCGCGGCAAAGCCCAGCCCCATGGCCGTGGTGCCCATCAGCCCGCGCCAGAAATGGCCGAACGGGTTTTTCGTGCGCAGGCCGGTGGACAGCTCACGTCGCCAGGCCAGCCAGACAAGGATGACCGGGATGGCAAAGAATGAGCGGAAAAACACCGCCTCGCCCGCCGGGACATGGTCGGCGGTGGCCTTGATCATTGCGGCCATCGTGATGAACACAAGGACCGAGATCAGCTTGTAGGCAATGCCGCGCATCGGGTTCATGATTGGGGCCATGGTGGCGGCGAATGGCCGGGGCTGCAAGCGCGCGATTGTCCCCGGCACAATCGCGGCTTCCCTGTTCTGCCCGGCTCTGCTTTGCTGGAGCAAAGGAGTCGCCCAAATGCCCCAGATTGCCCCCAAAGCCGCCCTGTCTGACCGGATCGCCCAAGGCCGGGGCGAGGTGCCTGCCGATCTGGTGCTGAAAGGCGGGCGGGTGTTTGACCTGATCACCGGGGACTTGGTGCCCAGCGATGTGGCGATTTGTGGCGATACCATTGTGGGGGTATTTGGCGATTACAGCGGACGGCGAGAGATGGATGTGTCGGGCAGGATTCTGGTGCCGGGATTCATCGACACGCATCTGCATATCGAGTCGTCCTTGGTCACGCCCTATGAGTTTGACCGTTGCGTGACGCCGCGCGGGGTGACGACGGCGATCTGCGACCCGCATGAGATTGCAAATGTCTGCGGGCTGGAGGGGATCGGCTATTTCCTTGAGGCCTCGACCCGGACCTTGATGGATATCCGGGTGCAACTGTCGTCTTGCGTGCCGTCCACCCATATGGAAACCGCAGGCGCGCGGCTGGAGGCGGCGGATTTGCTGCCCCTGCGCGACCATCCGCGCGGGATCGGGCTGGCCGAGTTCATGAACTTTCCCGGTGTGCTGATGCAGGACGCGGGCTGCATGGCCAAGCTGCAAGCCTGGCAGGGCCGCCATATCGACGGCCACGCGCCCTTGCTGCGCGGCAATGATCTGAACGGCTATATCAGTGCCGGCATCCGCACCGAGCACGAGGCGACCACCGCCGAGGAGGGCTTGGAAAAGCTGCGCAAGGGGATGCGGGTGTTGATCCGCGAAGGGTCTGTCAGCAAGGACATGCACGCGCTGGCATCCTTGGTGACCGAGCGGTTCGCGCCCTATCTGTGCCTGTGCACCGATGACCGCAACCCGCTGGATATCGCGGAACACGGCCATCTGGATTACATGATCCGCACGCTGATTGCCGATGGCTGCCCGCCTTTGGCGGTGTACCGGGTGGCCAGCCTGTCGGCGGCCGAGGCCTTCGGGCTGAAGGATCGCGGTCTGATCGCGCCGGGCAAGCGGGCGGATATCGTGGTGATCGACAGTCTTGAGGGCTGCCATGCGTCGATGGTGCTGGCGGGGGGCGTGGTCGCAGATGCGGCGGCCTTTGCGGCGCGGGCCTTGACCGAGCCGGTGGCGCGGCATTCGGTGAAGGCGGCCCCGGTGCGGGCCGAAGATTTCCGCACCAAGGGCAACCGGGTGGAAACGCCGGTAATCGGCATCCTGCCGGGCAAGATCATCACCCCGCATCTGACGTATGACATCGCGCCCGAGGATGGCGACAAGCGGCCCGATGTGGCGCGTGATCTGATCAAGATCGCGGTGATCGAGCGGCACGGCAAGAACGGCAACCGCGCCACCGGCTTTGTGCAGGGCTTTGGCTTGCAGCGCGGCGCCATCGCCTCGACCGTCTGCCATGACCATCACAACATCGCGGTGGTGGGGGTGGATTACGATGACATGGCGCTGGCCGCGAACCGGCTGGGGCAGATCGAGGGCGGCTTTGTGGTGGTCGAAGGCGGCCGGGTGCTGGCGGAACTGGCGCTGCCGGTGGCGGGGTTGATGAGCCTTGAGCCGTTCGAGGTGGTGCGCGACGCGCTGGTGGAGTTACGCGCGGCGGCCAAGGGGTTGGGCGTGGTGCTGGAAGAGCCGTTTTTGCAACTGGCGTTTCTGGCGCTGCCGGTCATTCCGCATCTGAAGATCACCGACATGGGGATGGTGGATGTCGACCGCTTTGAGGTGATCGGATGAGGCGGGCGGCCGCGGGGGCCATCGAGGCCCCGCTTGGCCGCGCTGCCGCGGTTCGGTTTGCAGGGCTGTCGCTTGGGGCGGCCTGCGCCTCCGGCGGGAGTATTTGGCAAGCAGCAATCCGGGGTATCGACGGGGGGCTGCGGCTGGCGGGGCCTGTGTCGCAGCCGTGCGGGCCGGGGCGGGGTTTGCGATGATTGACAAGCTGGAGATGTTCATCGCCCTGGCGCGCGAGGGGCATTTTGGGCGGGCGGCCGAAGCCTGCGGGGTGACGCAGCCGTCGCTTTCGGCGGCGATCAAGCAGCTTGAGGACCAGTTGGGGGTGCAGCTGGTGTTTCGCGGCTCACGCTTTCAGGGGTTGACGCCCGAGGGGCAGCGGGTGCTGGACCGGGCGCGCGGCATCGTGGCCGAGACGCGGGCCTTGCGCGACGAGATGCGGTCGGCGCGCGACGGGTTGGCGGGGAACCTGCGGATCGGGGTCATTCCCACCGCGCTTCCGATGGTGGCGCGGATCACGGTGCCGTTGACGGCGAAACATCCGCGGGTGCGGGTGACGGTGTTGTCACGGACCAGCGCCGAGATATTGGCGGGGATCGAGCGGTTGGATCTGGATGCCGGGATCACCTATCTGGACAACGAGCCCTTGGGCCGGGTGGTGCGGCAGCCGCTTTATGCCGAGTTTTACCGGCTGATCTGTGCGCCGGGCCATGTCTTGGCGGGGCGGGCGCAGGTCAGTTGGGCCGATCTGGCAGGGTTGCCGCTGTGTCTGTTGACCGGCGACATGCAGAACCGGCGGATCGTCAACCAGCATCTGTCGCAAGCCGGGGTGCGGGCCGAGCCGGGGGTCGAGTCGAACTCGACCATCGCGCTGATGGTGCATGTGGCGACGGGGGGGTGGGTGTCGATCCTGCCAAAGGCGCTGGCCGATCTGTTCGCGCAATCGGGGGCGGTGCGGGCGGTGCCGATCGTGGCGCCCGAGGCCGAGCATCTGGTCGGCCTGATCGCGGCGCAGCGCGACACGCCGACGCCGCTGATCGCGGCGCTGCTGGACGCGGCGCGGCGGTTTGATAGTTTTTGACTATCAAGCAACGGGTTATTTGCATTGATTTGGCTTTTGAGGCGCGTAGGATCGTGGCAAGGCATGGTCACGGGGTAAGAGATGTCAGGCGAAGCCTTGGACAGAGCGCGCATAGGCGAGATCGTGGCCGCCCATCAGGGGATGGAGGGGGAGCTTTTGCCGGTGCTGCATGCGGTGCAGGCGGCGTTTGGCCATGTGCCGCAGGCGGCGGTGCCGGTGCTGGCCGAAGGGCTGGGGCTGACGCGGGCCGAGGTGCATGGGGTGGTTTCGTTCTACCATGATTTCCGCGAAGCGCCTGCCGGGCGGCATGTGCTGCGGCTGTGCCGGGCCGAGGCCTGTCAGGCGATGGGCGGTGATCGGCTGGCGCTGGCGGCGCAGGAGTGGTTGGGGCTGGATTGGCACCAGACCAGCGCCGACGGCGCGGTGACGCTGGAGCCGGTGTTTTGCCTTGGGCTGTGCGCCTGTGCCCCGGCGGCGCAGGTCAATGGACGGTTGGTGGGGCGGCTGGATGACGAAAAGCTTGCGGCGCTGCTGGGCGGGGTGCGGTCGTGAAGGTCTGGGTGCCGTTGGACGCTGCCGCGCGGGCTTGTGGCGCGGAGGAGGTGGTTGCCGCCTTGCAGGCCGAGGCTGTGCTGCGGGGCATCACGCTGGACGTGGTGCGCAACGGGTCGCGCGGGATGGTCTGGCTGGAGCCTTTGGTCGAGGTCGAGACGGAAAAGGGCCGCGCCGGCTTTGGCCCGATGACCGCGGCGGATGTGGGTCAGGTGTTTGACGGCGGGCCTTTGGCCTTGGGGCTGGTCGAGGACTTGCCTTGGATGAAGGCGCAGACGCGGCTGACCTTTGCCCGTTGTGGGGTGATTGATCCTTTGTCGCTGGCGGATTACCGGGCGCATGGCGGGTTTGTCGGGCTGGAGCGCGCGCTTGGGATGGGCGTGGAGGCGCGCTTGGCGGATGTCATCGCCTCGGGCCTGCGCGGGCGGGGCGGGGCGGGGTTCCCGACCGGGATCAAGTGGCGGACGGTGGCGGCGGCGGTGGCGGACCGTAAATATATCGTCTGCAATGCCGATGAAGGCGACAGCGGCACCTTCGCCGACCGGATGATCATGGAAGGCGATCCGTTTTCGGTCATCGAGGGGATGGCGATTGCCGGGATCACGGTGCGGGCGACCAAGGGTTTTGTCTATATCCGCAGCGAATACCCTGATGCGATTGCGATGATGACGGCGGCGGTTGATGTCGCGCGCGAGGCGGGGGTTCTGGGCGCGTCGGTGGCGGGGTCGGGGCCGGCCTTTGACATCGAGGTGCGGGTGGGCGCGGGGGCCTATGTCTGTGGCGAGGAGACCAGTCTGCTGAACAGCCTTGAGGGCAAGCGCGGCGTGGTGCGCGCAAAGCCCCCCCTGCCGGCGCTGGAAGGGTTTCTGGGCAAGCCGACGGTGGTGAACAACGTCATCAGCCTGGCAACAATTCCGGTGATCTTTGAACGCGGGGCGCAGGCCTATGCGGATTTCGGGATGGGCCGGTCGCGCGGCACCATTCCGTTGCAGATTGCCGGGAATGTGGCACGGGGCGGGCTGTTTGAAACCGCCTTCGGCATGAGCTTGGGCGATATCGTGTTGGGGCTGGCCGGGGGCACGGCCAGCGGTCGCCCGGTCAAGGCGGTGCAGGTGGGCGGGCCGTTGGGGGCGTATTTTCCGCCCGCGCTGTTCGACACGCCGTTTTGTTATGAAGAATACGCCGGGGCTGGCGGGTTGGTGGGGCACGCCGGGATCGTGGTGTTTGACGACAGCGCCGACATGCTGGCACAGGCGCGGTTTGCGTTCGAGTTTTGCGCGATTGAATCCTGTGGCAAGTGCACGCCCTGCCGGATTGGCGCGGTGCGGGGCGTGGAAACCATCGACCGGATCGCGCGGGGCGAAGCGGCGGCGGTGCCGTTGCTGACCGATCTGTGCGACACCATGAAGGCGGGGTCGCTGTGCGCGCTGGGCGGGTTTACGCCCTATCCGGTGATGAGCGCGCTGCGGCATTTCCCGGATGATTTCGCAAAGGCGCGGGAGGCGGCGGAATGACCCAGAGCGCCGCCCCACCCCATTCGTGCCCCACGAGGGGGGAGGGGGCCACCCTCACTTGCCACCCGGCGCGCGTTGAAAAGCGAGGCGCCTCCCTCCCCCCTCTGTGGGGGAGGGATGGGGTGGGGGGCTTGGGTGCTGGTCGCACCGTGGCAAAACACAAAGGGACCGCTGCATGAAGGATTTCATCATTCCCGACCGTGATTTCGGCACCCCTGCGGCGAAGTCGAAAACCATGGTGACGCTGACCATTGACGGGTTCGAGGTGACGGTGCCGGAAGGCACATCGATCATGCGGGCGGCGGCCGAGATCGGCATTTCGGTGCCCAAACTGTGCGCGACAGACTCGGTTGATGCCTTCGGGTCGTGCCGCTTGTGTCTGGTGGAAATCGAAGGGCGCAATGGCACGCCTGCGTCGTGCACCACGCCGGTGGCGGCGGGGTTGCAGGTGCATACCCAGACCGACCGGCTGAAAAAGCTGCGGCGCGGGGTGATGGAATTGTATATCAGCGATCACCCGCTGGATTGCCTGACGTGCAGCGCCAATGGCGACTGTCAGTTGCAGGATATGGCCGGGGCGGTTGGCTTGCGCGAGGTGCGCTATGACGCGGTTCAAACGCATTTTCGGCCCAAGAACACCAGCGGCGAGGCGAACCCGCTGTGGACGCCGAAAGACGACAGCAACCCCTATTTCACCTATGATCCGGCCAAGTGCATCGTGTGCAGCCGCTGCGTGCGGGCCTGTGAAGAGGTGCAGGGGACATTCGCGCTGACGATTGAAGGGCGCGGCTTTGACAGCCGGGTGTCGTTCGGGGCCAAGACCGACACCGCGCTGACCAGCGATTGCGTGTCTTGCGGGGCCTGCGTTCAGGCCTGCCCGACCGCGACCTTGCAGGAAAACTCGGTCATCCAGATCGGCACGCCAGAGCGATCAGTCATCACCACCTGCGCCTATTGCGGGGTGGGGTGCAGCTTCAAGGCGGAAATGCGTGGCGATGAAGTGGTGCGGATGGTGCCCTGGAAGCATGGCAAGGCGAACCGGGGGCATTCCTGCGTCAAGGGGCGGTTTGCTTGGGGCTATGCCACGCACCGCGACCGCATCCTGAAGCCCATGATCCGCGAGGCGATTTCCGACCCATGGCGCGAGGTGTCATGGGCCGAGGCGATGGCCTTTGCCGCCGGTCGGATGAAGGGGATTCAGGAAAAATACGGGCGGCAGGCGGTGGGGGTGATCACCTCGTCGCGGTGCACCAACGAAGAAGCCTACCTTGTGCAGAAACTGGCGCGGGCGGTGTTTTTGAACAACAACACCGATACCTGCGCGCGGGTCTGCCATTCGCCCACCGGATACGGGCTGGGCCAGACCTTTGGCACCAGTGCGGGCACGCAAGATTTTGACTCGGTCGAAGAAACCGATGTGGTGATGGTGATCGGGGCAAACCCGGTCAACGCGCATCCGGTCTTTGCCAGCCGCTTGACCAAACGGCTGCGGCAGGGGGCAAAGCTGATCGTGATAGACCCGCGCCGGACGGAAATGGTGCAGGGCCCGCATTACAAGGCGGCGCATCATCTGGCGCTGACGCCGGGCACCAATGTGGCGATCATCAGTGCCATGGCGCATGTCATCGTGACCGAAGGGCTGATGGATGAGGGCTTTATCCGCGAGCGCTGCGATGGGGAGGCGTTTGCCGACTATGCCGAGTTCATCAGCGCGCCGCACCACGCGCCCGAGGCGGTGGAGGCGTTGACCGGGGTGCCGAGCGCGCAAGTGCGGGCGGCGGCGCGGCTGTTTGCAACCGGTGGCAATGGCGCGATCTACTATGGGCTGGGGGTGACGGAACATTCGCAAGGGTCAACCACGGTGATCGCGATTGCCAATCTGGCCATGCTGACCGGCAACATCGGCCGCCCCGGTGTGGGGGTGAACCCGTTGCGCGGCCAGAACAATGTGCAGGGATCGTGCGACATGGGGTCGTTCCCGCACGAACTGCCAGGCTATCGCCACGTCAAGCATGACGACGTGCGCGCGGTGTTTGAACGGGTCTGGGGGGTGCAGATCGACGCGGAACCCGGCCTGCGCATCCCCAACATGCTGGATGCGGCGGTCGAGGGCAGCTTCAAGGGCCTGTATTGCCAAGGCGAAGACATCCTGCAATCGGACCCCGACACCAAGCATGTGGCGGCGGGTCTGGCGGCGATGGACTGTGTGATCGTGCATGACCTGTTCCTGAACGAGACGGCGAATTACGCGCATGTGTTCTTTCCGGGGTCGTCCTTTCTGGAAAAAGACGGCACCTTCACCAATGCCGAACGCCGCATCAATCGGGTGCGCAAGGTGATGGCCCCAAAGCAGGGCTACGCCGATTGGGAAGTGACGCAGATGTTCGCGCGGGCGATGGGCGCGGATTGGGGCTATACCCACCCATCGCAGATTATGGATGAAATCGCGCTGACCACGCCCAGCTTTGCCGGGGTCAGCTATGACAAGCTGGACACGCTTGGGTCAGTGCAATGGCCGTGCGATGACGCCCACCCCGAAGGCACGCCCTTGATGCATGTGGATGGCTTTGTGCGCGGCAAGGGGCGGTTCATCCGCACCGAATATGTGGCAACGGATGAGCGGACCGGGCCACGGTTTCCATTGCTGCTGACCACCGGGCGGATATTGTCGCACTATAACGTCGGCGCGCAGACGCGGCGGACGGCGAATGTGGTCTGGCATGCCGAAGACGTGCTGGAGGTGCATCCGCATGATGCCGAGGTGCGCGGGATCCGTGACGGCGACTGGGTGCGGCTGGCGTCGCGGTCAGGCGAAACCACGCTGCGGGCGGTGCTGACCGACAGGGTCTCGCCCGGGGTGGTCTATACCACGTTCCACCATCCCGAAACGCAGCCCAATGTCATCACCACCGATTTCAGCGATTGGGCGACGAACTGCCCGGAATACAAGGTAACGGCGGTGCAGGTCAGCCCGTCGAACGGGCCTAGCGCGTGGCAGGAACAGTACGAAGAACAGGCGCGCTTGGCGCGGCGGATTGTGCCGGCGGCGGAATGATGCAGGTCTGTGCCCCGCTTTGCCAAATGTCGTTCAAGGGCGGTGTTGCGCGCGAGGCCACGCGCGTGCTGCCCGCCGAGGTGGCGGTGGCGCTGTCTTACAACGGCACCACCCATGCGGTGATGATGGCGACTCCGGCGGATTTGGTGGATTTTGCGCGGGGCTTCACATTGGCCGAAGGGATTGCGCAGCTGGACGAGATCGAGCGGATCGACGTGGTGGAAACGCCCGTGGGGGTGGACCTGCAAATCTGGTTGACCGAGGGCGCGGCGGGGCGGCAGGTGCTGCGGCGGCGCAGTCTGGCCGGGCCGGTGGGCTGTGGCCTGTGCGGGCTGGAAAGCCTGGAGGAAGCGGTGCGCGCGGCGCCGGTGGTGCGGGGCGGGCTGGTGATGACGCCCGCACAGGTGATGGCGGCGGTGGCCGAGGTGCCGCGGCACCAGCCGTTGCATGACGCCACCCACGCGGCGCATTGCGCGGCGATGTGGCTGCCCGGGCAGGGCATCGTGCTGGCGCGCGAAGACGTGGGGCGGCACAACGCGCTGGACAAGCTGGTGGGGGCCATGGGCGGGCCTGCGGGTGATGCCGCCCTGGTGCTGACCAGCCGGGTGTCGATTGATCTGGTGCAAAAGGCCTGCACGGCGGGGTTTGCGGTGCTGATCGCGGTGTCGGCCCCGACGCTGACGGCGGTGCAGATGGCCGACGCGGCGGGGCTGACGCTGATCGCGGGCGCGCGGCCCGAGGGGTTCGACTGCTTTGCCCACCCGCAACGGGTGACAGACCTGACCGGGGTGGCAGATGTCGCATGAAACCCACACACCGGAACACCAGGCCCGGGACCGGCTGATTGTGATGGCCAACCAGATTGCCCGGTTCATGGAAAGCAAGCCGCATGCCGAAGGGCTGCAAGGCCTTGCCAGCCATATCAACGACTTCTGGGAGCCACGGATGCGGCGGCAGTTGTTTGCGGTGCTCGATGCGGGCGGTGCGGGGTTGCGGCCACTGGTAAGGGAGGCAGCCCCGCTGATCCGCCGCCCCTTGCCCGATGCGGCACCGCCGCTAGGTTCCCGCGCATGACGCAGACAGCCCTGATCGTGGCCCACGGCCAGCCGTCCGACCCAAGCCCCGCCGAGGCGGCGCTGGCAGAGCTTGCCGCACAGGTGGCCGTGCATCTGCCGGGATGGCGGGTGCTGTCGGCGACGCTGGCCACACCGGGGGGGCTGACAGCCGCCTTGCGGGCGGCCGGCGCGGGTGGAGGGTTGGTCTATCCGATGTTCATGGCCGATGGCTGGTTCACCCGGCGGCATTTGCCCGAACGTCTGGCAACCGCCTGCGATCAGGCGCTGTTTGACGGCAAGGGCTGCGACCGGGCGGGGTGTGGTGGCGATTTGGGCTGCGCGCGCTGGCAGGTGCTGGCGCCGTTCGGGCTGGATGCGGCGGTGCAGGCGCTGTCGGTGACGATTTTGCAAGAGGCCGGGGCAACGGCGGGCGAGGTGCTGCTGGCGGCGCATGGGTCATCGCGCAGTGCCGCGCCGTCAGACGTGGCCAATGAGGTGGCGCGCAAGCTGACCGACGCCCTGACGCTGGCGCGCTGCGAGGCGGCCTTCATCGACCAAAGCCCGCGTCTGGCCGACGTGGCGGGTTTTGGCCCCGACGCCCTGTGCCTGCCGTTCTTTGCGGCCGAAGGCGTGCATGTGACCGATGACCTGCCAGATGCCTTGGCCGAGGCCGGGTTCAGGGGCCGGGTCTTGCCACCCTTGGGCCGCGATGGCCGCGTGCCGGGGCTGATTGCACAGGCCTTGGCCACGGCACGGCAAAGCCAGCTTGCCTAGGCGACCATGGACTGCGCGTGCTCTGCCAGGGCCGCGCGGGTGTCGGCCCACAGGCCCGCAAGCAAACCGATCTGCCGTGTGGCACAGGCGGTGTCGCCGCGGGTGATTGCTGCGTCAATGCCGGCCAGAACCTCGCTGAGGCGGGTGGCGCCGAAGGTGGCGCAACTGCCGGCAAGCCGATGCGCGATCCGGGCCACCTCGTCGGTCGGGCCAGCTTCGGCGGTGATCCTGGCGATGCTGTCATCGCCTTCGGCCAGCATGCGCTGCACCAGCCGGGTCGCCATCGGCGTGCCCAACCGTTCGGCCATTTCCAACAGCGGCGCGGTGTCCAGCGGGGCGCGCGGCACCTGCGACTGGCGTGGGGCCGATGGATCGGTGTTGGGGAAAAGTTCGGCCAACAGCACCTCGCGGGTGACGGGCTTGATCAGGCAGGCATCGACGCCGGCCAGACGCAGGCGTTTGAGGTCTTCGGGCAGGGAATGTGCGGTCAGGGCAATGATGCGGGCCTGCGACGAGGCCCCGCTGGCACGGATGCGCCGTGTGGCCTCGATCCCGTCAAGGCGCGGCATCGCGATATCGGTGATGATCAGATCAAAGCGGGTGGCTTCTGCTGCGGCCACACCGTCCACGCCATTGGCCGCCTCGGACACCCGGTGACCGACATCCTGCAAATAGCGGCGCAGCAGGAAGCCGTTGATTTCATTGTCTTCGATCACAAGGATATCACAGGATGTCTGCGACGGGGCGCTGTGTGTGCGCTGGGGGATGATGCTGGGGCCAGGATCGGGCAGGGCCTCGGCCGGGGGAAGGGGCAGACGCAGCCAGAACACGCTGCCTTCGCCCAGATTGCTTTCGGCACCGATCTCGCCGCCCATGGCCTGCGTCAGCCGCCGCGCGATGCCCAGGCCCAGGCCGGTGCCGGTGGTTGCACGGGCATAGCTGGAATCGACGGTTGCAAAATCATCGAACACGCGGGCAAGGTCGGCCTCGGAAATGCCGATGCCGGTGTCGATCACGCGAAACTCGATCAGCGCTGCGGCAGGATCGGCCGCGCACCCGACCTGACGTTCGGTTTCAACGGTGATCGTGCCGTTGCGGGTGAACTTGACGGCGTTGCCGATCAGGTTCAGCAAAACCTGCTGCACGCGCGCCGGATCGCCGCGCACGGTGCCCAGAGGGCCGGTCAGGGGAACATGGCGGATGGTATTGCCGCCGGTCCTTGCCACACCGGCCTGATTGGCGATGCAATCTTCAATCAGGCGGTCAAGGTTGAACGGCGTGTCGGCCAGCCTGATCCCGCCGGCCTCGTGGCGCGAGATATCGAGCACGGAATTGACATGGCCCAGCAAAATGTCGGCCGACACATCCATCACGCGCAATAGTTCACGTTGGCCTTCGGTCATCGGGGTGTCGTGCAGCAGCTCCATCGACCCGATCAGGCCGTTCAGCGGCGTGCGCATCTCATGGCTCATAACCGCCAGAAAATCGGCCTTGGCCTTGGCCCCGGCCTTGGCCTGTTCCAGCGCCTGCTCAAGCGCGCGGCGGTCGGCGTGGCGTTCAGAGACATCGCGCATGAAGCCGACCACCAGCGCGCCACGATTGAGGTCACGTATGGCAAGCGAGATTTCAAGCGGAAACAGCGTGCCGTCCGTTCTGCGCCCCTCGACCTCAAAGCGCTGCGGGCCGAAGTACACCGCATCGGCAATCATCTGGGTGATGCGGGCCTGATACAGCGCGACGTTTTCCGGCGCAAAGATCATCGGCACGATCTGTTGCCCCATGGCCTGCGCCCGGGTGATGCCGAACATCCTTTCGGCCGCCGGGTTGAATTCGACCACCCAACCGCCGCGGTTGGTCACCACGATGGCATCGGGGGACGTTGCGATGATCATTTGCAGGCGGGCGCCGGTGATCTGGTTTTCCTCGGCCTGCCGCTCGGTCAGCCGGTAAAGCCGCATCGCCATGATCGCCATGATCGCCAGCAGCACAAAGGTTGCGGCCGTGGCGATGGCAAGCCGGATCAGCGTTTCCGACACCCGGGCGCGGCTTTCATCGGTGTGCGCCGAAAAGGCCAGCAGCGCCTTGAGCGACAGCGAGCGGGCCATGCGCTGCACTTCGGCATTTTCGCTTTCCATTGTCGGCAGGGCCGCCAGAAGGGCGTCGTCCGGGCCGTCGATGACCGGCAGCCAACGGTCGACAAAGGATTGCATCACGGCCAGCCGCGCCTGATGTTCCGGGCCTTGCAGGAAGCTTTGATACAGCGGGCTTTGGCGCAACAGGGCCAGACGGCTGTAGACCACGTCGAACCAGCGCCGCACGTCCTCAAGCCGGGTCTGATCGCTGCGGTCGCCGCTGAGGGCATGTTGCAGGCGCAGCACCTCGACCTCGGTCTGGGTCATCACCCACTGACCGCTGTCGCTGTCCGAGGTTTTCAGGTTGGCAAGGCGCGAGCGCACGTCCAGCGCCAGCGCGCCGACAACGACAAGCAGGGAGACCAGCACCGCGACCACAAGATACAGCCGAACCGACCGGATCTGCGGTTTTTGTCGTCTGATGGGTGACCTTGACATTGATATCCTTGCATCGGCGGGCGATATGCAGGTTAAATTACAATTGGGGGCACGGCTATGGCGAAGTGTCGCACGGGTACGGATGCATAGGGCGGTTCTTGGCGAAAGGTGACCTGACAGTGCGGATTCTTCTGGCCGATGATCACGACCTGTTCCGCGAGTCGGTCTCGGCCATGATGACCGCCGAAGGGGCGATCACGGTGGTGTCGGTGTCGGATTTTGCGGCGGCCATTCACAGTCTGGGCACGCGGGATTTTGATCTGGCGCTGCTGGATTACCAGATGCCGGGGATGAACGGGCTTGAAGGCCTTGACCTTGCCCGTGCCGCGGCACCCGGCGTTCCGGTTGCACTGATCTCGGGCACCACCCGGCGCGATCTGGCGGAAGATGCGCTGGCGCACGGGGCTGCCGGGTTCGTGCCCAAGACCCTTGGCGTCAAGGCGATGATCGCGGCGGTGCATCTGATGGCAGAGGGCGGCCAGTTTGCCCCGCTGGCAATGCTGGATGACCCACCCGGCGAAGGCGTGGTGCTGGAAGACCTGACCCGGCGCGAACGTCAGGTGCTGGCCGGGATCTGTGAGGGCAAATCCAACAAGGAAATCGCCCGCGACCTTGAGGTGCAGGAGGTGACGGTGAAGCTGCATGTCAAGACCCTGACCCGCAAGTTGCACGCCCGAAACCGCACCCATGCCGCAATGATCGCGCGCGATGCCGGGCTGGACCTTGGCTAGGGCCTTCAGTTCTGGCAGCCAAGCCGATCAGACCGTGTGCAGATACAGGTCATAGTCCACCTCGGACACCGTGCGCATCACGCGGGCGTATTCCGCCGCCTTGATCGCGGTAAAGGTGCGGTGCATGTCCGTGCCCAATGCGTCTTTCAGAAAGGCCGAGGCTTTGGCCGCCTCGATCGCCTGCCGCCAATCGACCGGAATTGCGGGGGCGTCGGGCGCGTCTGCATAGCCATTGCCGGTGGTTTCGGGGCCGGGGTCGATGCGGTGGCGCAGCCCGTGGCGGATGCCCGCCAGCACGGTTGCGGCGACCAGATAGGGGTTGGCGTCCACGCCCGCGGGGCGGTGTTCAATCCGGCGGGCCGTGATCTCGCCCGCCGGGATGCGCAGCGCGACCGAGCGGTTGTTGACCCCCCAGGTCGGGCTGACGGGCGCATAGCTTTGGCTGGCAAAGCGCCGCCATGAATTGGCATGCGGCGCAAACACCAGCATCGATTCCGCCATCGTGGCGCGCAAGCCGCCAAGGGCGTGCAGGATGGTGTCGTTCCAACGGCCTTCAACCGCTTCGACAAAGACATTGGTGCCTTGGGCATCCAGCATCGAGACGTGGAAATGCATGCCGGACCCGGCGTAATCCTCGATCGGCTTGGCCATGAAGCAGGCGGTCACGCCGTGGGCGCGGGCCTGCTGGCGCACGATGCGTTTCAGACGCACCAGATCATCGGCGGCCTGCATCACGTCGGTGCGATAATGCAGGGTCAGTTCATACTGGCCGGGGGCATATTCAGAAATCAGCGTCTCGGCGGTGATGCCGGCGAGGGCCGCCCCGGCGTAGATATCGGAAAACAGCGGCAGCATGCCGTGCAGGTGATCGACCGAATACACCTCGGTCTTGCTGGATTTGCGGCCATCCAGCACGTCGCGGGCCGGTTGCACGTGGCCATCGGGGCCACGGTCATTGGCCAGCAGAAAAAACTCCAGCTCGAACGCGCCGGCCGGATACAGGCCTTCGGCTGCCAGCGCATCGATCTGGCGTTGCAGGGCGTGGCGCGGGTCGGAGGTCATCTTGTTGCCGTCAAGATCATACATCGACATCAACACCTCGCCGCGTGGCGGTGTGGTGTAGCGCAACGGCACAAGGCTGCCGGGAACCGGCCAGGCGCGCAGATCACCATCGCCCTGATCCCAGATCAGGCCGGTTTCGTGCACATCCTCGCCACAGATATCAAGGCCAAGGATCGAGATCGGCAGATGCCGCCCATGGTTGTAAAACGACAAGAGTTCATGCCGCCGGATGATCTTGCCCCGGCCTATTCCGTTGGAATCGTGCAAGACAATATCGAAGGCTTCGATTTCGGGGTGGGCGGCGAGGAAGGCTTCGGCCTCGGCGACGGTCGAACCAGAGGGGCTGGAATGTGCGGTCATGGGGTGCTCAGGCAAAAAGCTCGGACAGGATTTCGTCGAAGGCGGCGATCAGGCGGGTGATCTGGCGCGGCCTGGTGGCGGGGCTGACCAGCATCATGTTGTGAAACGGCGCAATCAGGCTGCCGCGGTTCAAAAGGGCGGTGTGCAGCGCGGCCTCGACCTGCGGCTGATGCGCTGTGGCGGCTTGCGCGCCGTTGATCAGCGGGCCGGGGGCGCAGATGAATTCAACCCGCGCGCCGACGCGCACCACATGCCAGGGGGCCTTGTGGCGTGCGATGGACTTGGCCAAGCCGGTGGCCAGCCGGTCAGCGCCCTTTTCCATATGGGCATAGGCCTTTGCGGTCATCACATCCGACAAGGTGGAGGCAAGGCAGGCGCATTGCATCGGGTTGGCCGACAGCGTGGTGCCCATGCCGGAATGGCCGGGGGGACGGGTCGCATCATAGGCGTTGAAGCGCTGCGCCACGGCGTCGGTCATGCCCCAGACGGCGGTGGGCATGCCGCCCGCCACGCATTTGCCGACCACGAACATGTCGGGCGACAGCCCATGCACGCGGGTATAGCCGCCCAGACCGGACGAGATGGTGTGGGTTTCGTCGATGATCAGCAGCGCGCCGTAGCGGTGGGCAAGCTGACGCAACCCGTCATGAAAGCCCGGCTGTGGCAGCACCATGCAGGAATTGGTCATCACGGGTTCGGTCAGGATGGCGGCGACATCACCCTTGGCCAAGGCGGCCTCGACCCCGGCCAGATCATTGAATTCTGCCACCACCGCGCCTTTGGTCAGGTCTTGCACCTGCCCCACCAGCCCGGCGCGGTTGACGGTCTGGCCACCTTGCAACTCCACCATCGTGTCATCCAGCGTGCCGTGATAGCAGCCGTTGAACACCAGCACCTTCGGGCGCCCGGTGACGGCGCGGGCGACGCGCAGGGCAAAGCGGTTGGCATCGGTGGCGGTGGTGGCGATCTGCCAGCGGAAAGGACCGAAGGTTTCGGTCAGCAAGTGCCCTGCCTTCAGGGCATCTTCACCGGGCAGCATGGTGGTCAGGCCGTGGCGAGCCTGTTTGCGGATCGCCTTTGCCACCGGGGCGGGGGAATGGCCGAACAGGCTGCCGGTGTCGCCAAGGCAGAAGTCGTCGATGCCATAGCCGTCGATATCGGTGATCCGCGCGCCCTTTGCGCTGGCGATGACCGGCAGGTGCGGCATTGGCCAGTCGCGCATCCAGTGCATCGGCACGCCGTTCAGGAATGCGCCTGCACCTTTGGCCATCGCCTTGGCCGATAGGAGCCGACTGTGGGCAAAGCGCCGCGCCTCACGCTGCGCAAAGGCGGTCAGGCGGTCAGCGGAAATACCGGCGATACGGGTGTCGGTCATGGGGGCCTCATGCGGTTGGGCCTTTATCGCGCGGAATTTGATCAAATGAAAGGGGGGTGTGCGGGGATGCCCCGGGGCGCTGCCCCGGACCCCGGAGTATTTTCAAAGCAGCAATGCAAAGACGGTCAGAGCCAGTCGTTGCGGCCGGTGCCGACAGCTTGGGCGACGGTGGCATGGCCGTCGCGCTGCAAAAGGGTATCAAGACCACGCGCGATGCGGGCGGCAAGGCCGATGCCCTGATAGACCATGGCGGTGTAAAGCTGCACCGCCGAGGCCCCGGCGCGGATCTTGGCATAGGCCTGTTCGGCGGTCTCGATGCCGCCGACGCCGATCAGTGGCAGGCGGCCTGCAGTGGCTTGCGACAGGTGTGCCAGCACGCGGGTGGATTTTTCGAACAACGGCGCGCCGGAAAGGCCGCCAGATTCGCCCTTGGCTGCACTTTTCAAACCTTCGCGCGACAGGGTGGTGTTGGTGGCAATGATGCCGTCCAGACCTGAGGCAAGCGCCACCTCGGCGATTTCGGCAATCTCGTCCGGCGTCAGATCGGGGGCGATCTTCAAGAAGACCGGGATCGGATTTGCCAGCGAGGTTCGCGCCTCCATCACCCCGGCCAGCAGGGCTGTCAGCGCCGCGGCCCCTTGCAGGTCGCGCAAGCGTTCGGTGTTGGGGCTGCTGACATTGACGGTGGCGAAATCGACATCTGCGCCGCAGGTGGCCAGCACCCGGGCAAAATCGGCGGCGCGGTCGGGAGAGGTCTTGTTGGCACCAAGGTTCAGCCCGATCGGCAGGCTGCGCGGGCGATTGGCCAGACGGGCGGCGATGGCCTGCATACCGTCATTGTTGAAGCCGAAGCGGTTGATCGCGGCACGGTCGTCGCTCAGCCGGAACAGCCGGGGTTTGGGGTTGCCCGGTTGCGGCAAGGGGGTGGCGGCACCGACCTCTAGAAAGCCAAAGCCGGCGCGCGACAGCGGGGCCAGTGCGGTGGCGTTCTTGTCAAAGCCTGCGGCAAGGCCTATCGGATTGGCCAGCGCCATTCCGGCCAGAGAGGTGGCGAGGCGGGGCGAGGTAACGGTGCCGGGCAGCGGCACAAGGCCCGCATTCAAGGCGCGCAGCGACAGGCCGTGTGCCACCTCGGGGTCAAGCCGGTGCAGCAGGGCAAGGCCGATGCGCTCGACCGGGGTCACCACAGCCCCTCGGGGAAGATATGGCCGGTGGCACCAAGGGGCAGGGATTTGTCCCACACCACCTCGGACAGCCTGAGCGGGCGGTAGAGATGCGGGAACAGCGCGCCACCGCGCGAGGGTTCCCATTTCAGGGCGGGGCCAAGGGTATCGGCGTTGAAGGCCACCAGCACCAGATCACTTTCGCTGGAAAACCATTTGGCGGCGGTTTCGGCCACCTGTGCGGCGGTCGAGAAATGGATGAAGCCATCGGCCAGATCGACCGCCACCCCGGCGGTTTCACCGGCGGCGCGGAAGGCATCCCATTCAGAGCGGCGGAGGATCTTGAAAATCAGCATGGCTTTGCATGCACATTGAGGCGGGCAAGGTCAATGGCAGGCGTTTCACGCCGGCTTTGCGCCGCGGGTGCAAACTTGGGTTTCAATGCCGTTTGACAGCGGGCCAAGGGCAGGCCACGCTGTCTGTCACAAACGAACAGGGGAGCTTTTCGATGAATCACCGATTGCTGGGGTCTGTTGCGGCGATGGCACTTTCGGCCGGGGCGGCACAGGCCGATTACACGCTGCATGTGTTGCATATCAACGACTTCCACAGCCGGATCGAGGCGATCAACAAGTATGATACGACCTGTTCGGCGGAAGAAGCGGGCAAGGGCGAGTGCTTTGGCGGCATTGCGCGGCTGGCCACCAAGGTGAAAGAGCTGCGCGACAGCCTGACAGCCGCGGGACAGAACGTGATCTTTGTCGATGCAGGCGACCAGTTTCAGGGCAGCCTGATGTACACCACCTACAAGGGCGCGGTCGAGGCCGAGTTTCTGGAGCTGATCAAGCCCGAGGCCATGGCGCTGGGCAACCACGAGTTCGACGACGGCCCCGAGGGCCCTGGCACCTTTCTGGACAAGGTAAGCTTTCCGGTAATCTCGGGCAATCTGGATGTCAGCCAGTCCAACGTGCTGGCGGGCCGGGTGAAGAACCATGTCGTGCTGGAGGTGGGCGGCGAGAAGATCGGCATCATCTCGGCGCTGGCGGTGGATACGGTGGAAACCGCAAGCCCCGGCCCTTCGGTGATCTTTCAAGATGAGATCGACAGCCTGAAGGCCGATGTGGCGGCGCTGGAAGCTGAAGGTGTGACCAAGATCATCGCCATCAACCACGTGGGCTATGCGATGGATCAGAGGATCGCCGCCGAAGTGCCGGGGATTGATGCGGTGGTGGGCGGCCACAGCCACACCTACCTGTCGGCGTCCGACCCCAAGCGAAAGGGGGCCTATCCGACCTGGGTCAGCCAAGCCTCGGGCGCGATGGTGCCGGTGGTGCAGGCCTATGCCTATTCCAAATACCTCGGCCATCTGGAACTGACCTTTGCCGACGACGGCACGCTGACATATGCCGGCGGCGACACGATTTTGCTGGACGCATCGGTGACGCCCGACCCGGCAATCGAGGCGCGGGTCAAGGAACTGGCCGGTCCGATCGAAGAGTTGAAGACCCGCGTCGTGGCCGAAGCAGCGGCGGAAATCGACGGCAGCCGCGAAACCTGCCGTCAGGTGGAATGCCAGATGGGCAATCTGGTGGCCGATGCCATGCTGGACCGGGTGGCCGATCAGGGTGTGACCATTGCCATCGCCAATGGTGGTGGGTTGCGCGCCAGCATTGACGCAGGCCCGGTGACGATGGGCGAGGTGCTGACGGTGCTGCCGTTCCAGAACACGCTGTCGACCTTTACCGTGACCGGGGCCGAGATCGTGGCGGCGCTGGAAAACGGCGTCAGCCAGTGGGAAGATGGTGCGGGGCGTTTTGCGCAGGTGGCCGGGCTGAAATACACGTTCGATATCGCGCAGCCGGTGGGCAGCCGGGTGTCGGAGGTGATGGTCAAGGCGGGCGACGGCTGGGCGCCGATTGACCCCGCGGCTGAATACGAGACGGTGTCGAACAACTATGTCCGCGGCGGTGGCGATGGCTATCGGATGTTCACGGGTGCCAGGAATGCCTATGACTTTGGCCCCGATCTGGCCGATGTGACTGCCGAGTTTCTGGCGAGGAACGGGGCATACACCCCCTATCTGGACGGGCGGATCACCAAGAAGTAACGGTCATTGACCGGGAAACGGGGGCGCGTTCGACAGCGGCCCCGTTTTCTTTTCTGCCCCGCCGTGGCAGGCTTTGTGCCATGTGCGGCCGTTTCACCATCACCCACCCGAATGAGGCCTTGGCGGCGCTGTTTGGCGCGGCCATGGGCAATGACCTGCCGCCCGTCCCACGCTTCAACATCTGCCCGACGCAAGCCGTGGCGGTGGTCACGTCGGATGCCGGGCAGCGGCGGTTGCGGGCGATGCGCTGGGGGTTTGTGCCGGACTGGTACGGCGCGCCCAACGACGGGCCGCTGATCATCAACGCCCGGTCTGACACCATCGCCACCAAGCCCGCCTTCCGCGAGGCGGTGCGGGCGCGGCGCTGCATTGTGCCGGCCAGCGGGTTTTACGAATGGCAAACCGGAGCGGATGGCGCGAAACTGCCGTGGTATTTCACCCGCGCCGATGGCCAGCCGATGGCCTTGGCGGGCATCTGGCAGCGCTGGCGCGATCTGGACACCTGCGCCATTGTCAGCACCGAGGCCGGGCCGGGCATGATGGGGTTGCACCACCGCGAGGCCGTGATGCTGGAACCCGCCGACTGGCCGTTGTGGCTGGGCGAGGCGGGGCATGGTGCTGCGGTGCTGATGAAGCCTTCGGATGCGGGGCGGCTGGTCTGTCACCGGGTGGACCGGATGGTGAACTCGAACCGCGCCGAAGGGCCAGGATTGATTGCCCCGATCGCGGCCTGAGGCTTGCCAAAACGTCGCGGTGCGGGCATAGCATCAGGCAACGGATGACCGGGCCCCTCTGGCAGGATTTGCGGCGATCCTGCGATGTCGGCATCTGAACCGCCACCTGCCGCGCGGTGCTGTCTTTCATGTCAATAACCTCGACGACACAGCCTTCGACGCTGTCATATTTCACATGGGCCTTTGTGGTCACCGCCGTCGGCCTTGCACTGGGCCTTTGGCTGGGGTTCGCCACCGAACACACGGTTGCCGGGGCGCTGAAGGTGTTCTTCATCGTCAGCGTGCTGGCGGTGCTGGAAATCAGCCTGTCGTTCGACAATGCCATCGTGAACGCCAACAAGCTGAAAGACATGACGCCGAAGTGGCAGCACCGCTTTCTGACCTGGGGCATCGTGATTGCGGTGTTCGGCATGCGGATCGTGTTTCCGCTGCTGATCGTGGTGATTGCCGCCAATGTCGGGCCATGGACCGCGTTGGTGATGGCTGCCAGCCAGCCCGAGGAATACGCCCGCATCATGCACGACGCGCATCTGCCGATTGCGGCCTTTGGCGGCACCTTCCTGATGATGGTCGGGCTGACCTTCTTCTTCGACCACGAAAAGGACGTGCACTGGGTGCAATGGCTGGAGGAAACGGTGTCGTCCTATTCCTCGATCAAGGGCATCGAGATTGCCTTCGTGCTGGTGGTGATGCTGATCTTTTCCGAGGTGATCGAGGCGCAGAAGGGCGCGGCCTATGCGACCACCTTCTTCCATGCGGCGATCTGGGGTCTGTTGACCTTTCTGCTGGTCGAGGTGCTGGGCGGCGTGCTGGACCGCGGACAAGAGGTGCTTGCCGGCGCGGCCAAGGGCGGGCTGGGCGCGTTTCTGTACCTGGAAGTGCTGGATGCCAGCTTCAGCTTTGATGGCGTGATCGGCGCCTTTGCGCTGTCATCAAACCTGTTCGTCATCGCCATCGGCCTGGGCATCGGCGCGATGTATGTGCGCTCGATGACCATCATGCTGGTCGAACGCGGCACGCTGGCGCAATACCGCTTTCTGGAACACGGCGCGTTCTATGCGATCCTGATCCTGTCGGTCATCATGTATGTGCAGACCTTGGTGCATATCCCCGAGGTGATCACCGGTCTGGGAGGTGCTGCGCTGATCGGGGTGGCGCTGTGGTCATCGATCCGCTGGAACAAGAGCCATCCGGGCGCGTGACTGGAGCGGGCGGCGGGAATCGAACCCGCGTCTTTAGCTTGGAAGGCTAAGGTCTTACCATTACACAACGCCCGCGCTGCTGCGTGGGAGTAGTGCAAACTTCCTGCGGGGTCAACAGGGTCTTCGGGGCAAAGGCAGGGGGCGCTGCCCCCTCGGGGCGCGTGCCGCGCCCCTTACCCCCGGAGTATTTTCATAAGCAGCAAGCCCTTGCGCGAACAAGAGCAGGAATTGCTGCTTGCCAAATACTCCCGCGCGGAGCGCATCCGCGGGTGGGGCTGCGATGCGGTCAGATATTCTCGGTCTGCGGGAAGCCAAGGATATGATAGCCGCCATCGACATGGATCACCTCGCCGGTGGTGCAGGCGCCATGGTCGGAACACAGCCAGACTGCGGTGCCGCCGATAGCCTCAAGCGTGGCGTTGCTGCGCAGGGGGGCGTTGGCTTCGGTGTGGCGATAGGTGGCGCGTGCCCCGCCGATGGCCGCCCCGGCAAGGGTTTTCATCGGGCCGGGCGAGATGGCGTTGACGCGCACGCCTTGCGGGCCAAGATCATTGGCAAGGTAGCGGGTGGCGCTTTCCAGCGCCGCCTTGGCCACGCCCATAACGTTGTAATTCGGCGCGATCCGGTTTGATCCCTGGAAGGTAAGCGTGATCAGGCTGCCACCCTGTGGCATCATCCGGGAGGCGCGGGCCGCCACGTCGATGAAGGAAAAGCACGAGATGTTCAGCGAGGTCTGGAAATTGCCGCGCGTGGTGTTGATGAAGCGGCCGGTCAGTTCGGCCTTGTCGGAAAAGGCGATGGCATGGATCAGGAAATCCATGCTTCCCCATCGATCTTGCAGAATGGCAAAGCAGGCGTCCAGGCTGGCATCATCGGTCACATCGACATCGACCAGCAGGTTTGAGCCAACGCTGGCGGCCAGGGGTTCCACGCGTTTGCCAAACGCCTCGCCCTGATACGAAAACGCAAGCTCGGCACCCTCATCGGCCAAGGCGCGGGCGATGCCCCAGGCGATCGAGCGTTCGTTCGCCACGCCCATGACAAGCCCGCGCTTGCCCTTCATCAGATCGGCCATGCGCGCGCGTCCTTATTTGTCGAATGTGCTGAGCACGAGGGTGGCGTTGGTGCCGCCAAAGCCAAAGCTGTTGGACAGGACCGAATCAAGGTCGATGCCGTCGCGATAGCTGGTGGCGATTTCTTCGGGCTTCACATCGGGGTCAAGCTGGGTGACATTGGCCGAGGCGGTGATGAACTTGCCGTTCAGCATCAGGATCGAATAGATCGCCTCATGCACGCCGGTGGCGCCAAGGCTGTGGCCGGTCAGCGATTTGGTCGACGAGATCGGCGGCACCGCGCCTTCGCCAAAGACGCGTCGGATCGCCTTGACCTCGGTCGCGTCGCCGGCGACGGTCGAGGTGCCATGGGCGTTGATATAGCCGATGCGGCGGCCTGCGGGCAGGGTGGACAGCGCCTGACGCATCGACCGCTCGCCACCCTCGCCGGACGGGGCCACCATGTCGTAGCCGTCAGAGGTGGCGCCATAGCCGGTGACTTCGGCATAGATCTTTGCACCACGCGCAAGGGCGTGGTTCAATTCTTCCAGCACCACCACACCACCGCCACCGGCGATGACAAAGCCGTCGCGGGTGGCGTCAAAGGCGCGGCTGGCGGTCGTGGGGGTGTTGTTGTATTTCGACGACATCGCCCCCATCGCGTCGAACAGGCACGACAGGGTCCAGTCCAGTTCCTCGCCGCCGCCGGCAAAGACGATGTCCTGCTTGCCGAACTGGATCAGCTCGGTGCCATTTCCGATGCAATGCGCGCTCGTCGAGCAGGCCGAAGTGATCGAATAGTTCACGCCCTTGATCTTGAACGGGGTCGCGAGGCAGGCCGAGGTGGTTGAAGACATGCCCTTGGTCACGCCGAACGGGCCGATGCGTTTCGGGCTGCCGGTTTCGCGCACGATGTTGTGCGCCTTGAAGAACGACTTGGTCGAGGGCCCGCCCGAGCCGACGATGATGCCGGTGCGGTCGTTGGAAATTTCGGCCTCGGTCAGGCCAGAGTCGGCCACCGCCTGCTGCATTGCGATGAAGGTATAGGCCGCGCCATCGCCCATGAAGCGCAGATCGCGCTTGTCGATGTGGTCTTCCAGCACGATGTTGGGTTGGCCGTGCACCTGGCTGCGAAAGCCGCGCTCGGCGTATTCCGGGGCGAAAACGATGCCAGAGGTTCCGGCGCGCAAGGATGCCTCGACCTGGGCGGCAGTATTGCCGATGGGTGAGACAATGCCGATGCCGGTGATGACGACGCGACGCATGGGCGCACTCCTTCGTTTGCAGGTGTCAGTCGTTTGCGGGTGTCAGGTGGCCGAGAGCGCCACTTTCATGTCTGTTACCAGATAGATCACTTCGCCGTCAGCTTCTACCCTGCCATTCGCCACGCCCATGGTCAGGCGGCGGGTTTGCAGGGCCTTGGTGAAGTCGACAAAGTAGCGCAGCAGCTTGCGGTCGGGGCGGACCATGCCGGTCAGTTTCACCTCGCCCACGCCAAGCGCATAGCCGCGCCCTTGCCAGCCGCGCCAGCCAAGGTTGAAGCCGGTCAGTTGCCACAGCCCATCAAGGCCAAGACAGCCGGGCATAATCGGGTTGCCGGGAAAGTGGCACTGGAAGAACCACAGGTCGGGGGTGATGTCGAACTCGGCCACCACATGGCCTTTGCCAAACTCGCCGCCGTCTTCCGAAATGTCGGTGATGCGGTCCATCATCAGCATCGGCGGCGCGGGAAGCTGGGCATTGCCGGGGCCGAACAATTCGCCGCGTGCGCAGGCCAGCAGGCCTTCCTTGTCAAAGCTGGTTGGAAACTGGCCCATGTCTGACGGCCCCTTCTTCGTGGTTTGCTTGGGCAATTCCTTTAGCACCGGCATGGAATGGGTGGCAAGGGCAGGCCAATGCGGGGTTTCTGACGGCTTGTGCCGGTGTTGCGAACGATTTTCATTTGAAAATTGCGGGGCAGGTCTCTTATATGTACGACCTGGGGGTGGCTTATGGGTAACACGACAATGGATCGGGGAACGCAATGGCTGATGCGCGGTGGCTTGCGGCCGACGCGTCAACGCCTCTTGCTGGCGTCTTTGCTGGTGGGCGATGGTGAGGATCGGCATGTAACGGCGGAAAGCCTTTATGCGCTGTCGGTCGGCTCGGGCGAGCGGGTCAGTCTGGCCACGGTCTACAACACGTTGCGCGCCTTTTGCGCGGCGGGTCTGGTGAACGAGGTCGTGGTGGACGGATCGAAAAGCTATTTCGACACAAGGATCGACGATCACCCGCATTTCTTCTGGGAAGACAGTGCAGAACTGACCGATGCGCCCAAGGACCAGCTTGAGATCATCAATTTGCCCGAGGCCCCCGAAGGCACCGAGATTTCGCGCGTTGATGTGGTGATCCGCCTGCGTCGGGCCTGACAGTCGGGCCTGACAGGGGCTTTACGGCGCCGCTTGTGGTGCGGTCGGTTCTGACGGGGCGGGGGTGATCTGAACCTCTTGCCGCAGGCTGCCGTCAGGGTTGAAAATCAGGATGCGGTCGTCTTGTGTCACCACGGCGATGAAGTCGCGTCCCATGGTCACCGCTGCCGCCTGTGCGCCGTCCGGCAGGGTCAGGCTTTCGGGCAGCGACATGGTTTCGGGCAGGGCCAGCGGGGCCGAGATCGATGGCATGCGGGTGACAAGCAGGCCAACCACGGTTATGACGCCCACAATCATCGTGGCGGTGAGGATGATCACCAGCCATTTCAGCAGTCGAAGCGACGGCGGAAGCTGTGCGTTTTCCGAGGTGTTTTCCATGCCGACCGCCTTTTCCAATATGCCCGTATCCGACATGCCCATAGCTGACGTGCCCGACGGGGACGACATCACCCTGAGCGTGACCATTGCCCAAGGGTGCGCCGACCGTCTTGATAAGGCGCTTGCGCGCTCGGTGCCAGAGGAAGCGTCGCTGTCGCGCACAAGGCTGATGCGGATGATCGCCGAGGGGGCGGTGTTTCGCGACAGCGTGGCGCTGACCGACCCGAAGACCCGCGTCGAGGACGGCGAGGTGATCGTTCTGATGCTGGACCCGCCGATCAGCGTCGACACCCTGGCCGAGGATATTGCGCTGTCGGTGATCTATGAAGACGCGCATCTGATCGTGATCGACAAACCGGCCGGCATGGTGGTGCATCCGGCCCCGGGCACGCCTTCGGGCACGCTGGTCAACGCGCTGCTGGCGCATTGCGGCGACACGCTGTCGGGCATTGGCGGCGAACGGCGGCCCGGCATCGTGCACCGGATCGACAAGGATACCACGGGGCTGTTGGTGGTGGCGAAATCCGACAAGGCGCATCATGGCCTTGCCGCGCAGTTTGAGCGGCACGACGTGAACCGCCGCTACCTTGCGCTGGTGCATGCGGTGCCCAGTGCCGCCGACCCGCGCCTGCGCGGCGTCAAGGGGGTGACGTTTGAAACCGGCGGCATCATCCGCATTGCCACGCTGCTTTCGCGCCACAAGACCGACCGCCAGCGTCAGGCCGTGGTCTGGCATGATGGTCGCCATGCGGTGACGCGGGTGCGGGTGCTGGAGGCCTTTTCCGATCAGGCGGCGCTGGTGGAGTGCTGGCTGGAAACCGGCCGCACCCATCAGATCCGGGTGCATATGGCGCATGCAGGCCACGGGCTTCTGGGCGATGCGACCTATGGCGGCAAGCGCAAGCTGTCGCCCAAATTGCTGACACCGGCGGCGGCCGCGTTGGGCAACGGCTTTGCCCGGCAGGCGCTGCACGCGGCGACCTTGGGCTTTACCCACCCGGTTTCTGGGGAGTGGCTGGAGTTTTCATCGCCGCTGCCCGACGACATGGCGGCGCTGCTGGAGGCATTGCGCCAGCAGCCGCTTTGACATTCGCGTGATGGAACCGTCACAAACCTTTCGCCGGGGAACGGAAACACCTTCATTCTGCGTTAACTCAGGGATGATAGTCCGCAGCCTTGCAGGGGCGGCACACAGACCTTAGGGTTGTTGGCTTCCTCGGGGGCTGATGGCACCGGGGCAAACAGGGGGCATGACATGAGCACCTATTCCAACCTACCCGCACCAAGCCCGGAACAGGGCCTGAACCGGTATATGCAGGAAATCCGCAAGTTTCCGCTGCTGGAACCGGAAGAAGAATACATGCTGGCGAAGGCATGGGTTGACCGGCAGGACAGCGCCGCCGCGCACAAGCTGGTGACCAGCCACCTGCGTCTGGCCGCCAAGATTGCCATGGGCTATCGCGGCTATGGCCTGCCGCAGGCCGAGGTGATTTCCGAGGCCAATGTCGGCCTGATGCAGGCGGTCAAGCGGTTCGACCCGGAACGCGGCTTCCGCCTTGCCACCTATGCGATGTGGTGGATCAGGGCCAGCATTCAGGAATATATCCTGCGGTCCTGGAGTCTGGTGAAACTGGGCACCACCAGCGCGCAGAAAAAGCTGTTCTTCAACCTGCGCAAGGCCAAGGCCAAGCTTGGCGCGCTGGAAGAAGGTGACCTGCGCCCCGAAAACGTCGCCCAGATTGCCAAAGACCTGTCGGTGACCGAGCAAGAGGTCATCGACATGAACCGCCGGATGGCAGGGGCGGATGCATCGCTGAATGCCACCGTCGGGTCGGAAGATGGCGGCGCGCAGTGGCAGGACTGGCTGGAAGACGAAGACAGCAACCAGGCCGAGGCCTATGCCGAGCGTGACGAGCTGGACATTCGCCGCACCCTGCTGGTGCAGGCGATGTCGGCGCTGAACGACCGCGAAAAGGAAATCCTGATGCAGCGCCGCCTTGCGGATGAGCCGGTGACGCTGGAAGCGCTGTCGGAAAAGCACAGCGTCAGCCGCGAACGCATTCGCCAGATCGAAGTGCGGGCGTTTGAAAAGCTGCAAACCAAGATGCGCGAACTGGCCAAGGGCAAAGGCATGGTGGTTCCGGGCTGACAGCCTTAGGGGGCAAACTGCCCCTTGGCCTTGGCGGCCCTTCGCTTTACCACGCACCAAGGCAGGCGGCGGGCGCAAGCTTTGCCGCCTGACGCTTTTAAGGGTCAAAGCGTCGTTTTTGTTTGCCCAAGACGGGCCTGCACGATACGACCGCGACCAGTGGTTGAAAGGACCAATCAAACCATGACCATGCTTGGCACGTTTCTGAAACCGATGCACCCCGAGGGATACAAGTTCGTCGGCATCTTCGCCGCGATCAGCCTTGTGCTGTTCCTGATCTGGCAGCCACTGGGCTGGGTCGGCGTGGGGCTGACGGTGTGGTGCTATTACTTTTTCCGTGACCCCAAGCGCGCGGTGCCGCAAGGCGAGGGACTGATCGTATCGCCCGCCGATGGCGTGATCAGCCTGATCGAACGCGCGGTGCCGCCCGAGGAACTGGGCATGGGGCCTGACGCGCTGATGCGGGTGTCGGTGTTCATGAACGTGTTCAACTGCCATGTGAACCGCGCGCCCATCGCCGGCACCATTGGCGCCATGAGCTATCGCCCCGGCAAGTTCCTCAACGCCTCGCTGGACAAGGCGTCGGTGGATAACGAGCGCAATTCGCTGCGCATCGACCTGCCCGATGGCCGCCAGATTGCGGTGGTGCAGATCGCAGGGCTGGTGGCGCGCCGCATCATGTGGTGGGTCAGCGAAGGCCAGGCGATGCGCACCGGCGAACGCTTTGGCCTGATCCGGTTCGGGTCACGCGTTGATGTGTATCTGCCCGACGGCGTGACGCCGCAGGTGGCCCTCGGGCAAAGCATGGTGTCGGGCGAAACCATCCTTGCCGTGCTGGGCCGTGACCTGCCGCAAGCCGTGGGCCGGATGGAATGACCGAAGACCCCGCTGCACCACCACGGCGGCGGATGCACATTCTGCATCTGTTGCCGAACCTGATTTCCATTCTGGCGCTGTGTGCGGGGCTGACTGCCATCCGCATGGCGGTGGAAGGGCGGTTTGGCTGGGCGGTGGGGTTGATCGGGCTGGCGGCGGCGCTGGATGGCATCGACGGGCGGCTGGCGCGGATGCTCAAGACCGAAAGCGACATCGGGGCCGAGTTGGACAGCCTGTGCGATCTGGTCAACTTCGGGGTGACGCCGGCGCTGGTGCTGTATTTCTGGGGGATGCGGGCCGATACCGCGCTGGGCTGGATCGCGGTGCTGATCTATGCGGTGTGCTGCATGTTGCGCCTTGCGCGCTTCAACGTTGACAGCCGGGTGCCGGTGGATGACGCCAAGCCCAAAGGCTTTGTCGGCGTGCCGTCGCCTGCGGGGGCGATGCTGGCGTTGGGGCCGATCTATCTGACCTACGCCTCGGACGGCGCCCTGCGCCTGCCGCCTTGGGCGGTGGCGGTGTGGATGGTGTTCGTGGGTGGGCTGATGATCAGCCGGATGCCGACGCCATCGTTCAAGGGCGTGCGGATCTATGCCGAAAACGCCCGCTTCATTCTGGTCGGATCGGTTGCGCTTGTCGCCGCCCTGCTGACCTATCCCTGGACCACCTTGCTGTTGCTGGACCTGATCTATCTGGCCGGCATCCTGTTTCTTTGGCGCAAAAGCGCGCGTTCCTTACGGAGTGTTGTCTGACATGGATATCCAAGCCATCCGCAAATCCTATGCCCGCTGGGCGCCGATCTATGACGCGACCTTTGGCGCAATCACGCGGGTGGGGCGGCGGCGGGCGGTATCGGTGCTGAACGGCTTGGGCGGCCGGGTGCTGGAGGTGGGTGTGGGCACCGGACTGTCGCTGCCCGGCTATCGCCCCGAGGTGATGGTGACCGGCATTGATGCCAGTGCCGAGATGCTGGAAAAGGCGCGCGAAAAGGTGGCCGAACTTGGCCTTGCCAATGTCGAGGACTTGCGCCTGATGGATGCCCGCGCGCTGGAATTCGACGATGCCAGCTTCGACCATGTTGCAGCCCTGCACATCATGTCGGTGGTGCCGGAACCCGAGCGGGTGATGGCAGAAATGGCCCGCGTGCTGCGCCCCGGTGGCACCATCGTGATGGTCAACCACTTTGCCCGTGATGCACAAGACAAGGGGGCCTTGCCCTGGCTGGAGCGGATCGCCGCCCCCTTTGCCGACCGGCTGGGCTGGCATTCCGACTTTCAGCGCAGCACCGTGACGCAGACGCCGGGCCTGACCCTGATCGACGAAGTCGCGCTGCCGCCCATGCGGATGATGACGCTGATGCGCTTTCGCAAGGTGTGACGGCCACCCTTTCCCTGCCGCGCATCGCGCGTTAGCGTGGCGTAACAAACAGGGAGGGGCTGGATGAAACCCGTGCGATGGGGCGTGTTGGGGGCTGCAAAGTTTGCCCGCGAGCATATGGCCCCGGCCATTCACGCAGCACACGGCGCGGAACTTGTGGCGCTGGCCACGTCCGACCCCGCCAAGGCCGCAGGCTTTGCCGCCTTTTGCCCGACGCTTTCGGTATACGCCAGCTATGATGCGCTGCTGGCAGATGCGTCCATCGAGGCGGTCTATATTCCGCTGCCCAACCATCTGCATGTCGACTGGACTCTGAAGGCGCTGGCGGCGGGCAAGCATGTGCTGACCGAAAAGCCGCTTGCCTTGCGCGCGCCGCAGATCGACCAGATCATCGCCGCCCGCGATGCCAATGGGCTGTTGGCCGCCGAAGCCTTCATGATCGTGCATCACCCGCAATGGCACCGGGTCAAGGACTGGCTGGCGGCGGGCGAAATCGGCCAGTTGCGCCATGTCGATGCCGCGTTCAGCTATAACAACGCCGACCCGGGCAATATCCGCAACCGTGCCGATACCGGCGGCGGGTCGTTGCGCGATATCGGGGTTTATACGCTGGGGTCGATGCGGTTTGCGACCGGTGCGGAACCGGCCGAGATGACCGCCCGGGTGATCATGCAAGCCGGGGTCGAGGTCTTTGCCCAGCTTGCCGGCGTGATGGCGGGGCCTGCGGGTCGGTTCACCTTTGGCTCGATGACCTCGATGCGGCTGGCGAACCGGCAAGAGGTGGTGTTTCAGGGCGACCGGGGCATGATCCGGGTCGGGTCCGCGCCGTTCAACGCCAATCTGCACGATGTGGCGCAGGTCGAATTGCACCAACCCGGCATGCGGGTGATCACCGACCGTTTCCCCGCCGCAAACCACTATGTCTTGCAGGTCGAGGCGTTTTGCCGGTCGCTGCGCAGCGGCACGGCCTTTCCCTGCCCGCTGGAGTTTTCCCGCGGCACCCAGGCGATGATCGACATGGCGCAGGATGCCGCGGTCGAGGTGCATCTGTGAGCAAGGCCCGCGTCCGGCTGCATGTGCCCGCGCATATGCTGCCCGACGGGCCCGAAGAGTTGCCGACGTTCTACCGCAATCTGCTGTCGGACCTTGCCGCCCTTAGCGCGCGCTGCGAGGTGGTGCACCGCGATATGGAGGCATTGCGGCACGGGCCAGACGAGGCCGATTTCGACTTTGTCCATAATGGCAACATCGACCGGCCACAGGTGCTGAACCTGGGCCCGGCCTATCTGAGCGGGTTTTTCTATGCCGATCCAAAAGGGATCTTCTTTGAGAGCAGCATTGCCGGGCTGCCTTTTCGCCCCTCAGCCATGCCGGCCGACAAGGCGGCGGCCTTCGCGGCCACCTTGCGCGGCCTGTTCGTTGCCCCGCGCAAAAGCCGCCATTTGCAACCAACCGACCGCGCGCAGTTTGCGGGCGGCCATATCGCCGTGTTCTTGCAAGACCTGTCCGATCCGGTTCTGCGCGCCCGCCACATGACCGCCCGCGCGATGCTTGAGACGATCTTGTCCAACACCGGCGGCCGGCAGGTTGTGGTCAAACCGCATCCGCGCAATACCGGCGATGAAACGCAGGCGATCTGCGACTGGCTGGGCGCGCAGCACCCGCAGGTCTGCCTGACCACGGCCAATGTGCATGATATCTTGCACGGTGCGGCGCTCAGCGCCTCCATCGGGTCATCGGTGGCGCTGGAGGGGATGTTGCATAGGGTGCCTGCGGTATTGTTCGGGCGGTCTGACCTGCACCATTGCGCTGCAACGGTTGAAACCCCGGCAGACTGGCCCGGGGCGTTGGATCTGGCGCTTGGCCGCGACTGGCCGTTTGATGCCTTTTTGTTCTGGTTTCTGAAGCGGCACTGTATCTGGGCGACGCGGCCTTTTCTGGGCCAGATCCTTGACCGGATGGCCGCACAGGCGGCTGACTTTGCCGCACTGGGGATAAAGGCGCGCGGTGCCAGTGGTTAAGTGTCGCGCGCTAAGACGAAGCTGGACACAGAACCGTGTTTTGCTAAAGATGGAACCCTAGTAGGAATCGGACTGATTGCAGACGGGGCGGTGCAAAGCTTCCCTTTGGCCTGTCGTGTCAGCCCCCCATTGTAGAAGTGGCAGACCATGGCGCAGCGCAATGCGGCTTCTCAGATCACTTCCGGACTGTTCGTGTCGTCGCTGGAGGCGCAGTATTCCATCCCCTCCTTTGCGGTGCGTCAGCTTGCGCAAGACGTGATCTTGCGGGTGGCGGCGCAGGCCCGCGCCGAGCGGGTGGAAGCCACGCTGCCCAAGATCGCCACCCTGACCAGGGAATTGCTGTCACAAGACGAATGCGCCGCCAGGAACTTTGTCTGCGATGCCCGCCTGCAAGGCATGCCCGCCGATACCTTGTATTACGGGTTGTTGGCCGGGGCGGTGCAGGATATCGGCAAGGCCTGGGACAATGACGAGATCGGCATGTCCGAGGTGCTGCGCGCGTCGCGTCGGGTCTGGACGATCCTGCGCGATCTGCGCGAGGTGTTCGTGCAGTTCGGCAACACCATCCCCGGCCAGCGGGTGGCCATTGCGCAATGCCCAAGTGAAACCCACAGCATCGGCATGACCATCGTGGCCGACGATCTGCGCCGTCGCGGTTGGGAGGTCGATCTTCTGGTCGGTTATGATCAGGACAGTCTTGTTGACCAGTTGGAGGCGCTCAGCCCATCCGCCGTGGCGATCGCCGCCACTGACGCCGACATGACGCTGCCGATTGCCCGTCTGGTGGTGGCCTTGCGGGCGCATCTGCCCGGTGTCTGGCTGATGGTGGGCGGGCAGGTCACGGTGGCTGAACCCAATATCGTGGCATTGACCGGTGCCGATGCGATGGCCAATTCCGCCGATGCCGCCGAGCGCTTGCTGCTGGCCCATATGGCCGACCGCACCGAACGCCGCGCCAACCGCGCCTGAGCCGGGCCGCAGTCTAGCCTCAGTCGGGCCTTGGTTGGCCCGGGCGTGCCGCGGGCAACGGGACAACTGCCCCGCTGCCCGGCAATCGCGCGCTGATCAGTCCATCGCCTCCAACTCGTCGATAAAGCCTGCGATCATCGACAGGCCCTTGTCCCAGAACTTCGGGTCAGACGCGTCCAGGCCGAACGGGGCCAGCAACTCCTTGTGGTGCTTTGATCCGCCGGCTTTCAACATGGCGAAATACTTGTCTTCAAAGTCGGGCAGCCCCGCCTCATAGGCCGCATAAAGCGCGTTCACCAGACCGTCGCCAAAGGCATAGGCATAGACGTAGAACGGCGAATGCACGAAATGCGGGATATAGGCCCAGAACGTCTCGTAGCCGTCCATGAACTCGAAGGCATCACCCAGGGATTGCGCCTGCACGCTCATCCACAGCGCGTTGATGTCGTCGGGGGTCAACTCGCCTTGCGCGCGGGCCGCGTGCAGCTTGCATTCGAAATCGTAGAACGCGATCTGCCGCACCACGGTGTTGATCATGTCCTCGACCTTGCCCGCCAGCAGCGTCTTGCGCTCGGCCTGGGTTTTGGCACCATCCAGCAGCTTGCGGAAGGTCAGCATCTCGCCAAACACGCTTGCGGTTTCAGCCAGCGTCAGCGGGGTAGAGGACAACAACTCGCCCTGACCCGCCGCCAGCACCTGATGCACGCCGTGGCCCAATTCATGCGCCAGCGTCATCACATCGCGCGGCTTGCCCAGATAGTTCAGCATGACATAAGGGTGCACCGTGGTAACGGTCGGGTGGGCAAAGGCCCCCGGTGCCTTGCCCGGCTTCACGCCCGCGTCGATCCAGCCACGCTCAAAGAACGGCCGTGCGATCTCGGCCATGCCCGGCGCAAAGGCGCCGTAGGCGTCCAGCACGGTTTTCGTCGCCTCATCCCAGCCCACGGTCCTGGGCGGCTCCAGGTTCAAGGGCGCGTTGCGGTCCCAGACCTGCAAGGTCTCCAGCCCCAGCCATTTGGCCTTCAGCCGGTAATAGCGGTGGCTCAGTTTCGGATAGGCCGCGACAACAGCATTGCGCAGCGCTTCCACCACCTCGGGCTCGACATGGTTTGCCAGATGCCGCCCATGCTGCGGGCTGGGCATCTTGCGCCAACGGTCGTGGATTTCCTTTTCCTTGGCCAGCGTATTGTGAACCCGGGCGAAGAGCTTGATGTTGCGGTCAAACACTGCGGCCAGCGCGCGCGCCGCCGCCTCGCGCTTGCTGCGGTCGGCATCGGTCAACAGATTCAGCGTGGCTTCAAGGTTCAGCTCTTCCGGCTCGCCCGCCACGGTGAACATCAGCCCGGCCATGGTTTCGTCGAACAGCTTGTTCCACGCACTTGCGCCCACCACCGATTCGTCATGCAAGAACTGCTCCAACTCGTCCGACAACTGGTGCGGCCGCATCGCGCGCATCCGGTCAAACACCGGCTTGTAGCGGGCAAGCGCGACATTGGCGGCCAGAAGGCCATTCAGATGCGCGTCGTCCAGCCGGTTGAATTCAAGGCTGAAGAACACCAAGGGCGTGGTGGCGTTGGTGATGCGGTCCTGGGTGTCGGCCATGAACTTGGCCCGCTCGCTGTCCATGGTGTTCTGGTAATAGCGCAGGCCCGCAAAAGACATCAGCCGCCCTGCGGTAATGTCGATCTGCTCATAGGTCTGCACACAGTCCAGCAGGGCCGCGGCGTCCAGATCGGCCAGCTTGCCCTGATAGGTGCCGGCAAACGCCGCGCAGGAGGTATCCAGCCAGGCCATGTCGCGGGCAAACTCGGCCGAGTCCGGCGCAGGATACAGATCGGTCAGATCCCAATCCGGCAAGGCCCCGAACCCGCCCGAGGCGGCATTGGCATCAAACACGGGGCGGGCAAGGGGCAGGGTCATGGTCTCTCCTCATCTTTGCTTTGTGTCCATCTAGGGCGGCAGGGGGCCAAGTCGCAAGACCAACCCGCCTTTGATGGGTTTCCTCTTGGCTCAAATACCCTCGGGGGGTGCGGGGGGCAGACAGCCCCCCGTCTTTGACCGCAGCAGTGCGCGCAACGCCTCGATCGTGTCGATGTCGGCCACGCCCTTGTCGCGCCGCCAGCGCAGCATGCGCGGAAAGCGCAGGGCGATGCCCGATTTGTGGCGCGGGCTGGCCTGTATCCCTTCAAAGCCGATCTCGAATACCAGTTCCGGCACCACCCGGCGCACCGGGCCAAAACGCTCTTGCGTGTTCTTGCCGACCCAGCGGGTGATCTCGGCAAATTCGGCGTCGGTCAGGCCGGAATAGGCCTTGGTGAACGGCACCAGATCAGTGCCATCGCGCAGGGCAAAGGTGAAATCGGTGTAAAGGTTGGCACGCCGCCCATGCCCGGCCTGCGCATAGACCATCACCGCGTCCACGGCATAGGGGTCCAGCTTCCATTTCCACCAGTCACCGCGTTTGCGCCCGGCGTGATAGGGCGACGACAGACGTTTCAGCATCAGGCCTTCGGCCATTTGCGCCCGCGCGCCGCTCCGCAGCGCCGCGCGCGCGACCCAGTTTCCAGGAACCATGGGCGAGGGCGACAGTGGCAGGCCGGGTGGCAGGGCGGCAAGGATCGCCTCCAGCCGGGCGCGGCGCTGCGACAGTGGCGCGTCGCGCAGGTCTTGGCCGGCGTCTTCCAGCAGATCATAGGCCAGAATATGGGCCGGGGCCTCGGCCAGCAGGCGCTTTGGCACGGTCTTGCGACCGATGCGCTTTTGCAGGTCGGCAAAGGGCAAGGGCGCGGTGCCGCCCCATGCCACGATCTCGCCATCGATCACCGTGCCGGGGGGCAGGTGGTCTTGCAGCGGCGCGAATTCGGGAAAGCGGTCGGTGATCAGGTCTTCGCCGCGGCTCCAGACCGCGAAAGTGCCCGCACGGGCGATGATCTGGCCGCGGATGCCATCCCATTTCCATTCGGCCAGCCAATCCTCGGGGGGGCCAAGACTGTCAGGCAGCGCCTCCAGCGGGCTGGCCAGCGCAAACGGGTAGGGCCGGGCTGCGCCGTCTGAGCCGCCCTCTTCGGTCAGCGCGGCAAAGCTGGTGTGCGCAGGGTCCCAGTCGCCCATCAGCCGGTGCGCCATCACCGAGGCCTCGACCCCGGTCACCTGTGCCAGTGCCCGCGTCATCAGCCCCTGGCTGACACCCATGCGAAAACCGCCCGTCAGCAGCTTGTTGAACAAGAACCGCTCGTCCGCGCCAAGCGCGGCCCAGGTGGCGGTGACATGGGCACGGCGCTCGGCTGGCGGACGCCCGGTCAGGGCGATCAGGGCGCGCAGGGTGGCGTCAAGGCTGGGGGGCTGGCTGTTGGCGGCCTCTGGCAGCAGACGGGCGATGGTTTCGGCCAGATCGCCCGCCACGGCATAGCTGTCTTCAAACAGCCACAGCGGGATGCCTGCCGCCTCGGCCGCCCATTGCCGCAATTCGGTGGCATTGACCGCGCGTTTCGGGCGCCGACCCGACAGCAGCGCCACGGTCCAGACCCGGTCGGGGTGCGGCGCGTCGCGGAAATACGCGGCCAAAGCGGCGGTTTTCTCCCCGGTTCTGGTGGTGGCATCCAGCGCGTTGAACAGGGTGGCAAAGCGTTTCATGGTCTTGTGCCCTTGAACGGCTGCGGCAGGGGGGCTGTCTGCCCCCCAAGGCCTGCGGCCTTTCCCCCCGAGAGTATTTTTCCAAGCAGCAATGTCATGGGCCGGGCTCTGGTTCTGGCAGTGGTTCTGGCCGCGGTTCTGGCGTGTCGGCCTCGTCGCCGCCGAATTCGGTCTGCACGATGCCGGCGTCATAGCCCTGATCTTCCAGCCAGCGCCGGAACGGGGTGGTGTAGCCATGGGTGGCAAAGATCCGGCTGGCCCCGGTTTCGCGGATGGCTGCGTTCAGGCCGGGCCAGTCGGCATGGTCCGAGATCACAAAGCCGGTGCCAAGGCCACGGCGGCGGCGAATGCCGCGCAGCGCCATCCAGCCTGAGGCAAAGGCCTCGGACGCCGGGCCAAAGCGCCCGGCCCAAGGCGTGCCAAGCGCGGAGGGTGGGGCGATGACCAGGGCACCGGGGTGGGATTTGGCATCAATGCCCGCGCTGATGCGTGTGGTGGCGGGGATCGGATAGCCCTGATCGCGCAGGATGCGGGTGGTGTCTTCCACCGCGCCATGGGTCAGGATCGGGCCAAGGGGGGGCAGCATCGTCATCAGCCGCTGTGCCTTGCCCAAGCCATAGGCGGCCAGGATCGAGGTGCGGCCCTCGTCGGCGTTGGCCTGCCACCATGCGGCGATCTGCGCGGCCAACCGGGTTTGCGGGGCCCAGCGAAACAGCGGCAGGCCAAAGGTGCACTCGGTGATGAATGTGTGGCAGCGTACCGGCGCGAAGGGTTCGGACAGGCCGTCGGCCTCCACCTTGTAATCGCCCGACACCACCCAGACCTCGCCCCGCCGTTCGACGCGGATCTGTGCCGAGCCGGGGACATGGCCCGCCGGGTGAAAGCTGACGCTGACGCCGTTGATCTGGCGGGTCTCGCCATAGGCGATGCCTTCGGCGGCAATGTCGCCCAGACGGTGCCGGATCACCGGCAGGGCGGCATGGGTGGCCAGATAGCGGCCATGGCCCCAGCGGGCGTGGTCAGAGTGGCCGTGGGTAATCAGCGCGCGGTCCACCGGGCGCCACGGATCGATGTGAAAGCCGCCCTCGGGGCAAAAGATCCCGCGGTCGGTGAAGGTCAGCAAGCCAGTGGTCATTGGCCAAGGATAGCACGGGTGGCGGTTGGGGGAAGGGGAGCCACACGCCCGGCCTGCCCAAAAAACAGGCGGATGCAAGCTGATTGGGCCGAAAACCGTCTCAGCCCCTTTCGTCCTTTCCGCTGTGCTGATTAAGTGGTCAGCAAGGACCGGGAAACGGGGGCCGTTGCGTGACCGATTATTTCAACGAAATGTATCAGGGTGGCAAGGTGCGCGACCCCTATGCGCGGCTGCAGGGCTGGATGCAGGCGATGCCTGCCGAATTGCGCCACATGAAGCAGGCCGAGGCCGAGGCGCTGTTTCGCCGCATCGGCATCACCTTTGCGGTCTATGGCGAAGGCGGCGATCCCGACCGGCTGATCCCGTTCGACATGTTCCCGCGGGTGTTTTCGGGGGCGGAATGGGCCCGGCTGGAACGTGGCATCAAGCAACGCGCCCGGGCGCTGAACGCCTTTCTGGTCGATGTTTACGGGCGGGGCGAGATTGTGCGGGCCGGGCGGATACCGGCGCGGCTGGTCTATCTGAACGATGCCTATGAAAAGGCGGTGGTGGGGTTCGTGCCGTCGAAAGGGGTCTACAGCCACATCGTCGGCATTGATCTGGTGCGCACCGGGCCGGATGATTTCTTTGTGCTGGAAGACAATTGCCGCACCCCCAGCGGCGTGTCCTACATGCTTGAAAACCGCGAGATCATGATGCGGATGTTCCCCGACCTGTTCCGCGAAAACCGGATCGAGCCGGTGGACAGTTACCCCGAGATCCTGCGCCGCACCCTTGCCAGTGTGGCCCCGCAGAAATGCGACCGAGAGCCGACGGTGGTGATCCTGACCCCGGGGCATTACAACAGCGCCTATTACGAGCACAGTTTTCTGGCCGACATGATGGGGGTCGAACTGGTCGAAGGGCAGGATCTGTTCGTCGAGGGTGAGTTTGTCTTCATGCGCACCACCGAAGGCCCGCGCCGGGTGGATGTGATCTATCGCCGGATCGACGATGATTTCATCGACCCCTTGTGTTTTCGCCCCGACAGCATGCTGGGCGTGCCGGGGTTGATGGATGTCTATCGTTCGGGCGGGGTGTCGATCTGTTCGGCACCGGGGGCGGGGGTGGCCGATGACAAGGCCGTTTATACCTATGTGCCGGAAATGATCCGCTTCTATCTGGGCGAGGAGCCGATCCTGAAGAACGTGCCAACCTGGCAATGCGGCAAGGCGGAGGATCTGAAATACGTGCTGGCGCATCTGGCCGATCTGGTGGTGAAAGAGGTGCATGGCTCGGGCGGGTACGGCATGCTGGTCGGGCCAAAGGCGACGGCCGAGCAGGTTGAGGCGTTTCGCGCCCGCATCATCGCCGACCCGGACAATTACATCGCCCAGCCGACGCTGGCGCTGTCGACAACGCCGACCTTTGTGGCAGAAGGTGTCGCGCCGCGTCATGTCGACCTGCGGCCCTATTGTCTGGTGGGAGAGCGGGTGGAACTGGTGCCCGGCGGGTTGACGCGGGTTGCGCTGACCGAAGGATCGCTGGTGGTGAACTCGTCGCAGGGCGGTGGCGTCAAGGATACCTGGGTGCTGGCGGAGTGACAGGGACATGCTGAGCAGAACCGCAGACAATCTTTTCTGGCTGGCGCGCTATGTCGAGCGCGCCGAAACCTCGGCGCGGCTGCTGCAGGTGGGGGCACGCATCGCGCTGATGCCGTCGGCGGCCGGGTATCGCAACGAATGGAAATCGCTTTTGCATGCCAGTGGCACCGCCGGCGGCTTTGCCAAGAAATATGGCGAGGCGGTGCAGCGCAATCTGGAAAGCTGGTTCTTTTTCGACCGCGACAATTCTTCGTCGGTGGCATCTTGCCTGACGGCGGCGCGCGAAAACGGTCGCATCGTGCGCACCGCGCTGACCACGCAGGTCTGGGATGCGCTGAATGGCGCGTTTGAAGAGTTGCGCCAGTTGGAACGCCGCCCGCGCAGCGAATTGGACCTGTCGCTTTTGACCGACTGGACGATGCGGCAGGCGGCGCTGGTGCGCGGGTCGATCGACACCACGCTGCTGCGCAATGATGGCTGGGATTTTCTGAACCTTGGCTATTATCTGGAACGTGCCGACAACACCGCCCGGTTGATGGATGTGAAATATTACGTGCTGCTGCCAAAGGTGGAATTTGTCGGCTCGGGGCTGGACAACTATCAATGGACCACGCTTTTGCGCGCCATGTCGGCGCATCGGGCGTTTCACTGGGCCTATGGCGGCGAGGTGACAGCGGCCAAGATCGGGCATTTCCTGATCCTGAACCCGCAATGCCCGCGCAGCCTGATCACCTGTGTCGAGGGGTTGAACGGTCATCTGGACCGGTTGTCGCGCAATTACCACCGCAAGACGCTGGCACAGGACAAGGCGCGCAGTGTTCTGGCCGAACTGGCGGAAATGCATGTCGACGATATCTTTGAAGAAGGGCTGCACGAGTTTTTGTCGCGCTTCATTGTCGACATGTCCTCGGTCAGTCAGGTTGTGCGAAACTGCTATCTGAATGGGGATGTGCGCTGATGCTGCTGACCGTGGATCACGTCACCCGCTATTTCTATGATCAGCCGGTCCGGGCTGTGGTGCAAAGCCACCGTCTGCGGCCGTCGCAATTTGACGGGCAAAAGCTGATCCGCTGGGATGTGACCGTCAGCGATGGCCAGATGGGCGGTGGCTTTCGCGATGGTGCCGGCGATTGGGTGCAGGGCTGGACCGTGCAAGGCCCGGTTGCCGAGATTTTGGTGCAGGTCAGCGGCCAGGTGGAAACCAGCGATCTGGCCGGTGTGCTGCGCGGCCACAAGGAAAGCGTGCCGCCGCATTGCTATTTGCGAGACACCCACCCCACCACGGCGGACGCAGCCCTTGCCGCTCTGGGCGAGGGGTTGACCCCGGACACCGACGCGCTTGCCACGGCACACGCGCTTTCGGCCCGCATTTCCGACGCCATCGCCTACCGCCCCGGTGCCACCGAGGCCCATACCACGGCCGCCGAGGCGTTGGCCTTGGGGGAAGGCGTCTGTCAGGACCATGCCCATGCGTTGATTGCGGTGGCGCGCTGCCTTGGGTTGCCTGCGCGCTATGTCTCGGGTTACCTGCTGGCGGGCGATGACGGGTCACCGCACGAAGCGTCGCACGCCTGGGCCGAAGTGCATGTCAGGGGTTTGGGCTGGGTGGGGTTTGATCCGGCCAACCGTTGCTGCCCGGATGAACGCTATATCCGGCTTGGCTCGGGTCTGGATGCCCAGAATGCCGCGCTGATCCGCGGCATCGCACGCGGGCAGGGCGAAGAAAGCCTTGAGGTTTCGGTCACGGTGCAAGCGCGCCAGATCAACAGCCAGACCCAGCAGTAGCCAAAAAGAGGCGGTATTTTCCGCATTTTTGCCATGATGTAAACACATCTGGCATGCAATTTTCCCCATGCGTCGGGCACGCTGGGGGTGAACCATGGCCTTGAACTATGATTTTGATATTTTCGACGTCGTTCCGGGGGCTGCGGTTCCGGGCTCCAAGGGGTTGGGGTCCGAACCATCCGACCTTGACCTTGCGCGGCTGTTGAACAGGATCGACGGCACCGCCGCAACCGCCGAGAAAATCGCCCTGTTTCGCGATCCACGTACCGCCGAGGCCTTGCGCCGCGCCCCGCAGGCCTTGCGCGACTTCTTCCTGATGTCGGGCTTTGGGTTGAATACCTACGCGTCGGGGGCACCGCAGGGGCGCTATCCGGCCAAGGACGAAGAGGCGCGGCTGGACATCATTCGCCGGATGGCCGCAGCGGCACAAACCCACGCCCTGCCACGCCCGGAAGACTGTCCCGAGGGCGGAGATGGCTTTCGGCTGGGCGAGTTTCTGCGCGAACTGGAACGGGCAGAACCGATGGCCGAAGAGGACACCATGTCCCGTCCCGCACCGGCAAGCCTGCGCGGGACGATTTCGCCACCCACGCTTGACACCCATTCCCTGCCGCAGGTCCAAGCCGTGGCGCACCAGCCGGTCGCGCGCAAGAAGTTCTGGCAGAATCGCTTTCATCTGGCGCTGGCCGTGATGGGCCTTGCTGCCGTGGTGCATTTTGCGGGCAAGCCGGTGATCTTGCAACTCGCCAGCCTCTGACGCTCATTTTGACGCAAGGGTTGCGCAAGCAATACTCTTTCCAAACCCGATGTCGTTGGATAGCTTGCCATGTCTCAGGTGCGAGGACTGTCCCATGACCTATTGCGTCGGCCTTTTGTTGAATGAAGGCATGGTTTTGCTGTCGGACACGCGCACCAATGCGGGCTTTGACAATATCGCGACCTATCGCAAGATGTTCCACTTCGAAGAGCCGGGTGAGCGGATCATCACGATCCTCGCGGCGGGCAGCCTGTCGGTCACGCAGACCACCATCGCGCGGTTGCGCGATGCGGTGGATGATCCTGATGCCACACCTTCCACCTCGGTGATGTTGGCCCCCACCATGTTGAAAGTGGCCGAGATCGCAGGCAATGCCCTTGCCACCGTCCGGCGCGAGATTGACGAAAAGCTGTCGATGGCTCAGGGCGCAAGTGCCACCCTGATCGTGGCGGGGCAGCGCAAGGGCGGCGTGATGCGGATGTTCCTGATCTACCCGCAGGGCAACTTCATCGAGGCCACCGAAGACACGCCCTATTTGCAGATCGGCGAACACAAATATGGCAAGCCCATCCTTGACCGCGTGGTCAAGCCCACCACCAGTCTGGCCGATGCCCAGAAGGCGGTGCTGTTGTCGATGGATTCCACGCTGCGGTCAAACCTGTCGGTGGGTATGCCGCTGGATCTGTGCGTGATCCGGCGTGATGAATGTCAGGTCGGTGCCTTGCGCCGCATCGAATCGGGCGATGAGGCGTTTCGCCTGATGAGCGAGGCCTGGTCGCAAGCCTTGCGCGATGGGTTTACCCAGATCACGATCTAGGGCCTGTTGACGTTTGAGGATTCACAAATCGGTTGCGGGGTGATTCAAG
>DYMU01000047.1 GCA_020721445.1 Gemmobacter nectariphilus
AATGCCCGGATCAGATCAGCAATGGCAGGAGGGGGGCGGCGTCGCGCTTACGAACGAAACCGTGCTTCCCCAACAAAAGCCGCTGCGATGGCGTCGGCATTTTCCTGAAGAACTGGCAGCCGACGAGAGATCGCGCACTGTATTCCAGAATTGGCACCACGATTCCGACCTCAGTCCACAAGCGATGTCACCACCTGCCAAGCGTCGTAGTTGCGCAGTCCTGCAATTGGGGGCGTCATGACGAAATTGGTGACGAAGGGCACCAGCTGTTCATCAACCCCGCCATGCGAGCGCAGGGGCGCGTCAAGGCCCGAGAGGTCATGTTCCTCAATCCGCGTGCCAAGTGCCCAGTCGGCGGTGCAAGTCACCACCAGATCACCAACGCGGTCCGGTGGCAGGTCAAAGCGGGCGCAGGCTTCCGCCCGGGGCAGGACCGTGTCGATGCCGGGGATGGCGGCCAACAGGGCAGCAGTCGTTGCGGCGTCGCCATCCGGCGCAAGATAGACCGTGGCGAACGATCCAAGCGCGCCATGGTGCGCGACATAGGGGTCGGTGATCGGCAGGATCACGCGCGATTGCCCTGCCCCAAGGGCGGCGTCCAGCAACGGAGCCAGATATATCACATTGGCGCTGCCGTCGGCGCGGTGCTTGGCCTTCATGCCGTGATCGGCCGTTAGCACCAGCCGGATGTCCTGCGCAAGAAGGCATGCCAAAGCCGCATCGACCCCTGCCATGAAAGCATTGGCCTCGTCCGACCCCGGCGCGTGCTTGTGCTGGACGTAGTCCGAGGTTGACAGATACAGGATATCGGGCCGGCGCTCGGCCAGAAGTCTTACTCCGGCTTGCAGCACGAACAGCGACAGATCACCGGAATAGACCGCTGGAACCGGCTGGCCCAGCCAGCGGGCGGCATCGTCGATGCCGTTGACCGCCGTGGTCGTCTGATCGGCCCGTTCGGCAGAAAAGCAGACGGCTTGTCCATCCGAACAGTCCAGCCCCGCACCCAGCGGGGCGCGCAGCTTGTCCTTGGCTGTGACGACCGCAACCTTGGCACCCGCGTGTTGAAACCCGGCGAACACGGTTGGCGCTCGCAGGTATTCCACCCCATTCATCATCACCGCTTCGCCCGTTTCGGGGTTCAGGAAGTAGTTCCCGCAGATGCCATGCACCGAAGAGGGCACACCACAGGCAATCGACAGGTTGTTGGGGTTGGTGAAACTGGGCATGGCTGACCGCGCAAGATGCCGCGTGCCACCGTTGGCAAGCATGTCGGCCAACGCAGGCATCACACCCTTGGCCAGCGCTGCGTCAATGTAGGCGGGCTCGCACCCGTCAAGGCAGATCACCACGGCGGGGCGGTCGGGCATTTGGTAGGCGCGGTCGTTGATCCGGAATTCAGTCTGCATCAAAGGGCTCTGTCTGTGATGGGTCATAGGGGGTCAGCACCAGTTCCACCGCAGTCAGCGGCCAGGTGCCCAGGCTGTATTCGATGATCCGCCCGTCGGGGGCCGCATTCAGCGCCACAGTGCGCAAAACCGGCGTGCGCGGGCTCAACCTCAGGGCCACAGCCTCGGCATCGGTTGCAAAGCCGCCAGAAACGCGGGTCTGCACACGCCGATAACCGGCGATCCCATGGGCCTCGAACACGTCACGCACCGAGGATCGCGCGGCATAGGCAGCCTCGAACCTCGGCAGGGTGTCGGCCGGAAAGGTCTTGCGCGACAGGTAGACCGGTGCGTCGTCCACAACCCGCAGCCGGGTAAGGCGGATGACCGCATCGCCGGGGGAAAGGTGCAGGGCCTCGGCCTCCTCAGCCTCGGCCTGACCGCGCTCCATCGCGAGGGTTGTGGCCCCGATCTTGGCAGCCGGCGGGTCCAGCCCATCGGCAAAGCGGTTGCCATGATCCAGCCGATAGCGCAGGGGCATCGGACGGACGAAGATGCCCACCCCCTTGCGGGCCTGCAGGATGCCTTCCTGCTGCAGACGCGCCAATGCACGCCGCATGGTAACCCGGGTCACACCAAAGATCTCAGCCATGCGGATTTCTCCCGGCAGCCGGGCATCGCCCAGCAAAAGGCCATCGGCACAGGCAGAGTGCAGCCGGTCGGCGATCTGCTTCCAGATCGGGCGCAGGCTACGGGCGTCAAAGGCTGGGGCGGCCAGCGTCAGCAACAAGGGTTCAGTGTCAGTCACGGATCAGCATCCTTAGTCCCGGTCCAGAGAAAATGTCACTCTGGCGCACGACATCACGATGCGGTGCATTTCATCGCCATGCAGGTCGACGCTCCCCGGCAAAAGCCAGCGCCGAGGCAGATCAAAGCCAATCGCATCTGACGGCATCAAGGCCGCAATACGCCCGCGCATGATCGCCAGATCGGTGCAGCGCAGCGCTCCACCGCTCAGAATTTCGGCCGATGTCAACACCCGGTTCATCCGCGCTTGGCCCCTTCACAACAATGTCACGAGAATCGTCTATCCCATCATTGTGACAACGCTGTGTATACAGCATCAGCTTCGGAGAGACAAATGTTCCGCACCCTGATCGGCGCCACGGCGCTTGCAACCGCCGTTGCCGTCCCGGCGATGGCCGAAACCCTGCGCTTCGGCGTGACCGACCTTGAAGGCATGGAAGCCCTGCAACAGGAGTTCGGCGCCTTCGAAACGGCGCTGGAGGCCGCCACTGGCCATGAGATCGAACTTTTTGCCGTGTCCTCACGCACTTCGGCGGTCGAGGCGATCAATCAGGGTCAGGTTGAACTGATCCTGACCGGTCCGGCGGAATATGTCGTGATCAAGGAACTCTCGGCACCGGTGATCGTTGCCGGCTGGCAGCGCCCGAACTATTTTGCCCAGATTGTCACACTTTCGGACGGGCCGGTGAAGTCGGTCGAAGACCTGCGCGGCAAGAAGGTGACCTTCGGGTCCATCGGGTCAACCTCGCAACACCTCGGGCCGGCGCAGGTTCTGGCCGATCTTGGGCTGAAGCTGGACACCGACTATTCCGGCGAGGTCATCAGCCGCAACGTGGCCGTCGAAGCGCTGATCCGTGGCGACGTGCAGGCGGTGGGCATGGGTGAAAGCCACCTCAAGTCGATCCGCGAGGCTTTTCCCGAAGTCGCGTTTACCGTGATCGCGCGCGGCCGTGACCTGCCGAACGACATTCTGGTAGCGCGCAAGGATCTGGCCCCCGAGTTGGTCGAGTCGGTGCGCAAAGCCTTTGCCGAACAGGGCGAGGCGCTGATGGCCGCTGTCCTTCAAGGCGACGACAACAAGAAATACGAAGGCGGTTTCTTCTTCACCGACATCAACGACAGCGACTACGACTATGTCCGGGCGATGTATGCCACCATCGGTGTCGATACCAAGTCCTTCGTTGGCGAGTGACCAATACCGCGGGGCCCGATCCGGGCCCCGCGTCCCCTTGGCAGAGTGCGCCCCATGCTCGACCATTATATCGACCGGCAGACGCCGATGGCAAACACCTTGTCCAACCCCATCATAACCACGCGCGGCCTGCGCAAAAGCTATGATCGCAAGACCGAAATCCTGAAAGGGATCGACATCACCATCCGGCAGGGCGAGCGTGTAGCGCTGATCGGCTCGAATGGCTGTGGCAAGTCCACGCTCCTGCGCTGTCTGATCGGTCTGCACGAGGTGACCGCAGGGGAAGTGACGGCTTTGGGCGAGACCTTCACCGGCCTGCCCGCTGGCGCACAAAAAGCGCGTCTGCGGCGTCAGACCGGGTTTGTGTTTCAAAAACATTGCCTTGTGCGGCGGCGGTCGGTTTTGTCGAATGTTATTCACGGAATGATGTCGGAACCCGGCAGGTGGCGTGCGTTTTCGCAGATGACCGCGCCCGAACCGTGGCGGCATGCCGCGCTGGAGGCGCTGTCTTGGGTCAATCTGACCGACAAGGCCGCCGCGCGGGCCGATGCCTTATCTGGTGGCCAGCAGCAGCGCGTCTCAATTGCCCGCGCCTTGGTGCGGCGCCCTGCCCTGCTGATCGCTGATGAACCGGCGGCAAGCCTTGACCCGGTATCGGGCAACGATGTGATGGCGCTGTTTGCCCGGCTGTGCGCCGATCACGGCATCACCTTGCTGTTCACGTCGCACGACATGGCGCATGCCCGCAGCTTTGCTGACCGTATCGTGGCCTTGCGTGCCGGGCGGGTGCTGTTTGACAAGCCCGCGGCAACAACTACGGATGCCGATTTGGATGAGGTATTCCGTGTCGAACCCCGCTGATCCCCTGCCGTCACGCTGGCCGCGCCTGTCTCCCCTGACCTTTGCCCTGACCATGGCGGCACTCGCGCTGGTCATTGTCTCGGTCGGCCAGGTGGCCCCCACCCCCGGCCAATTGATTGACGGTGGTCCCAGCATGGTGCGGCTGGTCGACCGGATGACGCCGCCAAACCTTGACCCTGCCTTTCTGGCGCGCATTTTCTGGCGCATCATCGAAACCTTCCAGATTGCGATCGCGGGTGCCGCCATCGGCATTGTTCTTTCGCTGCCAATCGGTTGGTTTGCCGCCCGCGGGGTCGGCCCGCTTGGCAACCTTGGCGCGTTCCTGTCAAAGGCGTTCATCAGCTTTTTGCGCACCGTGCCCGATCTGGTCTGGGCTTTGCTGTTCGTGGCAACGGTCGGTTTGGGGGCAGTGGCCGGAACCATGACCATCGTCGTTGATACGATCGGCTTTTGTGGCCGGTTCTTTGCCGAGGCAATCGAGGACAGCGAAAAGGAACCGCAAGAGGCGATCTCGGCCATCGGTGGCAACCGGTTGTCGATCCTGTTCGGCGCGATCCTGCCAGACGTGATGCCCTCGTTAATAAACACGTCGTTGTTCGCGCTTGAAAAGGCCGTTCGGTCATCGGTGGTGCTGGGTCTGGTCGGAGCCGGTGGCATCGGACAAGAGCTGAAAGCGGCCTTTGACCTGTTCCAATACCGCAACGCTTCGACCATCATCCTCGTGATCTTTCTGATTGTGCTGGGTATGGAATGGGTGACAGACCGCCTGCGGCGCAAGGTGCAATAGTGTCCGGCGAAAAGCCGGACGTCCACTTATGCATTCGGGGCAGTTCCTGGGTCAGGATGCCGAGCGGCGCGAAACGCGCCGGTCGGCGGGGAAGTTACAGGTTGATCCCCTCGGACAGAAACAACGCACCTTCAATGGCGACGCCTAGGTAGCGCACCGTGCTGTGCATCTTCGTATGCCCCAGCACTAGTTGGACAGCCCGAAGATTGCCGGTCTTCTCATGGATTGTGTTTAAGCATGCAATTTTGACCCCTTTGGCGGGGTAATCGGCGTGGAATTTT
>DYMU01000029.1 GCA_020721445.1 Gemmobacter nectariphilus
TGAATCACCCCGCAACCGATTTGTGAATCCTCAAACGTCAACAGGCCCTAGGAAGGCAAAACCGGCGTTTCAAGACCTTTGTGGGAGGTCAATTGCCCGGCACTTTCACAAAGCGCGCGCCGCCCACCTTGCGGTCAGCCCCGCCAACCGAAAGGCGCCGGACAGCGTTCGTGGCCGCCTTCGGCGCCTCGGTCGCCGCCGTCACCACCGCCCGGCCCGACCGAAGCTGCTGTTTCAGGTCTGACACCAACCGGGGCAGTTCCATCCCGAAGGCAACCGTTCCCGCGCCATCGTTCACCCCCGCCGAAATGATCGACACGATTCGCGCCCGGCCCTGGCTGCGGTCAAACACCGGCGCACCGGATGAGCCGAAGGTCACGTCGCAATCGACTGCAATCAGATCGCCGCGCCGCCCCAGAACGGTGCAGGCCCGTTGCCACGATAGGGCCGCCTCTCGGCCACGGGCATAGGACACCACGCTGACCTTGTCGCCGTCGCTGGGCCGGTCAACGGCAAAGGGCGGCGCAAGGGCGGTGGAAATCGGCTGCGACAGTTGCAGCAGCGCCACGTCGAACCGGATCTGTTCGCCGTCCTGCTTGCCGGTCTTGCTGGCGACATAGTTGTCATGCGCCGTGGCGCGTGCCACGCCTGCCTCGGCCACCGCCGCTCCATCGGCAAACCCTGCCCGAAAAGTGATCTTTTCCACCGGATAGGGTGTGCCGTTGCGATCAATCAGGCAATGCGCTGCCGTCAGCACCAGATCGGCCGCAATCAGCGTGCCGGTGCAAAACGCCGATGTGCCGATATCCACCCGCCCCACGGCCTTCCAACTGATGATCTGGTCGGGGCGGCTTAGCCGTTCCAACCCCGTATTTTGGGCCAGCACAGGGCTGGCGGTCAGCAGGAACAGGGCAAGGGCTGCGATCCGGTTCATGGCGTCACAAACTTTCCGCCGCCGCCGCCCGACAACACCCGCACATTGCCCGGCCGCAACGGCGACCCGCCTTCGGCCATCTTGGCGCGCAACAGGGCCAGATGATTGGCAACCGGCGTGCCAAGCGCCACCTTGCGGCCTTCAACCTCGGCCTTGGCAGACACCACCGAAACAATCCGCAAGGCACCGTCCCGCATCGAAAACACCGGCGCGCCCGAGGATCCGAAATCGACATCGCAAGACAGCACCAGCATGTCGGACTGCCGCCCCAGCACATGGCAGACCTGCTGCAACGACGGGGCCTCGGATCGGTCTTGCGCGTAGGATACCACCCCCACCTTATCGCCGTTGCCTGGGCGGTTGTCGGTGGCAAAGGGCTTGATGGATGGCAGCCGGATCGGCTGATCCAGTTGCAGCAGCGCCACATCAAACGGCACGCGGTCAATGCTGTCCTGCCCGCCATAGACATAGTCCGGGTGCGCAATGGCCTTTTTCACCCCGCGATACGCCGCCGCACGACCGTTGCGCCAGCCTGCCAGAAACTGGATGGTTGCCGGATCAATCCGAACACCGCTGGTCTTGTCAAACAGGCAATGCGCCGCCGTCAGCACCAGATCATCGGCAATCAGCGCCCCGGTGCAAAATCCCTGATCGCCCAGATTAAGCCGACCCACCGCCTCCCAGCCGCGCGAATCGTCGCCGGTCTGCAAGGATTTCAGGCCCATATCCTGCGCCGCCACCGGCCAAGCCAGCAACGGGGCGAACAGCATAAAGACACGCAACAGACGCATGGCACCTCCGGGGTTCTTGCCCTGCGGCATGCCAGCTGAGTTTGGCAGATTTGTGGCCGCCTTCAAACCCCGTTCAGATTACGCGGCCTTGGCCCGCCCGTCGCCCAATCCAGCAGTTCGACGGTGTGCACGATCGGCACTTCGGTGCCCGAGCCGATCTGGATCATGCAGCCGATGTTCCCGGCGGCGATCACATCGGGCGTTTTCGCCTCAAGCGTCTGAACCTTGCGCGCTTTCAACTGCTGGCTGATCTCGGGTTGCAACAGGTTATAGGTGCCGGCTGAGCCGCAACACAGATGGCTGTCGGCAGGTTCCACCACGCTGAACCCCACCCGTTTCAGCAGGTCTTTCGGCAAGGTCTTGATCTGTTGGCCGTGTTGCAGGCTGCACGCCGCGTGATAGGCCACCTTCACACCCTTCGGCGCGCCTTCAGGCAGGCCAAGCTTGGTCAGCACCTCGCTGATATCCTTGGCCAGTCCGGCAATGGTTGAGGCATCGGCAGCCAGGGGATCATTGCGGAACATGTGGCCGTAATCCTTGACGGTAGTGCCACAACCGCTGGTATTGATGACAATCGCATCCAGACCGGCACCGTTCTTTTCCGCCATCCACGCCCGAATGTTGGCCGCGGCCGACGCATGCGCCAGATCGGCCTTGCCCATATGATGCGTCAGCGCCCCGCAGCACCCGGCACCCTTGGCAACCACCACCTCGGCCCCCAGACGGCGCAACAGCCGGATGGTGGCGTCGTTGATATCGGTGTTCAGCGCCTTTTGCGCGCATCCCGTAAGCAGCGCCACCCGCATCCGGCGCGGCGCCGTGGCAGGAAAAGTTTGCGGCGCATCATTGGGGCTTATCGCCGGGGTTATCCGCGGCGCCATCTGCAACATCGCCTTCAGCCGAGGGTCGGGCATGAACCGCGCCAAGGGCCGCCCGATCCGCGCCGCCAGCAACGCCGCCCGGAACCGCCCCGGATGCGGGATGGTCCAGGCCAGAACGGCGCGCAGCACGCGGTCCATCAAGGGGCGCTTGTAGGTCGCCTCAATGTAGTCACGCGCCTGATCGACCAGATGCATGTAATGCACACCACTGGGGCAGGTGGTCATGCAGGCAAGACACGACAGGCAGCGGTCGATGTGCTTGACCGTCTTCTCGTCGGCCGGGCGACCCTTTTCCAACATGTCCTTGATCAGGTAAATCCGCCCACGCGGGCTGTCCAATTCATCGCCCAGCACCTGATAGGTCGGGCAAGTGGCGGTGCAAAAGCCGCAATGCACACAGGTGCGCAACACCTCATTGGCGCGGGCAATGCCGGGGTCGCGCAACTGTTCTGCGGTGAAATTGGTCTGCACGTCACGCCCCCATCAGGCCAGTGTTCAAAATACGGCGCGGGTCGAACTGCGCCCGCAAACCGGCGGTCAGCGCAGCCACGCCCGCCGGTTCCGGTTGAAATGCCCCCTTCGCGTCACCGCGCACCCGACTGGCATGGCCGGCAAACGCCCCAAGACGGGCGCGCAGATCGTTGCCCGGCGCCACAAGGGCCCAGATCAACCCGCCACCCCAATCATAAAGCACGGCCTCGGCCCCCATGCGCGCCGCCAGCCCCGGTGCATCGGATGGCTTGACCGACAGCCGCCAGACATCGCCGGTCCGGGCATGGAACGGCGCCACATCGCGGATCGCCGCCCAGCGGGCGGTGCCCGGCTCAACCTCGGCCACGCCGTAGGCCGCCAGATGCGCCCGCAACCGGTCTGCCCGATAGGCGACCGAGGCGGAAAACCCTTCAATCCGCAGGAATGTGCCCTGCCCCGGCCAATGCGCCGCACCCGACACCTCGAAGGGCGAGCCAAGGGCTGCCGACATCGCCGCAACCGCCTGCGCATCACTCAGGCCAGACAGGATCAACGTCGCCCCGGCCTCGGGCAGCGGCAACAGCTTGAAGCTGACCTCGGTGATCACCCCCAGGGTGCCCCATGATCCCGCCAGCAGCTTGACCAGATCATAGCCGGTGACGTTTTTCATCACCCGGCCGCCGTTCTTGATCACGCTCCCCCGGCCATCGACAAAGCGCACCCCGATCATGCTGTCGCGGCACGCCCCCACCTGCACCCGCCGCGGGCCGCTGGCATTGGCCGCCACCACGCCGCCCAGCGTGCTTTCGCCCCTGCGCCCCAACAGGCCGCGCATGTCGGGCACCTCGAAGGGCAGGCGCTGGTTTTCCTTGGCCAGCAACGCCTCGACCTCGGCCAAGGGCGTGCCCGCCCGCGCGACCAGAGTCAAAGCGCCGGGCTCGTAAAGCTCTACCCCCGACAGGCCGCCGGTGTGCAGCACCGTGCCATCGCACTGGCCGATGGTCCGCGTCCCACCGCCCCGCACCACAAGCGGGCCTGTCGCATCACGAATGATCTGGGCCAGTTCGGCCTCTGTCGCAGGACGCATCCCCTGCCCTTTCCTCTTGGCAAAAATACCCTGGGGTCTGGGGCAAAGCCCCAGTCCGCCGCTTCAGACCGCGCGGCGGCTGGCCGTTGACGCCAGCGGAAACACCTTGGCCGGGTTCAGCAGCCATTTCGGGTCGAACACATCCTTGACGCGCAATTGCGCCTCCAGATCGTCCGGCGCGAATTGCACGTTCATCAGATCGCGCTTTTCGATCCCCACGCCATGTTCGCCGGTCAGGCAACCACCCACCTCGACACACAGCTTCAGGATATCGGCCCCAAGGGTTTCACACCGTTCCAGATCGCCGGGCTTGTTGGCGTCGAACAGGATCAGCGGGTGCATGTTGCCGTCGCCCGCGTGAAAGACGTTGGCCACGTCCAGCCCGATGTCTTTCGACATCTCGGCGATCCGGCGCAGCACGTAAGGCAGGCTTGACACCGGGATGGTGCCATCCAGACACATGTAATCGTTGATCTGCCCCATCGCGCCAAAGGCCGATTTGCGGCCCAGCCAGATGCGTTTGGCCTGATCCTCATCTTCTGCCTCGCGCAGTTCCACCGGGTTGTGGCGGCGGGCGATCTGCTTGATGACGCCCAGTTGTTCGTCAATCTCGGCAGGGCTGCCCTCGACCTCGACGATCAGCAGCGCCTCGCACATCGGATAGCCTGCCTTGGCAAAGGCCTCGGTCGCCTCGATACACGGGCGGTCCATGAATTCAATCGCCACCGGCAACACGCCCGCCTTGATGATGTCGGACACGCAGGCCCCCGCCACCTCGTTGCTGTCAAAACCGATCAGCACCGGGCGCGCGCCTTCGGGTTTGGGCAGGATGCGCAGGGTGGCTTCGGTCACCACGCCCAGCTGGCCTTCCGACCCGCAGATCACCCCCAGCAGGTCCAGCCCGCCCGGGTCCATGAACGGGCCGCCGATTTCCAGCACCGTGCCGTCCATCTGCACCAGCGTAACACCCAGCAGGTTGTTGATCGTGACGCCATATTTCAGGCAATGCGCCCCGCCCGAGTTCATCGCGATATTGCCCGCAATCGCGCAGGCCAACTGGCTGGACGGGTCGGGGGCGTAAAAGAAGCCGTCCGATTCCACAGCACCCGTGACCGACAGGTTGGTGCGGCCCGATTGCACACGGATATAGCGGTTGTCATAATCGGTCTCGATCACGCCATTCATCCGGCTGACGCCCAGCACCACGCAATCGGCGGTCGGCAGCGCCCCACCGGCCAGCGAAGTGCCCGATCCGCGCGGCACCACGGGAACATTTTCCTCATGGCACAGGCGCAGCACGGCCGATACTTCGGCGGTCGTGCGCGGCAGCACCACGGCCAGCGGCGGGCAGCGATAGGCGGTCAGCGCGTCACATTCATAGGCGCGGGTTTCCGCCTCATCCTCGATCACCGCGTCAGCGGGAAGCAGTTTGCGCAACCGCGCCACAATGCGCGATTTGGCCGACACGATCATGGCATTCGGCTTTGGCATTTCCATCGGCAAACCTCCCCGTTTCCTTTGAAAAAAGCGTAACGCATAAATTGGTAAAATGAAATCACCAATTTGAAGGAAAGATAGTGCCGCTTGCCTGCTCTTCAGGGGCAAAGTCCCGGCAGGCAGCGTTGGGTCAATCCGCTCTTGAATTGCCCTGAACGCGTCACCGAGTGACGGTCAACCGGGGCAGGCAAGCCACCATCCGCCCTTACGCCAGCTTGCGCGCACCCTTGCGGCCTTCGACCAGCCAAGCCGCCACGGCAAAGCTTGCCAGCAAAGCCAACCAGGCCCAGCCGGGCAGCAAGGCCCCCACCCGCACGTCTTGCGTGACATAGGCACCGCGTGGGGTAATGCCGATCCACCCCCGGCCTGATGCGGGCCGCCCGTCGCGCACGCTGCGCACATCGGGCAGGCCATCCGACAGGCGCAATATGCCGCCGTTGGTCGCCGCCACCGTCTCGGCCAGAATATCGCCCGAGGCGATGGTCTGCACGAATTCACGCGGGGCCGAGGGGCCGATCGCCACCACACGCGACAACTCACCCTGGCTCAGCCGATACAGGCCCAAAGCTGGCGCGTCAAAGTCGCCCTCAAACCGACCGGGTGAGGCTTCGGTCAGCGCAAGCGCCGTCTCGGTCCCATCCGGCCCGGTGATCGTCACATCGCCCGGCGGCGTCTCGGCGATGGTGCGGCGCGTCACGGTCAGGCGCTGGCCTTCGATGGTCGCGCTCAGGGCCTCTTCTTCCAACTCCGGCTCTTTCAGCATCCAATGCGCCAGACGCCGAAGCAGTTCCAACTGCGGTCCGCCGCCTTCGTAACCCCGCCCCCACAGCCAGGCGTGATCAGAGGCCAGAATGGCCACGCGGCCTTCATCCACGCGGTTCAGGATCAACAGCGGGCGCTGATCCGGCCCTTCCATCACCACTTGTCCGGCGCGCGGCACCACATCGACCATGCGGAACCAGCGGCCCCACCCCCCCTCGGGGGCCATGGCCTCCAGCCCTTCGGTCACCGGGTGACGGCGGCCCAGATCGGTCAGCGCCGGGGAAAAGCCGCCATCCACCACCCGCGCGGTGGGGTCGGCGGGCAAGATTTCGGCCATGGGCGACCGCCAGATGCTGTCAACCGCGCCATATTCCGGCCCGGCAGCCACCAGAACGGTGCCCCCCCCGCGGACATAATCGACGATGTTCTGCATGTAGGACATAGGCAGGATGCCCCGCATCCGATAGCGGTCAAACACGATCAGGTCGAACTCGTCGATCTTTTCCACAAACAATTCGCGGGTCGGAAAGGCGATCAGCGACAGTTCGCTGACCGGGATGCCATCTTGCTTTTCCGGCGGGCGCAGGATGGTGAAATGCACAAGATCCACGCTTGCATCCGACTTCAACAGGTTGCGCCAGACCCGTTCACCGGCATGGGGTTCACCCGACACCAGCAGCACGCGCAGACGGTCACGCACGCCGTTGATCTGCACCACGGCGGCATTGTTGCGATCGGTCAATTCGCCCGCCGCCGTCGCCACGGTGAATTGCAACACGTTCATTCCGCCATGCGGCAGCGTCACCGGCAGCTCAAGGTCTTCGCCCACCGGCACGGAATAGGTTTGCGGCGCATCGGCATCGACAGTGATTGACAGCTCTGCCATGCCCCCGGCGCTTTGCGGCACGGCGCCCTGATCTTCGATGCGCAGGGTCAGCATCACCTCTTCGCCCATGATGGCAAAGGCGGGGGCGTTCTTGACGATCAGCCGGCGATCCCAATCCTCAGGCTCACCGGTCAGCAGCACATGCAAGGGCGCGGGCAGGCTGGGCGCCAGATCAAGGTCATGCACCTGCCCGTCGGTCAGGATCACCGCCCCGGCAAGACGGGCGCGCGGTTCTTCGGCCACCGCTTCGGCCAAGGCGGTCATCGCAAGGGTGCCTGCATCCTCTGGGCCATCGCCGACGCGGATCAGGCGCAGTTCGGTGTTGTCCAGCGCCGCCACCTCGGCCTGCAAGGCGGCAAGCGCGCGTGCGGTCTGGGCAGGGCGGTCGGCAAGGCCTTGGCTGGCGCTGTCATCCACCACCGCAATCACGATGTCCGATTGCGGGCTGCGGTCTTCTTCCTGCAACGCGGGGTTGGCCAAGGCCAGCAAGGCCACCCCTGCCGCGACAGCGCGCAAGCCCCAGCCCGACAGACCACGCCAGACCGCCAGTGCCAGCAGCACCACTGCAAGGCCCAAAGCGACCCAGATCACGGGCCATGGCACCAGCGGGGCAAACACAAGGCTTTGCGTCATTGGCCAAGTCTTTCCAGCAAGGCAGGCACATGAACCTGATCCGATTTATAGTTTCCTGTCAGCACATGCATGATCAGGTTGACGCCAAAGCGATAGGCCAACTCGCGCTGCCGCTCACCCGCAAAGCCACGCCCCACCGGCACCAGCGGCGCACCATTGGCATTGACCGCCCAGGCCGCGGCCCAGTCGTTGCCGCCGATGACCACCGGTGTCACCCCATCATTCAGGTTGCGAAACGGCATCCCTTCCACCTGCTCGGCATCGGGGGGCGAGGCTTCAACCCACAGCGGGCCACGCGGGTGACGACCGGGAAAATCCTGCAACAGATAGAAGGTGCGGGTCAGCACATGGTCGGCCGGGATCTGCTCTAGCGGCGGAATGTTCAGCCCGGCCGCAAGCCGTTGCAGATGCTGGGCTTCCGGCGAATTGCCTGCCATCAGATCGGAATCGCGGGTGTCAAACAGGATCATCCCGCCGGTTTGCAGGTAATCGTTCAGCTTGGCATAGGCCGCGGCAGAAGGCAGCGGTTGCGCGGTGGACACCGGCCAATACAGGAATGGAAAGAACGCCAGTTCATCAGTTTCGATACTGACGCCAATCGGCGCATCGGGTTCAATTGAGGTGCGCGCCATAAGCACATCGCCCAAACCGCGCAGCCCGTTATTGGCAACCTCATCGACGCGCGCGTCGCCGGTCAGCACATGGGCCAGCACAAACCCCGTGGTCGCCTGCAGCGCCAGTGTGTCATCCTGAGTCTGGGCGTGGGCCTGCGGGGCCAGCAACAGCAGCGCCAGAACAACGGTTGCGGCGCGGGTCATTCCGCCCAAGCGGCCCGATACCCAAAGTGCAGCCAGAATATCCAGCAGCAAAAGACCAAGCCCCGCCGACAGGAACGCGCCTTTCAACGCCTGTTCCGGCGGTGCCTCCAGCCCTTCGATCACCGTGCCGGCGGGCCAGGTGGCGGCGCGCAACTCGGTTTGTGCGCCGATCACGTTCAGCGCCACGCGACGGTCGGCGCCGGCATAGATCCCGGGCGGCTGGTCAGGCCCCGGCCCGGCGGTCATCGCCTGCGCCAACACCTCGCCGGGTTGGCCGGGCAACTCACCCGCATCGGCCGCCTGACCATAGGCGTCCAGCACCAGTTCCGGCACCCAGACCTGGCCTGCCAGATCGGCCTGTTCCGGCGCGATCGGCCGGGTAGACACGGCCAGCCGTTCCAACATCTGCATGAACAGGCCCGACAGTGGCAAGGTGGACCATTCGGCATTGGCGGTCACATGCACCAGCACCACCTGCCCTTGTCCCACGGCCTTGCGCGTCACCAAGGGCGTGCCATCGGCAAGGGCCGCAATGGTGCGGGCGGCAAGATCGGGGTCGGGTTGCGCCAAAACCTGCGCGCTGATCGACACATCGCCCGGCAGTGGCAGCCCGTGAAACGGCGACTCTTCGGGGAACGGGGCGAGTGTCTTTGGCTCACCCCAACTCATCGCGCCCCCCACAGCGCGGCCACCTTCACGCAGCCGCACCGGCATCAGCGGGTCTTCTTCGGTGCGGCTGACATCGCTGGCCGCCAGTTGCGGCCCGGCAAAGCGCAGCAGCAGACCGCCGCTGTCCAGCCAGTCCAGCAGCGCATCGGTATCGGTTTGCGACAACCGCGCCACATCGGCCAGAATGACCACATCGGGCGAGGCCAGCAGCAGGTCGGTCAGTGACCCTTCCATCAGATCGGCCACCGGTTCCAATGCCTGACGCAGGTAGTGCAGCGGCGACAGCAGTTGCAGCCCCTCGCGGTCGGCACCGCCGCCGATCAACGCCACCTTGCGCCGCTTCAGGCTGTCGTCGGTCAAGGACACAGCCCCTGCCGAGCGCAACCCGGCAATTTCAAACCGCGTGATGCGGTTGCGCAATTCGGGCGGCAGCGACAGAGCGGCGCGGGCCTGCGCATCACCGAGGCCGAAGTCCAGCGTGATGCGGGCCAGTTCGCGGTCGATGCCCGCAGGATCAGGCCCGCGCGCCGCCAGATCCACCGACAACGGGTCGGCGGCGGGCAGGCGGCTGACGGTCAGCTGGATGGCACCATCGGCATAGGCAGCGGGGTGCAGCGCCAGCACCGGACGCGGGCTTTCAAACACGGTGACGGTGCCCTTGGCCGAAAGCGCCGCCATCAGGGCATCTCGCCCCGGATGGGCGATGCCATCCGACAGCCAGAACGTATCAAACCCGCCTTGCGGCAGGGCTGCGGCCCATGCGGCCAGATCCCGCGGCGACCATGCCTGCGGGGCAACACCCGCAAGCCGGGTCGCAACCGTATCGGCGGCCTGAAACGCCACCTCCGACGGCGCGTCGGTCAAGCGGATCACGGCCACGGGCCGACCATCGCGCCCTGCCTCGTCAATCAGGGCGCTTGCGCGGTCAAGGCGGCGGGTCCAGTCGCGGGCATCGGCCCAGGTGGCATCCATCGCGATCAACAGCGGGCCGTTGCCTGCCTGCCGTTCCACAGGGTTCAGCACCGGCCCGGCAAAGGCAATGATCGCGGCGGCTATTGCCGCCATGCGCAGCAGCAAAAGCCACCACGGCGTCTTGTCGGCCTCAGCCTCGTCATCGCGCAGGCCCAAAAGCAGCGCCACACCGGGAAAACGGCGGCGGATCGGCGCGGGCGGCACGGCACGCAACAGCAGCCACAGTACGGGCAAGGCGGCAAGACCCAGCAGCAGCAGGGGTGTGGCAAAACCGATGGGGCCAAGCATGAACATCAGCGGCCCCCCTGCAAGGCGCGGTAAATCCACAGCAATATCGCCTGCGCCGGCTGGCCGGTGTGATGCGTGGTGACATGCCAGCCGACAGCGCGGCCAAGCTGCATCAGGCGGTCCTTGCGTTCGGCCAACCGCGTCAGATAGCGGTCGCGCAGATCGCCTGCTTGCTGGGTTTCGTGCCGCATGCCGCCGCCCATCGATTCAAAGATCGTGCGGCCGGTGAAGGGAAACTCTTCCTCGGCGGGGTCCAGCACCTGCACCAGCGCCCCGCGCACGCCACGGTCGGCGGCGGCGGCAAGTGCGGCCTCGACCGGGGCCAGATCGCCCAGAAAATCCGACACAAACAGCGCCCGGCCATGGCTGACCATGCCGGTGGCGGTGGGGGCACCATATTCGCCCGCGTCTTCAACACCTGACAGGATCGCCGCCAGTTTCACAATCTGCGACCGGCCGGGGCGCGGCGGGGCGGCGTCGCCGGCAAGGCCAACCCGTTCGCCCGCCCGCAACAACAGCACCGCAATCGCCAAGGCCAGCAAACGGGCGCGGTCCGACTTCGGCGCGCGAGATTTGTCGCCGGTAAAGGCCATCGACTTGGCTGGGTCGACCCACAGCGTCACCGATTGCGCCGCCTGCCATTCGCGTTCGCGCACGAAATGCGCATCGCCGCGCGCCGAGCGGCGCCAGTCGATCAGCCGCGCCGAATCGCCCGCATTGACCGGGCGGTATTGCCAGAACTCATCGCCCTGCCCCGCCCGCTTGCGCCCGTGTTCGCCCATCATCACCGTGGCCGCCAGCAGCTCGGCCTCGGCCATCAGCGGTGGCAGCGACTGGCCGAGGGTTTCGGCGCGGGATTGCAGGTCAAGGCTCACGCAGCGGCCTCAAGGCCCAGGGTGCGGGTGGTGACGCGGTCGATAATGGACGACAGGCTTTCGCCGCGCGCCCGGGCGGCGAACGACAGCGCCATGCGGTGCGTCAGCACAGATCGGCTCATCGCCGCCACATCGGCCACCGTCGGGGCCAGGCGGCCATCCAGCAGCGCGCGGGCACGCACGGTCAGCATCAGCGCTTGCGCCGCACGCGGGCCGGGGCCCCAGGACAGGCTGCCTTCCAGATCGCGACCCTCAACCTCGCCCGGGCGGCAGGCGCGGACCAGATCAAGGATGGCCTCGACCACCTTTTCGCCCACGGGCATCCGGCGGATCACCGATTGCGCGGCGATCAGTTCGTCGGCGGTAAAGACCTGCGTCGATTGCGCATCCTCGGCCCCGGTGGTCGCGATCAGAATGTCACGCTCGGTCGCGCGCGTTGGGTATTCGACATCGACCTGCACCAGAAAGCGGTCAAGCTGGGCTTCGGGCAGGGGATAGGTGCCTTCCTGTTCGATCGGGTTTTGCGTTGCCAGAACGTGGAACGGCTTGCCCAGCTTGCGGTGCTGGCCCGCAATCGTGACCTCTTTTTCCTGCATCGCCTGCAACAGCGCCGACTGGGTGCGCGGGCTGGCGCGGTTGATCTCGTCCGCCATCAGAAGCTGGCAGAAGATCGGGCCCTCGATGAACCGAAACGCCCGCGCGCCACCATCGGCGGTTTCCAGCACTTCGGAGCCGAGGATATCGGCGGGCATCAGATCGGGGGTGAACTGGATGCGGTTGGCCGACAGGCCCATCACCGTGCCCAGCGTATCAACCAGACGGGTCTTGCCCAAGCCCGGCAACCCCACCAGCAGGGCATGGCCGCCGCACAGCATCGACGCCAGCACCAGATCAACCACCTTTTCCTGACCGATGAAGCGCTGGTTGATCGACGCCTTGGCCTGCGCCAGCTTGTCCCCCAATCCTTCAATGGCTTCGACCAGATCGGTAGCGGGGGATTCAATCGCCATGACAACGTCTCCTGGGAATGTATATTGCGACCATTAGACCCAACTATGCCGCGCGGCACAAATGGCAAAAGGCGAAGACGGACAAATGATCGTGAAACACGTCGCCGACGGGCTGACCGCCGCGCTGTCCACGCTGCCGAAAAAGGGCCCGGCTCCGGTGCATCTGTGGAACCCGCCCTATTGCGGCGAAATGGATATGCGCATTGCCCGCGACGGCACGTGGTTTCATGACGGAACGCCGATTGGCCGGGCAAGGATGGTCAGGCTGTTTTCGTCGATCCTGCGGCGCGAAGGCGCGCGGTATTATCTGGTGACGCCGGTCGAAAAACTCGGCATCCAGGTGGATGATGCGCCGTTTGTGGCGGTCGATGTGGTGGCTGCGGGCACGGGGCCAGACCAGCAGCTGACGTTTCACACCCTGACCGATGATGTGGTGACGGCGGGCAAAGACCACGCAATCCGGGTGGTGCGCGACCCGGCAACGAACGCGCCATCACCCTACATCCACATCCGCGGCGGGATGGAGGCGTTGATTGATCGCAAGACCTTTTACCGCATGGTGGATCTTGGCTGCGAAGAACAGGTTGACGGCACCGCCTGGTTCGGCGTTTGGTCGGGCGGCATGTTTTTTCCGATCATCCCCTCGGCTGACCTGACCTGATGCCCCGATTTGCTGCCAACCTGACCATGCTGTTCACCGAGGTGCCCAGCCTTCAACGCCCCGAGCTGGCAGCGCAGGCAGGGTTTGACGGGGCAGAGATCCTTTTTCCCTATGACCATTCGGCCTCTGACTGGCAGGCGGCCCTGTCCGGCTTCCCGCTGGCCCTGATCAATGCGCCGCCGGGCAATTGGGCGGCGGGCGACCGGGGCTTTGCCGCGGTGCCGGGCGAAGAGGCCAAGTTTCGCGACACATTCCTGCGCGGGGCTGATCTTGCGCAGCGGCTGGGGGCTGCGCGCCTGCATGTGATGTCGGGCGTGGCGCGAGGGGCCCTGGCCGAACAGACCTTCCGCGAAAATCTGACCTGGGCGGCGGCACAGGCCCCCGACCTGACGCTGACGCTGGAGCCGCTGAACACCGACGACATGCCGGGCTATTTCCTGAATGATTTCGATCAGGCCGCGCGGATATTGGACGATCTGGCCTGCCCGCAGATCGGCTTGCAGTTTGATGTCTGGCATGCGGCCCGGATTCACGGCAACGCAACCGCCGTCTGGGCGGCGCATCGGGACCGGGTGAACCACATCCAGATCGCCGGCTTTCCCGGCCGCAACGAACCGGGTGGCGGCGGCTTTGACCTGCCGGCCCTGTGCGCCGAGCTTGATGCCACAGGCAGCTCCATTTGGGTTGCCGCCGAATACCGCCCGGCCCGCGCCACCGTGCATGGTCTGGGCTGGCTGGCGGCGTTGAAGTCGCGCAATCGGCCGATTGGCGGATGATGCAAGCTGACCTAGCCCCCGGTTTGCCTTGCCGGGGGCAGGGTTTTTCGTAATATGACGGTGCTTGCCCGCTTTGAAGAAAGGTTCCAGATGACAATCGACGCGCCGGAAACCCAGGTTGTGACCACATGGAAAGTCGCGTGTGATGGCGGCGAAGGTGCCTTGGGCCATCCGCGGGTCTGGCTGACCATTCCCGCCGATACAGGCTTTGTCGATTGCGGCTATTGTGACAAACGCTTTGTCATCGACCGCGACCACGCCCACGACGACCATTAGGGCCCTAGAACAGTGGGCCCCCGATCACTGGGCCCCCGATCACTGGGCCCCCGATCACTGGGCCCCCGATCACTGGGCCGGGGTCAGGTCTACCGCGAAAGACGGCCCCGGCATCTGGCGTTCGGTCAGCCCCATGGCGCGATACGCCATCGCCGCCCCGCTGTTTGCCGGATGGGTGCCGATGGTCAGGCGGGCGCAGCCCTCGGCCAGTGCCACGCCGCGCGCAGCCTGCACCAAAGCGCGACCAAACCCCTGACCGCGAAAGATATCCTGCACGAACAGATGCGCGATATCATAGCCATCCCGCCCGGTGATCAGGTCGGTGCGGCGCTGCAACAGCGCATAGCCGACCGGATGACGCGACGGGCGGTCTGTGGCAAAGGCCGCCAGCCCCCGGATCGTGGAGTCTTCAAGCACCAGACGGCGCAGCACCGGCGGCGTGATGGTGGCCTGATCGCCATGATGCGCGGCAAGCGCAATCAGCATGCGGTGCACCTCGGGCAGATGCGCTGCGGCCATGGGGCGAATGTCGATGGGGGGATGGTTCGGGATCATCGGTCTCACTCTCTCGCGTCTGGCCCGCGAGGGGGAACCGTTTCCATTGGCCTGACCCTTGCGGGCGGCTGATGGGGGTTTCGTGTGGGAAACTGCCCTGCCGCCTATGTGGCGCAGGTCCAATAAAACGACGATGGGGCGTTTGGGTGCAGCATGGTCGGAAAGGTGCCTTGTGGGCCGGGTGCTGTCAAGGGTGGCAGCAGGCGGCGGAACATGGCAAGACAGACCAAACGCGGGCGAAGGGGTTTGACCATGGGCGAGCAGTTCGGCAAGGGGCATCATCTGCATCTGATCGACGGCTCGGCCTATATCTTCCGTGCCTATCACGCGCTGCCGCCGCTGACGCGCAAATCCGACGGCCTGCCGGTGGGCGCGGTGGCGGGGTTCTGCAACATCCTGTGGAATGAGCTGACCAAATCGGGCCGCGAGGTGCCGACCCATATCGCGGTGATCTTCGACTTCTCGTCGAAGACCTTTCGCAATGACATCTACCCCGCCTACAAGGCCAACCGCCCCGAGCCGCCCGAAGACCTGCGGCCGCAGTTCCCGCTGACGCGGGCAGCCACCCGCGCCTTCAACGTCGCCTGCATCGAGATTGACGGGTATGAGGCCGATGACATCATCGCCACCCTAGCGCGCCAGGCGGTCGAGGCAGGCGGGGCCTGCACCATCATTTCGTCCGACAAGGATCTGATGCAACTGGTCGGCAATGGCGTGCGGATGCGCGATCCGATGAAGGACCGCACCATCGACCGCGACGAGGTGATCGAGAAGTTCGGCGTCGGCCCCGAACGGGTGGTGGACGTGCAGGCCTTGGCGGGCGATTCGGTGGACAACGTGCCGGGCGCGCCCGGGATCGGCCTGAAAACGGCGGCACTTTTGATCAACGAATACGGCGATCTGGACACGCTGCTGGCCCGCGCAGCCGAGATCAAGCAGCCCAAACGCCGCGAGGCGCTGCTGGAAAACGCCGATCTGATCCGCATTTCCAAGCGGCTGGTCAGCCTTGACGCGCAAGTGCCGCTGGACTTTGACCTTGCCAGCCTTTCGGTGCACGAGCCCGACCCCGACCGCCTGCTGGGCTTTTTGCAGGAGATGGAGTTTCGAACCCTGACCCGCCGGGTGGCAGAACGGCTGAAGGTCGATGCCCCCGCCGTGCCCGAAGCGGCCACCGCGACGGAACACCCGACGCAGGCCCCCGCGCGGCTGCCCTTTGACCCCAGCACCTATCAACGGGTGGACAGTCTGCCCGCCCTGCAAGACTGGGTCGCGCGCATCCGCGAGGTCGGCCATGTCGCGGTCGATACCGAAACCACCAGCTTGGACGAGATGCGCGCCGAACTGGTCGGCATCTCGCTTGCGGTCGATGCGGGGCGCGCCTGCTATATCCCCATCAGCCACAAACAGGGGGGCGGCGATCTCTTTGGCGCGACCGATCTGGTGCCGGGGCAATTGGCACTGCACGACGTGCTGGCCGTGCTGAAACCGGTGCTGGAAGACCCTTCGATCCTGAAGATCGGCCAGAATATCAAATACGACTGGAAGATTTTCGCCCGCGTCGGGGTGACGGTTGCCCCGATCGAAGACACCATGCTGATGTCCTATGCCATGCATGCGGGCCTGCACGGCCACGGCATGGACACGCTGTCGGAAACCTATCTCGGCCATATCCCGATCCCGATCAAACCGCTGCTGGGGTCGGGCAAATCGGCGATCACCTTTGACCGGGTGGCGGTTGACGACGCGGTGAAATACGCCGCCGAAGACGCCGACGTGACCCTGCGGCTGTGGCAGACCTTCCGCCCGCAGCTGCACCGCGCCCATGTGACCACGGTCTATGAAACGCTGGAACGCCCGCTGGTCCCGGTGCTGGCCCGCATGGAAATGGCGGGCATTCAGGTCGACCGCGATACCCTGTCGCGCATGTCCAACACCTTTGCACAAAAGATGGCCGGGCTGGAGGACGAGATCCAGTCGCTGGCAGGTGAGCGGTTCAACGTAGGCAGCCCCAAACAACTGGGCGAGGTGCTGTTTGACCGCCTCGGCCTGCCCGGCGGAACCCAAGGCAAGACCGGCGCCTATGCCACTGGGGCTGACGTGCTGGAAGACATCACCACGCTGGAAGACAGCCATCCCACCGGCGCGCGCCTTGCGGCACGGGTGCTGGACTGGCGGCAGCTGTCCAAACTGAAATCCACCTACACCGACGCGCTGCAAGACCACATCAACCCCGAAACCGGCCGCGTCCACACCTCATACTCGCTGGTGGGGGCCGTTACCGGGCGGCTTTCCTCGACCGACCCGAACCTGCAAAACATTCCCGTGCGCACCGAAGAGGGCCGCCGCATCCGCGAGGCCTTTGTCGCCCCCAAAGGCCGTGTGCTGGTGTCGCTCGACTACAGCCAGATCGAGTTGCGCATCCTGGCCCATATCGCCGACATCCCGGCCCTGCGTCAGGCATTCAAGGACGGCATCGACATTCACGCCATGACCGCATCCGAGATGTTCAACGTGCCGCTGGACCAGATGACCCCCGACATTCGCCGCCGCGCCAAGGCGATCAACTTTGGCGTGATCTACGGCATTTCCGGCTTCGGCCTTGCCCGCAACCTGCGCATCCCGCGCGCCGAGGCGCAGGGTTTCATCGACCGCTATTTTGAACGCTTCCCCGGCATCAAGGAATACATGTCCGACACCGTCAGGTTCGCCCAAGGTATGGGTTTTGTGCAGACCCTGTTCGGCCGCAAGATCCACTCCCCCGAGATCAATGCCAAAGGCCCGGGTGCAGGCTTTGCCAAACGCGCCGCCATCAACGCCCCGATCCAGGGCACAGCGGCCGATGTCATCCGCCGCGCCATGGTGCGGATGCCCGACGTGATCGCCGACCTCGACGCCAGGATGTTGTTGCAGGTTCACGACGAACTGTTGTTCGAAGTCGCCGAGGATCAGGCCGCCACCCTGACCACCCGCGCCAAGGCAGTGATGGAAGGCGCCCATCACCCGGCCATCGACCTCAGGGTGCCGCTGACGGTGGAAGCCGGACAAGGCGCCAATTGGGCCGCGGCACACTGACTGCGGCAGCAAGTCAGGGGCTCTGCCCCTCGGCTTCGCCTCACCCCGGGATATTTTCCGAAAGAGAAAGTCCCCCCGCTTTCTCTTTCTGGAAATATCCCCGCCGGAGGCACGCGCGAGGAGACGCGCGGCACGCGCGCGGCGAGACAAAAGGCTTGCGCCGCAGGCGCTCGGTCAGATCAGGGGCGTTCGACCAGTCGCCCCAGAACCCGGCCGCCAAGGATGTGCAGGTGGTAATGTGGCACTTCTTGCATGCCGTGCAGGCCGGCATTGGTGATCGCGCGATAGCCTTCGGGGCCGGTGAGGCCCAGGATCTCGCACACTGTTGCAGCGGCGCGGTGGAAATCGACGAGCTCATTAGCCGAGGCATGGGCGGCGAAATCGGCAAAATCGATGTAGGCGCCCTTGGGGATGATCAGCACATGCACCGGGGCCTGGGCGCTGATGTCGTGAAAGGCCAGTGTGTGTGCGGTTTCCAGCACGGTCTTGTTGGGAATCTCGCCGCGCAGGATGCGGGCAAAGACGTTGGTGGGATCATAGGGTTTTGGCATCGGTTCAATCCACAAAAAGGTAGTCAGAGCCCACGATTTCGCGGGCTTGCTTGACCGGAATATCCAGAAACTCGGCCAGCGGCGTGGTGTTTTCGTCGATGCTGGCCGACTGGCGGATGCGATAGAAGCCTTTGAAGCCGGCGTCGCGGATGCGGTCGGATTCAAAGCGCACGTCATAGCGGATGGTGGGCAGCAGGCGGTCGATGGTTTCTTGCGGCGTGCGGTCACCGGCAAGTCCCACGCGCTTGGCATGGCCAATCAGGTATTCATCGGTGAAGTCGCATTCGATTTCCAGCAGCCGCACGGCAGCCTTGTCGTTGTAGAAGTCCTGCATCAGATCGACATTGGCCGGGTCGATGCAGAACACCAGCTTGTCGGTCTGCCAATAGTCGAACAGCATCCGCACCAGCGCCCGGCGATGGCGGGTGCGCTTTTCCAACGTGGTCTGGATGCCGCCCAGGTCTGGCAAGGCGGTGCTGTCTTCGTTGAACAGGTAGTCGATGGCAGGCATGTTAGTGATGGTGCGCACCCGGTCGACCAAACGTTTGGCGACATGCCACTTCTTGCAGGTCACCATCATCAACTGACGCTCACGCCCGACGGTGCTTTCGCGTTCCCAGAACCGGGGGGCAAAGCGGCGGCCTATGCGGCCGCGGCCGGTAAGGAAGGTGAACAGGCCACGGCCTTCGTTCGAGATCTGGAAGCGCACGCCGGTCGTGGTGTAAAGCTTGCCCAAACGGGTTTTCAATTCACGCGCCTCGGGGCTGATCTTGCGGGCGAACAGATAATCCTGCGACAGCAGCAGGTCGTAGTGGTCGTTGTAGAACGTGACCGGCATCCCGTAATCGGTAAACATCAGAAACGTCAACGTGCGCGAGCGGATTTCCCGTTCCGCCACCAGATGCCGCACGATGGTTTGAAAGAACGTCTCATCCGGGATCCATGTGCTGCGAAAGAACCGCATCACGTCGCCGCGGCGATCACAGAACTCCAGCACCTGTTCGATGGTGCGGCGGCGCAGGCACCACCATTGCGAGCCGATCTGCATCTGGATGTCAGCAGGCACTTTGCGCATCAGGCCCAGTTTGCGCTGCCAGTCAATCGAGCGGTAGAACCAGTCCTTCTGCGTGCGCTCATTGAACCAGTGGCGGAAGATCAGACGCTCTTCCTTGATGCCGGTCTTGATCCAGTCCGAATTGAAGAAATCGACGCTTTCGATGTAATCCACATCATCGCGGTCCAGAAAATCATGCGCGTATTCCGCCGATTTGATCGGCATGCAGTCGCCCGAAAGCATGTAGAAATGCGTGGCGCGCGGAAAGGCGTCAACCGCCGCGCGCACGGCCTGAAGCGAGGCTTCGACAAGGCTCCACTCGCCCCATCCGCATTTGATCCGGCGACGGGCGAAAGCCACGCTGGCGTTCGACCCAAGGGCCGCCTGAATGCGGGCAAAATCCTTGTCGTCGGCATTGGCGTCAAAGTGGATGGCCACATAATCGCCACCCGCCGTCAGACGTTCTGCTTGCGCAATCACGCCGTCGGGGTCTTTGTGGGTCAGCAGGATGTAGGCGATCTTTGCCATTGTGGCGACGGTTCCCAAGGCAGACGAGTCACTGTTTGTCTAATTAGCTTTAACGGACATTGAAACGACAGAGTTTATTTGCGATTCTAAGGATAACACAGGACCGGACATCAAAGTCTGGCAGGCATGGAGCAGTGGACAATGGGTTTTCCCGGCACGTGGATGACGGAAAGTGAAAGCATGGTCTATCGGGTGGTGCCGAAATGCGCCTGCTCGACCATCGGGCAGATCATGTTCTATTCCGATCACGGCCGGTTTTTCGACGGCGACATCCACGATTCCAAGAGCGGTCTGCACAAATGGGCGCAAGAAGACAGCCAACCGCTGATCGAGCAGAATGTGAAAGCGCACCAGAGCTTTGCCTTCACCTGTGTCCGCAACCCGTATCAGCGGGTGCTGTCGTCGTTCTTTGACAAGATCTGCGGCATCCAGCGCAACGGCAAGCGCTATCGCGGCAATCTGGTGCCGCTGTTGGTGCAGAAATACGGGGTCGAGGTTGGCAGCCCGGACGACGGGTTCCAGTTCGACCAGATCAAAAGCTTCCGCCGGTTCTTGCTGTTTGCCCGCGACACCATCCGTTGGAAAAAGCCGATGGAGCCGGACATTCACTGGTCGGCTATGTCGGGCCATATCTCGACCTTCATCTGCAACAGCGGGCGATACGACCACATCTTTTTCACCGAGCGGTTCAACGACGGCATGCAGGTGGTGCTGGACAAGACCACCCACAAGCACGCCATCGACCTTGCGCAAATCCCGCGCTTCAACGAAAGCGAAGGCCATGGGCCAAAGCGCGCGCATCCGGTGGAAGATTACTTTGACGACCTGTCGCGCCACCTGATCTGGGAGATTTACAAGCGCGACTTCCAGCTGTTCAAATATGATTTCGACAACCCCGCCAACAAGTTGCCGCTGGGCGAGATCGACCTCGACGAGGTGCATGCCAAACTGGGCGACTGAGATTTTCTTGGTCTTGTGATGATGTCGCCCTAGCTTGCCGCACAACGGAAAACATGGGGCGGCGGATGCACACGGTAATCATCATGGGGTCGGGCCCCGGCGTGCTGGCTGCGCAAGACTGGCCAAAGCAGGGTCATATGCTGGTGGCGATCAACAATGCCTGGCAGGTGCGGCCCGATTGGGATGTGCTGATTCACCCCGATGATTTTCCGCAAGACCGCCGCCCTGCACGCTTGGCTCAAGGGCAAAGGGTGGTGACTTCGTCGGAATATGTGCCCTTGCAGAACGCGCTTGGCGGCTTTGTCTATGCCGGGGGCACCATGGCCTTTACCGCTGCCTATTGGGCGCTGCGGGCGTTGCACCCGAAGGTGATCGCCATGGTCGGCTGCGACATGGTTTACCCGACCAAGGGGCCGACGCATTTCTACGGCACCGGCACCGCCGACCCGTTGCGCGACGACGTTACCCTGCGGTCGCTGGAGGCGAAATCAGCGCGGTTCATGGTGTTGGCGGCGCGGGCGGGCTGCGCCGTGGTCAACCTGTCGGACGCTGCCGACAGCCGGCTGGTCTATCCGCGGGCCACGCTTGCACAGGCATCCAAAACGCAGGCCCGCGCCCATGACCCGCGTCTGACCGAAGCCGCGCTGCATGCCGAGGCCGAGTTGGGTTATGTTGTGCCCTCGGGCAAATACTGGAAAGAGGCCGATCGCTTTGACCCGGCCCAGATTGACCGGGTCGATGCCATGTGGCTGCGCGCGGCGGGGTTCAGATCAGTCCTTCCTGTCGGAACAGGGCAAGCAGATCAACCTCGGGGCGCGCGCCGAAGTGGCTGATGACTTCCGCCGCGGCCACAATGCCCATGCGGCCCGCGGTGGCAAGGTCCTGACCCGTGGCAAGGCCATAGATAAAACCGGCGGCGAACTGGTCGCCGGCACCTGTGGCGTCCACCGGCACGATCCGGCGCACCGGAACCCTTACATCCTGATCGCCGCGCACGATCACCACGTCATGGCCTGACCGGGTGCAGGCGATCAGGCCAATCTCTTGCGCGGCTTGTTCCAAGGCGCTGGACAGGTCGGTCTGGTAAAGCGAGGCCCATTCGTGTTCGTTGCCGATCACAAAATCCAGACCCTTGACCAGACGCCGAAAGTCGTCGCGGTGCCGGTCCACGCAAAACGGGTCTGACAGGCTGACGCCCGCCTGCCCCCCCGCCGCCCGGCACAGGCGCGCGGCACGTTCCAGCGCCTGCTTGCCCTTGTCCTTGTCGTAAAGATAGCCTTCAAGGAACAGGATCTCGGTGCCGCCTGCCACATCGTCGGCCACGTCATCGGGGCCGATCTCCGACGAAATCCCCAGATAGGTGTTCATCGACCGCTCCCCATCGGGCGAGACAAAGATCATGCTGCGCGAGGTGGGCAATTCGCCCCCCGCGACCGGCTTGTTGGGAAAATCGGTGCCGCTTTCGATCAGCGTCGCCTCAAAGAACCGCCCCAGGGCATCGTCATGCACCCGGCCGATGAAGGCGGTTTTCAGGCCAAGGTTGCCAAGCCCCGCAATGGTGTTGCCAACCGAACCGCCTGGGGCCTGCGTGCGCTCTTGCATCGCGGCATAAAGCAACTCGCCGCGCTCGCGCTCGACCAGTTGCATGATGCCCTTGTCGATGCCCATGAGCTCCAGAAAGCTGTCATCGGCAGGTGAAATCACATCGACAATGGCGTTGCCGATCCCGACAGCCTGATAGGTTTTCATTGGGTCTTTTCCTCGTAAAGGCACCACTCGGAAATCGGGCAGGTGCTGCATTTGGGTTTGCGCGCGACGCAGATATATCGCCCGTGCAGAATAAGCCAGTGATGCGCGTGCAGTTGAAACTCGGCCGGCACGTTGTCTTCAATGGCACGCTCGACCGCATCGACATCACGACCGGGGCAAATGCCGGTGCGGTTGCCGATGCGGAAAATATGGGTGTCCACCGCCTGCGCCGGTTGGTGAAACCACATGTTCAACACCACATTCGCCGTCTTGCGCCCGACACCGGGCAAGCTTTGCAACGCGGCCCGGCTGGACGGCACCTGACCGTCATACTGGTCTTGCAAGATCTGGCTCAGCCTGATCACGTTGCGGGCCTTGTTGCGATAAAGGCCGATGGTCTTGATATGGCTGATGACGCCGTCTTCGCCCAAGGCCAGCATCTTGGCGGGCGTGTCGGCCACCGCAAACAGCC
>DYMU01000014.1:0-5380 GCA_020721445.1 Gemmobacter nectariphilus
TTCAAGCAACCGTCAACCCTCGCCGCATAGGGGAGTGGTGTGGCGCTTACGATCGGATCTGGCAAGTGCTCAAAGTTATGCGAAGAGACGATATAGCCAAACTGCCCGGCCAACCCACGCTGGGTGACCGCATCGCCAATGCCACAGGCATCGGAAACGATGTCCACTTGCTCAATCTCGGCAATTCGGCCGTCGGGAATGTTGGGGTCTTCCTTTGCAAGCCGACGCAGAGTGTCCGTGTCAAACACATCGACGATCATGACCCGATAGCCATCAGCCTTTCTGACGATCGGGTTAAAGTAGGCCGCAACCTCCATGCCCAGCATGGATGGGTCGACAAAACGACGCAATTCATCAAGACGTCCCAAACCAAGCCCCCTCTCGGTCCACCGCGAAAATCCCGAACGGATGCCGGGTCATTTTGCGCGGGCGCACACTGTAATCTTCACTCATTCGCCACGAATTTTGCCCAAAGATCAGCCCGCCGCTCCGCAGTCAACGCCTCTGCCTCGGCCCGCCGCCATTTGGCAATCCGGGCGTGGTCGCCCGACAACAGAACCGGCGGGATCTCGTGGCCTTCCCAGACCGGGGGGCGGGTGTATTGCGGATGTTCCAGCAAGCCATGGGAATGGCTTTCTTCCTCAAGGCTTTCGGCGTTGCCGACCACGCCCGGCAGCAGCCGAACCGTGGCGTCCAGCACCGCCTGTGCCGCAATCTCGCCCCCCGTCAGCACGAAATCGCCAAGGCTGACCTCTTCGACCGCATGGTGATCCAGCACCCGCTGATCCACCCCTTCAAACCGGCCACACAGCAGCGTCAGCCCCTCGCACGCCGCAAAGCGCCGCGCCATCGCCTGATCGAACCGCGCCCCGCGCGGCGACAGATAGACCACCGGCCAGCGGGCGCGGTCAGGGTTGGCCCCGGCACTGGCCGCTGTAATCGCGGCATCAACCACATCGGCGCGCAACACCATGCCGGCACCGCCGCCTGCGGGCGTGTCATCGACATTGCGGTGCTTGCCGACGCCGAACTGGCGCAGGTCGAACAGATCCAGCCGCCACAGGCCAAGGTCCATCGCGCGGCCGGTCAGCGACTGCTCCAGCACGCCCGGAAAAGCCTGCGGAAACAGAGTGATCACCCGTGCCTGCCAGGCGCCTTTGACCGCCCGCGCATCTTCGTACAGATCGCGGGGTTGCAAGGTGGGACGTGCCGACAGCCGCCCATGCGATTTTGAGGGGGCTACGGGTTCGGCGTGGGGGGGGGCGTTTTCATCGACGGACATGCGTTCGCTCTTACCGGGCGTAGCGGCCGCTGCAAAGGAAAAACCACCCACATCGCCACGGCGGGATCACGACCCTGCCGGTGGCCGTTCTTCTGGGGGCGTGAACTTTTCCAGTGCCGCGACAAGGTCTTGAAGACCCTCGCGCAAGGTTGTGGGAAGGGCATCGTCGATGGTTGCTGCCACGCTTGCGGCATCGGGGAAGGAATGCCGCAAGCCCGGAGCAGCCCGCAACAGCGGCACGGCGCGGGTGGTGAAAAGGTGCAGCAGATGCGGATCGGACCCGGCCACTGCAAAAGCCGTTGCCTGAGCGTGGAGGATGCTGCGTTCCGCGCTGCGGCCCGTGTCGGTGGCCCACAGGATCAACCCTTCGCGCAACCCACGACGCGGCGGATGCAGAACATCCAGCGCCTCGGCCAAGGCTGACAGGCGCAGGCTGGCCTGCGGTCCTTGCAAGGCCGCCGAAATCGCATCGGCGGTCAGCACCGGGTCGCAATCGCCCGGAAGGTCCAGCAGGGTGTTGACCATCGGGTCTTCGGTCGTTGGGGGCGGGCGATGGCCGGGCTTGTCGATCTGCAAGATCGCATCGTCCAGAAACCGATCCATGGCATCGGCCTTGACCGGGTCCCAGACCAGCCGGGACAGCGGAACCGCCAGAAACGACACCGCCACCGGCACGAAGGGCGGGATATGCGGCACAAATCCGGCCACACCGCCAAGGCCACGGCCAACCGCGAACAAGACCACCACTATCACCGCATTGACCGCCACCTGTGCCGCCGCAGCAACGGCCTTTTCACCGCTCCACAAGGCGGGGTCGCGCGGCCATGTGGCGGGTCGCATCACCACCAGCCACAAGGCGGACACCGCAACAAACACCGGCACCGCCGACCACCCCATACCTGTCAGACCTGCCAGCAGCGGCCCCAGATACAAGGGCAACGTTGCCACCATCAAAAGACGCGCCTTGGTCAACATTCCGTCCTGCCCGGTTTTCCCGACAGAGTGGCGAATGTCAGCGCTTTAGTCCAGTCCCTCGGGCAGGTCGGCCACAATGCGGCCAGCGGACAGATCAACCGTTGGCACCATCGCACGGGTAAAGGGGATCAGCAGCGGCTGTTTGCGGGTGGGGGCGTAGACCTCCAGCAGATCGCCCGCGCCGTGATTGTGCACCGCCCGCAAGGTGCCCAAAAGCACGCCACCTGTATCGCGCACCTCAAGCCCGATCAGGTCGGCATGATAGAATTCATCATCGGGCAATGAGGGCAAGCGGTCACGATCGACGTAAAGATCAATGCCGCGCAGGGCATCGGCCTGATCCTTGGTCGTGACCCCAGCGATGCGCGCCCCCAGCCCACCCGCCACCGGACGGGTCAGCGTGATGGCAAAACTGCGGCTGCCGTCTTGCGTGTAAAGCAAGCCATAGTCGGCAATCGCCTCGGGATCGGCGCAGAAGGATTTCAGGCGCACTTCGCCCTGCACCCCAAACGCCCCCGCGATCGAGCCGACGCAGATCCGGTCTGTCATCATGGCAGTCGTGCCCCTTTGCTGCAAAATCCGCGCGGGTCAACGGTGCCGCCCGCATCCAGACAGGCATCGCTTGCCTGCAAACGGGAAAACTGCACGCCGGCCCAGAACGCGGCCCCGCAAAGGGCCAGCGTCACGAACCGGCGCACAAGGCCGAAGCCGGGGATCATCGGCCGATTATTCTTCGGCAGGTGCTTCTGCGCGTGCGGCTTTCTTGGCGGCACGTTCAGCCATCTGCTTGCCGGGAACCGCCGCTTTCGGGTTGTTGCGAACCTTCTTGGCCAGAACGCCTGCCGATTCAAGGAAACGGGCAACCCGGTCGGTCGGCTGCGCGCCAGTGGCCAGCAGCTCCTTGATCCGGTCGATGTTCATCACAACGCGCTTTTCGTCGTCCTTGGCCAGCATCGGGTCATAGACACCCAGCTTTTCCAGAAAACGGCCATCGCGCGGCATGCGGCTGTCGGTGGCAACGATCGAATAGTGCGGACGCTTCTTGCTGCCACCACGGGCCAGACGGATTTTCAACGACATAGGGTAGTCTCCTTGGGTTTTCAGAAAAAAATGGGTAGGGCGGGGTGACCCCGCCATCCGGGTTACTTTTGCAGTTTTTCGTGATGCCTGATGACTTCGGAAATGATGAAGGTCAGGAACTTCTTGGCAAGATCGGGTTCAAGATCGGCCTCTTGCGCCAATTGCTCCAGCCGGGCCATCTGGCGGGCCTCACGCGTCGGGTCGCTGGGCGGCAGGTCATGTTCGGCTTTCAGCCGCCCCACGGCCTGCGTGCGCTTGAACCGCTCGGCCAGCGTGTAGACAAGGATCGCATCCAGCCGGTCTATCGACTGACGATGCTCTTTCAGCACCTCGGCGGCGCGTGTGGCGGCGTCGGTCATGCAGTCCTCCCAAGCGGATGGCGGAAAATATGGAAGGGCTTGCCGTCGCCCGGATCGGTGCGTTCCAGCGTGGCGCCCAACCGGATGCCAAGGGCAATCGACCGGGTGTTTGCGGGGTCGATCATCGACACCAGCGGCGCCATGCCCTGCCCCGCCGCCCAGTCGCGCGCGGCAATCGCGGCCTCGGTGGCATAGCCCTTGCCCTCAAAGCCTTCATACAGGTGCCAGGCCAATTCCGGTTCTGGCCAGCCGTCGTGAAAAATCACGCCAACGCGACCGATGAAAGTGCCCGCCTTGGTATCGACCGACCAGAAACCATAGCCACGTAGGGCCCACAGGCCGATATTGGCCAAGAGCCCGCGCCACACCTGCTGGCGTGGCCACCGGCCACCCAGAAACCCGGTCCTTGGGCTGTCGTTGAACGCCAGCATGGCGGGAAAGTCCGCTTCCGCAGGTGCGCGCAGGATCAGCCGGTCGGTTGCCAGCACAGGGATCGTGAAGGCAAGCGTCATTTCTTCTTCGTCAGCCCCGACAGGCCCGAGGGCAGCGACAATCCGCGCGGCATGCCCGGGAATCCGCCGCCCTGCCCCAGACCCTGACGCATCCCCTTGGCGGCTTCTTCCAGTTGCTCGGGTGTCATCTTGGCAGGGTCCGGCAGGCCGCCCTTGCCCATCATCTGCTTGATGGCTTGCTTCATGCCGCCACCCTTGCCCATCTTCTTCATCATCTCGGCCATCTGCTTGTGCTGTTTCAGCAGACGGTTGAGTTCTGACACTTCCAGCCCGGCCCCGGCGGCAATCCGCTTCTTGCGGCTGGCGGCCAACAGGTCGGGGTTGGCGCGTTCCTTCTTGGTCATCGAGTTGATCAGCGCAATCTGGCGGCGCAGCATCTTGTCGTCAAAGCCCGCCTCTTCGGCCTGTTTGGCCATCTTGCCCATGCCCGGCAGCATGCCCATCAGGCCCTGCATGCCGCCCATCTTCATCATCTGCTCAAGCTGGCTTTTCAGGTCGTTCATGTTGAACAACCCTTTCGAGAACCGACGCGCCATCCGCTCGGCCTGCTCGGCCTCAAAGGTTTCCTGCGCGCGCTCGACCAAGGCCACGATATCGCCCATGCCAAGGATGCGGCCCGCCACACGCTCGGCCTCAAAGGTCTCGATCGCGTCCATCTTTTCGCCAAGGCCGACAAAGCGGATCGGCTTGCCGGTGACAGCCCGCATCGACAGCGCCGCACCGCCGCGCCCGTCACCATCCATCCGGGTCAGCACGACGCCGGAAATGCCGACCTTACCGTCAAACTCGGCCGCTACATTCACCGCGTCTTGGCCCGTCAGGCCATCGACCACCAGCAGGGTTTCGCGCGGTTGCGCAATGTCGCGCACCGCCTGCACTTCGTCCATCAGCACTTCGTCAATGTGCAGACGGCCGGCGGTATCAAGGAACAGCACGTCATAGCCGCCCATCGACGCCTGCATCTTGGCGCGCTTGGCAATCTGGACCGCGCTTTCGCCCTTGACGATCGGCAGGCTGTCAACACCGATCTGACCGCCCAGAATCGCCAACTGCTCCATGGCCGCCGGGCGGTTGGTATCAAGTGACGCCAGCAGCACGCGCTTGCCGTTCTTTTCCTTCAACCGCTTGGCCAGCTTGGCCGTGGTGGTGGTCTTGCCCGAGCCTTGCAGACC
>DYMU01000014.1:5480-17509 GCA_020721445.1 Gemmobacter nectariphilus
ATCACGTCAGCCTCGGACAGGGCACCTTGCTTGGTCAGGCGGTCAAAGACGCTGCCAAGGCGGTCTGAAAGGCTTTCAAACATGGTCGTCTCCTGACGGCGGGGCCGCGGCGGGCGATAAGGCAATGACCAAGCGCACCTGCGGGCGCAACGCGCTGGCAGATGACGATCCCGGACGTTGCCCAAGGGACCGGAAGCGCAAACTTCCGGGGATTTGGCGATTGCGATACGCCGCAAGCGGGCCGAAGTCAACAACCAACGCCTGCCGCAGCCGGGGATCAAGGGGGGCGCGCGCCCCCTGTCTGCAAATCAACGTGCAATTCCTCTATGAAACGCCGCGCAAAGCTGGCAGTTTGTTCGAAATTGCACAGATCAGCACGGCATTGCCGACGGGGCCAAAAGGGCAAAAACCATGCCGCAAGCCAATTGGGATGAGATCCGTACTGCGTTTCAGGTGGCCCGGCTTGGCACCGTCTCGGGCGCGGCCGAGGTGTTGGGGGTGCATCATGCCACGGTGATCCGCCACATCGACGCGCTGGAAAAGACGCTGGGGGCCAAGCTGTTCCAGCGCCATGCCCGTGGCTACACCCCGACCGAGGCCGGGCGTGACCTGTTGCTGGTGGCCCAGACCACCGAAGAGCAGTTCGCCCAGATGTCCAGCCGCATCAAGGGCCAGGGCGAGGTGGTGGCCGGCGAGTTGACGGTCACCACCATTGCCGGCCTGGCCGACCTGCTGGTGCCGGTGCTGGCCGCGTTCCAGGAACAGTTCCCGCTGGTGCAGGTGCGCTTCCTGACCGACATGCGCGTCTTCCGGCTGGATTATGGCGAGGCGCATGTCGCCATCCGCGCCGGGGCCGCACCGGAAGAGCCCGACAATGTGGTGCAACCCTTGGCACAGATCCGAACCGGGCTGTATGCGTCACGGGCCTACGTTGACCGCCGTGGGTTGCCACAAGACGAAGCCGACTTTGCCAAGCATCGGTTTGTCTGCACCGACAACGCCGATTCGCGCGCACCGTTCTATCGCTGGCTGCGCCATCATGTGCCCGACAGCGCCATTGCCTTTCGCGGCACCGAACCCGCAGCGCTTGAGGCGGCCGTGCGGCATGGCGCGGGCATCGGCTTTGTGTCGGCCTTCCGCGCCAAGGCCGACCCTGATCTGGTCGAGGTGTTGCCGCCCCGCGCCGACTGGGACTCGGCCCTGTGGCTGGTCACGCATGTCGATCTGCACCGCACCCGCAAGGTTCAGGCGTTTCTGGGCTATCTGAAAGAGGTATCAAAAGCCTGGTCGGTCTAGGCAGGGCCTGTTTAAGCATTGCCTGCCGACTGCCCCGGTCGCAACCGGGCCGCTTTGTCGCTTTTTCCGGCCCGCACAGGATGATGTCCGCCTGACATTGCCGGACAGTGGCCCGCCATCGCTTGGACCATCGGGTCAGGTCTGCGGGGTTGCCGACCGGATCAACGTTGGCGCACGCAGTGACGGCGCAGCCCGGGTCACCGCCATCCATCCCCACAGGCCAAGGCGACCTGCGCAAAATATTCTTGCTTTTCGGGCCAAGTGGTCACACACTTTGGTTGCGAGGTTATCTTTTTCGACCACTGTCTCCGCCTGACGGCCACAGCAATCGACTATCAGCTGACTGCGCCGGGCCGCCGCAATTCCGCGGGCGGCACTACTACAGGAGACTTCACGATGGCCAAGGGCACCGTGAAATGGTTCAATGAAACCAAAGGCTACGGCTTCATTGCCCCGGAAGGCGGCAAAAAGGACGTGTTTGTTCACATCACCGCACTGGAACGTGCTGGCCTTCGCGGTCTGAAGGACGGTCAAGCCGTCACCTTTGACATCGAAGCCGGCCGCGATGGTCGCGAATCTGCGACCAACCTGTCGCTGTCCTGACGGGTTCCCGGCAGGGCCACCAGCCCGCCGATACGAAGATCAAAAGGGTGCCGCATCGCGCAGGCGCCCTTTTTTCATGACCCGGCGCACAGGCAGGGGTGATCTGCGGCCCCGCCCCATCGCGCCCCGCCCCATCGCACTCTCACCTGACCGGTCCGCAAGCCGACGCCTGCGCCGCCGCAAATCTTCAATTTCGACCGGTCTTTTAGGCATTTCATTAACCATTCCTGTGCCATCCCGGTGACATGGCGGTTGCGGCCGGCGGCGGTCGGCCCCGGCAAACAGACGAAACGAACAAGGACCAGACCCATGAGCGCGCGCCCGAATATCCTGATCATTCTGGTCGATCAGTTGACAGGCACCCTGTTCCCCGACGGCCCGGCACCATTCCTGCACGCCCCAAACCTGCGGCGGTTGGCAGATCATGCGCTGCGCTTTCAGAACTGCTATACGGCCTCGCCGCTGGCCGCACCGGCACAGGCGGCGATCCTGTCGGGCAAACTGCCGCGCCGCACCCGCGTTTACGACAATGCTGCGGGGTTTGCCTCGGACATCCCGACCTATGCCCATCACCTGCGCCGCGCGGGCTATTACACGGCGCTTTCAGGCAGACTGCACGGTATCGGCCCAGACCGGTTGCACGGGTTTGACGACCGGCTGGCCGGCGGCACCGATCCTGGCGATATTCGCTGGCCGCCAGACTACCGCACGCCCGGCAGCCACGGCGATTGCTGGTATCACAGCCTTGCCTCGGTGACAGGTGCCGGGATCGCCGACAGTGCCAACCAACCCGACCATAACGACACCGTCGCCCGTCAGGCGGTTCAAAAACTGACGGAGCTGTCGCGCGGTAATGATCCGCGTCCGTGGTGCCTGACAGTCAGCTTTTCGCAGCCAAAAAACCCCTTTGTCGCCGGTCGCCGCTATTGGGACCTGTATGACGGCGCGCCCGAACGGGAACCGCCCGTGGCGATTGTGCCGGACGCGCAAGACTCGCATTCCAAACGCCTGACGCAGGCCTTCGACGGACGCAGTTTCGACATCACGCCTCACCACATCCGCCGGGCGCGCCAAGCCTATTTCGCCAACATCTCGCATGTCGATGCCTTGATCGGCGAGGTGTTCAGCGTTCTGGATGCCAGCGGACAGGATGCGATCGTGGTCTTCCTTTCGGACCAGGGCCAGATGCTGGGCGACCGCGGGCTGTGGTTCGCGATGACCTTCTTTGACGCGGCGGTGCGGGTGCCGCTGATGATCTCGGCCCCCGATCTGCCGCCCGGTCTTGTGACGGCTCCGGTTTCAACGCTGGACGTTACCCCGACGGTTGCAGCCCTTGCCGGTGTCACTATATCCGACGTCATGCCGTGGACCGATGGCATCAATCTGCTGCCGATGGCACGGGGGGGCGCAAGGCCGATGGTCGCCATGGAATATGCCGCCGAGGGCAGCCTCGGGCCGATGGTCGCCCTGCGCGAAGGCGCGTGGAAATACATCCGCAGCGCCGCCGACCCCGAGCTTTTGTTCGACATGGCCAGTGATCCCGGCGAACGGAGCAATCTGGTTGATGACAGCCGCGCGGCCCTGATCCTTGACCACTTCCGCAAGGCATCCGATGCCCGATGGGATCTGCCCCGCTTTGACGCCGAGGTGCGCGAAAGCCAGGCCCGCCGCCGGGTGGTTTACGAAGCCGCGCGCAGTGCTGCCCCGCTTGCCTGAGGTCATTCTCCTGACGGCGTTACATTTGGGATCACGACGCACACCCCGACTTACCCGAACAGGGTGGCCCGGCCCCATCGCGTGGCTGGCAAGGCCCGGACCGGCAGCCGCTGCGCCCTTTGCCACGGTCAGATGCGCTCCGCGCGGGAGTATTTCAAAAGCAGCAAGCCATGGCCCGATGCCCCCGGATTTGCTGCTTGACCAAATACTCCCCGCGGAGCGTCCGACAGAACCGCCGGGCCAAAGCGTGCAGAAATATCCGCGGTCAGCGGGCATCCTCCAGCACAAGGGCGGCGCCTTTCCAGCCCACCAGAATGGCCGGCGCGTTGGTGTTGCCGGCGATCAGGTTCGGAAAGCTTGACGCATCAATCACCCGCAGCCCCGCCACACCACGCACCCGCAACCTTGTGTCCAGCACCGATGTCGCCGGATCGGCCGCCATCCGGCAGGTGCCGCACGGATGGTAGACGGTGCCCGAGCGTTTGCGCAGATCCTCGATCAGGTCTTCATCCGTCGTGACCTCGGGGCCGGGGCGCAGCTCGCGGCTGATCAGCCGCGCCAAGGCGGGTTGCGAAGCGATATGGCGCAGCATCTTGACCGCTGCCAGCATCTCGGCCACGTCGTGATCGGTGGAATAGGCATTGGCGACAATCACCGGATGCGCCAACGGGTCGGGGCTGCGCAACCGGATCGTCCCGCATGAGGTCGGGCGACAGTTCGACAGGCCCAACGACAGCCCTGACCACGGGTCGGGCGACAGGATCGGTCGTTCGCCATTGCGCGGGATCAGGGTGGAAAAGGCCTGCATGTAAAGCTGCATGTTCGGGCGCGGCAAGGCGGGATCGGTGCGAAAGAACCCACCGCCATGGTTGATCGACTGTGCCAGCGGCCCGGCCCCGGCCAAGGCATATTTCAGCCCGGCCAGCACCTTGCCCCACCACGGGCGCAGCTCGTCGTTATAGGTCGGCACCGTCATTGCCCAGGTGTAGTTCAGCCCCTGATGGTCGCTCAGATGCGCGCCGACATTGGGGTTGTCGGCCAGCACCGGCAGCCCCAGCGATTGCAAATGCCCCCCCGGCCCGATGCCGGAAAGCTGCAAAAGCTGCGGGCTGTTGATTGCCCCGCCCGACACGATGACCTCGGCCCGCGCCCCCAGACTGCGCTTCACGCCGCCCTGACGCATCTCGACCCCCACGGCGCGCCCGGCCTGGACCAGCACCCGCGTCACCTGGGCATGGGTCAGCACCCGCAGGTTTGGCCGCCGCATCGCCGGGCGCAGAAACGCCCGCGCCGCCGAATTGCGCCGCGCGCCCTTGATGGTCATCTGATAGGTGCCGGCACCCTCTTGCGTGGCACCGTTGAAATCGGCGGTTTCGGCCAGACCGGCCTGCCCGCAGGCGGAGATATAGTCGCGGACCAAGGGGTGCAGACCGCGCCGATTGGCCGAGATGAACAACGGTCCGCCCTGCCCGCGCCAGTGGTCTGCACCCGCCTCATTATCCTCGATCGCGCGATAGGCGGGCAGGCAGTCGTCCCAGCCCCAGCCCGGTGCCGCACGCCCCCAGTCGTCGTAATCCGCCGGGTGCCCGCGGACCCAGACCATGGCGTTGATCGAAGACGACCCGCCCAGCAGCTTGCCCCTTGGCCAATGATCGCGGTTTCCGGCCAACCCTGGGTCAGGTTCGGTCTGATACATCCAGTTGACCGCCGGATCGTAGAACAGCTTGCCATAGCCCAGCGGCAAATGGACGTAAGTCCGCAAATCGCTGCCCCCCGCCTCGATCAGCGTCACGCTGTGCCGGCCCGATGCGGTCAGCCGCTCGGCCAGCACACAGCCCGCCGATCCTGCCCCGACGATGATGTAATCGCTGTCGTCCATGGCGCCCGTCTGCCCCGTGTGGCAGCACAATATCTGCGGCGCGTGCCGACACATGCGCGAATGCGACACGATCTGTCGCTTTGCAATCCAGGCCTCAGATCAGCCCGACCCAAGCTGACAGGATTGCCCCCGGGCCAGTCAGCAGACTGTCGCGAAGGCCGTCAGCCTTGCGCGGTTGTCACTGCGGCGTGCGCTGCAAGGCGGCCTCGTCATAGCCGTTCCTGCGGAACATCGCCGCCGCCCAGGCCCGTTCCTCGCGCGTCACAAAACGGTCGCGGTGCAGCATCCAGCCCGCCAGCCGCGTCGGCGTGCCCACCAGCACGGTGCGCCCATCGCGGCTTTGACCGATCACCCAATAGTCCCCGGCAAAGGGCACGCCGTCCAGCCTGACCTTGAACTGACCGGGCCCCACCTTCGCAGCCGTGCCGGTGATCTGCACGGTCTGACCATCGCGGCGACAGCGGTTCGTGACACTCAGCCCGCCTTCGACCCGGCCATATGTGGCGGTGGTATGGGTGCAGCCGTCCTGAAACGGCGCGGGGAACACGCCGACTTCATACCAGGTCCCCAGCAACCGTTCGGGGGCCACGTCCAGCAGATACATCGGATGGTTGGAATAGCGCGGTGACGGGGTGTGCGGATCACAGCCCGCCAAAGCCAGAACCGCCAGCAGCACAAGACGTTTCATATCGAAGCCCTCTTTTCCAATGCCAGCCCCTTGCGCCCTTAGGCGGAAGAATCACCCGCGCGCCGAGGTTTTCAATGACGTTGGCAGCAGCGTTCCACAGGCAGAGCCCGGGTGGCAAGCCCGCTGTTGTCGGACCACGGGCTGTGCTGTCCCCCCGCGTGCTGAATGGCCCGCCGGACGCCTGAACCCATCGCAGGGGCCTCCGGCGGGAGTATTTGGGCAAGCAGCAAGCCGTTATGCCGCGTCCAGAAGCCCCCGGCCTTTCAACAGCGCCTCGACCCCCGGCATCCGACCGCGGAACAGGGTATACAGGCTTTCGGCCTCTTGCGAGCCGCCTGCCGACAGGATGAACGTCTCCAAATTGGCAGCGGTGGCCGGATCAAACGGATCGCCCGCTTCCTCGAAGGCGGCAAAGGCATCGGCGTCCATCACCTCGGACCACATATAGCTGTAATACCCGCTGGAATAGCCGTCGCCCGAGAAGATGTGCGCGAAATGCGGCGTCGCGTGTCGCATGCGGATCGCACGGGGCATGCCCAACTGTTCAAGAACCTGCGCCTGCTTTTGCATCGGGTCTGCCGGGGCGTCGCCTTCGTGGAACGCAAGGTCCACCAATGCACTGGCCACGAATTCGACCGTGGCAAAGCCCTGGTCATAGGTGCCCGCATCCAGCAGACGCCGCAGCATGTCGGCAGGAATCGGCTCGGCGGTTTGCCAGTGCCGCGCGTGCTGTTCCAGCACGGCGGGCACCTCAAGCCAATGCTCGAAAAGCTGGCTGGGCAATTCGACAAAATCGCGCGCGACCGACGTGCCGCTGATGAAGCCATAGGTCACATCCGACAGCGTCTGGTGCAGCGCGTGGCCGAATTCATGAAACAGCGTGCGCGCATCGTCATAAGACAGCAGCGCCGGATCGCCCTTGGCAAAGTTGCACACGTTCACCACGATGGGCCGCACCTCGCCGCCCAGCTTGCGTTGGCTGCGCATCGCCGAACACCATGCGCCGCTGCGTTTTGATGGCCGCGCGAAGTAATCGCCCAGAAACACCGCCACATGCGCGCCGCGCCGTGTCACCTCCCAGCCGCGCACGTCTGGGTGGTAAAACGGCCCGTCGATTTCGCGAAAGTCCAGCCCGAACAGGCGGTTGGCGCAATCGAATTGCGCCGCCAGCATGGCATTCAGCGACAGGTAGGGCTTCAACGCCGCCTCATCCAGATCATGCTCGGCACGCCGGCGCTTCTCGCTGTAATAGCGCCAGTCCCAGGCCTCCAGCGGCCCGGGGATGCCATCGGCATGCAGCATCGCCTCCAGCACGGCGGCATCCGCCTCGGCCTTGGCGCGGGCCGGCGTCCAGACCCGCATCAGCAGATCGCGCACCGCCGCCGGGGTCTTGGCCATTTCGGGTTCCAGCTTGAAATCGGCAAAGCTGGCATAGCCCAGCAGTTTCGCCCGCTCATCACGCAAGCCCAAAATCTCGGCCGCAATCGCCCGGTTGTCATGCGCATTGCCATTGGCCCCGCGCGCAACCCAAGCCTCATAGGCGCGCTGGCGCAGCGCGCGGTGCGGCGAGAATTGCAAGAACGGCACGATCAGCGACCGGTTCAGCGTGACGACAGGCCCGCCCGCCCCGCGCTCTTCCCCGGCGGCACGGGCCGAGGCCACGACGAAATCGGGCAACCCCTCCAGATCGGCCTCGGACAGCGGCAGGAACCAGTCCCGCTCATCGGCCAGCAGGTTCTGGCTGAACTGGGTGCCCAGCACCGCCAACCGCGATTTGACCGCCGTCAGACGCGCGGCGGCCTCGCCTTCCAGCAACGCGCCCGACCGCACGAACATCTGACGATACAGCATCAGCACCCGCAACTGTTCGGCTGTCAGGCCTAGTGCGTCGCGGTCATGCCACAAGGCTTTGATCTTGCCAATAAGTGCCTTGTTGTTCGACACTTCCGAGGCGAACGCGCTCATCTTTGGGGCCAGATAGCGCATCAGGGCTTCGCGGGCGTCGTTTGAATCCGCCCCCGACAGGTTGTAAAACACCCCCGCCACCCGGTCCAGCGCGCCTTCCGCCAGTTCCATCGCCTCGATCACCGAGGCAAAGCTCGGCGGCTCGGCGCTGTCGGCAATCGCCGCGATATTGGCCCGCGCCTCGACCAAGGCGGCGTCAAAGGCCGGGGCGAAATCCTCGTCGCGGATCAGGTCAAACGGCGGCAGCCCGAAGGGCGTGGTCCAGTCTTGCGCAAACACGGTCATGGGCGGGTCTCCTTTACCATCGCAAGCTAGGCACCCGGGCCGGAAAGGTCCACACCCGACGGGATTGCTGCTTTTGAAATACTCCCGCCGGAGGCTTCGACAGCGCCCCTAGCGAAAACGGTCCAGAAGCTTTTGCATCGGGTTGCGTCGGTCTTCGGTCGCGGGCGCTGGCTTGGCGGCGTCCTCGGCTGCCTTTGCCTCGGGTTTGGGCTTTTCCGACGACCGCGGCGGGGCGGTGCGCAAGGCGACTGCGTTCATGAACTTCTGTGCGTCCCCCGCCGCCAGATGCGTAGCACCCTCCGACAGGCCGTGCAGCAAATCTTCCAGCCAGTCGTGATCGGACTTGGCGAAATCATGCAGCACATAGGCCGCGACCGCATCCTTGTGGACGGGATGGCCGATGCCAAGGCGGACCCGGTTATAGCCTTCACCCAAACTGCCACTGATCGACCGCAACCCGTTGTGCCCGGCATGACCGCCGCCCTGTTTCACACGGCACTTACCGGGGGCAAGGTCCAATTCGTCATGCAAAACCGTGACATCGCCCAGGTCCAGCTTGTAGAATGCCATCACCGCCTGCACCGATTGGCCCGACAGGTTCATGAAGGTGCCGGGCTTCAGCAGCAGCACCTTTTCCGCGCCCAGCCTGCCCTCGGCCACCTCGCCCTTGAAGGCGGCTTTCCACGGACCAAAGCCATGATCGGCGGCAATCCTGTCCACCGCCATGAAGCCGATGTTGTGACGGTTGCCCGCGTATTTCGCGCCCGGATTGCCAAGGCCCACCAGAAGTTTCATCGCATCCTCCGCGTCTTGCCCTTGCTTGACGAAGCCCGCCCTGCCCGTCAAGCATCCGTGCCGACCCGGCAAGCCCGCAAGGCTGTTGCCGCCGTCTGATCCGCCTGCATAAACAGGGTTTCATTGAGGGGCCGTTGCAAATGCCACCCCTCTCAAGGGGGGTACGCAAGCAAAAAAGGGCGCGTCAGGTTGCCCTGTCGCGCCCTTGATCCCGGCCCGCAGGCAAGGATCAGTCTTCGGCGTTGTCTTCCGAGCGCAGGCCCGACGGGGCCGCGATGTTTGCGATCACGAAGTTGCGCTTGATCGTCGGCACAACACCTTCGGGCAGGGTCACGTCCTGGATGTGGATCACATCGCCGATGGCCTTGCCGGTCAGGTCAACCGTGATGTGATCGGGAATATCGCCCGCGGTCACTTCCAGTTCCACTTCGGGGCGCACCACGGTCAGCGTGCCGCCACGCTTCAGGCCGGGGGCCAGATCGTGGTTTTCGAACGTGACGTGAATGAACAGGTTGATGCGCGAGGTGCGACGCAGGCGCATCAGGTCGACGTGGGTCGGAAGATCCTTGACCACATCACGCTGCACACCACGGCAGATCACGCGAACGTCTTCCTGACCTTCAACCTTAAGGTTGAACAGCGTCGACAGGAAGCGGCCTGCCTTCAGCTTTTTCAGGAGGTAGTTGTATTTGATGTTGATCGGTTGCGGGTCTACACCGCCACCGTAAACAATACCGGGCACGAGTTGCTCACGACGAGCTTGACGGGCGGCCCCCTTGCCTGTCCCCATCCGTGCCTCGGCGATCAGATCAGGGATCTCACCAGCCATTGCAGTTCTCCATATATAAGTCCGCCGCCCTCCAAGGGTGCGCGGCGCGACCGGGGGGCTATAGCGGGGAATCAGGGCAGGCGAAAGGGCAAATCGCGCCGGTCTTCGGCCAAGGCGCGTCGCAGGCTGACTTGCCGCCGTCATGCCCCGCGCCTAGGCTGCGGCGAAGAACGGAGTCCCCCCATGACCAAGACCCTTAACGTCGCACGGGCGCCTTTGGCGGCGTTTGCTGCCATGGGGGTGGTTTGGGGCACCTTTGCCGCCGTTCTGCCCGATCTCAAGACGATGCTGGGGGTCGATGAAGCGCGGCTGGGCCTGCTGCTGCTGTTCACGCCGGTAGCGGCGGTGACGGCAATGCTGCTGGCCCCGGCGCTTGGTGCAGCGATGGGGCGGCTGGCGCTGCCCGTGGCTGCGGTGGCGATGGGGCTGGCCTTTGCCTTGCCGGGACAGACCGCGCACCTTGTGCCCTTTGCGCTGGCGATGATGGCGGCGGGTGCCGCGACCGGGCTGACCGATGTGCTGATGAACGCCCGCGTGGCGCAGTTGGAAAACACCAGCGGCCTGCATCTGATGACGCTGTGCCATGCGGCCTACAGCTTTGGCTATGCCGGGGCTGCGCTTGGGACCGGGGCAATGCGCGCGGCTGGGTGGGGGCCTGCCTGGGTGATGGGCAGCATGGCGCTGGTGGCGGCGATGTTCGCGGCTCTGACATGGGAACACGATGGCCAGATTGATGGCTTGCGCAAACCATCGGGGCCGGGCGTCGCCGGGTTGGGACTGATCCCGATCCTGGGCGGCGGCGTGGTGATGATCGCCTTCATGACCGAAAACGCTGCCGAGGCCTGGTCGGCGCTGCATATCGAGAAAACCCTTGGCGGCAGCCCGGCCGAAGGTGCGATGGGGCCCGCTGCCCTTGCGCTGACCATGGGGTTTGCGCGGCTGGTCGGGCAAGGTCTGGCCAGCCGCGTCGGGCCGTTCCGGCTGCTGATCGGGGGCGCGCTGCTGGCGGCCTGCGGGGCGCTGATCGCGGCGGCGGCGGTATCGCCAATGATGGCCTATGCCGGGTTCATCGTGATGGGTCTGGGGGCATCGGTCATTGCGCCGACCGCGTTTTCACTGGTGGGGCGTCTGGCCCGGCCCGAAGCACGGGCCCGCGCCGTGGCCCGCGCGACGCTGTTTGGCTACTTCGGCTATTTCTTCGGCCCGCCGATGCTGGGCTTCATCGCGGGCAGCTTTGGCCTGCGCATGGCCTTTGTCTTTGCCGCCTGCCTGCTGCTGTCGGTGCTGGTGCTGTCGCCGCTGATGGCGCGGGCAGGGCGCTGATCAGGCCTGCCAGTCGCCTTCAAACCCTTTCGGGATCAACAGGTTGTGGCGGCCAAGATCGGCCACGTCGCGCTCGCCACACAGGGCCATCGTGGTGTCCAGCTCCTTGCGGATCACCTCCAGCGACTTCGTGACCCCGGCCTCGCCCATCGCACCCAACCCGTAAACATAGCTGCGGCCGATCATCGTCCCCTTGGCGCCCATCGCCAGCGCCTTCAGCACGTCCTGACCAGACCGGATGCCGCTGTCCATATGCACCTCGATCTTGTCGCCAACGGCATCGACAATCGACGGCAAGGCGCGGATCGCTGACAGCGCGCCATCCAACTGCCGCCCGCCATGGTTCGACACCACAATCGCATCGGCCCCGACCGACAGCGCATTGCGGGCGTCCTCGGCATCCAGCACGCCTTTCAGAACGACCTTGCCGCCCCACATTTCCTTGAACTTGGCGATGCGCTTCCAGTCCAGCGTCATGTCAAACGCCTCGGCGGTCCAGCTTGACAGGCTGGACTGGTCGGTGACGCCCATGGCGTGGCCGACGATATTGCCAAAGAATCTGCGCTTGGTGCCCAGCATTTCCAACCCCCAGCCAACCTTGGTGGCAAGGTTGGCAATCGACTTTGCGGTCAGTTTGGGCGGGGCGGACA
>DYMU01000014.1:17609-72144 GCA_020721445.1 Gemmobacter nectariphilus
ACCTTGGTGGCAAGGTTGGCAATCGACTTTGCGGTCAGTTTGGGCGGGGCGGACAGGCCATTTTTCAGATCCTTGTGGCGTTGGCCAAGGATTTGCAGATCGACCGTGATCACCAAGGCCGAGCAATTCGCCGCCCGCGCCCGTTCGAACAGGCGGTGCATAAAGTCATCGTCCTTCAGGGTATAGACCTGAAACCAGAATGGCTTTGTGGTGTGGGCTGCGACATCCTCGATCGAACAGATGCTCATGGTGGACAGGGTAAAGGGCACGCCGAACTTTTCCGCCGCCCGCGCCGCCTTGATCTCGCCATCGGCCGATTGCATGCCCAACAGGCCAACCGGGGCCAACGCGACCGGCATGGCGACGGGCTGGCCGATCAGGGTGGAGGCGGTGCTGCGGCCCGACATATCGACCGCAACCTTCTGCCGAAGCCGCAGTTGCGCAAAATCGGACGTGTTTTCGCGAAAGGTCTGTTCGGTGTAACTGCCCGATTCCGCGTAATCGAAAAACATCTTCGGGGTGCGGCGCTTGTGCAGGCGCTTGAGATCGTCAATGCAGGTGATCACTGGCATGGGCCGCCCCTTCATGTGGTAAATCGGTGTTACCAATCCGCGCGGTTTGGCGCAATTGTAAAGGCATCTCGGCAAAGCCTGTTTCCCGCGAACTGCATTTGCGCTAGCACCCGCGACAGCAAAAGAGGTGGCGCCATGACAGCATCGGTTTTCATTGACGGCGAGGCAGGCACGACGGGGCTGCAAATCCGTGACCGGCTTCTGGGGCGCGACGATATCCGTCTGGTGCAGGTAGACCCGGCCCGGCGCAAGGACGCGGGCGCCCGGCGCGCAGCCTTTGCCGAGGCCGATGTGGCGATCCTGTGCCTGCCCGATGAGGCGGCAAAAGAAGCCGTGGCCCTGTGCGCCGACCTGCCCACCCGGATCATCGACGCCAGCACCGCTTATCGCGTCAACCCCGATTGGGTGTTTGGCTTTGCCGAACTGGCGGCAGGCCAGCGCGAAAAGATTGCCGCCGCGCGCCATGTCACCAACCCCGGCTGCTGGTCGACCGGGGCGATCGGCATCCTTGCGCCCTTGGTGGCGGCAGGGTTGCTGGCGGCAGATGCGCCGCTGACGATCAACGGCGTGTCGGGCTATACCGGCGGCGGCAAGGCACTGATCGCCGAGTTCGAGGCCGGAACCGCGGGCAGCCATTTCGTCTATGGCCTGGACCACAAGCACAAGCATCTGCCCGAAATCGCCGTGCATGCAGGCCTTGCGCGCCCGCCCTTGTTCATCCCATCGGTCGGGGCCTATGCCCAAGGCATGATCGTGCAGATCCCGCTGCATTTGCCCACCGGCCAGACGCCCGCGATGATCGAGGCCGCCTTGCGCGCGCATTACGCGGGCCAGCGCTTTGTACAGATGATGCCGGCGGATACCGTGATGCCGCGCGCCAACCCCGAACGGCTGAACGGCACCAACCGGATGGAGATTACCGTGCACCCGTCGGCCGACGGCACACGGGTGGTGCTGCTGGCCACGCTGGACAATCTGGGCAAGGGCGCGTCAGGCGCCGCGGTGCAGAACCTGAACCTGATGCTGGGCATGGACGAAGGCGCGGGGCTGTAAGGCCGGGCCTGTTTGCAGTGGCCCCGTTACTGGTGGCGCTTCGATTGTGGCCCCCCACCCCCTCCCTCCCCACAAGGGGGAGGGTGGCGTGATAGGGTTGCGGGTGCGCGCGGCGGCTGGCGTTGACCGCAGGCGGCACGGTCATCGCCCAAATCGGTGTTTCCGGGGGCCGCCCCCCTTCATCCCATTGACTTTGCCGCCAAAGCCGCTTGAAACGATGCAGGACGCTGGGGGAGGGTGGGCGTGCGACACGGGTTTCCTCATGCGGAACGGGAGCAGGTGATTGGCCTGCTGGGCGGATCCTTTGATCCGGCGCACGAAGGACATGTCCACATCACGCGTGAGGCGATCAAGCGGCTGGGCCTTGATCAGGTCTGGTGGCTGGTCACCCCCGGCAACCCGCTGAAGGCCCGCCAGCCCGCGCCCATGGCCGACCGGATTGCGCGGGCCAAGGCCGTGATGCAGCATCCAAGGGTCAGGATCACCGACCTAGAGGCGCGCTTGGGCACGCGCTTTACCTATGCCACGGTCGGGCGGTTGCAGGCGATCTATCCCGGCGTGCGCTTTGTCTGGCTGATGGGGGCCGACAATCTGGTGCAGTTCCACCGCTGGGACCGCTGGCGCGACATCTTGCGCAGCGTGCCGGTTGCGGTGCTGGCCCGGCCCGGCGCGGGCGTGCAGGCGCGGCTGTCACGCGCGGCACAGGCGTTTCGGTCACGCCAGCTTGACCGTGGCGAATGGCTGGGCGGCACCCGACGCCCGCCGGTCTGGGCCTTCATCAACCTGCCGATGAAGGCGGCCAGCAGCAGCAAGATCCGCGCGCAGGGCGACTGGACGGCAGACCCCGGCAAACCACCGGGCGCAGCAGGGCCTGGCGCTGGAAAGTGATCGTCGGATGGTTGCCGTGTGCGGCCGGTTCTGGCTAAGATGCCGGGGCAACGGGTTTGGACGGTCATGATTTCACGGCGGCACATTCTGGCGGGGCTTCTGGCCTGTGGCGCATCCCCGCTTTGGGCCGAGTCGCCGATAACCACCTCGCCGCGGCCGGTGTCCCGCTCTGGCAAGCCGCAGGCCAGACTTGCGCCGCTGGATCGCCTGATCACGGGCGCCAATCTGGGCGCGGCGGCGGTCGGCTACCTTGTGATGGATGCAGCCACCGGAAAGGTGCTGGACAGCCGCGATGCCGACACCCCGCTGCCGCCTGCCAGCGTGGCCAAGACCGTGACCGCGCTTTACGCGCTGGAACGGTTGGGGACGACATTCCACTTTCGCACACGGGTGCTGGCGACGGGGCCGGTGGTGGCGGGCGTCGTGCAGGGCGACATCGTGCTGGCAGGTTCGGGCGATCCGACGCTGCAAACCGACGCCTTGGGCGATCTGGCGGCAACGCTGGCCGCGCGGGGCGTAAAGGGGGTGACGGGGCGGTTTCTGACCTGGGACGCGGCCTTGCCAAAGGTGCCCCGCATCAGTGCCGATCAACCGGTGCAGGTTGGCTATAACCCGGCGATCGGTGGGCTGAACCTGAACTTCAACCGGGTGCATTTCGAATGGCGGCGCGGCCAGCAGGGCTGGACCACCGCGATGGATGCACGCGGCGAACGCTTTGTGCCGCCGGTGCGGATGGCGCGGGTTCGGGTGGTGCAGCGCGACGCCCCCCTGTTCACCTATGACAGCGCCGGGGCCAGCGAAGACTGGACCGTGGCCTCGGGGGCCTTGGGCAAGGGGGGCAGCCGCTGGTTGCCGGTGCGCCATCCCACCGCCTATGCGGGCGAGGTGTTTCAGACGCTGGCCCGCGCCCAAGGCATCACCCTGCCCCGCCCCGAGGTGGCCACAACCGAACCCGCGGGTCAGGCACTGGCCACCAGCGAAAGCGCGCCCCTGCCCGAGGTCTTGCGCGACATGCTGCGGTTTTCAACAAACATCACCGCCGAAGCCGTGGGGTTGCGGGCGTCAGGGGCCACCGATCTGGCCGCGTCAGGCCAGACAATGACCGATTGGGTGCAGGCGCGTTTCGGCGTGACCGCGCGCTTTGTCGATCACTCGGGCCTTGGGTCGGCGTCGCGGGTCACCGCGGCGGACCTTGCCAGCATCCTGCGGCAGGCGCGGCTGGCGGATGCCGGCTTGCAGCCCCTGTTGCGCAACATGGGCCTGCGCGATGCCAAGGGGGCCGAGGTCAAGGATCACCCGGTTCGCGTGCTGGCAAAAAGCGGCACGCTGAACTTTGTCTCGGCCTTGGCCGGGCACGTGGTGCCACCCACCGGCCGCGAGTTGATTTTCGCGATCATCATCGGCGACATTGCCCGCCGCGATGCGCTGACCGAGGCCGAGCGCGAAAGCCCCCCCGGCGGCAAAGGCTGGACCCAGCGGGCGCGCACCCTGCAACAGCAGTTGCTTGCCCGCTGGGCCCAGACCTACGTCTGATCAGTTGAAGGCACAGCCGGTCTTGATGCCCAGCTTGCGAAACACCATCGCTGCCGGGCAAAAGCCGGTGAAGGCCGATTGCAGCATGTTGACGCCGATAAAGGCGGTGAACCAGACGAAATTGGTCGAAACGGTCAGGGTCAGGATCACCGAAAGCAGGATCATGGCACCGGCAAAGGCAAGAACGGCACGGTCAAGCGTCATGGCAAGGCCCTTTCAAGGCTGGAGGAATTGACAGCCTCTACCACCGACCAGTGAAACATTCAATATCGGGAATGTTTTCCGTGTCAGGGCGGGTCGATGCCGTCGGCAAAGAACCCGCCTGAGAACCCTGCCCCGCCAGTCGCCGCTTGAGCCTGTGGCCAGAGTCTGCGACACAGGGCAGCGCCAATGCACACCGCCCGGCGGCAGGTCCGCGCGCCAAGAGGAACCCCATGGGCCACAATCTGAAAGGCGCTTTGCTGTCGCTTGCGGCCTTTGCGCTTTATGCCACCCATGACGTCGTGGTCAAATATCTGGGCGACACCTACAACTCGTTCCAGATCATCTTCTTTGCCGGCCTTCTGGGCTTTCCCATCATCACCTTCATGCTGATGAGCGACCGCACCGATGGCAACCTGATCCCGCGCCATCCGTGGTGGTCGCTGCTGCGGTCAATCACCGCCGTGGCCACCGGCGTGGCGGCGTTTTATGCCTTTTCCGTGCTGCCCCTGGCGCAGACCTATGCGATCCTGTTTGCCATGCCGCTGCTGATCACGGTGATGGCGATCCCGATGCTGGGCGAAAAGGTCGGCATCCGGCGTGGTCTCGCGGTGCTCGCCGGGTTGATCGGCGTGCTGATCGTGCTGCGCCCCGGTTCGGCGCCGCTGTCCTGGGGCCATCTGGCGGCGCTGACGGCGGCGCTGACCGGCGCGCTGACCTCGGTCATCGTGCGCAAGATCGGCGCCGACGAACGCTCGGCCGTGCTGCTGCTGTATCCGATGGCGGCGACGTTCGTGCTGACCGGGGCAGCGCTGCCCTTTGTCTATGTACCGATGCCGCTGGAGGATCTGGCGCTGATGGGCGTGATCGCCGCACTGGCCTTCATCGCGGCCCTTTTGTCGATTGTCGCCTATCGCGTGGCCCCCGCGATCATCGTAGCCCCGATGCAATATTCGCAAATGCTGTGGGCGGTGTTCTATGGCGCAGTGTTTTTTGACGAGCAGGCAGATTTCTATACCCTGCTGGGCAGCGCGGTCATCATCGTGTCGGGGATTTACATCGTGCTGCGCGAAGGCACTGGCGATGTGTCGCTGAACAGCCCGGTGCTGGCCAACAAATCCCGTCCCGAAACCGGCCTGATGCCCCGCATCAGCCTGCTTTTGCGCCGCGGTGAGCCGCCTTCAAAGCCCTGATCCCTTGTCCCCTCTTGCCAAGGCGGCATGAAGGGTTTAACGCCTGCGCCAAGGTCGGAGCGTAGCGCAGTCTGGTAGCGCACCTGCTTCGGGAGCAGGGGGTCGGAGGTTCGAATCCTCTCGCTCCGACCAAGTTTTCCCGGCGTTTGTCATCAGCAGTCAGCCAGTGGTTTTCATGCGGGGCGCGTGCCTTGCAGGCCCGCCCGCGGGTCTGTCTCGTCGGCGCGCTTTGGCGTGTCTCCTCGGATTTTCGCTCCGCGGGGAGTATTTGCAAAGCAGCAATCAGCAGGCGTCGCGCACAGCCCAGGCCTTTGCGATGTAATCGGCGGTCATCAGGTCCAGATGCGCGCCGCCACCGTTCTTGGCGATGGTGATCTCGTCGTCGGACAGACGGGCAAAGCTGGCCGGATCGTCGTAGAAATCGGCAATCACGTCCGACCCGGTGATCGCCCCGCTGGCCAGCGGCATCATCAACTCGCCAATGTGGTGCAGCGTGGTGGCGCGGCTGTCCACGAACAGCCGCGCGCGCGCCATGGCCGCATCATCCACCTCGCGCATCGCGGGGGTATAGGCGCCGATCAGGTCAAGGTGCTGGCCCGGTTGCAGCCATGCGCCCTTGATCAGCGGCTCTTTGGCCATGGTCGCGGTGCAGATGATATCGGCCTGCGCCACGGCGCGCTGCAGATCATCGGACACCGGCAGACCCATGGCCTGCGCCGTAGCCTCGTTGCGGCTCCAGACCGTGAACCGCGCCTCGGGAAAGGCGCTGGCATAGGCGCTGACCATCGACCGCGCCACAGCCCCCGCCCCCACCAGCAGGATACGGCGCGCATCCTTGCGGGCAAGGCGAGTGGCCGACAGCAGGCTGTCCCCGGCGGTTTTCCATTTCGTCACCAGATGAAAATCGACCAAGGCCTGCAGCACCCCGGTCTGGTCATCATAAAGCGTGACCGCGCCGTTGACCGAGGGCAGCCGATGCGCGGCATTGCCGGGAAACACCGTCGCCACCTTGACCAATTGCCCCAGGCCGTCAATCCAGGCCGCCCGGTTCAGCAGCGTGTCGGTGCCGCGATACAGGAACATGTCCTTGATCTGGGCCCGTGGCAGGCGGTGGCCTGCCTCCAGCGCTGCGATCAGGCCCGCCCATGTCAGCAGCGGCTCGGCCTCTGGCCCGATGATGTCAATGCTCATAGCCCTGCCTCGGCCCGCGTCAGCAGCCCTTCGGCAACCAGCCGTTCAGCGAAAGGTTGCCAGGTGGTGAAGTGATGCACCCGCCAACCGCGATCTGCCGCGGCCTGCACATTCTCGGCCTTGTCATCGGTGAACAGCAGCCGGTCGGGGGCGATGCCGGTGCCATCCTCCACCAGCCGATAGATCTCGGGGTCGGGCTTGCTGGCCCCGATTCGGGCCGAGACGAAGGCATGGTCGAACTCGTTCAGGAAATCATACTGGCTTTGCGCATAGGTGAAACTGTCGTCGCCGAAATTGGTCAGCGCCATCACCGGAACACCCTTGGCCCGCAACGCCCGCAAGAGCGCGATCGAGCCTTCGATCCGTGGCGACGCCATCTCGATCCAGTTGTGATACCAGCACAAGATGTCGTCTGCCCAGTCGGGGTGCAGCGCTGCCTGCGCCTCGACCGTGGCGCGGAACGGGGCGCCAGCGTCGATCGCCACGTTCATCGCCTCGATCCCGGTTTCGGCGAACATCTGCCGCCGCCGCACCTCGCCCAGCCGCGCGTCATAAAACCCTTCCGGGTTCCAGCGCATCAGCACATTGCCGATATCAAAGATCACCGCTTGGGGCTGCAACATCCTGCACCTGTTTCCTGACTGTTTCGCGCCACAACGTATAAAGCCCCGCGCCGCAGATCAGCGCAATCCCTGCCCAGCCGGTCGCATCGGGCCAGGTTCCGAACACCACCACGCCCCAGAAAATCGCCATCGGCATACCGATATATTCGAACGGCGCGACCAGCGCCGCTTCGCTGGTGCGGTAGGCCTGGCTCATCATCATGCCGGTGGCCACAAACGCCCACCAGTCGGCAACCGGCGGCAGCACCCAAGGCCGGAACAGAAACGCCAGCGACGGGTTCGAAGACCCCGCCAGATGGCCATCGCCCACCCACAGCCCCATGATGGTTGACACAAGGATGAACCCGACCTGCACGAAAAAGTTCAGCGTCATGGCACTTTCGGTCTCGCGCATCCGCCGCGTCATCATATGGCTGGACGCATAGCAAAAGGCCGAGATCAGCACGAGGATTGCCGCCGGTTGAATGACCCCCGCGCCGGGGCGCAGCATGACGATCACCCCCAGCAACCCGACCGCCACCGCCGCCCAGCGCCGGGCCCCGACCTTTTCGCCCAGGATCACCGCCGACATCACGGTGACCAGCAGCGGCGCGACAAAGGCCGTCGCCACCGCATCGGCAATGTCCATTGCGGCAAGACCCAGAAAATAGGTGACATTCGACACCATCACGATCGACACCCGGATCAGATGCGCGCCGGGCCTGCGGGTGATCAACTGCCGAAACCCGGTGCGCGTGGCGCGGATCACCAGCAGCACCAGCGCAATGCCGATAAACGCCCGGATCAGGATGATCTGATGCAAGGCATAGCTGCCCGACAGCGCCTTGATCGCCAGATCATTGACCGACAGGATCACGCCGCCACCCAGCGCAAAGAATTTACCCGTCAGGGGGCGGCTGTCTTGTGTCACGCTCATTTTGGCAGATCACGCGATGCGGCGCTGCAAATCTGTTCTGCTTGCGACATCAGCCCTTCGCGGCCCGCACAACCCGGTCCAGCACATCCAGAAACCGCGACCGATCCGCCTTGGAATAGGGGCGCCCGCCACCTTGGCGGAACGGGTCGGCGCTGCGCAGATCCTGCATCAGGTCGCGCGTCGCCAGCGCCATGCCGATGTTGGCCGGGGTCAGCTCCTCACCGTTGTGTTTCACCACCCGCGCCCCCGCCGCCACGCATTTGGCCGCCAGCGGAATATCACCCGTCACCACCACATCGCCCGGCCCGCAGGCATCGGCAATCCACTTGTCCGCCTCATCCGGGCCAGAAGCCACAAACACGCTTTCCACCAGCGGGTTGGCCGAGGGCCGGATGCCGCCGTTCGACACCACCAGCATCCGCACGCCATGCCGCGTGGCCACCCGCTCGGCCTCGGCCTTCACCGGGCAGGCATCGGCGTCGATGAACACCCGTGTCATTCTTCAGCCAAACAGCGCGCGGGCGTGAAAGGCCATGTGCTCTTCCATGAAGGTCGAGACGAAGAAATAGCTGTGGTCATAGCCCTTTTGCATCCGGTAACTGCCGCCCTGCCGCCGCGCCACCATCGCCTCGGCCAAGGCTTCGGGCTTCAGCAAGTCCAGAAACGGGTCCGACGTGCCCTGATCAATCAGCATCGGCCCGTCAAAGCCACGCTTGCGCATCAACAGGGTGGCGTCATGCGCGGCCCACAGGCTTTCGTCCTTGCCCAGATAGGCGGTAAACTGCTTGCGGCCCCAATCACTTGCGGTCGGGTTGCAGATCGGCGCAAAGGCCGACACCGACCGGAACCGCCCCGGAAAGCCCATCGCGATGGTCAGCGCGCCATGCCCGCCCATCGAATGCCCCATGATCGCCTGCGCCTCTTCGGCCAGCGGAAAGGCGTTGAACAACAGCCGCGGCAACTCCTCGGTCACATAGTCCCACATGCGAAAATGCGGCGCCCAAGGCTTTTGCGTCGCGTTCACATAGAACCCCGCGCCTTGGCCCAGATCAAAGGCCGGATCATCCGCCACCCCCGCCCCGCGCGGCGAGGTGTCGGGAAACACCAGCGCCACCCCGGCCTCGGCCGCCCAACGCTGCGCCCCCGATTTGACCATCGCATTTTCATGCGTGCAACTCAGCCCCGACAGGAACCAGACCAAAGGCACCGGGCCATCCTCGGCACCTTCGGGCAGGAACAGGCCAAAGGTCATCTCGGTGCCGGTTGCCTGTGACGGCTGCGCATAAACCCCCTGAACCCCGCCAAAGGCCCGGCTTTCGGATATCGTTCTCATCATAGTCCCCCATTCACCAGGGCAATCACCGCCGTCACCGTCAGCACGGATGCCGCCGTCGACAACAGGATCGCCGTTGAAACCCGCTGCGGGGCCACGCCGTAATGCGCGGCCAGAATATAGACATTGCCCGCCACCGGCAGCGCCGCCGCCGCAATCATCACCCCGGCGGCATAGCGCTCTACCGGGAAAATCACCAGCGCCGCCACCGCCACCGCCGCCGGATGCAACACCAGCTTGGCAAACGCCAGCCATCCCGCCACCCCCAGCCGCTCGGCACTGCGCCCGGCCAAGGATGCGCCAATCGCAAACAGCGCCCCCGGCGTGGCCGCCGCCCCCAGCGTGGTCATGAACTCGTTCACCGGCACCGGCAGCTGCCACCCGGTCGCACCCCAAGCCAGCCCCAGCACGATCGACACGATCATCGGGTTGCGCAAAAGCCCGATCCCCAGCACCCGGAAAATCCCCAGGCTCATCCGCCCTTCGCGCCGCCCGGTGATCACCAGTGTGATCACGCTGGAAAACACGATCAGGTCCACCGCCAGCACCAGCAGCACCGGCCCCGCCGCCGCCGCCCCCAACAGCAGAACCAGCATCGGCACCCCCAGAAAGCCCACATTGCCGATAACCGCGCATTGCGCCTCGACCGCCGCTTCCTCCACCGACACCCCGCGCCACAGGGCAACAGCCGTCGCCAAAAGGTAAACCAGAACCGAGGCCGACAGATAGGCAAACACGAAAGACCACTCAAAGACCTCACCCAGCGACAGGTTCGCGGCAAAGCCGAACAGCATCGCCGACAGCGCAAAGTAAAACACGAACTTCGTCAGCGCCGCCGTCGCCTCAGGCCCGAAGAACCGTGTCCGGCCCGCCAGATAGCCAACCGCGATCAACGCAAAGAACGGCAAGGTTTTCAACAGGATCGGCAGCATCTGCTCACTTTCGGCTTCATTTCGGCCACGTTTTCAGAAACCAGGCCAAGGCACAACCCGGCGCCTGCCTTTCTCTTTCCACAAATATCCTCAGGGGGAGGCGCGCCTTTGGCGCGACGGGGGCGGAACGCCCCCCTGCGGCGCGACACGGGCGGCACGCCCGCTCCGTCAGATCACGCCAGGTCAGGATCGCGCCGCCGTCAGATCGGCCACTGCCTCAGCCCATTGTCTCCAGACAATGCCGCCGGAAGGCGCGTTTCAGCATGTCCAGTTCCTGGCGCAACAAATCCACCTCGGCGCGCATGTCGTCTTCCATGGCCACGCCGGTGATCACCGTGAAATGCGCCAGGGTCTCGGTCGTGCCCGCCGCGCGGATCAAGAAGGTCTGCACCCCTTCACTCAGCACATGCGCCGGGATCGGCATCCGTACCGCCCATTCGCCCGCCCGACCCGGCACCGGGGTCACCGTCACACCGGGCATCGGCTGTTCCAGCAGCAGCACTTCCAGCGCGGGGGTGGCCTCACCGCCCCGCAACACCCCTTCCCAGACCCCGGCGCGGATGCGCGTTTTGGTCAGACGCGTGTCGGTCATCTTTGCCTCACAATTCCGCGCGCGGGCGACGGCTGAACGTCACATCGCGCAGGATGATCTGGTTCATCTCGGGGCCTTCAAAGATCAGGTCCACCCACAGCCGCTCGACCCGCTTTTCAATGATCTTAGTATAGGCAAGGTCGAACTCGACCATCACCTCTTCGTCGCCCAGTGGCATTTCGCGCACGATCTGTTCGACATTCGGCCCGTGCTTGATGTTCAGCCGGGCGAAAATCTCCAGCGGCTTTTCCATCTCGACAATCGCATCCAGACGGATCAGGTGCCGCAGCTTCAAACCCTGCGCGGCCTCGGGCGGCAGGTCCAGCACAAGGCTCAGGAACGATCCGTCAAAGCGGAACACGTCCATCCGAAACCCGAACGGCGCAAGGTCGGCGTCCCGCGTGTTGCGGATCTGGCGCACCGTCAGCTCGCTGCTGCGGCAGTCGTGAAACACCGTGGCCCCGTCGCAGACCAGCGCCCGCCCCGGCACCGACGACAACCCCGGCACCGGGATCGGGCCGCGCCACATCGCGGGCCGCCACGACCAGTCGGTGCCCAGCGGCCGACGCATCGCATTCGACCCGATGACCGGCAGGGCCAGCCGATGTTCGGCCTGATGGATCACCCGGTCCAACTGCCGCCGGACCGACCGCGCCTGCCCCCGCACCGTGCGCAGCGTTTCAAGATCCAGCGTTTCGGCACGGTCGGCCAAGGCACCCCAGCGCCGTTGCACCTGCCGATGCAGGATGTTGTCCAGAAATGTGCCCAGCCTTGCCGCCATCAGATTTCCCCAGACACCTCTGCCCCGTCCCGCCGATTGTCCACGAACCGGAAACGATTCTTTTATCGCCGCAATAAGCTAAAGACTCTACCCCCTTGCCGGGGTCATTCCGATTTTCCCGGCAGCGGCGCCCGTTCGGGCGTCCGGTTGGCCCGGCGCAGGGCGGTGGCAGTGTCTTGCACCAGCGCGCGACCCACGGCGTCGGGCAGGCCCGGCCCCGCCGCCGTGATGCTGACCAACCGACCAGACAGGTCCAGCATCGCGCGCCAATGCCGACCGACCGCCGCGTCTTGCAGTTGCAAAAGCACCTGCCCATCCACGGCGCGGGCCGAGAGGATCTGGACGTTTTGCGCCTTGCCATCCCGGCTCAGCATCGCGCGCCCGGCATCGCCTTGCAGAAAGGCCACCACCGTGGCCGGTCCTGCCACCATGGCAGAGCCGCTGCCCGCAGGCCCGATGCTGACGGTCAGAACCGCCGGATGCGCGGACACGCGGTCCGAACAGCGCCCGATCAGCGCCACCGCCGCGCCGTCGGTTTCCGTCACCAAGGCCGGGTCGGGACAATAGCCCCTTGCCGCCGCAAGCACCACGCTGCCGTCCAGAACCGCCACCGGCGGCGATGCCAGCAAGGACAGCCGGGGCAAGCCTTGCGGCCCGTCAACCGGCTGACAGGCCGCAAGGCACATCAGCCCGGCAAGGCTGACCGCCTTACTGATCCATATAGACATGCCGCTCCGCCTTGGCCCCCGGATGCGTCACCGCACCCCAACGGGCCCCGCCGACCAGCTTGGCGTATTTGTACAGCGCACCCGAGGCATATTGGGTTTCGCGCGCGCCTTTCCACTCGGCCCGGCGCTGCGCCAACTCGTCATCGGTCAACGCCACCGACAATTCACCGGTCAGCGCGTTCAGCGTGATGATGTCGCCGGTCTTCAGCAGGGCAATCGGCCCGCCAAGCGCGGCCTCTGGCCCGACGTGGCCGACGCAAAAGCCACGCGTGGCACCACTGAACCGGCCATCGGTGATCAGGGCCACCTTCTTGCCCATGCCTTGCCCCGACAGCGCGGCAGTGGTTGACAGCATCTCGCGCATCCCCGGCCCGCCTGCGGGGCCTTCGTTGCGGATCACGATCACATCGCCTTCCGAATAGGCGCGGTTCTTGACCGCCTCGAACGCCTCTTCCTCACACTCGAACACCCGTGCCGGACCCTTGAACACCTGCTCGGCCTCGGTCATGCCCGCGACCTTTACAATCGCGCCATCGGGGGCAAGGTTGCCCTTCAACCCGACCACGCCGCCGGTCTTGGTCAGCGGCGACCCGATCGAATAGATCACCCGGCCATCGGCCTCGCCAGTGATCTCTTCCAGACTTTCGCCCAGCGATTTGCCGCTGGCGGTCATGCAATCCAGATGCAGCAGACCGGCCTTGGCCAGTTCCTTCATCACCACCGGCACGCCGCCGACCTCGTACAGGTCTTTGGCCACATATTTGCCGCCCGGACGCAGATCGACGAAATAGGGCGTGTCGCGCATGATGTCGCAGACGTCGAACATATCGAAGTCGATCCCTGCCTCATGCGCGATGGCGGGCAGATGCAGCGCGCCATTGGTGCTGCCGCCGGTGCAGGCCACCACGCGTGCGGCGTTTTGCAAGGATTTCAGCGTCACGATATCGCGGGCGCGGATGTTCTTTTCGATCAGGTTCATCACCGCCACGCCGCTGGCTTCGCAATACTGGTCGCGCGATTCGTAAGGCGCGGGCGCGCCCGAGCTGTTCAGCAGCGCCAGACCAATGGCCTCGGACACGCAGGCCATGGTGTTGGCGGTGTATTGCGCGCCACAAGCCCCCGACGATGGGCAGGCGACATGCTCCAGAATCGCCAGTTCGGCATCGGAATAATTGCCGGCCTGGTGCTTGCCCACCGCTTCGAACACATCCTGCACCGTCACGTCCTGACCATTCAGACGGCCCGGCAGGATCGACCCGCCATAGATGAACACGCTTGGCACGTTCAGCCGCACCATCGCCATCATCATCCCCGGCAAGGATTTGTCGCAGCCCGCCAACCCGACCAGCGCATCATAGCAATGGCCGCGCATCGTCAGCTCGACCGTGTCGGTGATCGCATCGCGCGACGCCAGCGACGAGCGCATCCCCTCATGCCCCATGGCGATGCCATCGGTGACGGTGATCGTGGTGAATTCCCGCGGGGTGCCGCCGTTCTTTTTCACGCCATGCTTGACGATCTGGGCCTGACGGTTCAGCGCGATGTTGCACGGCGCCGCCTCGTTCCAGCAGGTGGCAACGCCGACCCAGGGCTGATGCACCTCTTCCTCGGTGATCCCCATCGCATAGAAATACGACCGATGCGGCGCGCGTTCCGGACCTTCGGTGACATGGCGGCTGGGCAGTTTCGATTTGTCGAAACGCAGGTTCGTGGACATCGGGTCATCCTCCGGCAATAACTCGCTGCCCTTGGGATAATCGGCGAAACCCGCGGGGGCAAGGCGGGAAAGCGGCAAGGGCTTCCCTCTGGCCCGCAACCGGCTACTGTGTCGCGCCATGACCGCGCCGCGCATCCATGCCCTTGACCTTGCCCGCACGCTGGCGCTGGCCGCGATGGTGGTGTTCCATTTCACCTTCGATCTGATGCTGTTCGGCCATGCGCCGCCGGGCACGGTGTTCATGGGGTTCTGGCCGTGGTTTGCCCGCGGCATCGCCGCCAGCTTTTTATTCCTTGCCGGGGTGTCGCTGTGGCTGGCGCATGGCCGGGCCATCCGCTGGCGGGCCTTCATGCGGCGATTTGCCGTGGTCGCCGGGGCGGCGGCGCTTGTCACCGTCGCCACCTACTTTGCCATGGGCGAGCAGTTCATCCGCTGGGGCATCTTGCACGCCATCGCGGCTTGCAGTTTGATCGGGCTGGCCTTTTTGCGCGCGCCCGCAGCCCTGACCCTGGCCGTCGCGGCAGCCGTATTCGCCGCGCCGCATCTGGGGCGCTTTGCGCTGTTTGACGCGCCGTGGTGGCTGTGGCTGGGCCTGTCGCAGACCATTCCGCCGATGATGGATTACGAACCCCTGCTGCCCTGGCTTTGCCCGCTGCTCTTGGGCATCGCCAGTGCCCGGCTGATCGACCGCGCCGGGGGGTGGGAGGTGTTGCGCCGGTGGCAACCCGGCCCGCTTGGCCGGGCACTGGCATGGCCCGGCAAGCACAGCCTGGCGATCTATCTGATCCACCAGCCTCTGCTGTTCGGCGCGGTCTACGCCTACACCCTGCTGAGTCGTTGAGGACCGCCCCACGGTTGCGCCCGGCGCAAGGCCGGGTTTTCTCGCGGGGCTCTGCCCCGCACCCCGGGATATTTGTGGAAAGAGAAAGATCAAGACAGGCGGCCCGAGGGCTGTGACGCCGTGACCACGGCCGTGACACGACATCACCACGGCGGGGCCACGCTTGCGGCACGGCCCATGCATTGCATTTCGCCAGCCGCCCCTCTATCTGAAAGCATCGACTGGCACCCGAAAGGCCCGCCCGCATGAACTGGATCTCGAACTACGTCCGCCCGAAGATCAACTCGCTTTTCTCGCGCCGGGAAATGCCCGAGAACCTTTGGACCAAGTGCCCCGACTGTGGGACCATGCTGTTTCATCGCGAGTTGGCCGACAATCTGAACGTCTGCACCAATTGCGATCACCATATGGCGATCAGCCCGCGGGATCGGTTCATGACCTTGTTCGACAACGGTATTTTCACCGAAGTCAAGGTGCCCGAACCGCCCGCCGACCCGTTGCAGTTCAAGGATCAGAAACGCTATCCCGACCGTCTGAAGGCCGCGCAAAAGGCCACAGGTGAGAAAGAGGCGATGCTGGTGGCCGAAGGCGAGATGGGGCGCACCCCGATTGTGGCGGTGGCGCAGGATTTCAGCTTTATGGCCGGATCGATGGGCATGTATGTCGGCAATGCGCTGATTGCCGCCGCCGAACGCGCCATCAAGCTGAAACGCCCCTTGGTGCTGTTTTCGGCCGCCGGGGGCGCGCGGATGCAGGAAGGCATCTTGTCGTTGATGCAAATGCCGCGAACAACCGTTGCAGTTCAGATGCTTAAGGAGGCGCGGCTGCCTTATGTCGTGGTGCTGACCCACCCCACCACCGGCGGTGTGACGGCGTCTTATGCCATGCTGGGCGATGTGCAGATCAGCGAGCCCAACGCCCTGATCTGTTTTGCCGGGCCGCGCGTGATCGAACAGACCATCCGCGAAAAGCTGCCCGAAGGCTTTCAGCGCGCCGAATACCTTTTTGATCACGGCATGCTGGACCGGGTGACACACCGCAAGAAACTGCGCGATGAACTGATCACCATCCTGCGCATGCTGATGGGCCAGCCCCCGGCGGTGAAGGGCGATCTGCCCGCCCCGGCGATGGTCGAACCCGCCGCCACGCAGGGTTAATCTTGCAGCAAGGTTCTGACGCCATCCTTGCGCGGATGATGACCCTGCACCCCAAGGTCATCGACCTGACGCTTGACCGGATGCACCGCCTGTTGGCGTCCCTGGACCACCCCGAGCGAAAGCTTGGCCCGGTGATCCACATCGCCGGAACCAATGGCAAGGGCAGCACCCAAGCCATGATCCGCGCCGGGCTTGAGGCATCGGGGGCGTCGGTCCACGCCTATACCTCGCCGCATCTGGTGCGGTTTCATGAACGCATTCGTGTGGCAGGTGCGTTGATCAGCGAACCCGCGCTAAGCGCCCTGCTGGATGAATGTGCACAGGCCAATGGCACTGATTCCATTACGTTTTTTGAGATCACCACCGCCGCCGCAATGCTGGCCTTTGCCCGCACGCCTGCGGATTTCACCTTGCTGGAAGTGGGGCTTGGCGGGCGGCTGGACGCCACCAATGTCATTGACCAGCCGCGCCTGACCATCATCACCCCGGTCAGCATCGACCACCAGCAGTATCTGGGAGAAACCCTGCCGGAAATCGCGGGCGAAAAGGCGGGCATCATCAAGCGCGGTGTGCCGGTGATCATCGGCCCGCAAGCACCCGAAGGTCTGGCGGTGATCGAGGCCAAAGCGGCCCGGATGGGGGCGCCGATCCTTGCCTATGGCCAGCACTGGCATGTGAGCGAAGACCGCAACCGACTGATCTTTCAAGACGAGACCGGCCTGCTGGACCTGCCCCTGCCCAACCTGCCCGGCCCGCATCAGGTGCACAACGCCGGCGCCGCCATCGCCGCCCTGCGCGCGCTTGGCCGCGACGCGGCCGCGTGTGAGGCGGCGGTGACCCGCGCGGTCTGGCCCGCCCGCATGCAGCGCCTGCGTCATGGCCCGCTGGTCGATCTGGCACCAGATGTTGAGGTTTGGCTGGATGGCGGCCACAATCCAGCGGGGGGGCAGGCGATTGCCGCCACCCTTGCCCGGATGCCGAAGCGGCCGACGCATCTGATTTGCGGCATGTTGAACACCAAGGATGTCACCGGCTATATGCGCCCGCTTGCGCCGCTGGTCACCAGTTTGCAGGCTGTCTCGATCCCCAATGAAAAGAACACCTTGCCCGCCGAGGCCACCCGCGACGCAGCCCTTGCGGTGGGGATCAGGGCCGTGGCCGCAATATCGGTTGCCGAGGCGCTGCGCGCGATTGTCGCCACCGACCCCAAGGCCCGCGTGCTGATCTGTGGCTCGCTGTATCTGGCGGGCGCAATCTTGCGCGAAAACGGCTAGGGTCGCGGCAGGGCTTGCACACAGGTCGGCCTTAAGATCGCCGTAGTTTCCGGCATGATCATCGGCTGAGTTTGCACGAGTTCGCCATGGATCTGTCCCCCCAACGCTGCCCGGTTGCCGTTCTGGTCGATGGTGACAACATCGCGCCTACCCATGCAGATGCGGTCTTGAAACAGGCCGGAAGCTTGGGAAACCCCTTGATCCGGCGGGTTTATGGCAAAGCCGAGGCGATTGCGGCATGGTCCGACCACGGCTATCGCTTGTGCCCCACGCACCCCGGAAAGAACGCGGCGGACATGCTGCTGTGTGTCGAGGCAATGAAACTTGCCTTGCACGATGGCATCGACACCTTGCTGATTGCGTCAAGCGATCAGGACTTCACCTATCTGGCCGAACATCTGCGCGAACTGGGGAAATCCGTCGTCGGAATGGGCGAACCGAAAGCCCCGACCAGCTTTCGCAGGGCTTGCGGAAAATTTGTTCTGCTGACAGAGCCCAAGCCGGAACCGAGGCCTGTGTCCCCCAAGTCCAGCCAGCTGGCGCGCCTTGTGGCGGAGGCAATCCGCCACCTGGGCACGGACACCGGGATGCCCATCACGCAGCTGTCAGCCCATATGCACAAGTCGCACAACACAAGAATCGGCGATCAGCCCGAGAAGACTTGGCGGGCGTTTTTCGCGAAGCACCTCGACACGTTCGACATTGATCCAAAAGGCCCATCGGCCAAGGTTCGCGTCAAGCAGGCTCAGCTTCTGGCCCCATAGCGCGCCATGAACATCTGGACCGCGCCGTCAATCACGCGGGCGCGGTCTTCGGGGGTGAAGTGGCCGCCGATGCCAAAGATCAGCCGTTCATGCAGGTCGGCCTTGCACAGTTGCAAGAACTGCTCGGCGGCGAAATCCGGGTCTTCGATGCTGACATCGCCGCGCTGCATGACGCGGCCCAGATAGTCGGCAACCCGGCTGCGGATCAGCATCGGGCCTGACTGGTAGAACTCGGCCCCCAGACCGGGGAACCTGTCGCTTTCGGCAACGCAGATCCGATAGATCCGCTGTCCGAAATCCGACAGCACGAAGTCGATGATCCGCTCGGCCGCAAGCCGCAGGACATCGGCCACCGGGGCGGTGTCGGTGATATGCGCCTCGGCCTCTTCGGTCTGGCGGCGACATTCGGCTTTGGCGACTTCCATGAACAACAGGCGCTTGTCGGGGAAATAGCTGTAAAGCGTGGCCTTGCTGACCTCGGCCTCTCGCGCGATGTCATCCACTGACGCGCCGTCAAAACCGTCGCGCAGAAACACCGACCTGGCGCCTTCCAGCACCTGATCGAACTTGCGCCCCCGGCGGATTGCGGTTTGCCCGTTTGCGGCCATGACGTTCCCCATGGCGCGACCATAGGTCACGACCGGGGCAAGGGGCAAGCCACCGCAGCGGGGCTGCTGTCAGCGGCAGACCACCGTTGCACCGGGCGTGCAGTTTTTGGTCGAGGATGTCACATCGCCGGTTGGCCAGGTCAGATGGGGCAGATCCATGGTAAAGCTGCCAGCAACGGCAGGGGCCGCCGTGAGGCCAAGGGCAAGGATCAGAACAGTGGACCGCATAGGAGCCTCCGTAAGTAAACTGGTTGGTTCAGATTTATAGATGAACCTATCGGTTCATTTTTTCAAGTTGAAAATGAACCCTATGGTTCAGTTTGTCGCAATTCTTGGCCTTGCAAAGCTGGTAATCTGGCGTAACTTAGAACCATTCCAAACTAGGTGCCCCATGCTGTCTGCGCTGACCAACCGCCGCCGCTTTTCTGACCTGTCCGAGCAAGAGGTTCTGGCCCTTGCGATTTCATCGGAAGAAGATGATGCCCGCATCTATCGCAGCTATGCTGAACGCCTGCGGGTGGACTATGCGGCCACGGCAGCCGTGTTCGACGGCATGGCCCGCGAAGAAGATGGCCACCGCAAGGCGTTGATCGACCTGCACCAGAAGCGGTTCGGTGAGGTGATCCCCCTGATCCGGCGCGAACATGTTGCAGGGTTTTACGCCCGCCGCCCGATCTGGCTGGTGGAAAACCTGCCGCTGGAAACCATCCGCGCCGAGGCCGAAGCGATGGAGAGTCAGGCCGAGGCCTTCTATATGAAAGCCGCACAGGCCACCTCGGACGCCGGCACCCGCAAACTTCTGGGCGATCTGGCCGCCGCCGAGGCCGGGCACAAGAAGCGGGCCGATGCCTTGATGGCCACCCATGTCGACCCCGAGTCGGAAGATCAGGAAAACCGGGCGGCAAAGCGGCAATTCATTCTGACCTGGGTCCAGCCGGGGCTTGCGGGGTTGATGGATGGCTCGGTTTCAACCCTTGCGCCGATCTTTGCCACGGCTTTTGCCACGCAAGACACCTGGACCACCTTTCTGGTCGGCACGGCGGCCAGCGTGGGCGCGGGCATCTCGATGGGGTTTACCGAAGCAGCGCATGATGATGGCGTGTTGTCCGGGCGCGGCAGCCCGTGGAAACGCGGTCTGGCGTCAGGGGTGATGACCACCCTTGGCGGCATGGGCCACGCCCTGCCCTATCTGATCACCGACTTCTGGACCGCAACCGTGATTGCCATGGTGGTGGTGTTTGTCGAATTGTGGGCGATTGCCTGGATCCAGAACAAGTTCATGGAAACGCCGTTCTTCCGCGCGGCCTTTCAGGTGGTTGTGGGTGGGGCACTGGTGTTTGCGGCGGGCGTTCTGATCGGCGGCGGCTGAGGCCGCACCTGCGGGAAAGGGGGCGCTGCCCCCTTGAACCCCCGGGATATTTTAAGAAAGAGAAAGTCAGGCCCCGAGGTGGAGTTCGCCGCGCGCGGCGGCCAGCTCCATCTGGCGCTGACGTTCGCGGAACCGCGCTCGGTCTGAGGCGTCGTATTCATCGCGGCAGGCCGCGCAGCACACACCTTTTTCATAGGCCGGGTGCTGGCGGCCTTCGGGGGTAACCGGACGGCGGCAGGCGCCGCAGGTCTCATTTTGGCCGGGTTTCAGCCCATGGCCGACCGACACGCGGCCGTCGAAGACATAACATTCGCCCTGCCACAGGCTTTGGTCTTCGGGCATGTCTTCCAGATATTGCAGGATGCCACCCTTGAGGTGGAACACGTCCTGCACCCCTTGGGACAGCAGGAAGTTGGTGGATTTCTCGCAGCGGATGCCGCCGGTGCAGAACATCGCGATGCGCTTGTTGTGAAACCGCTCGCGGTTTTCTTCCCACCATTTCGGAAACTCGCGGAACGCGCGTGTGCCGGGGTCGACTGCGCCCTGAAAGGTGCCGATGGCAACCTCGTAATCATTGCGGGTGTCGATGATCGCCACATCGGGCGCGCTGATCAGGTCATTCCAGTCGGCGCCGGACAGATAGTGCCCGACCCGTGCCTTCGGATCGACATCGGCGATGCCCATGGTCACGATCTCGCGCTTCAGACGCACCTTCATGCGGCCAAACGGCATCGCCGGGGCGAAGCTTTCCTTCCACTCCAGATCGCGGCAGCCCGGCAGGGCGCGGATATGGGCCAGCACCGCATCGATGGCCGCGCGTGACCCGGCGATGGTGCCATTGATGCCTTCGGTCGCCAGCAACACAGAGCCTTTGACACCTTGCGCGCTGCACAGATCAAGCAGCGGCCTGCGCAAGATGGCCGGGTCGGGAAAGCGGGTGAAGTGATACAGGGCGACAATGGTGATCATCCGCGCGGAATAGGACAGCCGCGCCAAATGGGCAAGCACCGCTGTGCCGCAGCCTTGGGGCGTTGACCGCGCCGGGCCAGATGCCTACCACTGATCCACCGTCTGATGGAGGCCCCGATGCACCCGCCCCAATCCGCCTTGTCCCAGTCTGCCTTGATCGTGATCGACGTTCAGAACGACTTTTGTCCCGGTGGCGCGCTGGCCGTGGCCGGGGGCGACCAGATCGTGGCGCCGGTCAACGCGCTGATGGGCGCGTTTGAGTGCGTGGTGCTGACACAAGACTGGCACCCGGCAGATCACGCCTCGTTTGCCGCCAACCACCCGGGCGCGGCCCCGTTCAGCCTGACCGAGATGCCCTATGGCCCGCAGGTGCTGTGGCCCAGCCATTGCGTGCAAGGAACGGATGGCGCCGCGTTTCACCCCGATCTGCGCACCGATCCGGCCCAGATGATCTTGCGCAAGGGGACCCAGCCGCAGATCGACAGCTATTCGGCCTTCTTTGAAAACGACCACAGCACCCCCACCGGGCTGGAGGGGTATCTGCGCAGCCGTGGGGTTTCGGCCTTGACCCTTGTCGGGCTGGCGACGGATTACTGCGTGGCGTTTTCGGCGCTGGACGCGGCCCGGCTTGGCTTTGCCGTGACCGTGCGGATGGACCTGTGCCGCGCGATTGATCTGGACGGCAGCCTTGAGGCGATGGTTGGCCGGATGACCGCCGCCGGAATTGCCTTGCAAGGCTAGCCCCCGCCTTTGTAGCCGCCGCCTTTGCTGGACTTACCGCGCTTGGCTTGATCTAACGCCAAGGGCAGAACAGGAAATACCATGGTCGACATCGCCACCCGCGTCTATAACCACAAGTGGAAGATCGACCCCATCGTGCGGTCTTTGATCGACACCGATTTTTACAAGCTGTTGATGTGCCAGTCGGTATTTCGCAACCGGCCCGACACCACGGTGACCTTCAGCCTGATCAACCGCACCAAATCCATTCGCCTTGCCGATCTGGTGGACGAAGGCGAATTGCGCGAGCAACTGGACCATATCCGCACCCTGCATCTGTCACGCGGCGAAAGCACCTTTCTGCGCGGCAACACCTTTTACGGCAAGCGCCAGATGTTCCGCCCCGATTTCATGGAGTGGTTTGAGCGGTTGCGCCTGCCGCCCTATCATCTGGAAAAGCACGACGGCCAGTATGAGCTGACGTTCGAGGGCAAGTGGCCCGAGGTCATGCTGTGGGAGATCCCGGCACTGGCCGTGCTGATGGAATTGCGCTCACGTGCCGTGTTGCGCGATATGGGGCGCTTTGAGTTGCAGGTGCTTTATGCGCGCGGCATGACGAAACTGTGGGAAAAGATCGAAACTCTGCGCCAGATTGACGGGCTGCGGCTGGCCGATTTCGGCACAAGGCGGCGTCATTCGTTCCTGTGGCAGGATTGGGCGGTGCAAGCGCTGCGCGAAGGCATGGGCAGCGCCTTCATCGGCACCTCGAACTGCCTGATCGCGATGCGACGCGAGGTTGAGGCGATCGGCACCAATGCCCATGAATTGCCGATGGTCTATGCCGCCCTTGCTCGAACCGATGCCGAACTGGCGCAGGCCCCCTATCAGGTGCTGGCCGATTGGCACGAAGAGCACGATGGCAACCTGCGCATCATCCTGCCCGACACCTATGGCACGACCGGCTTTCTGGCCCGCGCGCCGGAATGGCTGGCCAAATGGACCGGCATCCGCATTGATTCGGGCGATCCGGCAGTGGGGGCCGAGACTGCGATCCGCTGGTGGCAATCGCGCGGGGAAGACCCGACCCAGAAGCTGGTGATCTTTTCCGACGGTCTGGATGTTGACAAGATCGCTGAATTGCACCGGCAGTTTGCAGGGCGCGTGAAGGTGTCTTTCGGCTGGGGCACCATGTTGACCAATGATTTCCGCGGCCTTGCCCCCAACGATGCGCTGGCCCCGTTCAGCCTTGTCTGCAAGGCGGTTTCGGCGGACGGTCGGCCCACCGTCAAACTGTCCGACAATCCGAACAAGGCGATGGGTCCGGCGGATGAGATCGCACGCTACAAGCGGGTGTTTGGCGTGGGGGATCAGACCGCGATTGAGGTTGTGGTCTGACCGGCTGCCCGGTCAGGCCAGACAGCGCCGGGCAAACATCACCGCACGCTCGATATGGCTGCGGTGGATCGGGCTGGCCGCCGCAAGGCGCGGCGCAGTCCAGCCAACCGATGCCAGGGTGCGGGCAAGGGTGAACCTGTCCACCTCTGCCGGGTTGGCAAGCCCATAGCCTTCGCAAAGGGCGGCGCGGATCTCGGCGTAGGCTGGCTCATACAGGTTTTGCGACAGCACGGTGCCAAGGTCGTACAGCCGGTAGCCAAAGCCGCTGTCATCAAAGTCGATCAGCGAAAGGGAATGACCCTTCACCAACACGTTTTCACGCAGCACATCGGCGTGAACCAGACCGATGGTGGGTTGGGTCAGGGTCAGGTGGTCTGACACCAGTTGCCGGGCGGCGCGCAAGGTTTCGGCCTCAGCCTGGGTCAGGCCGGGATGTTCCCAGAACCGGCCCCAGAACGGGGCCTCGCCCACCAGACCGTCATGGTCCCACTGCGGCCGGGTAAACCAGTCGGGCAGCACCATCGCGTCGGTTGCGGCATGCACCTGTGCCAGCAGGCGTCCAAGGGCATGGTGCCGGTCGGCCTGGTCCCCCACGGTGCCGGACAATGGCACACCGGCTTCGCCCAGCGGTTCGCCTTCCAGCCAGACCACCACCGAGGCGCAACGACCGCCGTGCAACACCGCCAGATCGCTGCCATCGGCAAGGGCAATGGGTGCAGGCACCGGCAGGCCCGCCTGTGCCAAGGCCCGGCACCACCACAATTCCGACCGGATCGCCATGGCCGACTGATAGCCGCGCCGATGCAGACGCAGGGCGGCGCGGCCTTGCGGTGTTGCAATCTCATACACCTCATTCTCGCGCAGACGCAGCGGGCGGATCACGGTGCCCTGCCACAGGGCGGCGGCTTTACTGACCTCGGTCATCGCACGGCCAGGGCGGCTTGCAGCGCGTCGGCCAGAAGATCAGCCTCGGCCCGGCCAAACACCATCGGCGGGCGGATTTTCAGCGTTGCCCCGCCCCGCCCGATGCGGTTCAGCAAAAAGCCCCGCGCGACCATGTCTTCCACCAGATCGGCAGCGAAATCACCCGCGCCTTCGCCGCCAAACTCCAGCCCGAAGAACATGCCCTTGCCACGCACGTTGACGATCCGGCCATGCCGCAACGCGCGCATCCGGTTCAGCAGATAGGCTGAGGTTGCAGCCCCGCGCGCCTGCAAGCCTTCATCCTCGATCACATCCAGCACCGCCATGCAGGCCGCCGCTGACACCGGATTGCCGCCGAAGGTGTTGAAATAGCCAAACGCCTCGCGGAACGCGGCCATCGCCTCGGGGCGCGCAAGGCAGGCCGCGACCGGGTGGCCATTGGCCATCGGCTTGCCCACCGTCACCACATCCGGCGCAAAGCCCAAGCTCTCATGTCCCCAGAAATGGCTGCCGACCCGGCCAAAACCCGGCTGCACCTCATCACACAGGATCAGCCCGCCCGCAGCTTTCACCACCGCCACCGTCGGGTCCAGAAACCCCGGCGCAACGCTTGGCAAACCTTCGTTCGCAAACACCGGACACAGCATCAGGCCGGAAAAGCCGAACCCCTCTGCCTGCAACTCGGCAATCGCCTGCGCCACATTGTCGGCAAAGGCCTGCGGTTGCGATTCAAGGCTGCCGCCAAGCGGGGCCAGCGTATCGGGCGACGGCACCAGCCGCACATTGGGCGCGCGGCCCCCGATTGGCGGGCGGCGCGTCGAAAGCTGGCTGACCGCCGCCGTGTTGCCGTGATAGGTGTTGTCGGTGGCAATGATCCCGGTCTTGCCCGTTACCGCCTGCGCCATCCGCAAGGCCAGATCGTTGGCTTCCGACCCGGTGCAGGTCATGATCGCCTGCGAGATGCCGTGGCCCAGCGTTGCCGTCAACCGCTCGATATAGTCCAGGATCAGGTCGTGGTGATAGCGGGTGTGGGTGTTCAAGACCGCCGCCTGCGCCGCAATCGCCTGCACCACGCGCGGGTGGCAATGGCCGACATGCGCCACGTTGTTGTAGCAATCCAGATACCGCTTGCCCGCCGCGTCCCACAGCCAAACCCCCTGCCCGCGCACGATATGCACCGGATGGCGATAGAAGGTTGGCACATTCGGCCCCATCAGACGGGCGCGGCGCTGGTCCAGCGTTTCGGTCATTCTTCGTCTTCCGGCTTGCCGCGACCGGCCTTCACCTCGCCGCGCACCGCCTTGGCCTTCAACCGGCGCAGCGTGCTGCCATAGGTCGGCTTGGTCGCCACCCGGCGCTTGGGGGCCACCAGTGCAGCCCTGATCATCTCGACCAGCCGTTCACGGGCCAACTCGCGGTTGCGGGCCTGGCTGCGGGTTTCCTCGGCACGAATGACGATGGCCCCGTCCAGCGTCCAGCGCCGGCCCGCCAACCGCTTGAGCCGCGCCTTGACCGAGGCAGGCAGGTGCGGCGACCGCTCGGCCTCGAACCGCAATTCCACCGCCGTTTCAACCTTGTTGACGTTCTGCCCACCCGGCCCTTGCGAGCGGGTAAAGTTTTCCGACAATTCCCAGTCGGCAAGGCAAAGGCTATCGTTGATGCGCAACATGGCGGCAAGGTTAGGCGAAAGCGACTGCGCCGGGAAGACCCGATGCAAGCCCCGAAACGCAAGAAGGGGTGCCACAAACGAGAAAGGGCGCCGACGAGTGGCGACCCTTTCCGAGTTCAAGGAGATGGGCCAGTTAGGTATCTGCCCCAATCACTGGTTGGTTCGCTAAAGGGTTGCCCTTAGAAAACACACCCCATGACTGTCCCGACACCTCTCTCCAATATCACTCTAGACACTGGATCACCTCCTTTCAAAAATGTTGCCGATGGATTCAGGTTGACACAGATTTGGTGCCTGTCAAACCCTTTTACGCAATCCGTGCGGTCAATTTTCCGACAATGAGGCGGAATGGCAAAAGTGCCATCAAAGCGAGCAGAAGTTTCACGCCCCAATCGGCCACCGCCAGCGACACCCACAGCGGGGCCACCGGGCCAAAGCCCAGCATCGGCAAGACCTCGTTCGCCCAGGCCACGTCATTGCCCGGCTCCAGCCAGACAAGGGCCGAGGCAAAGGCGATCGAAAAAAACAGCGCGGTGTCGACCGTTGACCCGATCAGCGTGGACACCAGCGGCGCGCGCCACCACGCACCGGCGCGCATCCGGTCAAACACCGCCACATCCAGCAGTTGCGCAGTCAGAAACGCCAGCCCCGACCCGATGGCAATGCGGGCCGTCACCAGCGGGCCAAATTCGCCCATGATCTGCGTGCCGATCAGCGAACAGGCGACGCCCACGCCAAAGCCCGCAAAGACCACACGCCGCGCAGCCGCCGCGCCGTAAAGCCGGTTGGTCAGATCGGTCACCAGAAAGGCAACCGGATAGGTAAAGGCACCCCAGGTCAGCCATTGGCCGAACAGGAATTGCACAAGGATGTTTGAGGCCAGCACGGTGGCTGCCATGGCGATCACGCCGGGCAGAAGTTTTTGCATCATGAGTTTTTCCGTTTTTTATGCAAGGTCGCGGAGACTTGCCCCCCGTTCAGGGACGCCGCGATCTAGGCCCCGCATCTGCCTGTGTCAACCACCCAGACGGTATTCGACAATCTCGGTGCGCTGGATCGGCAGAAAGTTGTTGTCTGAAATCATCGTCAGCCGAATCATGCCCGCCGCATCGCGCCAGACCGACAGGCCCTCCAGATTGTCATGCATCCCGACGGCGGATCGCAGATGCGTGCGGGGCTGGTCAAGCGCGCTGTGCCCAACCGCAAACGACCGCACCCGGCTGCCAAAGCCCGCGATGCCATGAAAGGTCCGCTCCAGCACATACAGCCTGCCGTCAGGGCCAAAATCGGCCGCCACCGGCAGGAAACCGCCCTGTCGCGGCAAAGTGAAGGCCAGGCTCCATTTGCCACCCGCGAAACGCCAGACCGGGAAATCATCGCCGCCCGCGTTGCTGGCTTGGCCCGTCAACAGGCGCGGTCGCCGGAATACCCGCAGTTCCTCGGGGATGCTGTAGACTGCGCCATTTGAATCGATCGCCAAAGCCTCAAACCCGGCGTTGTGCGGATAGGCCAGAAACTCTCGCGGATTGGGCAGGCTTTCGGGCGCGGCCCCCAGCGCAGAATAGCGCAACACCCGCGCCGGGCCTTCAAAAGACACATAGGCGGTTCCATCGGGCGCGATGGCCAACCCTTCGCTGTCGTTGCGCGCCTTGGCCAGTCTTACCGGCCTTGGATCGGTCAGCAGGATCATCGGGCCGGTCGTGATGCCCGCAACCCGGCCATCAGCGTCCCGACGAAACCGCCCCCGCACAAATGCCCCGTTGTCCGACACGGCGGTGAACGCAAGCCCATCTGGCGCCACTTCGATCGCGGAAAAGCCGCCAAAGCCACCGCCGACCATTGACCACGTAAAAGCACCAAGAAAACCCGGCGGGGGCGAAGGGTTCGCGCTGCCCTGAAGCCCAAGAGCCACCAGAACCGCCGCGATTACCGCGAGGCGAGAACGTCTTGGCATTGCTTCGGCAAATCATTCATCGTGTATTCGCGCGGGTGGCGCTTGCGGGGGGCATCGGGGGCTTTCTTCTTGGTCGTGGGTTTCGGCGGGTTCAGAAAATCGGTCACCCACCAGGTCAACGTATCATCGCAGCCATTGCCACCTTTCGACAAATCGCTGACCGTCGGCGTCTGGGTTTCGCAGAACCGCGCGCCCTTGGGGCATTTCAGCCGCACGTGGAAATGCGTGTCATGCCCGGCAACCGGCCTGATTTTCTGCACCCATTTGGTATCGGCGCGGGTTGCCGTCTTGCACATTTCGATCTTGACTGCCGCTGCCACAAAGATGCGGTCCACCCTTGGGTCTGATGCTGCTGCCTTCATCACGGCGTGGTGGCGTTTGGTCCAGTTCTTCGTCACCGACCGCTGGTCAGCCGACCGCACCGGGATCGAGGAGATGTTTTCACGCTCGGTCCGGCTCAGGTTCAGGCGCTGGGGCGGCAGTTGCCAGATATCGGCATCCAGCCCGATCTGGTGGCTGGCATGGCCGCTGGTCATCGGTCCGCCGCGCGGCTGGCTGATATCGCCAATGTAAAGCCCGGCCCAGCCGATCTGCTGCGCGGTCCGGCTGAGGTCGATCAGGAAAGAGATCATCTCGGGGTGGCCAAAGTTGCGCCCGCGCGACAGCCGCATCGCCTGCCAGCTTGGCCCGGTTTCCGGCAGTTCCACCAGCCCCGCCGCACAGCCCTTGGCATAAGACCCGATGGGCATCGGCGCTTGCTGACTGGGCCGGGCCTGCGCCCCAAACAATGTGTTGGCCAGTTGCTGCGCCTGCGCCGTGACCGGCAGGCACAGCAAGGCGGCCAGAAGCAGGGATCGGATCATGCAACCTCTCCATCCGATTTGACCCAGAGTAGCAGGAACAACCCGATGAGGAACAGCACAACCAGCGGTGTCACGCCAAGTTGTTGGTTGCCGGTCAGATCGGTGACCAGCCCGATCGACAAGGGTGCCAGAAACGATGTTGCCTTGCCCGCAAGCGCATAAAGACCGAACGCCTCGGTCATCTTTTCGGCAGGGGCCTGACGCACCATCATCGTGCGGCTGGCCGATTGCAGCGACCCACCGCCCGCCCCGATCAATGCGCCCAACACGTAGAACGCAATATCGGGCAGGGACGAATCGGCGCCAACCGGCATGCCGAAGACCGACTCTCGGCTGACAAACACCACACCCAGCGCCACCGCCGACAGCAAAATCACATTCCCAATGATCACCGGCTTGGGCCCAAAGCGCGAGTCGGCCTTGCCGCCTGCCCAGGCAAAGATCGCCCCGGTCAGCGCCGCAAGGATGCCAAAGACGCCGACCTTGGTCACCGACCAGCCCAGAACCCCCGCCGCATAGATGCCGCCAAAGATAAACATGCCGTTCAGCGCGTCGCGGTAAAACATCGACGAGGCCAGATAGGCAAACAGGCTGCGGTTCTTTGGCAGGCTGCGAAGGGTGGCCTTCAACTCGGGCCAGGCCCCGCGCATGGCCGCAAAAACGCCAATGGCATCGGCCTTGCGCGGCTCACGCATCCACAAAAAGAACGGGATCATGAACACCGCATACCAGATCGCGGTCAGCGGCCCGACAGCGCGCGTGCCCTCGCGCGCTTCGGGGTCAAGCCCGAACAGGGGTGCAATGCCGATCAGCGTCTTGCCGGTGGCGCCTTCGGCCAGCAACACCAGCATGATGATCAGCGACACGATCCCGCCCAGATAGCCAAAGGCCCAACCATTGCCCGACACCCGGCCAATATCGGCGCGCGGGCACAGGCTGGGCAGCATGGCATTGGTGAAGGTGGTCGCAAACTCCATCCCGATCAGGCCAATGCAGAACCACATCATCACCAGCCAGACGTTGAAATCATCCGGGGCCGAATACCACAGCATCGACGCGCCCAGCACGTAAAGCACCGAGAACAGCAAGATGAACACCATCCGTCCGCCAGACTTGTCGGCCACCGCGCCCAGAAGCGGCGACAACACCGCGATGATCAGCCCGGCGGTGCCGACACCATAGCCCCAGATCGCCTGCGCCGCCGACCCGTCGCCAATGACGGAAACCACGTAAGGCCCAAAAATGAAGGTCAGCAGAAGCGTGTTGTACGGCTGGCTGGCCCAGTCGAAGAAATACCAGCCCCAAAGGCGTTTTAACGTGGCATCCATGATCTCTCCCCTCATGGCCCTATGATCGGCCTTGATCCGATCAAGCCCGAAAAGGCCCCGCCGCGCAAGTGATGCCGCCTGCGTCACATCTGCGGTGGCCAAGGCCTGCTGGCTTCTGCCGCAATCCAGTTCTGCACCCACATTGGCAAGGCCGGGCTGACCGGATCGTGCCCCATCGCTTGTGCCATGTCTGACGGTGGCACAATTCCGGCCTTGGACGTGATCGCCGAGCGGACCAAGATATGCGAGGTGCACTCGCCCTTTCGCCACATCGACTGTTCGATATACAAGAACCGTGCATCCCAGCCGATGACCCGGGTCCGCATCTCGACCCGGTTGAACATCTGCACCCGCTTGCGATAGCGCGTGGTGTTGCCCGCGACCGTCAGACCCCAGCCTTTGGCCGACAATTGCTGGTGCAGCCCCATGCGCTGCCCCAGCGGAATCCGCCCCAGATCATACAATGTCAGCGTGCGGCCGTTGTTCAACTCCATCCACGGGTCAATGTCCCAGGGCCAGCAGATGTGATGGCTGACATGCGCGTCAAACAGACCCAAGGGAGGCGCGTTGCGAAACTTGAACAATTCCTTGAACATTCGAAGGTAGGGATACATGCGCGGCCTTTCGCTTGTGCCGCCTTTCCCTGCCCCTGCCGGCCCCTTACGTCAAGCAAGACGCAACGGAAGGCGGTTGCCCTTTTCGGGGCGGATTGATACCACTGCCACAACAGGTTGTGCGCCCTGCACCGCCCCACCATCCATATCGTTTTCGGAGTGTCCGACATGACCTCAATCCTGCAAATCCTGCTGCTGATACTGGATATCGCACAGTGGATCATCATCGCGCATATCATCATGAGCTGGCTGATCAACTTTCAGGTGCTGAACCTGCGCCAACCGCTTGTCGCGCAGCTTTGGTATGGCATCAACCGCCTGCTGGAGCCGGTCTATTCCCGCGTCCGGTCGGTGATGCCCAACATGGGCGGGCTGGATCTGGCGCCTTTGGTGGTGTTGCTGGCGATTTATGCGCTGCGGATCGTGCTGATCAACAACGCCGCCGCGTTCCTGTAAGGTCGCCGCCCACCCATGCAAGACCCGCATCTGTTGTTGCAACGCATCTTCGGCTTTCCCGGGTTTCGTCCGGGGCAAGAAGAGATTGTGCAAGCCGTGCTTGCCGGGCGCAACACACTTGCCATCATGCCCACCGGTGGCGGCAAATCGCTGTGCTTTCAACTGCCTGCGCTGTGCCGCGATGGGGTGACGGTGGTGATCTCGCCCCTGATCGCACTGATGCGCGATCAGGTTCGCGCGCTGAAGGCGGCGGGGGTCGAGGCCGGGGCGCTGACCTCGGGCAACACGGATGATGAAACCGAACAGGTGTTCGCCGCCATCGACGACGGCCGCCTGAAGCTGTTGTATATGGCCCCCGAACGCCTTGCCGCAGGCGGCACGCTTGCGCTGCTGCGCCGGGCGCGGGTGTCGATGATCGCGGTGGATGAGGCGCATTGCGTCAGCCAATGGGGCCATGACTTCCGCCCCGACTATCTGCGCATCGGCGAGTTGCGCCGCGCGCTGAACGTGCCGCTGACCGCCTTCACCGCCACCGCGGACGAAGAAACCCGTGCCGAAATTGTCACCCGGCTGTTTGACGGCACCCCACCTGAAACCTTTCTGCGCGGCTTTGACCGGCCCAACATCCACCTTGCCTTTGCGGTGAAAGACAAGCCACGCGATCAGATCCTGCGCTTTGCCGCCGCCCGCAAGGGCCAGTCGGGCATCGTCTATACCGCGTCCCGCGCCCGGACCGAAGTGCTGGCCCAGGCCTTGGGTGAGGCGGGCCATTCAGCCTGCCACTATCACGGCGGGATGGATGCCGAAGACCGCCGCCGGGTCGAGATCCGGTTTCAGCAAGAGGATGGGCTGATCGTGGTGGCGACCGTGGCCTTTGGCATGGGCATTGACAAGCCCGACATCCGCTGGGTCGCGCATGCCGACCTGCCCAAGTCGATTGAAGGCTATTATCAGGAAATCGGCCGCGCGGGTCGTGATGGCGCGCCGGCCGAAACCCTGACGCTGTATGGCCCTGACGATATCCGCCTGCGCCGCACCCAGATCGACGAAGGTGCAGCGCCCCCCGACCGCAAGGCGGCCGATCACGCCCGGCTGAACGCGCTTCTGGGTCTGGCCGAGGCGACGGGCTGCCGCCGTCAGGTGCTGCTGGGCTATTTCGGTGAGGCGTCCGAACCCTGCGGCACCTGCGATCTGTGCGACCGTCCGGTGGATGTGTTTGACGCCACCGAGGCCGTGCGCAAAGCGCTGTCGGCCATACTGCGCACCGGCGAATGGTTTGGCGCGGGCCATCTGATCGACATCCTGACCGGCAACGCCACCGCCAAGGTGCGCGAAAAGGGCCACGACCAACTGCCCACCTTTGCCGTCGGGCGCGACCTGTCAAAGCCTGCATGGGGGGCCGTGTTCCGCCAGATGATGGGCCGCGATCTGATCCGTCGCGATGCCGACCGACACGGTGCGCTGCGGATGACCGACGCCGCCCGCCCCATTCTGCGCGGCGAGGCCAGTATTTCCCTGCGCCGCGATACCATTGCCTCTGCCGCCCCGCGAATTGCGGTGAAAACCCTTGTGGCCGAGGAAGATGCGCCGCTCTTGTCGGCCCTGAAAGCCAAGCGCCGCGCCTTGGCCGAGGCAGCGGGCGTGCCGGCCTATGTGGTGTTTCCCGACCGCACGCTGATTGAAATGGCCGAGCGCAAGCCTGCCAACCTTGACGCCATGGCCGGGATCACCGGGGTTGGCGCGAAAAAGCTGGAAAGCTATGGCGCGGCATTTCTTGCCGTCATCAACGGCGCGGCGACGGGACTGCACCCGGCGCGGATGCGGCTGGCAGGCAGGCCATCGGGCGCGGTCTACGACCGTCTGGCCGAGGTGCAATTGAACCTGCTGCGCGGGGCAGACGGCACCGGCAAACCGCTCAGCCTGTCGCCCGGCACCCTGCGGCGGATCGCCGAGGCGCGGCCATCAACCTTGTCGGACCTTGACCGTGTGGGCGATCTTGGTCCCGCCAAGATCGAACGCTTTGGTCCTGCCTTTCTGGATGTGCTGCGCGACAGCTAGGCCGCCACAGGGCCGCCCCGGCTGGACAAAACCCGCGCCGCACATACCTTTTGCCAAACCGATGAGGGCCCGATGCTGACCGTGCTATCCCCCGCCAAGAAACTGAACGAAACGCCAAAGCCGCTGCCCGACGGCCATGACCTAACTGAACCCGCCTTTGCCGCGCAGGCGCTGGATCTTGCCAGTATTGCCCGCGCCTTGTCGGTGGACGACATCCGCAAGCTGAGCCACATTTCCGAGGCGCTTGCCCGGCTGAACCGCGACCGGTTTGCCGCCTTCAGTGCCACCCCTGCGCCGGGCACGATCTATCCGGCGGTGCACTGCTTTGCCGGCGACACCTATCAGGGGCTTAACGTGCGCACGATGTCCGCCGCGGCACTGGACTGGGCTGCGGGGCATCTGCGCATCCTTTCGGGCCTTTACGGGCTGTTGCGGCCGTTTGATGCAATACAGGCCTATCGTCTGGAAATGGGCAGCCGTCTGGCGAACCCGAAAGGTGCCGATCTTTACGCCTATTGGGGGGACCGCATCGCCCATGCGCTGAATGATCTGGCCGACCAGCAGGGCGCGCAGGCCTTGGTCAACTGTGCATCGGTCGAATATTTCGGCGCGGTGGACCCGCAGGCCCTGCGCCTGCGCGTGATCACCCCGGTGTTTCTGGAAGAGCGGGATGGCAGCGCGAAAATCGTCAGCTTCTGGGCCAAGCGCGCCCGCGGCGCGATGGCGCGCTTCATCTGCGAAAACCAGCTGACCAACCCCACCGACCTGCGCGGTTTCACCCTTGGCGGCTATGGCTTTCGCGCGGATTTATCCGACACGGACCGCCTGGTGTTCAGCCGGGCCGAGCCCGCACAAAAGGCCGCCTGAAGCGCGTGGCGCCAAGCGGAATTCGGGCGGTCCGACCGCGACCCGACGTTGCGCTTGCACGACAAACGCGCGCGGGATGCAGGCTTTGCCCGGTTGCGCGCAGCCGGCCTTATCCGGCTGCAATCGGCACCGCCTCGGCGGGGCAAAACTCGGCCATCGCAGCAGTGATGGCGGTCTTTCGCAGCGGTTTGGTCAGATAGCGGTCCATCCCGGCCGCCAGCACCGCCGTGCTGTCACCCTCCATCGCATGGGCCGTCAGCGCCACAATCGGCACATGGCTGTGGCCACCCTCGATCTGCCGGATCGCCTGGGTGGCCTCGCGCCCGTCCATTTCGGGCATCGAGATATCCATGAAGATCAGGTCGGGTTTCCAGCTTTGAAACATTTCCACCGCCTCAAGCCCGTTGGCGGCAAATTGCAACTCGATCTCGATATCCTTGACCATCTTGGCGAAAACCAACTGGTTGGTGCGGTTGTCTTCGGCGGCCAGCACCCGCATGCGGCGACGGCCCGGTGCGACCACCGCCTTCACCGGCGCCGCAACCACCGCCGGGGCCGAAAGGGCCTGCAAGTGCCGATACAGATCGGCGCGCAGGATCGGCTTTTGCAAGATTGCCGCCAGATCGACATCGGCGCCTTGATCGCGCGCGACAACCGGGTTTGACGACAGCATGACCATCGGCATGGTGTAGCCCCCGGCCCGGATGCGGCGCGCCAGCGTCAAGCCGTCCATCTCGGGCATGTCATGGTCGGTCAGCACCACGTCAAAATCCCGGTCCCGGGCAAGGGCGGCCAAGGCCTCGGCCCCCGATCGGCACAAGGTGACGGCAATGCCATGCGGGGCCAGTTGCCGTTCCAGAATGGTGCGGTTGATGAACTGGTCATCGACCACCAGCGCGCGGCGCAAGGTGATGGGCAGGCGCGTCACCGGATTGTCTTCGTCAATCGGCAGCGTCACCCGAAAGCCAAAGCACGACCCCTTGCCCAACTCGCTGTCGACCCAGGCGCTGCCGCCCATCCGCTCAATCAGTTTGCGGGTGATGGCAAGGCCCAGACCGGTGCCTTCGAACTTGCGGTTCTGCTGGTCCTCGACCTGATTGAACTCGCCAAAGATATGCTCAAGATTGTGGGCCGCGATGCCGATGCCGGTGTCTTCGACGGTGATGTGCAACTGTTGCTGCCCGGCTCCGCCCTCCAGCCCGACCACCCGCACCAGAACATGGCCTTGCTCGGTGAACTTGACGGCATTGCCGATCAGGTTGGTCAGAATCTGCCGGACCCGGCCCGGATCACCGACAAACCTTGTCGGCAGGAACATGTCGTAATCAATCATCAGATCAATGCCCTTGGCCCGCGCGCGCGGCTGCAACAGCATGGTGACCTCATGGATCGTGCGTTCCAGATCAAAGGGTTCGGGGTGCAACGTCAGACGCTCGGCCTCGATCTTGGAATAATCCAGAATGTCGTTGATGATCACCAAAAGCGCCTCGCCCGACGAGCGGATCGTCTCGGCAAACAGCCGCTGTTCTTCGGAAAGCGCCGTGTCGCACAGCAGTTCCGCCATCCCGACCACACCGTTCATCGGGGTGCGAATCTCATGGCTCATGTTAGCCAGAAACGCCGATTTGGCGCGGTTCGCGGCCTCGGCCTGCAGTCGTGCAGTCTCCAGCGCGACCTGCTGTTCCTTGGCGTCGGTGATGTCCACCCGCAGGCCGACCCGTCCGCCATCGGGCGTGCTTTGCTCCAGCACCCGAAACCAGCGCCCGTTGGAAATTTTCTGCTCATGGATCGACGACGGCGCGCGATGCGCAGCCATGCGTTCCGACAGCCATTCCGCCTCACGCCCCACGGCCTCGGCGTATTTGCCTTGGCTCAGGCCGTTGCGCAGGATGTCTTCAAAGGTCACGCCCGGGTGCAGAATTCCGGCGCTTTCGGGGTGAATATCGCGGTAGCGTTGGTTGCAGGTCAAAAGCCTGTCCTCCCTGTCAAAAAGCACAAATCCATCGGGAATGGCGTCGATCGCGGCCCAGATCCGCATCTGTTCGGTGATATCGACAGCCAAGGTCACCAGGTCGCCGTCGCGCGCGCGGCGGTCCATCAGGCGCAGATAATTGCCATTGCCCAGTTGCACGACAACCGGGTCGATCGTCTCGGCCATGGTGCGGTCAAGCATTCGGCGCACCCAGTCATCCGGGCTTTCCGCTTCCAGCCGGACGACCCCCTTGTCGGCGGCAAGCCGCAAAACCTGTTCATAGCCGATGCCGGGCGCAACCCCCAACCCGTCGAACGCGCGCAGATAGGCACGGTTTGCGGCAATCAGGTTCGTCGCTGAATCGAACACCGCAAAGCCATCACGGATGGTATCAATCGAATCCCACAGTCGACGTTCGGCCATCACGGCGACGGTGTGCGCCTGTTCCAACGCGGCCAGAAAGCGGGCGTTCTGGCCTTTCAGCGTGACGGCTTCGGTCTGCGCCTCGCGCACGACCGACCGTTGCACAACAATCTGATCCGACAAGGACCGTGCATGCATCGCCAATTTTTCATTGGCGGCCAAGAGTTCACGGCTTTTCTGTTCCAGAAGCCGTTCGGCAGCCAGTCTTGCCCGCCGTTCGTTGGCCAGCTTTTCGCTTACGTCCGTTCTAAGCCGTTCCACCCGGATCGCCTTCTGCTGTGGGGCCCCGGGCTGACCATAGGGGAAACAGAATGAACACCGGCTTAACGCGGCAGAGCCCTTGGCATGCCCTGCGACTGGCATCGCGACGCTTGCAGGAAGCCGGGCGGCGGTGCACCATGCGCGCCATCCGATGGGAGGATTTCATATGCGCTTTTTTGCCCGTGCCTTTGCCATCCTCATCCTTGCGGCCGCCCCGGTTGCCGCGCAAGACCAGCCGCTGGTGCCGCAAAAGCGGGTGATCGTGACGCAGGATCAGGATCTTCCGGGCGGCGACATTGCCCAGGTGTTCGACACCACCTTGGAAGCCTGCGAGCGCGCCTGCCTGACCAATGCGCGCTGCACCGCCTTTACCTTCAACACCCGCAATGGGTCATGCTTTCCCAAGGCGAACCCCGGCACGGGGGCCTTTTACCAGGGCGCGATTTCGGCGCAGGTGCTGACCGCCGCCCCCGGCATTCAGGCGCGGGCCGCTGCCCGGCGGGCCGAATTGGGCTTTGCCGGGCAGGGCGACCTTGACGTCGCCTTGGCACAGGCGCAATCACTGGGGCGCACCCACAGCACCAATGGCTACAGCCCTGACGACCATGCCAGGGCTGCCGCCCAGGCCGAGGCCCGGGGCGATAGCGAGGCGGCGATGCGCTTTGCCGGGGCCGTGGTAAATCTGACGGATACACCCGAGGCCTGGGCCGAATATGCCCGGCTGTCGCTGTTGGCCGCGGATGCGCGCGGGGCCGATCAACCCGCCCTGCGGCAGCGGGCCGTTGATGCTGCGCTGAACGGTTATTTGCGGGCCGAAGCCGCCGCCTTGCGCCACACCATCCTTGTCACCATGGCCGAGGCGCTGGAAAAGCTGGGCCGGGGCCGGGGCACCGTGCAGGCCCTGCGTCTGGCACAAAGCCTGCAACCGCGCGATGACACCGCCACTGCCCTTGATGTGGCCACCGGCAAATACGGCTTTCGCATCACCGAACATGACGTGCAGGCCGACAGCCTGCGCCCGCGCATCTGCGCCAGTTTCTCGGAAGATCTGGCAAGGACCGGGGTGGATTATGAAACCTTCGTCCAACTTCCCGAGGCCGGTCTGACCGTCACCACCGACGGTCGGCGCAATCTTTGCGTCGAAGGGTTGTCGCACGGCGCGCGCTATACCGTCACCTTCCGCGAGGGCCTGCCCGCCGCCGATGGTCAACAACTGGCCAAATCGGTGCCCATCACCGCCTATGTCCGTGACCGTAACGCCGGCGTGCGCTTTCCCGGCCGGGCCTATGTGCTGCCCAGGGGCGATACTGCCGCGATCCCGGTTGAAACCGTCAACACCGACACGCTGGACCTGTCGCTGTATCGCGTCACCGACCGCAACCTGCTGCGGGCGTTCCAGAATGGCTATTTCAGCCAACCGATGGCCGACTGGCAGGAAAACGACTTCAGCGGCGAAATCGGCGTGCAGGTCTGGACCGGCAGCGCCACCGTCGGGCTGGAGGTGAACCGCGACGTCACCACCCGCCTGCCGATGGTGCAGGCGTTGCAGGGCCAGCCCGCCGGGGTCTATGCGCTGAAAGCCGTCGTGCCCGGCGAAGACCCGTATCAGGTGCCCGCCGGCTGGCAGTGGTTTGTCGTCTCTGATCTGGGGATGACCACGCTGTCGGGCGTCGATGGCCTGCATGTCTTTGTCCGCAGCCTTGGCAGCACCGAGGCAAAGGCCGGGGTGTCGGTTGACCTGCTGTCCACCGCGAACGAAGTCTTGGCCACCGCCCAGACCGATGCCAACGGCTATGCCCGGTTTGATGCGGGCCAGACCCGAGGCACCGGGGGCCAGGCCCCGGCGCTGGTGGTGGCGCGTGAGGGTGAGGTTGATCTTGCCTTCCTGTCATTGACCGACCCTGAATTTGACCTGTCTGACCGGGGCGTCGAAGGCCGCCCTGCCGCCCCCCCTGTCGATGTGTTCCTGACCACCGATCGCGGTGCCTATCGCGCGGGGGAAACCGTTTACGCCACCGCCCTTGCCCGTGATGGCGCGGCCACCGCCGTGCCCGGCCTGCCGCTGACCGCCATCCTCAAGCGCCCCGATGGCGTGGAATATTCCCGCGCGCTGGTCGAAGACGGCGGTGCGGGCGGCCATGTCTTTGCCCTGCCCATCGGCGGCAGCGCCCCGCGGGGCGTCTGGCGGCTTGAGGTGCTGGCCGATCTTCAGGCCGACCCGCTGACCTCCAAAACCTTCCTCGTCGAAGATTTCCTGCCCGAGCGCATCGACTTTGACCTGACGCTGGCCGACGGTGAGTTGCGCCTTGGCGATGTGCCGGTGCTGACCGTGGCCGCGAAATACCTGTTCGGTGCCCCCGGTGCCGATCTGGCGATTGAAGGCGAGGTTGCCTTGCGCGCCGCCAAATCGGTGGCCGGATATGATGGCTATGTCTTTGGCCCGCACGACGAACCCTTTGACGCGCGGATGGAATCCTTCGGCGGCGACCGCACCGACGATGCAGGCCTTGCGCAAATCAGCCCGCTGCTGCCCGAAGCCGACACCCCGCAGCAACCGCTGGAAGCGCGGTTCACGGTGCGCGTGGCCGAAGGCTCGGGCCGCCCGGTGGAACGGCAGCTGACAAAACTGCTGACCCCATCGCAGCCCTTGATCGGCGTCAGGCCAATGTTCGACGAGGTGGTCACCGAAGGCACCGAGGCCCGCTTTGCCCTGATCGGCCTTGGCACCGACGCCAAGCCAACCCCCATGGCCGTGGAATGGGAAGTGACCCGGATCGAGACAAATTACCAATGGTATCAAAGCTATGGTTCGTGGAACTGGGAGCCGGTTGTGTCCCGTTCGGTGGTCGCCGAAGGCAAGGCCGACCTTGGCCTGCAACCCACCGAAATCACCGCCCCGGTGCAATGGGGCGAATATGAATTGCGGGTTCGCAACGCCACCGGCGCTGTCACCTCGACCACCTTCTACGCGGGCTGGTATGCGCCGGCCGATGTGACCTCGACCCCCGACACGCTGGAACTGTCGCTGGACAAGCCCGCCTACAAATCCGGCGACACCGCCACCTTGCGGATCGTGCCGCGTGCTGCCGGAACCGTGCTGGTCAGCGTGCTGTCGAACCGCCTGATCGCCATGCAGGCGCAGGCGGTGACCGCGGGGGAAAACCTGATCACCCTTCCCGTCACCGATGACTGGGGTGCTGGCGTCTATGTCACCGCATCCGTGCTGCGCCCGATGGACGTGGCCGCTGGACGCAACCCGGCCCGCGCGTTGGGTCTGGCCCATGCGGCCGTTGACCCCGGCGCGCGCAAACTGTCCGCCACCTTTGAAACCGCCGCCGAGGCCACCCCGCGCGGCCCGATGCCGGTCGCGCTTAAGGTCGAGGGCCTGACTGCGGGCGACACCGCCTATGCCACCATCGCCGCCGTCGATCAGGGCATCCTGAACCTGACCGGCTTTACAGCACCCGACCCTGCGGGCCATTACTTCGGCCAGCGCAAGCTGGGCGTTGGCATCCGCGATGTCTATGGCCGGTTGATCGACGGGCTGAACGGGGCCGAAGGCACCGTGCGGTCCGGCGGTGATGCGGGCGCGCAGGCGCGTCTGCAAGCGCCCCCCCCGACAGAGGAGTTGGTGGCCTATTTCACCGGCCCGATTCAGGTGGGCGCCGATGGCTATGCCCGCACTGTCTTTGACCTGCCGTCGTTCAATGGCTCGGTCAAGGTGATGGCGGTGGTCTGGTCCAACAAGGCCGTGGGTCAAGCCGAGGCCGAGGTCTTGGTGCGCGACCCTGTCGTCGTTACCGCCAGCCTGCCACGCTTCATGGCACCCGGCGATGAAAGCCGCATCCTGCTGGAAATCGTCCACGCCACCGGACCTTCGGGCCGGATGGGGTTGGATGTGGCGGGCAATGGCGTGACCCTTGGTCAGGTGCCGTCAGGCTTTGATCTGGGCGACAAGGCCAAGGCGGTGTTTGCGGTGCCGGTCACCGCAATGGCCGTGGGCATCCAGACCATCGCCGTCAACCTGACCACGCCAGACGGCAAGCAACTGACCAAGACCCTGACCCTGCCGGTGCAGGCCAATGACCCCGAGGTGGCCCGCACCACCCGCATGACGCTGGCCCAAGGCCAGACCCTGACACTGGATGACAGCCTGTTTGCCGGCCTGTCGCCCGCATCGGCCAAGGCCACCATGGCCGTCGGCCCCTTGGCGCAGATGGATGCGCCCGGCCTGCTGGCAGCGCTGGACCGCTACCCCTATGGCTGCACCGAGCAGATCACCTCCAAGGCCCTGCCCTTGCTGTATTTCGACGAGGTCGCGCAAGCGATGGACCTGCAAGGTGCCGCCAACATCCGCACCCGGATTGAGCAGGCCGTGACCCGGATCCTGACCAACCAAGGTGCCGAAGGTGGCTTTGGCCTGTGGTCGGCGGGCAGCGGCGATTTGTGGCTGGATGCCTATGTCACCGACTTTTTGTCCCGCGCCCGGGCGCAAGGCTTTGCCGTGCCGGATCGGGCATTCCGCCAATCGCTGGATAACCTGCGCAATCAGGTGAATTACGCGCCCGATTTCGACGACAGCGCCAATGGCGGCGGCGAGGCGCTGGCCTATGCGCTGATGGTTCTGGCCCGCGAAGGGGCCGCGGCCATTGGCGACTTGCGCTATTTTGCCGATGTGAAGGGCGATGATTTCCGTACCGCCCTTGCCCAAGCGCAACTTGGCGCAGCCTTGGCCAGCTATGGCGATCAACCCCGCGCCGATGCCATGTTCCGCCGGGCGGGCGCGCGGGTGCAGGCCCTGATGGCGCAAGACAGCGAACAGGTGTTCCGCACCGATTATGGCACCAATTTCCGCGACTCGGCCGCCATCCTTGCGCTGGCCGTCGGCGCGGGCACGCAGGTGCTGAACCAGCAGGCGCTGTTGACCCGCGTTTCCACCAACGTTGATACGCTGTCCACGCAAGAGGCGTCCTGGGCGCTGCTGGCCACCCATGCGCTGCTGGACAGGCCCGGCACCGACGGGATCAGCGTGAACGGCACAGCCCTGACCGGCCCCTTGGTCAAGGTGCTGACCCCCGGCACCGGCCCGGTGGACGTGGCCAACACCGGCCCGGAAACCCAACTGACGCTGACCGCCTACGGCAAGCCCACCGAACCCGAACCCGCAGGTGGCAACGGCTATGCCATCACCCGCAGCTATTATACGCTGGACGGCGCGCCCGCCGACCTTGTCACCCTGCGCAGCGGTGACCGTCTGGTAACGGTGCTGGACATCACCCCTTTTGGCCGCGGCGAGGCACGGTTGATGGTCAACGACCCCCTGCCCGCCGGGTTTGAAATCGACAACCCGAACCTGATCTCGGGCGGGCAGATGGCGGCGCTGGACTGGCTGAACCTTGAAGGCGAGGTTGCCCATTCCGAGTTCCGGCAAGACCGCTTCCTGACCGCCATTGACCGCAGCGATGCCAAACCGTTCCGCCTAAGCTATATCGTGCGCGCGGTGTCGCCCGGCAGCTTCCACCACCCGGCGGCCTCGGTTGAAGACATGTATCGCCCCAGCTTCCGGGCGCGCGGTGAAACCGGCCGGATCACGATTGCCCCGTGATGCGCGCGCGCGCCGCCTTTGCCCTTGCCGCTGGCCTGTTCCTGACCGGGCTGGCCCGCGACAGGGTGGATGATTGGGTCACAGCCACCCCATTGCCACCCTTGGCCCTGTCGACCTCGGTCGAGGTGGCAGACCGTAACGGCACGCTGCTGCGCGCCTATACGGTGGCCGATGGCCGCTGGCGGATGGCGGTCAATCTGGATCAGGTCGATCCTGCCTATATCGCCATGCTGGTCGCCTATGAGGACAAGCAGTTCTACCGCCACGCAGGCGTTGACCCCATCGCCGTCGCGCGCGCCATGGCGCAGGCCTTGCGCAATGGCCGCGTGATTTCAGGCGGGTCCACCCTGACGATGCAAGTGGCGCGATTGCTGGAAGAAGGCACCACCGGGGAAATGGGCGGCAAGCTGCGGCAGATGCGGGTGGCGATGGCGCTGGAACGCAGGCTGACCAAGGATCAGATCCTGCAACTTTACATGCACCTCGCCCCGTTTGGCGGCAATCTTGAAGGTGTGCGCGCCGCGTCCTTCGCCTATTTCGGCAAGGAACCCAAACGTCTGACCCCGGCCGAGGCCGCCCTTCTGGTCGCCATCCCGCAGGCCCCGGAATCGCGCCGCCCCGACCGCGCCCATGCCCGTGCCGTGGCCGCACGTGTACGGGTGCTGGCGCGCGCGGTGCAAGCTGGCATCGTGCCCGACCATCTGGCCGACAATGCGTTGTCGGAACCCGTGCCACACGCCCGCCGCCCGTTCCCGGCGCTGGCCCCGCATCTGGCCGACCGTGCCCGCAGCGAAAACCCCGCCCTGCCCCGCCACAGCCTGACGCTGGACGCGAGGGTGCAAACCGCGCTTGAGGCGCTGGCCCGCGACGTGATCGCCACCCAAGGCGACCGGGTGCAACTGGCCCTTGTGGTGGCCGACCATGCCTCGGGCGAAATCCTTGCCTCGGTCGGCTCTGCCGCATTTCAGGCCGATGCCCGCGCAGGCTTTGTCGACATGACAGCGGCGCTGCGCAGCCCCGGCTCTGCCCTGAAACCGCTGATTTACGGCCTTGCCTTCGATCAGGGCCTTGCCCACCCCGAGACGATGATCGACGACCGCCCGATGTCCTTTGCGGGCTACGCGCCGCAAAACTTTGACCGCCAGTATCGCGGCACCGTGCGGGTGCGAGAGGCGTTGCAGATGTCGCTGAACCTGCCCGTCGTGCAACTGCTGGATGCGCTTGGTCCCCCCCGCCTTTTGGCCGCGCTCGACAAGGCCGCAGTGGCTTGGGTCATTCCGGGCGATCAGCCGGGGCTGGCGGTGGGGCTGGGCGGGATCGGCATCACCCTGACCGACATGGTGCAGCTTTACGCCGCCATCGCGCGGGGCGGGGTTGCCCTGCCGCTGACATGGCGAATGAACGGCAACCAAGGCGAAGGCCAACGTCTGATCGGCACCGCTGCCGCCTGGCAGGTGGGTGATATTCTGGCAGGCCTTGCCCCGCCGCCCGGTGCGCCCGCCAACCGGCTGGCCTATAAAACCGGCACCAGCTATGGCCACCGCGACGCCTGGGCCATCGGCTACGACGGGCGGCATGTGATCGGCGTCTGGATGGGCCGGGCCGATGGCACGCCGGTGCCCGGTGCCTTTGGCGCGGATGTCGCCGCCCCGGTGCTGTTTCAGGCCTTTGCCCGGTTGAAACCCCGGCTTGACCCGCAGCGCGCAGCCCCCGCCGCCACGCTGCTGGTATCAAACGCCCAACTGCCGCAGCCCCTGCAACGCTTTCGCAACCGAAACGAAACGCTGGACGCCAATGCCCCCACCGTGGCCTTCCCGCCCGATGGGGCCGAGGTGGAACTGCTGTCGGGCAGCCTGATGGTCAAGGTGGCAGGCGGCCGCGCGCCGTTTACCTGGCTGGCTGATGGCGTGCCGGTTCTGGTGCAGGACCGCGCCCGTTCAGCCGTGCTGACCCTGCCCGGCACCGGCTTTGTGACCCTGTCGGTGATCGACGCCAGCGGCAGATCCGCCCGCGCCAAGGTGCGCCTGCGCTGACGCGGCGCAAGGCCCCCCACCCCCAGCCCCTCCCCACAAGGGGGAGGGGAGGCGCACGGCCACCCTGACGCGCCTCCCTCCCCCCTCGTGGGGGAGGGATGGGGTGGGGGGCATCGGGCAAGGGCAACCCGGCTCACACCCGCTCGATCGCCAAGGCAATTCCCTGCCCGCCGCCGATGCACATCGTGATCAGCGCCGTCCGTGCGGCCATGCGCTCCAACTCGTGCAGGGCCTTGACCACCAGGATCGCGCCCGTTGCCCCAACCGGATGCCCCAGGGCAATGGCACCGCCATTCGGGTTCACCCACGCTGGGTCCAACCCCAACGCGCGGTTCACCGCAATCGCCTGGGCGGCAAAGGCCTCGTTCGATTCGACCACGTCAAAATCGCCCGGCTTGCAACCCAGCTTGGCACACAGCGTCTCGACCGCCGGGATCGGGCCGATACCCATCAGCCTGGGGTCCACCCCGGCATGGGCATAGCCCATGATCTGCGCCCTTGGCTTGGTCCCCGCCGCCACACCGCGCGACAAGACCAGCGCCGCCGCACCGTCGTTGATGCCACTGGCATTGCCCGCCGTCACCGTGCCATCCTTCTGGAACGCCGGGCGCAGGGCCGACAACGCCTCGAGTGAGGTCGCCTTGGGATGTTCATCCACCGCAAACTGCACCACGCCTTTGCGGCCCGTAACCTCAATCGGCGTGATCTGGGCGGCAAAGCGCCCTTCGGCAATGGCGACCGCCGCGCGCCTTTGGCTTTCCAGCGCAAAGGCATCTTGCGCGGCCCGGCTGATGCCGAACTCTGCCGCGACATTTTCCGCCGTCACACCCATATGCCCGGTGCCGAACGGGCAGGTCAGCGCGCCGGTCATCATATCCGTCGCGCGGACATCGCCCATTTTCTGGCCAAACCGCGCGGCCGGCAGGGCATAGGGGGCGCGGCTCATGCCTTCTGCCCCGCCCGCGACCGCCACCGTTGCATCGCCCAAGCGCAACGCCTGCACCGCAGAGACGATCGCCTGCGCGCCCGACCCGCACAAGCGGTTCACGTTCATCGCGGGCACCGTGTCGGGTATGCCGGCCTGCATCGCCGCCACCCGGCCAAGATACATGTCGCGCGGTTCAGTGTTGATGACATGGCCCATCACCACCGTGCCGACCTCGGCGCCCGCCACACCCGCCTGCATCAGCGCCGCGCGGATCACCTGCGTGGCCACCTCGATCGGCGGTACCGACGCCAAGGCCCCGCCAAAGCCACCGATCGGGCTGCGGGTGGCGGCAAGAATGAAGATCTGGTCCGAGTCGTCGGGCATGGCGCGCTCCTGTGCTGGGCCGCAGGCTAACCACTTTCCCGGTTCGGACAAACCAAAACGCGGCGTCAGTTGACAGCGCCGCGCGGTCAAGGGAAGGCTGCGCGCACAAGGAGAGCCCCCAAGATGAAGGACCTGATCCGGGCCAATGCCGCCTTGCTGTTTGTCGGCTTGGCCAGCTATGTGATGATGGGGGCGGGCCAGTCCCTTTACGGCCCGGCCCTGCCGGCCTTTGGCCGTGCCCTGTCGCTGACCCCGGCGCAGGCCGGCTGGCTGGTGTCGGCGCATTGGGTGGGCTGCGCCATCGGTGTGGCGCTGATGTATCTTTACGGCGCGCGGGCCACGCCGCGCATCGCAATCGGCCTGATGGTGCTGGGGGCGGCGGCCTTGGCGATGGCGGCGGGGCTGTGGATCACCTTTGCCGGGGCGGTGGTGTTCGGCATGGGCTATGGCATCTCGACCACGGTGTTCAACCCGCGCATCCTGCGGGCGTTCGGCGCGCGCGGCACCGCCATGGTCAGCTTGCTGAACGCGTCCTTTGGCATCGGTGCGATTGCCGCGCCGCTGGTCTTTGTCGGCCTTGGGTCAAACCCGGCGCTCGCCTTTGCGCTGATCACGGGATTTGGCGCGCTGATCTGGCTGGGGGCGGGCCGCTCGGGCGGCAGCGCTGCACCGCCACCCGGCACCGCCACAGGGCATTTTCGCCCGATGCTGGCATTTCAGTTGTTCGCGGTGGCCGGGATCGGGATCGAGGCGACGCTGGTCGGGCTTGGCCCCAGCGCCCTGATCCGGGCGGGACTTGCCGAAAGCAGCGCGTCACAGGTGCTGAGTGCGTTTTTCGTGGCCTTTCTGGGTGCGCGGGTGGCGCTGATCTTCACCGCGCATCTGGTGGCACCGTTCACGCTGTATATCGGTGCCATGATGCTTGCGGCCCTGTCGGCCACTTTGGCGGCACTGGTCAACCCCGGCCTGTTCTTCGTCAGCCTGGGCCTGTCGGCGGGGCTGTTCTTTCCCGGTTTCTACGTCGCCGCCAGCCGGGTGATGGGCGATGACCCGCGCACCCCGGCGATCATCATCGCCGCCGGGCTGGTTGGCGGCATCCTGGCGCCCATCCTGCTGTCGCCGGTCATCGCCCAGTTTGGCGGGGCGGTATTTTTTGGCGTGCTGGCCGGGGTGGCGGCGCTGTCGGCGGTCTGCGCCCTGATCGTGCGCCGCACCATGCCCGAGTTGCTGCGCTGAACCGCGCGCAGGCGGCGCGGCGCGCCTAAAGTGGTGCAGCAGGCCGTTGCGGCAGCAGCGGCACCCGGCCTGCGGCGGTCAGCCGGAAGACCGCGCCATCGGCCTCGATCACGATTGCGGACAACGGACCGCCATAGGCGGCGGAACTGTCGATGTTCACCCGGTTGCCGTAGTGGGTGGGCATGTCGATTGCGGTATGGCCATGCACGATCAGCGCCTCATGCGGGGCGGTGTGGTCCAGAAACGCCGCCCTGATCCACAACAGATCGGTTTCGGTCTGGTCCTTGAGGGCGATGTCGGGGCGGATGCCGGCATGCACAAAGACCACATCGCCAACCCGGTGCCAGGTCGGCAAGGCAGCCAGAAAGGCAATGTGGCCTTCGGGCACCGCCGCCACGGCATCGCGGTGGACGGGCGTGATCGGCCTGTCGGCCGGGCTGCGCACACCATAGGACTCCAGCGTTTCCGCCCCGCCCAGACGCGGATGCAGCCAGGAAAACTCGGCCCGCAGACCTGCATCGCGGGCAAATGGATCGGCCATGAACAGTGTGAACATCCGGTCATGATTGCCCTTGAGCACCACCCAGTCCTGCCCTTGCGCGATACCGTCACGCAGAAAGTCGATCACGCCGCGGCTGTCAGGCCCCCGATCGACCAGATCGCCAACATGCACCACCTGGCCCGGGCCATGGTGGGCCATGTCGGCAGCGATCAGGTCATGCACACCGTGCAGCAAGCCAAGATGGCCGTGAATGTCGCCAATCGCGTAGGTGTGCATTGATCGGGCCTTTCAGATGGAAACGCCCGGGGGACTTCACGTCCCCCGGACCCCCTGTGGGATATTTGAAGAAAGAGAAAGACGAAACCCGTGTTATGCGCCTTCGAACACCAGCGGTTTGACCTGCTGGAACATGCCAGTCGATTCCAGCGTATCAACCACCTTGGGGTTGATTGCCTGATCGAGGTAAAGCAGCGCGATCGCATCTTCGCCAATGGCCGAGCGGCCGAGAGTGAAGTTGGCGATGTTGACACCGTTCTCGCCCAGCGTCATGCCCAGAAGGCCGATGATGCCCGGCACGTCCTCGTTGGTGGTATAAAGCATGTGTTCGCCCACCTCGGCGTCGATGGTGATGCCCTTGATCTGGATGAAGCGCGGCTTGCCATCGGAAAAGCAGGTGCCGGCAATTGAGCGTTCGCGCTTGTCGGTGACCATGGTCACCTTGATATAGGCGTCAAATGCACCCGATTTGTCCTGCCGTGTGGTAGAGATCTGGATGCCCTTTTCCTTGGCCACCACCGGGGCAGAGACCAGGTTCACATCCGGGTTCTGCGCCCGCAGCACGCCCGCGATCACTGACTGGTTCAGGGCTGCGATGTTCATCTCGGAGACGCGGCCATCGTAGAGAATGTTGATCGCCTTGATCGGCTCATCGGTCATCTGACCGATGAACGCGCCCAGATGGCCGGCCAATTTGACCCAGGGGCCCATCACGGTGGCCTCTTCGGCGGTGACATTGGGCATGTTCAGCGCGTTGGTGACGGCCCCGGTCAGCAGATAGTCCGACATTTGTTCGGCCACTTGCAGCGCCACGTTTTCCTGTGCTTCGGTGGTCGAGGCACCAAGGTGCGGCGTGACCACCACATTTGGCAAGTTGAACAACGGGTTTTCCACCGCCGGCTCAACCTCGAACACGTCCAGTGCGGCCCCGGCGACATGGCCCGATTTCAGGGCTTCGGCCAGGGCTGCCTCGTCGATCAGCCCGCCGCGGGCGCAGTTGATGATCCGCACGCCCTTCTTGGTTTTCGCCAGATTCTCGCGCGACAGGATGTTGCGGGTCTTGTCGGTCAGCGGCACGTGCAGGGTGATGAAATCGGCGCGGGCCAGCAGCTCGTCCAGTTCCACCTTGTGCACGCCCAGGGTCTTGGCGCGTTCGTCCGACAGGAAGGGGTCATAGGCCACAACCTTCATCTTCAGCCCGACCGCGCGGTCGCAGACGATGCCGCCGATATTGCCCGCGCCGATCACGCCGAGGGTCTTGTTGAACAACTCCACCCCCATGAAGCGGGATTTTTCCCATTTGCCGGCATGGGTGCTGGCATTGGCCTCGGGCAACTGCCGCGCCACCGCGAACATCAGCGCGATCGCGTGTTCGGCGGTGGTGATCGAATTGCCGAAGGGCGTGTTCATCACGATGATGCCCTTTTTCGACGCCGCCGGAATATCGACATTGTCGACGCCGATTCCGGCGCGACCGATCACCTTCAGCCGGGTCGCCCCTGCCAGCAGCTTTTCGGTGGCCTTGGTGGCGGACCGGATGGCAAGCCCGTCATACTGGTCGATGACGGCGGCAAGCGCCTCTTTGTCCTTGCCAAGCTTTGGCATGTAATCGACCTCGACCCCACGGTCGCGGAAGATCTGGACGGCGGTTTCGGAAAGTTCGTCGGAAACGAGAACCTTGGGTGCCATGATGGGCTCCATGAATTTTACTTGGGGGGTGGCGGCGGGGTGAACCCCGCCCTGCGGATTTGGGGTTGTCGTCGTGGCGGGGTGAACCCCGCCATCCCGATCAGGCCGCTTGGGCTTGCGCCGCGATCTCGGCCTCAAACGCGTGGGCGATCCATGGCATCAGGGCGGCCACGTCAGCGGTTTCCACTGTCGATCCGCACCAGATGCGCAGACCCGCAGGTGCGTCGCGATAGGCGCCGATATCATAGGCGACACCGGCCTTTTCCAGCCGCTTGGCCACCGCCTTGGCAAACGCCTCACCATCCTTGATGCGGTCGTCCACGAACTTCAGGCAGACAGAGGTGGTCGAGGCAATCTCGGGCGTCTCGGCCAGGTTTTGCAGCCATGGGTTTGCATCGCAGAAATCCCACACCACTTGGGCATTGGCTGCCGCCCGGTCCACCAGACCGCGCAAGCCACCCACCGATTTGGCCCATTTCAGCGCCACCAGATAATCTTCCACCGCCAGCATCGACGGGGTGTTGATCGTCTCGCCGACAAAGATGCCTTCAATCAGCTTGCCCTTGGCGGTCAGACGGAAAATCTTGGGCAGCGGCCAGGTGGGGGTATAGCTTTCCAGCCGTTCCACCGCGCGGGGCGACAGGATCAGCATGCCATGCGCACCTTCGCCGCCCAGCACCTTTTGCCAGCTAAACGTGACCACATCGAGCTTGGCCCAGTCCATTTCCATCGCGAAGGCGGCAGAAGTGGCGTCGCAGATCGTCAGACCCTTGCGATCTGCCGGGATCAGATCGGCATTGGGCAGGCGGCAACCGCTGGTGGTGCCGTTCCATGTGAACACCACGTCACAATCAAAATCGACCGTCGCAAAATCAACGATCCGGCCATAGGGGGCGGTTTTTACCGCTGCGTCCAGTTTGAGTTGTTTGACCGCGTCGGTCACCCAGCCTTCGCCAAACGACTCCCAGGCCAGCATTTCGACCGGGCGTGCGCCAAGCAGGGTCCACATCGCCATTTCGACCGCGCCGGTATCGGAACCGGGGACGATGCCGATACGGTAACCCTCTGGAACGCCAAGGATTTCGCGGGTAAGGTCGATGGCTTCTTTCAGCTTGGCCTTACCGAGAGCGGCACGGTGCGACCGGCCCAAGGGAGCGTCACCAAGCATGTCAAGGGAGAAGCCGGGAACCTTGGCACAAGGGCCAGAGGAAAAGCGCGGGTTTGCCGGGCGCGCAGCCGGGGCGATCAGATCAGCCATGGTATCCTCACAGATAAATGCCCTTCGTTGGGGAAGGGTGTCCCAAGGTGGCGTCTACAGACCCCGCCCCTCTGGCACAAGGGGAAAAATCGTCGTAAAGCGGCGCATCCCCGCGCGAAAACGACGCGGACCTTTTCGAACGGACCACAGACCCATGTTCATCGCCACCCTGCTGACCAACCCCGAAACGCCGATCCTTGACCGCGCAGCGGTGGAGTCCTTGCGCAACGCATGGGGCGGCGGCGATGCGGTCTGGCTGAACCCCGGGGTTGCCGCCGAATTCGCGGTGCCAACCATGCCCCAGAACCTGTGGGAGGTTTGGCAAGGCTTGCAAGGCCTGCGCATCGACCTGTGCCTGCAACCCAGCCTGAACCGCCGCAAGCGCCTGCTGATTGCCGATATGGATTCGACGATGATCCAGCAGGAATGTATTGATGAATTGGCGGATGAGGCGGGTGTCGGGGCCTATGTCGCCGGCATCACCGCCCGCGCAATGAACGGCGAGCTGGATTTCGAGGCCGCCTTGCGTGAACGCGTCAGCCTGCTGCGCGACCTGTCCGCCGAAACCATCACCTCGGTGATCCGCGACCGGATTACCCTTATGCCCGGCGGTCCGGCACTTCTTGCCACCATGCGCGCAAACGGGGCCTATGCGGCGCTGGTGTCAGGTGGTTTTACCGCCTTTACCGCCCAAATCGCGACAACCCTTGGTTTTGACGAAAACCGCGCCAATACGCTTTTGATCGAGGGCGGCAAGCTGACCGGCCATGTCGCCGACCCGATCCTTGGCAAGCAGGCGAAGCTGGACGCACTGCTGGACATCACCGCCCGGCTTGGCATCACACCGGAAGATGCGATGGCGGTGGGCGACGGCGCAAATGATCTGGCCATGCTGCACCGGGCGGGCGCCGGCGTGGCGCTGCACGCCAAACCTTCGGTCGCGGCGCAATGCGATCTGCGCATCAACCACGGCGATCTGACCGCCCTGCTGTATCTGCAAGGCTACAGCATTGATGCGTTTGCCGCCTGAATCGCCGATACGGTCAGACCGCCCTCGGCCTGCAAGAAGGCAAAGCCGTTGGGGCCCAGCACCAGCCGACCCCCTTCAAGATGTGCTGCGTGGCGGGGGGCTGCGTCCAGCAGTGCCCCCGTCGCCGCAAGTGTCACCGGCCGCGGTGACAGGTTGAACACGCAGGCCAAAGCGTCACCGCGCGCGAAGGCCAGCACCGGATCGGCCACGTCGAAGAACCGCGTTCGCCCCTCGCGCAGCGCCGGGGTTGCGCGCCGGAACGCCAGCATTTCGCGGTAAAACTCCAGCACCGACCCAGCCACCCCGTCTTGCGCCGCCACATTGCGCGCCAGTTGTGCGGGCTTGATGGGCAACCACGGCGTGCCCGTGGTAAACCCGCCCTGCGGTGTTGCATCCCAGACCATCGGCGTGCGGCAACCATCGCGACCCTTATAGTCGGGCCAGAACCGGATGCCCGGCGGATCTGTCAATTCGTCAAACAAGATATCCGTCTCGACCTGCCCCAACTCTTCGCCCTGATACAGGCAGATCGACCCCTCGAACGACAACAGCATCGCCGCCGCCAGCTTGGCCACGGCATCGGGCGTGCCGTGTTCGGCCCAGCGGCTGGCATGGCGGATCACGTCATGGTTGGAAAACGCCCACATCGGCCAGCCATCGGGGGCACCCTGAAAGAAGCCTTCGATCTTGTCGCGAAAATGCGCCGCCGTGAACTCGGGTTCCAGCATGTCAAAGCTGTAGGCCATGTGCAGCCGCCCGGGCCGCGTGTAATCGGCCATGATCTGCACATTGCGCCAGGGCGCATCGCCCACCTCGCCCACCATGGTGCGATCGGGGTAGGCGTCGGTCAGGGCGCGCATCTTCTTCAGCCACTCCAGGTTCTCGGGCCGCGACTTGGAAAACCTGTGATCCTGCATTTCATAAGGGTTGACCGGCGGCCATTTTTCCTTGGGCGGCATCGGGCCGTTCGGGCGCAGCGCCGTGTCGTGGAAATAATAGTTCACCGTATCCAGCCGGAAGCCATCCACCCCGCGATCAAGCCAGAAGCGCAACACCGACAGCAGCCAATCCTGCACCGCCGGGTTGTGGAAATTGAAATCCGGCTGGCTGGGCAGGAAATTGTGCAGGTAATATTGCCGCCTGCGCGAATCCCATTCCCACGCGCTGCCACCAAACACCGAAAGCCAGTTGTTGGGCGGGCTGCCATCGGCCTGTGCATCGGCCCAGACATACCAATCTGCATGGGCGGCGTCACGGCTGGTTCGGCTGTCCTTGAAAAACGGGTGCTGGTCGGAACTGTGCGAAATCACCTGATCAATAATGACGCGCAGCCCCAGATCATGCGCCCTTGCCACCATGGCATCAAACGCCGCCAGATCACCAAACAGCGGGTCCACATCGGTATAGTCAGACACATCATAGCCCATGTCCGCCATCGGGCTGCGAAACACCGGCGACAGCCAGACCGCATCCACCCCCAGCCCCGCCAGATGCGGCAAGCGCGCGGTGAGCCCGGCCAGATCGCCGATGCCGTCGCCATCGCTGTCCTGAAACGACCGTGGATAGACCTGATAGGTCACCGACCCGCGCCACCATTCCGCCATTCTTGCCCCCCAAAGCGTTGCGACCCAACCAAACCCGTTTTGGAATCGACCCACAAGGCGTATTCCACGCAATGCCATGCTTGCCCGCCACTCGCATACCGATGTATACCAAACCCATGCGCCAGACCCTGACAGACCTGTATGAGGCCCGCGTCGCAGACGGCAGCCTGCGTCCCGATCCGGGCCAGAATGCGGTTCTGCCGGCGCTGGAAGACTTGCGCCGTTGGCTGGAAGACCACGCCACCCGCCGCACCGGCCTGTTTGCCGGAATGTTCGCCAAACCGCTGATGCCGCCCAAGGGGCTGTATCTGTGGGGCGGCGTCGGGCGCGGCAAATCCATGCTGATGGATCTGTTTGCCGAGGCCACGGCAATCCCGCAAAAGCGCCGCGTGCATTTTCACGCCTTCATGCAAGACATCCACCGTGGCCTGCACGCCGCCCGCAAGACCGGTGTTGATGATCCCATAACCCCGGTGGCCGAGACGGTGATCAAGGACACCCGCCTGCTGGCATTTGACGAAATGCAGATCACCGACATCACCGATGCCATGATCGTCGGGCGCCTGTTTGAAAAGCTGTTCGCCGCCGGGGTGGTGATCGTCACCACCTCGAACCGCCCCCCCGAAGACCTGTACAAGACCGGTCTGAACCGGGCGCTGTTCCTGCCCTTCATCGCCATGCTGCGCGACAAGATGCAGGTGCGCGAGTTGGAAAGCCCGACCGATTTCCGCCAACACCGGCTTGCCGGGGCGCAGGTCTATTTCCACCCCGCCGGCAAGGCGCATGGCGAAATCACCGCGATCTGGAAAGATCTGACCGGCGGGGCGCCCTCGGCGCCGCTGCAACTGCCGGTCAACGGGCGCACGGTCGATATTCCCAGCTATGCCAATGGCATCGGTCGCGCCACGTTCTGGGATTTTTGCGCCCGCCCCTTGGGCCCCGCCGATTTTCTGGCCATCGCCGCCGCCCTGCGCGTGCTGATCCTGGAAGACATCCCGCAGCTTTCCGCCAGCAACTACAACGAGGCCAAGCGCTTTGTCACCCTGATCGACGCGCTTTACGAGGCGCGCGTCAAGCTGATCTGCACCGCCGCCGATGAACCCGAACGATTGTATATCGAAGGCACAGGATCGTTCGAATTCGAACGCACCGCCAGCCGCCTGCGTGAAATGCAGGGTGAAGGCTGGGGCATTTGACGGGCTCTGTTGCACAAATCGGCTGACGGCCGGACTTCCCCTTCTCCCGGACAGA